>NZ_RYZH01000009.1 GCF_003977685.1 Tautonia sociabilis | reverse complement strand
CCGCTGCCCCTACCAGGTCCTGGGCCTGGTGCTGCCGACCGCCGACTTCTGGGAGCTGCTGCAGGCCGACCCCGCCGCATTGACGCAACAACTGTCAACCCAACAGGATGGCGGATGAGACAGTGCCACAGGTGCCAGCCGATCGACAGCCGAAGCAGCACGAGGAACAGGGCGCCGAGGAAGCCGGGGTAGTACGCTCGCGGGGCCATGATGGTCGACCTTCCTGACTCGCTGGTCCGATCGGGGGGCGGCACCGGCTCGGGGGCACCGGGGAGGCCGGGCCGGGCGGGGCCCGGGGGATTTCGACAGTTTACGGGGAGTCGGCCGCGCCATCGAGGGCGTCGGCCGCGAAATCGCGGTCGGTGAGGTTGAACGTCGCCAGCGCCGGCCGGTCGCCGTCCCCCGACGGCAGGACGAACAGGGCGCCCACGTCCGACCGCTCGCGGAGGATCGGGGCGGCCCCTTCGGGGCCGAGCACGGAGAAGGCGGTGGACAGGGCGTCGGCCTCGGCGGCGGTCGGGGCGAGGACCGTCACGCTCGCCGGGGAGTCCTCGCCGATCGGCCGGCCGGTGCGGGGGTCGATCAGGTGGCTGTAGACCCGGCCGCCGGCCTCGAACCGCTGAATCGAGCTGCCGGAGGTCGCCAGCCCCCGGTTCCTCAGGTGCAAGGTGCCGACGGGACGGCCCGGGTCGAACGGGTTGGCCACCCGGATCTGCCAGCGCCCGCCGAAGTGGTCGGGGGGGGAGCCAATAGCGTACAGGCTCGACTGCCCGCCGTGGACCAGGGCTCCGGTCGGGAACCAGTACCCCTTGATCAGCTCGGCAACGCGGTCGATCGCGTAGCCCTTGCCGATGGCGCCGAAGTTCAGGACGACCCCGGGGCGGTCGAACGCCACGGTGCGGGCCTCGGGATCGAGCCGGAGGCGGTGCCGGCCCGATCGCGATCGGGCGTCGGCCAGCTCCTCGGGCGTCGGCACCCGCTTCGGGCCCCGGATGAACCCCCAGGCGAGGCTCAGCGCCCCCGAGGCGACGTCGTAGGCCCCCTCGGTCTGCTCGCCGAGCCGGACGCCCAGCGCGATCAGCTCGAACAGCTCGGCCGAGACGGGCACGGGCCGTTCGTGGGCGGAGGCGTTGACGAGGCTGACCTCGGAATCGTCCCGATAGATCGTCAGCCGGTGTTCGATGGCGTCGATCAGGTCCAGCGCCGACTGGGCGAGGGCCGCGGCGCCGGGGGTGCGGGCGGGGATGCGGACGTCGAAGTAGGAGCCCATCGCGGGCCGACGGGCGAGGATCAGGTCGCCGCCGTTGACGCGATCCAGCGCCGGCGGCGGCTCGGCCGGATCGGACCCCTCGGCGCCGCGGCTCGGGCGGAACCGGAACAGGTCGCGGCGGCTGACGCTCGACGGCGGTCGGGACACTCCGGGCCTCGCTGCTCGGATCGGGTCACGATCGGGGACGGTAGGCGGGGAGGGTGGGGCCGATCGCGACAGGCTTCCGGGACCGGGACGATCGATCCCGGAGGGCCGAGGCCGAGACGGCACCATTCATTCTATCCTCATCTGGGGCCGGGAAGGAAGGGCCTGTTCGCGGCCCGACGCCGGGAGGCCGGCCCTTCGGCCCCCCGGGCGGCGCATTCCGATTGACCGCTCCGGGAGCCTCGGCTATCGTCGCCGCCCGATCTCCCCGCGGGAGGCGGGGATCCCGGGCGGCGCCGGATCGGCCGCCCGACGGCCCACGGAGGGAGACGCGAAGCGATGCGAGACCACAACAAGGCGTTCTGCCGACTCGTTTCCGAGGCCTTCGACTGCCCTGGGCCGATCGTCGAATTTGGCGCCTACCAGGTCGAGGGGCAGGAGGGCTTCGCCGATCTCCGCTCGCTGTTCCCGGGCACGCCCTACATCGGCTGCGACATGCGGTCGGGCCCCGGCGTCGACCGGGTCGAGGACGTCAGCGCCATGACCCTGGCCGACGAGTCGGCCGGCACGGTCATCTGCCTGGAGACGTTCGAGCACGTTTTCGAGGTCCGTCGCGCCTTCGACGAGGTCTACCGTGTGCTCAAGCCCGGCGGGCTGTTCATCCTGACCTCCCCCTTCCACTTCCGCATTCACGGCTATCCGGATGATTACTGGCGGATGACCCCGTCATGCCTGGGCCGGATGCTGGAGTGCTACGCCCTGCGGGTCGTCGGCCAGCAAGGGCCGGTGAAGACGCCGCACACGGTGATGTCGGTCGGCATCAAGCACCCGGCCCCGGCCGACGCCGTCGAGCGTGCCGAGCGGCTGGCGGACGCCTACCGCTGCTGGCTCAACGCCCGGGAGGCGGCCATCCCTCCGCTGGAGAAGGCCCGCCGCCGCCTCGCGATGCTCTACCGCTCCAAAGCCGAGCGCGCCCAGATCCGGGACGAGCACGCCGTCCGCTTCTCGATTGACGGCACCGCGGCCGAGGCGCACGCCGTCGCCCGCGCCGGCTGAGCGGAGGATCGGGGAGCCCGGCGGCCTGACCCCCGAGTCGGGCCTCTCCGAAGCGAGGCGGGCTGGACGCTCCATCGCAGGGAAGGCTGGTCTCCGATCCGAGCCCCGGGAGCCGGCAGCCGGGAGCACGGACGGACGACGGGGCCGATCGCCGGCCCGGCCCGATGGGGGGCCGGCCCGGTCCAGGAGGATCGAATCGCCATGACCGCCATCGCCGACCGTGTCCTGATCCTCGGCCTCGACGGCGCCACCTGGTCGGTGCTCGACCCGATGCGCGACCGGGGGGCGATGCCGAACCTCGACGCCCTGATCTCCCGGTCGGCCCGGGGGACGCTCCGGTCCACCGAGCCCCCCATGACCGCCGCCGCCTGGGCGACGATGCAGACCGGCTGCGACCCGGCCGACCATGGCATCTTCGACCACCGCTACTATGACCCGGCCGCCGGCCTGATGCGCGTCAACCACTCCGGACGCTTCCGGGTGCCGACCCTGTGGCAGTTGCTCGACCGCGCCGGCCGGTCGGTCATCAGCCTGAACCTGCCGGGGACGTACCCGGCGCCGAAGGTCAGGGGCGTCGTCGTTTCCGGCATGGACGCGCCGCATCTGGAGGCGGCCCTCTCGGGAGTGCCGGCCGGTTTCGCCGAGGCTCTGCGTCGCGAGGCGCCCCGATACTCGTTGAACTACCAGTGGAAGCGCGTCCCCGAGTCGCTCGACGAGCTGAAAGCCAACGCCGAGGCCACCGTCTCCGGCTTCCTCGGCCGGGCCGAGGGGGCGCTGCTGGCCGACCGGATGGTGCCCGACTGGTCGGCCCTGCTGGTCCAGTTCCAGAACCTCGACCCGTTCCAGCACCGCGCCTGGCGGTACCTGAACGTGGATGAGACGGGGATCGAGCACGATTCCTGGAACGAGGCCGCCACCAGCGTCGTGCGCGGGCTCGACCAGGCGATTGGGCTGCTCTGCGAGCTGGCCGATCGCCGGGGAGCGGCCGTCCTCTGCGTCAGCGACCACGGCTTCGGCCCCTGCCGGGGGAGGATCCACGTCAACCGGATCCTGCTCGATCACGGCATCATCCGCCTTCCCGGCGTCGCCGGCCGCCTGCGACGGCGGGCGACGCAGGCCCTCGACCGCCTCCGCCTCTGGGGGGACAAGCGGCGCGACCCGAAGGCCCGGGGGGCCTCGTTCCACGCCTCGGTCGCCGCGAGCTTCCCGTTCGACTGGTCCCGCACCGTTGCCTTCGCCCCGCACCAGGACTGCGGCGCGATGGTCTACATCCCCCGGGACGGCGCCCCGGGCGGGCCCTTGCCGTCGACCCCGAGGCAGGTTGATGAGGTCCGGCGGCAAACTCGGGAGATTCTCGCCTCGGCGAAGCACCCCGAGACCGGCGAGCCGCTCTTTCCCAAGGTCATCGACCTGGGGGCCGACTACGGCCTCGACCCGAGCGAATTCGGCTATCCCGACCTGATCGCCCTGCCCGACCGCTTCTACTGGGTCCGCACCAAGTTGACCTCCGATCACTCCTGGGTTGCCGCCGACCCCTCCCTGCCCGGCACCCACCGCCCCGAGGGGATCGTCTCCCTCTCCGCCCCGGGATTCGGGCCCGACCGCTCGCTCGACGCCTCCTTGCGCGACGTGACGCCCTCGGTCCTCTCCCTGCTGGGTGAGCCGATCCCCGATCACATCCGGGGCGTTCCTTTCCCCGGCCTCGGATCGAAATCGGTCCGCTCCGATGCCGGCGACCGTGCCGGCGCCATCCGGCCGCCGCACGGCTTCGACTTCGACCCCGAGGACGAGGCGATCGTCGAGCAGCGGCTGATCGACCTGGGCTACCTCGGCTAATCGGCTTCGCGACGGGGGGAGCGCGGATCCGAGGGTCGGGAGCGTCCTCAGGCCCCGGGAGCCGCCCGCCCGACGCCGAAGAAGTCCAGCACGGCGGCAAGGACGGCCTCGCGCTCGACGTCCAGCGCCAGCAGGTGATCGGACCGCTCCAGCCAGAGGAGGAGGCGGTCGGCGGCCGGGGTGCCGAGGTGCCCCTCGAGCCAACGCGCGCCGGCGGGGTCGACGACCGAATCCCGGGAGGACTGGATGACCAGGGTCGGGGTCGAGATGCGGGGCACCTCGGCCCGGACCAGTCGGGTCAGCTCGACCGCGCTGCGCGCGGCGTGCAGGTTGAAGGAGCGGAAGGGGAGCTCCCGGCGGATCTCGGCCCGGACGGCCCGATCGGCGATTGTGGGAGCCCGGCGCGGGATCCGCTCCAGGAGGCGGCCGACCGTCTCCAGGTAGACCTCGAGCCTCGGCCCGAGGAACCAGTAGTGCTTCACGGCCAGGAACGGCGCCAGCAGGGCCAGCCGGGCCACGGGACGCCCGGCCGCCAGGTGCAACGCGAGCGTTCCCCCCGTGGAGAAACCGGCCACGGCGACCGTCCCGTGCCGGGCCGACAGGCGGTCGAAGGCGTCCCGGGCGACCTCGAACCATTCCGGCCAGGTCGATCGGGGCATGTGCGGCCCTGGCCCGGTGTGGCCGGGGTAGACCGGCGCCTCGACCGTCAGTCCGGCCTGCCGCAGGGCGTCGATCAGCGGGCGGGCCTCGTAGGGTCCGCCGCCGAGCCCGTGGAGCACCAGGCAAGCCCGGGGGGGTGCGACGTCCTCGTCGAGATCCGGGGAACGGTTCATCCAACCAGGACCGGAGCGGGGGGATCGGGTCAGGCGGCGCGGCCGCCGCGCGCCCGCCATCGATCGAGGAAGCGGCGGTAGTCCTCCGGCGTGTCGATGCCCGCCGCGGCGGTCGGCACGACGCCGACGGCGATCGGCTCGCCCAGCTCCAGCACTCGAAGCTGCTCCAGCCGCTCGGCCCGCTCCAGCGGCGAGGGGGGCAGGGTGGCCAACCGCATCAGGAACTCGCGGCGGTAGGCATACAGGCCCAGGTGCAGCAGGGCCAGCGGCGCGACCGCCGGGTCGGGCTCGCCGTCTCGGTGGCAGGGGATCGGCCGTCGGGAGAAGTAGAGGGCTCGGCCCCCCGAGGCGAGCACGACCTTGACGCACGAGGGGTCGAGGTACGTCACTCGGTCCCGGATGGGCGTGCAGAGCGTGGCCATCGGGGCCCCGGGGTCGTCGTCGAGCAGCTCGACGACGCGATCGAGCGCCTCGGGCTCGATCTCCGGCTCGTCCCCTTGCAGGTTCACGACGATCCGAGCCGAGGGAAGCATGGCGGCGACCTCGGCCACGCGGTCGGTGCCGCTGGGGTGGTCGTCCCGGGTGAGTACGGCCTCTCCCCCGAACCGCTGGACGGTGTCGAGGATGCGGACGTCGTCGGTGGCGACGATCACGCGGTCGATCCTGCTCGACCGCCGGGCCGCCTCGACGACATGCTGGATCAGCGGCCGGCCCGTCTCGGCCAGCAGCGGCTTGCCCGGCAACCGGCTCGACGCGAACCGAGCCGGAATCACGGCGACGACCGAGCCGCCTCGGTCGAACGGGGAGGACCGATCCGATCGGACTGCGTCGGCAGCCATCTTCGCACCTCGCCTTCCCTGGCGGACGGGGCGGCCGGCCCCCGGGCGGGGATCGGATCGGATCGGATCGACCTTCGGGGAGATCGCCGACCGCTCCGAGCCTCACCCTAGCCCCGGAGGCGGAGGGGCGTCAAGGTCGTTTGGTCGGTCGGGCCGGAGGATGGCCAAGCTGGCTGATGGCCGATGGCCGAGGAGGAGCGGCCTTGTGAGGAGGCGGCGGTGGGAGCCGGGGGGAGTTGGCGGAGGGGAGGGCGGTGGGCGGTGGGCGGTCGGATTGGGGGAGGGAGTTGATCGGGGCGGAGGGGGAGGTCGGCGAGGGCTGGATGGCGAGGGGGGCCGTCCTGGCTCCCGGGGAGCGTCATCCCTGGTTCATCGGAGCAAGATCATCCGTCATTCGCCATCATCGAGGAGCGATCGGGCGCCGTCGCGATTGGCTCGAGGCTCATCGGGTCGAGGCGAGGGCAGGCCTTCCGAGGATCTGCTCGGCGGGGAAGTGGTCGCCGGGGCAGACGGTGGGGGAGGCGGAGAAGTCGGAGTGAGTGCCAACGCGGTCGGCGGGGATGAGGTAGCGGTCCTGGAGGTAGGCGACCAGGACGCGGGCGGCTTCGACCTGCTTCGGGGTGGGGCCGGTGGCGTCGAGGTCGCCGACCAGGCAGATGCCGATGCCGTACTCGTTCACGCCGGACTGCTTCGGTTCCCGGCAGTGGGCGCCGGGACGCTGGTCGGACCAGCGTCGGGTGACCTCGATCGTGCCGTCGGGGGTCTCGCTGCCGTTGCCGATCACGAAGTGGTAGCTGCAGCCGTCCAGGCCGGCCCGCTCGCGGTGCTGGCGGTCGATGGCGGCGTAGCCTCCGGTCGGCGTGGCGCTGTGGTGCAGGACGATGAACCGCCAGGGCCGATCGGCCTTGGGAGGCTGCACCAGGTCGAGGGGATCGTCGGCCATCGCCTGCACTCGGGCCCGCAGCTCGGATCGAGAGGCGGTAAGCGTCGCGGTTCGGCCGGACTCTCTCCGGCTCATCGGGGTGTTCAACGGGGAGTTGATCAGCGGGGGCTGATCGACGTTGGACGGTTTCGTCTCGCCGGAGCCGGCGCCGTTGCCGAGGGGGGGGAGCGGCTGGGGCTCGTCCAGCGGCTTCAGCTCCAGCTCCGGCTCGGCGGCTGGGCCGGCGGGGGGCGAGACGTAGGGGCCGTAGGTGTCCTCGTAGCCGGGCGAGGGGACGGCCGACGGCGAGGACGAAACCCCGTAATCAGAGCCGGACGGGTCGGTCGGGATCACCGTCGCCGACGAGGGGGACGGATCGACCAGGACCGGCTCGGGGTCGACGAACACCGGTCGGAGAGCCGACCGGCGGTGCTTGCAGCCGGCCACCGCGGCCGAGGCGATCAGCAGCCCGACGACCATCATCTTGGCCAGCCGGCGGGCTCGGAGGGTGTTCCAACGGGCATCCATGAGTCGTCTCCACTCTGGGCTCGATTCGGACCGCGATGCGAGGTGCGATGTCGTCAGGAGCAAGGGCGGTGCCGAGGTCGATGGCCGTCCGGGGCCGTCCTCCTCGGATTCGTCTCAAGTCTACACGCCGATGGGACGACGGGACGGCCGATCCGCGCCGGATTCCCGAAAAATGGCTCAAGTCCCGGGAAAGATTTGCCGGGATCCCCTGTAACCCTTGCAAGGGCTAGGGTCGCATTATCATTGCGGCCCGCGCAGTCGTCTTCGTGCGCGCAGTCGCGCCCGGCTTCGCTGGCGTCGGAGCCGCATCGGGAGTATCCTTAGAGATCCGGCTTTTCTCTCCGCCCCCCCCCCCCCCCCGAGGATCGGGCCGACCGGCGCAACCCGAGCGACGCGACCCCGGCCGAAGACGTCCGCCGACCGACGAGGAGACCGCAGGTCGATGCCGGCCTACCACCCCCAGCGCATCGAGACGAAGTGGCAGCAGTACTGGGAGTCTCGCCAGACCTTCCGCGTCGCCGACCTCGTCCCGGACAAGCCCAAGCTCTACATCCTCGACATGTTCCCCTACCCTTCCGGGGCCGGCCTGCACGTCGGCCACCCGGAGGGGTACACCGCCACCGACATCCTCTGCCGCTACAAGCGGATGCGCGGCTACAACGTCCTGCACCCGATGGGCTGGGACGCCTTCGGCCTGCCCGCCGAGCAGTACGCCATTCAGACCGGCACCCACCCCCGAATCACCACCCAGAAGAACATCGATACGTTCCGGAGGCAGATCAAGGCCCTCGGCTTCTCCTACGACTGGTCCCGGGAGATCGATACCACCGACCCCGACTACTACAAGTGGACCCAGTGGATCTTCCTCCAGCTCTTCGACACCTGGTACGACCCCTCCTTCAAGTGGACCGACGCCGAGGGGCGCCCTCGCACCGGCAAGGGCCGCCCCATCGCCGAGCTGCCCATCCCCGAGGGCTGCGCCGACCCGGACGCCTACCGCGACTCGAAGCGCCTCGCCTACCGGGCCGAGGTCCCCGTCAACTGGTGCCCGGCCCTGGGGACGGTGCTCGCGAATGAGGAGGTCATCGACGGCAAGTCGGAACGCGGCAACCACCCGGTTGTCCGCATGCCGCTGAAGCAGTGGATGCTGCGGATCACCGCCTACGGCGACCGCCTGATCGAAGACCTGGAGCTGGTCGACTGGCCCCGCGCCATCAAGGACATGCAGCGCAACTGGGTCGGCCGCTCGGAAGGGGCCGAGGTCGACTTCAAGATCAAGATCGAACACGACTTCGACAACTGGCGACAGGCCCGCCAGGCGTCCCCCTGGCCCGAGGAGATCCCGGGGGACGTGATCCGGGTCTACACCACCCGGCCCGACACCCTTTTCGGGGCCACCTATATGGTGCTCGCCCCCGAGCACCCGCTCGTCGACCGCATCACCACCCCCGAGCAGCGGGCCGCCGTCGACGAGTACCGCCGCCAGGCCGCGGGCAAGAGCGACCTCGACCGCACCGACCTCGCCAAGACCAAGACCGGCGTCTGGACCGGCGGCTTCGCCGTCAACCCCGCCAACGGCGAGCCCGTACCCGTCTGGATCGCCGACTACGTCCTGATGGGCTACGGCACCGGCGCCATCATGGCCGTGCCCGCCCACGACGAACGCGACTTCGAGTTCGCCAAGACCTTCGGCCTGCCGATCCGCCCCGTCGTCTCCCCGACCGACTCCTGGCTCGCCGCCCATGCCCCCGAGGGGACCGCCGACCCCCGGGCCTCCTACGACCGCGACCCCGGCTCCTTCCCCGAGGCGTTCTGCGAGGAGGGCATCGCCTACAATTCCCGGAACCCGGAGCTCGTCCTCGACGGCAAGAGCACGCCCGACGCCAAGGCCGCCATGATCAAGTGGCTCGCCGCCAACCGCCTCGGCCGCAAGACCGTCAACTACAAGCTCCGCGACTGGCTCTTCAGCCGCCAGCGCTACTGGGGAGAGCCGTTCCCGATCCTCCTCGACCGGGAGGAGAGGCCCCGGGCCGTCGACGTCTCGGAGCTCCCCGTCCGCCTCCCCGAGATGGACGACTTCAAGCCCTCCTCGTCGGGGAAGCCCGAGCCCCCCCTCGCCAAGGCGGCCGACTGGGTGAACTACTCCGACGCCTACGTCCGAGAAACCAACACGATGCCCCAGTGGGCCGGCTCGTGCTGGTACTACCTCCGCTACATCGACCCGAAGAACTCCGAACACCCCTGGGATCCCGAGAAGGAACGCTACTGGATGCCCGTCGACCTGTATGTCGGCGGTGCCGAGCACGCGGTGCTCCACCTGCTCTATTCCCGATTCTGGCACAAGGTGCTGTTCGACCGCGGCCTCGTCTCCACGGCCGAGCCGTTCCAGCGGCTCGTCAACCAGGGGATGATCCTCGGCGAGACCGAGTACACCGCCTATCAGGATGAGCAGGGCCGCTGGGTCTCGGCCGCGATCGTCCAGGAGCGGGAAGGGGGGGGATTCGTCTCCCGGGAGGGCAGGGGGGAGGCCCGGCCGGTCTCTCCGGTCAAGTTGCCCGAGGACCGCGTGGTGAAGAAGGGCGAGGGCTTCGTGCTCGTCGAGGACGAGGCGATCCGGGTCGACGCCCGAGCCCACAAGATGTCCAAGAGCCGGGGCAACGTCATCAACCCCGATGAGGTCATCGCCGACTACGGGGCCGACAGCCTCCGCCTCTACGAGATGTTCATGGGCCCGCTCGAGGCCACCAAGCCCTGGAGCATGAAGGGGGTCGAGGGCGTCTACCGCTTCCTCGGCCGGGCCTGGCGGATGATCGTCGACGACCGGGCCGACGAGGTGACCCTCTCCCCCCAGGTCCAGGACGTTCCCCTCGACGCCGACGCCGCCAAGGTCGTCGCCCGGACGATCGCCGGGGTGACGGACGACCTCGAGGGGATGCGTTTCAACACCGCCATCAGCAAGCTCATGGAGTTCGTCAACGTCTTCACCGGCCGAGACGTCCGCCCGAAGGCCGCGATGGAGGCGTTCACCCTGCTGCTCTCGCCGATGGCCCCCCACCTGGCCGAGGAACTCTGGCAGGTGCTCGGCCACGACGAGACGCTTGCCTACGAGCCCTGGCCATCGTATGACCCGGCCCTGCTGGTCGACGCCGAGGTCGAGATCCCCGTCCAGGTCAACGGCAAGCTCAAGGGCCGAATCCTCGTTCCCGCCGAGGCGACCGAGGCCGAGGTCGAGGCCATCGCCCGGGCCGACGAGAAGATCGCCGCCGCGATCGAGGGCAAGGAAGTCCGCAAGGTGATCGTCCGCCCCGGCAAGCTGATCAACTTCGTCGTCGCCGGCTGACCTCGACCTTCCCTCCCCGAGGGAGGCGGGCGGGCCGGGGAGTCACGAGCCCCCGCCCGCTCCTCGAGCCTCGTCGAACACGTCGGCGAGGATCTGGTCCAGCCCCCGGGTCGGCTCGTAGCCGATCAGCCGTCGGATCTTGTCCAGGCTGGGGACGCGGCGGACCATGTCCTCGAAGCCGGAGGTGTAGGCCTCGTCGTAGGGGATGGTGCGGATCGCGCTCCGGCCGCCGGTCAGGTCTCGGACGCGCTCGGCCAGTTGCAGGATCGAGACTTCCTCGCCGTTGCCAACGTTGAAGACCTGCCCCCGGGCGTCCGGGTGGTGGATCAGCCGGACCAGGGCGTCGACCACGTCGAGCACATGGGCGAAGCAGCGCGTCTGGCGGCCGTCGCCGTAGACGGTGATCGGCTCGCCGGCCATCCCCTGCTGGACGAACCGGGGGATGACCATGCCGTATCGGCCGGTTTGCCGGGGGCCGACGGTGTTGAACAGCCGGGCGACGACGACCGGCAGCCTCGCCTCGTGCCAGTGGGCCAGCGCGAGAAACTCGTCGAGCATCTTCGCCCCGGCATACGCCCAGCGCCGGGTCGTGGTGGGGCCGAGGACGACATCGTCGTCCTCCCGGAAGGGGATGCGGTCGCTCTTGCCGTAGACCTCGCTCGTCGAGGTCAGCAGCATCGGCCGACGATATCGGGCACAACACCGGAGCACGACGTCGGTTCCGTTGACGATCGTCTCGATCGTCTTCACCGGCTCGTCCACCACCAGGCGGACGCCGACGGCGCTGGCCAGGTGGAAGACCGCCCCGCATTCAAGCACGCAGGCCTCGACCACCTCCGGCTGGGTGACGCTCGCCACCCGGAGCTCGAATCCCGGGCGGCCCTCCAGGTGGGCGACGTTGGCGAAGCGGCCGGTGCTCAGGTCGTCCAGCGCCAGCACCTCGGAGCCATCGTCGAGCAGGCGCTCGCAGAGGTGGCTGCCGATGAAGCCGGCGCCTCCGGTGACGAGGTATCTCATGTCGGATCGGGCCGGGGTCGGGGAGGAGGGCGATCGGTCGGCGATCGGCCGATTGCTCCAGTCTACCCCGGCCGTCGGGCCTCGGGCGATCCCCGGGGGCCAATCAATGGGCCCCCGGGGGGCGGTGGAGTGCGGCGCGGTGCGGGGCGGTGCGGGGCGGTGCGGTGCGGGCAGGAAGGAGGCGAGGGGCCTTACTCCCCCTCGTCCAGCGCCACGTTCCAGTAGGCCTCGCTGATGAAGCGGGACCAGCTCTCGATCCGCATGGTGGAGTAGGCGTACATCGGCTTCCACTCGGGCCGAACGGGCTTCTTGCGGAGCTTCATGTGCGCCTGCTCGGGGGTCCGGTTGGCCTTGCGCGAGTTGCAGGAGACGCAGGCCAGCACGCAGTTTTCCCAGGACGACACGCCCCCCTGCGACCTCGGCAGCACGTGGTCGATGGTTAGCTCCGAGGAGCCGGGCCGGCCGCCGCAGTACTGGCAGGTGGAGTGGTCGCGTTTGAAGATGTTGCGGCGGCTGAAGGTGACGGTCGACTCGCGGTAGCGGTCGTAGTGGGTCAGGGAAACCACCTCCGGCACGCGCATGCGAAACGTGACGGCCTGGATGAACGGCTCGTCGTCTCTTGGTTTCAGCCGGGCCCAGTCGGCCCAGTCGTAGAGTCGGAAATCGTCGGGGTCGACGACCCGGGCCGACTCGTTCCACAGCATCACCAGCGCCCTGGAGACCGAGGCCACGTTGACCGGCTGCCAGTTCCGGTTCAGGACCAGGGTCGGGCGATCGAGGACAGCGACGCTCATCGCGGGTGGGCCTCCCCCGACGCGGCGGGACCGGGTTCATGAGGGCCGAACTCGGTCGAGCCCGATCGGGGGGCTCGACGCTCCCGAGGCTGGGCGGACGCGGACGCGGACGGATGGCGGTCGACCCGTGGGGGGTCGCCCTACTATTATGACACGACTCACGCTCCGCTCCGCAACCTCCTGCACGGCGGACACGGCCGGCTTCGGGACCGGTTCGCACCCGGACCGCCCGGATTTCCTCGGAATTCCGGGTCCGGCCGCACGTCGGAGCGATTGCGAAAAGTTCATGAATGCACCCCAGGGGCCCGACCCGACGCCCCTCCGGACCGCCCGAGCGCCCCCATGCGAGCCGAGCTCCTGATCGTCGGAAGCGAGCTGACCAGTGGCGAGAAGCTGGACACCAACGGCCAGTGGCTCTGCTCCCGGCTGGCCGGGCTGGGGCTGCCGGTGCGGTTCACCACCGTGCTGGGGGATGATCTGGAGGACAACATCGCCGCCTTCCGGGCCGCCGCCGGCCGATCGGAGCTGGTCGTCTCCTCCGGAGGCCTCGGCCCGACCCAGGACGACCTGACCCGAGACGCGCTGGCGAAGGCCGCCGGCGTCGGCCTGGTGCAGGACGACGAGGCCCTCGGGATGATCGAGGCCCTCTTCGCCCGCCGCAACCGCCCTATGCCCGACCGCAACCGCATCCAGGCCCTCATTCCCGAGGGGGCCTCCATCCTTCCCAACCCGACGGGCACCGCCCCCGGCATCTGGATGAAGGTCGATCGCGCGAGGGTCGCCTGCCTGCCGGGCGTTCCCCGAGAGCTGAAGGCGATGTTCGACCAGGAGCTCGTCCCCCGCCTGAAGGCCGCCGGCCTGGCCGGCCGGGTGGTGGTGGGTCGGACGATCAACCTGTTCGGCCTCGGCGAGTCGGAGGTCGAGGCCAGGGCCCCCGACCTCACCGCCCGAGGCCGCGTTCCCGAGGTGGGCATCACCGCCTCCGACGGGACCATCAGCTTTCGGATCCGAGCCGAGGGGGCCGACGAGGCCGAGGCCCTCGCCCGGATCGAGCCCACCGCCGCCATCATCTACGAGCGCTTCGCCGACCTGATCGTCGGCGAGGGGACCGACGACGTGGCCGAGGGGCTTGTGGCCGCCCTGCGCTCGACCGGCAAGACGATCGCCGTGGCCGAGTCCTGCACCGGGGGCCTGATCGCCCACCGGATCACCCGGATCGACGGCGTCAGCCCGGTCTTCCCCGGCGGGGTCGTCTCGTACGCGAACGAGGCCAAGTCCGAACTGCTCGGCGTGCCCGACGACCTGATCGCCGCCCGGGGGGCCGTCAGCCCCGAGGTCGCCGAGGCGATGGCCGAGGGGGTTCGCCGCCGCCTCGGGGCCGACCTGGGGCTGGCCGTGACCGGGGTCGCCGGCCCGACCGGGGGCTCTCCCGAGAAGCCCGTCGGCCTGGTCTATCTCGGCCTGGCCGACGCCTCCGGCGCCCGCTCCCGACGCCTGGAGTTGGGCCCCGAGCAGCCCCGCACCGTCATCCAGAGCCGGGCCTCGAAGCACGCCATGAACTGGGCCCGCCTGGCCCTGCTCGGCAAGCTGCCCTGATCTCGCCTCCGGCAAGGTGGCCGATCGCCGGGCCGTTTCGTCCCTGGGTTCCCCGCACCCTCTCCCCGCCGACGAAGGAAACCGGTCCACCATCCCATGAGCTCGATCGACCTCGTCATCATCCTGGTCTACATCGTCGGCGTGACGCTGTTCGGTTCCCTCGTGGGCGCTCGGAGCAAGGGGCTCTCCGGCTACTTCCTGGGGGGCTCTCGGGTGCCGGCGTGGGCGGTGATGCTCTCGATCGTCGCCACCGAGACGAGCACGGCGACCTTCCTCAGCGTCCCTAGCCTGAGTTTCCGAGCGGGGGGCAACTTCACCTATCTGCAACTGGCCATCGGCTACATCATCGGCCGCGTGCTTGTCTCGGTCTTGCTGCTGCCGAGCTACTTTCGCGGCCAGATGTACACGGCCTATCAGGTGCTCAACCAGCGATTCGGCGGCGCGACCAAGACCGTCGCCTCGATCCTCTTCCTCCTCTCCCGGACCCTCGGCGACGGCCTCCGCCTTTACCTGGCCGCCATCGTCCTGCGCCGCCTCCTGCTGCTGAGCGGGCTGGTCGGCGACGGCCCGGGGGCGATCATGCCGGCCGAGTGGGCGATGCCCGCGGCGATCCTCGGGATGGGCCTCTCGACGATCGTCTACACCTTCCTCGGCGGCATGACGGCGGTGGTCTGGACCGACGTGACGCAGTTTCTTATCTATATGCTCGGTGCCGTGGCCGCCCTGTTCATCATGGTCGGCCGGCTCGACGGCGGCTGGGAGGACCTCTGGGCCTCCGGCGCCGCGGCCGGGAAGTTCCGCCTGTTTGATCTCTCGTTCGACCTGACCCAGCCGTTCACGATCTGGGCCGGCGTCATCGGCGGCATGGTCCTCAACACGGCCACCCACGGCGCCGATCAGATGATGGTGCAGCGGTACCTTTCCGCCCGGTCTCGGCGGCAGGCGTCCGGGGCGTTGATCGCCAGTGGCCTTGTCGTCTTCGCTCAGTTCGCGCTGTTCCTCCTGATTGGCGTGGCGCTGTCGATCTTCTACACCGAGCACCCCCCCGAGCGCCCCTTGCAGGTCGACGGCGAGTTCGCCGCGTTCATCGTCACGTACCTGCCGACGGGGCTGGTCGGCCTGGTCGTCGCGGCGATCTTCTCGGCGGCGATGAGCACGCTGTCCAGCTCGCTGAACGCTTCCGCCTCGTCGACGGTCAACGACCTGATCCGGCCGAGCTTCCCGGGCCTTGGCGAAGGGCGCCTCCTCGTGCTCTCGAAGGCCCTGACCGTCGCCTGGGGCATCGCCCAGATGGGGATTGCCGTGGTGGCGGCAGCCCGATTCCAGGACAGCACGGTGGTGGAGAACGCGCTGGCGATCGCCTCGTTCGTGACGGGGATCATCCTCGGCGTCTTCCTGCTCGGAGTGCTGACCCGTCGCGTCGGCCAAGGGGCGGCGCTGATCGGGCTGATCGCCGGCCTCGCGGCCGTCTCCTACGCCAAGTTCGGCCCCGTGCTCACCGAGTGGTTCCCCTCGATGCCCCGGGGCGTCTACCCGTTCGAGGGCGCTCTTGCCTGGCCCTACTTCGCGCTGGTCGGCTCGGGGACGACGTTCCTCGTCGGCCTGCTCGCGTCGCTGATCGTCCCCCGCACCGAGACGGCCGGGCCCGTCTCCGAAACCGGCCCCGAGGACTGAGCCGCCATTCGTTCGAAGGTTGCACACTCCAAGACGTTTCCGCATTCAGGATCGGAACGACGATGACCGCCTCCGCCGCCCTTTTGCTCGCCGGCCTGCTGGCCGCCTGCCCCGCTCCGGGGGCGCTCCCCTCCGCTCCTGCCGAGGATCTTGGCTTCGACGCCTCGAAACTCGCCGAGGTGACGGAGGCCGTCTCCTCCGCCGTTGCCGAGGGCCAGGTTCCCGGCGCCGTGGTGGTCGTCGGCCGCCGGGGCCGGATCGCGCTGGCCGAGGCGATCGGCCTCCGAGCCGTCGAGCCCGAGGCCGAGCCGATGACCCGGGACTCGGTCTTCGACATGGCCTCGCTCACCAAGCCCGTCGCCACCGCGACCTCGGTCATGATCCTCTGGGAACGCGGCCTCATCGACCTGGACGAGCCGATCACAACGTACCTGCCCGAGTTCGCCAGCAACGGCAAGGAGGCGATCACCGTCGAGATGCTCCTCCGCCACCGCGCCGGTCTGATCCCCGACAACCCGATCGGCGACTACGAGCACGGTGTCGAGGAAGCCTGGCGGCGCCTGGCCGACATCGACCTCGTCGGCCCCCCCGGCGATCGCTTCCGCTATTCCGACGTCGGTTTTCTGATCCTCGGCCGGCTGGTCGAGCGCGTCTCGGGGCAACCGCTCGACGAGTTCGCCCGCGAGCACGTCTTCACCCCCCTTGGCATGGCCGACACCACCTTTCTGCCCCTTGACCGCGGGATCGACCCCTCCCGGATCGCCCCGACCGAGCGCGACGGCGACTCCTTTTTCCGGGGGGTGGTCCACGACCCCCGCTCCCGGGCCCTCGGCGGCGTCGCCGGCCACGCCGGGCTGTTCGCCACGGCCGACGACCTGGCGATCTACGCCCAGACGTTGCTCGACGGTGGGGTCGGGTCAAACGGGACTCGCATCCTCGCCCCCCCGACCGTCCGGGCCATGATCGACCCCGACGACACTCCGGAGGGGGAGCGTCGCGGCCTTGGCTGGGACCTCGCCACCGGCTACAGCGCCCCCCGGGGAGACCGCTTCGGCCCCCGCAGCTTCGGCCACACCGGATTCACGGGCACGAGCATCTGGATCGATCCCGACACCGAGACGTTCGTCATCCTCCTGACCAGCCGACTCCACCCCGGCGGCGACAAGCCCTCCCCGACCGCCCTCCGCCGCCGGGTGGCCTCCCTCGTCGCTTCGGCGATCGTCGACACTCCGCTCCCGGCCCCCGAGCCGGCTGCCCCGGCCGACGTCCTCTGCGGGATCGACGTGCTCGAGGCCGAGGGCTTCGCCCCGCTTCAGGGCAAGCGCGTCGGCCTCGTCACCAACCACACCGGCAAGACCCGGGACGGCCGGGCGACGATCGACGTTCTGTTCGAGGCCCCGGGAGTCGAGCTGGCCGCCCTGTTCAGCCCCGAGCACGGTATCCGAGGCCTGCTCGACGTCAGCACCATCGGCGACTCCCGAGACGAGAAGACCGGCCTGCCGATCTACAGCCTCTACGGCGAGCGCCGCAAGCCCTCCCCCGAGCAACTGGAGGGCCTCGACGCCCTGGTCTTTGATATCGCCGATATCGGCGCTCGCTTCTATACCTATATCAGCACGATGGGGCTCGTGCTCGAGGCCGCTGCCGAGGAGGGCCTCCCCGTCCTTGTTCTCGACCGCCCGAATCCGATCGGCGGCGTCGCCGTCTCCGGGCCGGTTCGCGATGAGGACGCGCAGTCCTTCATCGCCTTCCATCGTCTGCCGGTACGGCACGGGATGACCATCGGCGAGCTGGCGGGGATGTTCAACGCGGAACGCGGCATCGACGCCGATCTCACCGTCGTCCCCTGCCGGGGATGGCGGCGGTCGATGACCTTCGACCAAACAGGCCTGCTCTGGACGAACCCCTCGCCGAACATGCGGAGCCTCACCGAGGCGATGCTCTATCCCGGAGTCGGACTGCTGGAGGCGACCAACCTCGCCACCGGCCGGGGGACCGACACGCCGTTCGAGCGCGTCGGCGCTCCCTGGATCGACCCCCGCCGCTGGGCCTCGGAGCTGAACGCCGAGGGCCTGGGCGGCGTCCGGTTCGTCCCGATCCGCTTCTCCCCGACCGAGCGCCAGTACGAAGGCGAGGAGTGCGGCGGTGTTTTCATCATCATCACCGACTGGGACGAGTTCGACCCGATCGAGCTGGGCATCACCCTCGCCGTGACCCTGCGCCGCCTCTACCCGGACGACTGGAAGCCCGAGGCCCTCAACCGGCTGATGGCCAACCGCGCCGCGTTCGAGGCGATCGTCTCCGGCGCCGACGCCCGAGCCGTCCGGCGCACCTGGGCCCGGGAGCTTCGCGAGTTCCTCGACGTTCGGGCGAAGTACCTCATCTACGAGGACTGAGCCGGGCTCGAGGCCGATGCGGGGCTCCCCTTTCGGGCCGTCCCCCCTTCGGCGAGCGTTCGCTCCCGGTCCGCCCTCACCGACGCTCGTCCCCGCTTCCGGCCGCCGGCCGCGCGCTCTTTCCGGGCGGAGAAGCGGCCGGGGAGAGGGGATGTCTGTGCCCCGGTTGGCATTGCCCGACGCTCCCCGATCCGTCAGCATGGCGGAATGGCTGGCTCCCAAGCCCGCCTCTCCGACATTCTCCCGCCTTCCCTTGGGGTCGAACCTGATGAGTGCCGCCTCCTACGTCCCGGAAACCTTCCCGCACCGCTGGCTTCCCGCCGACGTGGAGCTGAAGACCTGGGAGCAGATCGAGCCCTATTATCAACAACTGCTCGAGCGTCCGATCCATTCCCCCGCCGAGCTGGAGCAGTGGCTTCGCGACGTCGGCGAGCTGAATTCGGCCGTCTCGCAGGAGCGGGACTCCCGCTACATCGCCATGACCTGCCAGACCGACGACCCCGAGCGCGAGGCCGCCTACCTCGCGTATGTCCGAGACATCGAGCCGAAGCTCAAGCCCTACCGCAACCGGCTCCGGAACGCCTATCTCGACTCCCCCCATCGCGCCGGTCTGCCCGCCGATCGCTATGAGGTCTTCAACCGCTCCCAGGAGAACCGGCGGAACCTCTACCGTGAGGCGAACATCCCGAGAGAGACCGAGCTGGCCGAGCTTGGCCAGAAGTACCAGAAAACCATCGGCGCCATGACCGCCACCTTCCGAGGGGAGGAGAAGACCCTTCCCCAGCTCGCCCCCTTCCTGGAGGAGCCCGACCGCGCCCTCCGGGAGGAGGTCTGGCGGCTCATCTCCCGCCGCCGGCTCCAGGACCGCGACGCGCTGGACGACCTGTTCGACCGCATGCTCGCCCTTCGGGTGGAGATCGCCCGAGAGGCCGGCTTTGATGACTTCGTCGCCTACTGCTACGCCAGCCGAGAGCGCTTCGACTATGGCCCCGACCAGGCCAAGGCGTTCCAGGACGCCGTCGAGTCGGAGGTCGTCCCCCTGGCCCGAGCCCTCCAGCAGCAGCGCCGGGTGGCGATGAACCTGGAGCGGCTCCGCCCCTGGGACCTCTCCGTCGACCCCCAGGGCCGCCCTCCGCTCCGCCCCTTCGCCGACGCCGATCGCCTGGCCGAGGGGGCCACGGAGATCTTCTCCCGCGTCGATCCCGAGCTGGGCGCCCAGTTCGCCTTCATGAGGCAACGCAACCTGCTCGACCTGGCCAACCGCAAGGGGAAGGCTCCCGGCGGCTACCAGACGACCCTGGAGGACGACCGCCTGCCGTTCATCTTCATGAACGCCGTGGGGGTCGACGGCGACCTGCGCACCGTGCTCCACGAGGGCGGCCACGCCTTCCACACCCTCGCCGCCCGAGGAGAGCCGCTGGCCGACTACCGCGACGCGCCGATCGAGTTCTGCGAGGTCGCCTCGATGAGCATGGAGCTGCTCGGCGCCCCCGAGCTGACCGTCTTCTACTCCGAGGCCGACGCCCGCCGCTCCTACCGGGAGCTGCTCGAGGGGATCGTCCTCATCCTCCCCTGGATCGCCACCGTCGACGCCTTCCAGCACTGGATCTACCGCAACCCCGGCCACTCCCGGGACGACCGCCGCGCCGCCTGGGACGCCCTGATGGACCGCTTCGGCGGCCTGGTCGACTGGTCCGGCCTGGAGGAGGTGCGCTCGAACTCCTGGCATCGCCAGCTGCACATCTTCCTGTATCCGTTCTATTACATCGAGTACGGCATCGCGCAGCTCGGCGCCCTGCAGGTCTGGCGCCGATCGCGGTCCGACCGCCAGGCGGCCGTCTCCTCGTACCGATCCGCCCTGGCGCTGGGCGGATCCCGGCCGCTCCCCGAGCTGTTCGAGGCCGCCGGCGCGACGTTCGACTTCTCCGCCGCCACCATCGCCCCGCTGATGCGAGAGGTCTGGGAGGAGCTGCACCGGCTCGGCGACGCCTGACCCGCGCCCCGGTTGAGCCGCCGGGACTGGGGTCGCCCCCGACCCCAGCCCCACCAACGCAACGGCGTCTCCCCGATCGGGATCAGGCCTCGTCCGTCCGCTCCGCCGACTTGCGGACGAACTCCTTGGTTTCCAGCGCCGTCTGATGGTCCGGGACGCGGCCACCGGCGGGGGCCTGACCGCGGAAGTACTCCTTCTGCCAGTCCTTGCGGTGCGCCTCGGTGCCGGGAACGCCGCGATCGACCAGGAACCGGCCGCGACGGGAGTGCCACTCGCCGTAGGCCGAGGCCAGTTCGGGTTCATCGGCCAGGTCGCGGACCTCGGGGTCGAACCGCTCGATCAGTCCCCGGGGGTAGGGGATGAGCTGGCAGATGGGCTCGCCGGGCAGGAAGGTGATCGTGTGGAAGGGACGGGTGACCTTCCAGTTCATCGTGAACGGCGCGGGGGACCAGTCGGTCTCGACCATCCCCTCGAGCGGCTGGATGCCGTCCTTGATCATGTTGGCCGGGCCCTTCACCCAGAGGTTGTATCCGGGGCTGGTCCGGAACAGGTACGGCAGCTGGAAGGTGAGCACCCCCTCGCCGAAGTGGCTCTCGACGACCGACTCGGGGCCGAATGCCGTCGAGAAGCCGACCTGACCCGGAGGGGCGAGGACCTGGAGGTCGGGGGCGGTGGTCCCCCCGTTCCAGAAGACGCTGAAGTGGATCGGGTTGCGGATGAGCCAGCCGGCCTGGTTGGCGATCACCAGCGGCAGGCACCGGTAGGCGAACCGGCCGGCCGATTCGTCCATCCACCGCCGTTTCGGCGGGGCGCGGAACAGGGCCAGCTCGACCGGCCCGTAACGCTCGAAGGCGATGATCTTCAGGCGGTCGGCGCCCTCGCCGCCACCGTCCTCGCGCGGCTGGCCGTCGTCCATGGCCAGGCTCCCTCCCGGTTGGCGTTCGGAGATCGCCCCGGCGGCCGCTGTCGGCGAGAGACCGGGGCGATCGAGCGGCTCGCCCCCGATCATCCCCCGGATCGGTCCCCGCGCGAAGGGCGATCCGGAGGCGAGGGGGAGGGAGGCCCCTCTCCCGGGCGCTGCTCGGCCGCCGAGGGCGGGAGGCCTGCCCCCGGGGCGCCGCCAGATGCCGCCGGAAACTGGTCTTGAGCTTCGGATCGTGGGCCGCGTCGGCCATCCGGGGCAGGGCCCTGGTCCACCGTGGCTCGGCGCGTCGAGGTCGCCGATCGGGTCGTACGAGAAATCCTCGATCGCGAGGAGTTCCTTGCGGGTGAACGATCCCCTCGGTGTGGCTTCCTTCTCAAGAGACCTGGGGGCCGTCCGGGAGGACCCAAGAGATCGGGCCGGGGGGCCGCCTCGGCCGGGCCAGTAACGCAAAGGCCATTCCGTGGCGGTCGGTTGCGGAGCCGGGCCGAGTACCCTAAAGTCGAGTGCGCTCGGCTGGAAGCGGGCCGGATCGCCCCACCGGCCCTCGATCCCGGCGACCGGAGGCGGCCCGATGCGCGATGAAGCGACACTCTACGATCGAATCGGCGGCGAGGCCACCGTGGCCCGCGTCATCGACGACTTCTACCGCCGCGTCCTCGACGACCCGGAGCTCGAGCCGTTCTTCCGGCACGCTTCGATGGAATCGCTCCGTCGCATGCAGCGGGAATTCTTCGGGGCCGCCCTCGACGGTCCCCAGCGCTACTCCGGCCTCGCGCTCTCCCACGCCCACCAGGACCGCGGCATCACCGTCCACCACTTCAACCGCTTCACCCAGCACCTGCTGCAGACCCTCCGCGACGTCGGCCTCGAGCAGGCCGAGGTCACCGAGGTGATCGATCGCATCAACACCTATGCCGACGACATCGTCGGCCGCTCCACCGTCAGCGAGTGAGCCCTCCGCTCGGCATGGCGCGCAAGTTGCTCCGCTCCTCCGCATCGAGTCGACGGGCGCGGCGGCCCGTCCCCTTCAAGCAAGCGCGGGGAGGTCGGGACATGCGCATCAAGCGAGTCAGCTCGGATGTCGGGGACAAGATCGCGAGCCTGGCCCTCTGGCTGCTCGGGCTGGGTGTCTTTTTGACCATCTGGGGAGGGGTCTGGGCGGTCTACCTCATCAACAACCCGCCCGAGCGCGAGCTGTTCTCCTTTCTCTCCGCCGGAGTGTTGCTGAGCGGGCTCGACCTGGGAGCCATCGGCCTGCTCTCCGGCCGGATCGGCCGCGCCGCCCGGGAGCCGGCCGAGCGGCACGAGGACAAGCCCGATTCGATCGCCGTCACCGCCTCCAGGGGCGGCGAGGGCTGACGATCACCGCCGGTTCTCCTTCTTCGGCCTCCGACCCATTTCAAGGAGCGCTTGCCGATGCGACCCGATTCGAACGACTCCGAGGCCTCTTGGGCCGGCACGGCGCTGGCCGGCGTCACCGTCGGCTCGTTGCTGACGATCTGGAGCGGCCTCTGGATGGCCTTCCTCCTGCGCAACCGCCCCGACTCGTCCTTCTGGACCTACCTGGCCGCCGGCATGCTGCTGACCGGCCTGGCCTTCCTCATCGGCGGCTTCACCCTGGGGATCGTCCGCCGCCAGACCGAGGGGGAGGCGGAGCGGGGGCTCTCCTGACGGCGCTCGCGGGGGGGCGGTCATGGCCCGCTCCCCCGGCCAGGAGGGCCCGTCAGGCCCCCGGCGCCGTGCGGGCGACGTTGAGCCAGGTGTGCACATGGGGCTCGCCGTGGAAGTACCAGGCGAAGGCCGGGCCCTCCACCTTCCAGACGTCCCAGACCCCGTCCTCGCCGATGTCGCCGTCCGTGTAGTAGGTCAGCCGCATCGGGTCGACGCCGCCGGCGGCCTCGATGCAGGCGAGCACCTCTTGCTGATCGGCCTCGCGGAAGGGCGAGAGCATTGCTTCGATCAGCGTGCGGACCATCTGCTTCTGCTGGTCGTCCAGCTCGGAGACGAGCAGGCCGCGCTCGGGGACCTTCTCCCCCTTTAGCTCGATGGTGCGGGAGGCGTCGGCCGCGCGGCTGCCGTCCACGAGGGCCTGGGCGCGCTGGGACTCGTCCAGCGTCTTGAAGATGGCGTTGGCCTGCTCTCCCTGATACCACCAGACGTTGCCGGTGTGCGAGGCGTCCTCGTTGAACGACTTCGAGGCGTGGCCGTAGAAGATTGGCCCGCCGAAGGCCGCCCCCGGGACGGAGTTGCCGTCGGCCCGCAGAGTGTCGTGCCGGCCGGAGAGGACCCACTCGAACGGCCCTCCCGATCCCGGCTCGCCGAAGAGGGCCACGTGGTAGGCGCCGAAGCCGCCGTAGTCCTCGTCCATCTGCCTCATGAAGCGGTCGAAACCGTCTTCAGAGCAGATCCCTTTCATGATTTCGCGGCAGAGCTCCTGCTGCTCGGCCGTCATGTCGTCGATGGTCGGCTCGACGATCGCCCAGTTGTTCTCGACCCGGGAGCGCAGCGGGTGGTCGAACGGGAAGCAGATCGTCTCCCGCTGCTCCGAGGAGAGCGTGGCGAACAGGCGGGCGACGGCCGACTCGGCCGGATCGGTCGGCTTCGGCCCGACCTCGTCGGCCGTCCTCAGAGAAGGCATCGCCTCGATCGATCGCACTCCGATCAGCGGCACGGCGGCCGTCAGGCCGGCGGCGCCAAGGGTCCTCACGAAGTCTCGGCGGGTCGGGTGGGCGGCTCGGGGCGTCTCGGACATCGGCGGTCCCTCCTCCCTCGATGGGCGTCCCGGATTCAACGCGTCGACCAATCTTCCCGGAGCCCGGGCCGGCTCGCACCGTCCCGTACCGAGCCACTCTATCAGACGAACCCGCCCGGCGAAACCGCCCGATCGGTCGCCGACCCCGCGCCGATCCGGGATCGAGCCCGGGAGAAACCAGGGCCAATCGCCCCGCCGAGGACGCCCAGGAATGGGAGGAGCGAGTGCCTGCAACGAGGAGATCGAGCGAGGAGGCTGGTCGATGCCCGTCTGGATCGACGAGATGGTGGGTTTGATCTTGGACCGATCCCCCGAGGAGTTGTTCGGAGCGATCCTGCTGGCCCTGGTCCTCGCCCTGGTCGTCGCCGGGGTCGGTGCCTGGCTCTGCCGGGCGAGGAAAGACGAGACGACCCGGCTGACGGCCGTCATCCTCGTGAGCAACCTGCTCGCGATGGTCGTCTCCGGCGCCTTCGCCCGGCAGGTCTACAACGAGCGGGAGCAAGACGGGCCGTACGAGCGACACTCCGGCCTTTTCGCCGGAGCGATGGTCCACGACCACCGGGTGTACGCCCTGCTCGACCTTGACCGCGACGGCCGAGTCTCCGAGCGGGAGCTCTCCCGGGCCTCCGCCGCGCTCGGCTCCGTTCCGAGGCGATTCCCAGGCTCCCGAGACGGCGCCGATCCCCCCGGGAACCGCTTCCGCTTCCGGGGGGATTGGCACCCCGGCCGCTTCGGCCCCGGAGCCCGGGCGCCCCTGCACTCGGATCGCGACGAGCAGGGCGATGGTCCCGAGGCGCCTCCTGAGACGTCGGCCCCCGGGGACCACTCGGACCCGGCCGGTCCCGAGACGGAGCGTTCCGCTCAAACCCAATGATCGAGTCCGCCGCAGCCGATGGCCGGCGCTCACGATGCGACGGCGGACGTCGGAGGCCCGGCCGTTCGACGCCGACACCGACGCAGGCCCGGTGACCTCGGGGGTCGATCCGTCGCTGGCCGTCTCCTCCTCTTCCCTCCGGACTCGAACCACCCGGCGAGCAGGAGGAACGATCGCCAGGTGCATTCACCAGGACTTCTCCATAAGTCGAGGAGCCTCCTCGCCTCCAATCGCGATTCCGCATCCTCCTCGTGATTCTTGAGAGCCCCTTCCGCTCCACATTCCGCCGTTCGAGTTTCGCTTCCCCGTGCTCGTCGGGCCGGTCGGGCAAGCCCTCGCGGTCGTGGGGGTCGCAACGCCGATCGACCTGTTTACAATCCGGTACAAGGCAATCTTTCAATCGGCTCTCGACGATACCTTTGCACGGGCGGAGGAGGCTTGAGCCGGCCCCGGGGCGACGGTGGGGCAGGCGGGCCGATCAGCCGGGATCGGGAGGAAGCGACGGATGCGCCCTGGATGATCGGGATGCGGGGCGGGGCGATGGCGACGGTCGGGGCGAGGGGCGTCGAGGAAAATCCTGTCGGGTGATGAAGGGCGGCGACGAAGCCGTCCGATCGGATGAGGCAGCGAGGGATCTCCGCGGCCCGAGCCCTGGGCCCGATCAAATCGATCGGCCCGGCCTGGTCGCGGGGAGATGAACGGCCGGGACGACCCCGGCCGGATTCGGCGGGCTCAGGACGGGTCCGCCGCCCGACGATCGGGTCGGTCGGCCCGATCGGGCCGCAGGATGCGACGCACCGCCAGACCGCCGCGACCGGCCCATGCCGTCGCGGCCGCCTCCCCCTTGAGCCCTCCGATCGGCTCCGTCGCGCCCGCCCCGGATCGCTTCGCGGCCTCCCGACGCTTCGCCCCGCGTCGGCCGCGATCCTCCGGCGCCGCCCCGCGTCGGTTCGCCCGGTCGGTCCGTCGCGGCCGCCCGAGAGTCCCGATTCATGTCGCGCAACCGCACCCGACCGCAATCGCGCCGCCCCGGCGTTGAGCCCTTCGAGCACCGCCTGCTGCTGAGCGTCGCCGACCTCTCCTCGGTCGGCGACCCCGTCCCGATGCCCGCCGAGTCGAACCCGGCCGTCGTGGCGACCCCGGCGGCGACGACCGCGCAGGACGCCATCATCGGCGCCTCGGAGGCCCGGGCCCGCTACGGTGTCACCGGCGCCGGCCTGACCGCCGCGGTCATCGACACCGGCGTGAATTACAACCACCCCGCCTTTGGCGGCGGTGGCTTCGGCTCGGGAGCGGTCGTCGTGGGCGGTTACGACTTCGGCGAGGGGGACGCCGACCCGATGCCCAGCAACACCTTGCACGGCACCGGGGTGGCCGGCATCATCGCCTCCCGCGACCCGGCCGCCCTGGGAGTCGCCCCCGGGGCCCAGATCGTGGCCCTCCGGGTCTTCGACGACAGCGGCGCCGGCAGCTTCGATCGCATCGCCGACGCCCTCCAGTGGGTCGTCTCGAATCACGAGACGTACAACATCTCGGTCGTCAATCTGTCGATCTCCGACGGTAAGAACTACGTCGCCGCCCCCACCCTGTTCGCCAGCCCGGTGGTCCAGCGGATCATCAGTCTGATCGACACGCTCGAGCGCTTGAACATCCCGGTCGTCACCGCCGCGGGCAACAGCTTCTCCGGCACACAGGGGATGGGCTTCACCGCGATCGTCAGCGACACGATCAGCGTCACCGGGTCCGACGGCCCCGACCGCATCGCCGCCGACGCCCAGCGCCTCGGCCGGGCCGTCGGCGGCGCCTCGGCCACCGACCTGCTGGCCCCCGGCCGAGCCGTGGTCGGCCCCTGGGACGGCTCCTCTTTCGCCCCGCTCGACGGCACCAGCTTCGCCGCCCCGCTGGTCACCGGCTCGGTCCTCCTGCTCCAGGAGCTGTACCTGAAGCGGTTCGGTACGCTGCCCACCGTCGACCAGATCGAGGGGTGGCTCCGCGATTCGGCCGACCCGGTTCGCGACCCCGTCACCGGCGTCACCATCGGCCGGCTCGACATCCCCTCCGCCGCCGCCCTCATCCCCAGCCCATCGCCTTCCTCCCCCTCCTCCGGGACGTCAGGGCAGGGGGGGGGGACCGGGGGCTCGACCGCTTCCGGCTCCTCGACCTCGCCGAAGCCGGCGGCCCCGGCCCTCCCTTCCTCGCCGGCGGCGGAGCCGTCGGACGGCTCGACAGGATCGGGAGGTTCCGGCTCGGGGGCCGGCTCGGGGTCGACCCAGGGCGGATCCCGTCCGTCGACGCCCCCCTCGAACCGCCCGGCGCAAGGCGGATCGGGTTCCTCGACGGGCGACCTCCCCTCGTCGGGCTCGTCGGCCGAGCCGTCGCCGACCGATCCGAACACTCCGACTCCCTCCCCGGCTCCGGCCCCGGCTCCGGCTCCCGAGCCTCCCTCCTCCGAGCCAGCCGGGCCCGACGCCCCGTCGTCCCCGCCGCTGGCGGCCGAGCCCCCGGCGGCTGATCCCCCCAGCCCCGGCTCCCCGACCGATGCCGACGCGCCCGCTCCGCCGGCGGGCGACGTTCCTCCCATCGACGTGTCGGTGGTGATCGATCCAGGGATGGGAGAGGATCCCGAGCCGGCTCCGGCTCCGGCTCCGGCCGATCCTGTTGCCCCGGTCTTGGAGAACGACGCCGCCCTGCAACTCGCCGCCCTGTTCCGGCTGCCGGGGAAGGCCGCGGCGGTTCGGGCCTGGAACATCGGGTCGGGGGCCTCGGTGGCCCAGGGGAGGGCCCAGTTCCTCAGGGCGTCCCGGCTCTCCACTCGCCTCCGGCCCGCCCGGCCCGAGGGCTGGCGGCCCTTCCCGGCGGGTTCGGCCCGCCCGTTCGCCGCCCTGGTCTCCCGGCGGTCGTCGCTCTGATTGAGGAGGGCGCCTCCGGCGGTTAGAATCCGGTTCGTCTCGACGCGGGGCCGGTCCGATGCACACGATCGGACCGGCCCTTTGTCCGTCGAGCTCGGGCCGGCCCCGGATCGCTCGCCGGCCGACGGGTGATGCCGGGTGACGGACCCGACGGGGCCTTCCCTTCGGGGGCCCTCGGGTCATCGCCCCCGATTCGATCGAACTCCAGCCACAGAGGACGCGACGTGGAGCACCGCACCGCACTGATCACCGGGGCCGGCAGCGGCATGGGACGGGCGATCGCCGAGGACCTGGCCCGTGCTGGGCTTCGGGTCGCCCTCGTCGGCCGAGATCGAGCGAAGCTGGAGGCCGTCAAGGCCGGACTGGGAGACGCCGGCGCGTCCTGCCGGGTCGAGCCCTGCGACGTCGCCGACCGCGCCGCCGTCGCCGCGATGGTCGAACGGGTGCTCGACGATTTCGGCAGCATTGACATCCTCGTCTGCAACGCCGGCATCAACATCCCGAATCGGTCGCTCGAGGTGCTCGACCCCGCCGACTGGGACCGCCTGATCGCCACCAATCTGACCGGCGCGTTCAACCTGGTGCACTTCGTGCTGCCTTCGATGCGCCGGCACCGCCGCGGGCTGATCGTCCAGATCGCCTCCATCGCGGGGATCCGGGCCAGCGTGCTCGGCGGCACGGCCTACTCCGCCTCGAAGTTCGGTCAGAATGCCCTGGCCTGGTGCATCGGCCGGGAGGAGCGCGAGCACGGTATCCGGTCGACCGCCATCCACCCCGGCGAGGTCGAGACGCCGATCCTCGACCGCCGTCCTGTGCCTGTCTCCGCCGAGCGCCGGGCTCAGATCCTCCAGCCCGAGGACGTCGCCCGGGCCGTCCGGTTCCTGGCCGAACTGCCGGCCCGCGCCCACGTGCCCGAGCTGATCATCAAGCCCACCGTCGACGACTTCGCCTGAGCCCGATCGCCGCCCGGGGGGCTCGCCGACGCGACGCCGCGCCCCCCGCTCCGGATGAGGATCATCCTCGAAGCATCCCGGGATCACTCCTGCATCTGCCCCGCCTCGATGCCGCCGGCGGCGAATTGGTTGAACTCCAGATATTGCAGGTGCCGGTACAGCTTGCTCTCGGCCTGCAATTCCTTGGCCGAGCCGATCGCCTCGATCCGGCCGTTGTGCAGCACCACCACGCGCTCGCAGGCCCGGATCGTCGAGAGGCGGTGGGCCAGGAACAGCACCGTCCTCCCCTGGCAGAGGCGGCTGATGGCGTCGTCGATCAGCGGCTTGATCGTCTCGTCCAGCGGCACGGTCGGCTCCTCGATGATCAGGATCGAGGGGTCGTGCAGCCAGGCTCGGGCCAGGGCGATGCGGTACTGTTCGTCGATCCTCAGGTAGTGCCCCATCGGGCCGACGAAGGTATCGTACCCCTGGGGAAGGTCCTGGATGACGTGGTGCGCGTGGGCGTTCTTGGCCGCCTCGATCAGCCGGGGGAGGTCGTAGCTTGGGTCCCCGAGCCCGATGTTGAAGGCCACCGTGTCGCTGAAGATCAGGTCGGACTGGAAGACCGTGGCGACCTGCGCTCGGAGCGAGTCGAGCGTCACCTCGCGCAGGTCGTGCCCGTCCATCCGCACGCGGCCGACCTTCGGGTCCAGCAGCCGGGGCAGGAGGCAGACGAGTGCCTGCTTGCTGTCCTCGTCCCGGCCCATGATCGCCGTCCTCGAGCCGGCCGGCAGCTCCAGAGACACCCCCTCCAGCAGCCTCCGGCCGGTTGGGCCCTCGACCGTGACGTTCTCCAGCACGATCCGAGAGCGAACCGGCGAGAGGAACTTGGCGTTCGGCATCTGGAGCAGTTCCGGCCGCCGGTCGAGGAACCGGGAGACGTCGGCCGCCGACCGGGTGGCTCGCCGCAACGCCCGACGCATCCGGACCCAGCCCAGCGCCGGCCCGGACAGCAGGCCGAGGGTCGCCACCAGGGTCAACGCCGCCGGCGGGTCGATCCGACCGGCGATCGTCAGCAGGCCGATCAGGCCCACCCCCAGCGCCGAGGCCGCTCCCAGCACCAGCACCACCCCGGGGCCGAGCCGGCCTTCCGAACCCACCCGGCTGGCGTCTCGCTCCCGGTAGTCCTCCAGGTGCTCGTCGAACCGGCGGTTGTCCACCGACTCCATGCCGAAGACCCGGACGGTGCGGATCTGCCCGAGATCCTCGTGCAGCAGGCTCATCTTCATCTCCGCGTCCCGGGCCGCCGCCTCGGCCGTCGAGGCCGACCGCCGGTGGAGCGCCGAGGCGATCACCGCCACGAGCACGCCGAGCACCGAGAGGAACAGCGTCAGTGGCCAGGACAAGGCGATCGCCAGCGCGACCAGCCCCGCGGCCAGCACCGGATGCCGCCACGAGCCATCGAGCCCGGCCCGGAACCCGTCCCGGAGGTCGTCCACCTCCCGCGTGAAGAGGTCGACGATCGGCCCGATTCCCTCCGTCGGCAAGGCCGACTGGCCAAAGCGGTACATCTGCCGGTGGATCAGCCGGCGGATGCTCGAGGCGAACTGGGCCGAGAGCCGGGCGATCCCCCTTCTCCTCAGCGAGTCAATCGCCGAGATCGCCAGCAGCAGGCCCAGCGCCACCGCCAGCAAGATCGCCAGCAGGCCCCGGGCCGACGCCCGCCACGCTGCCAGCGAAGCGTCATCGGTCCCCTCCGGCAGCGGCGGGAGCTGCACGAGCGTCCGCCCCTCGGAGCCCCGGAGCTGGATGCTCGGGTCGCCCGGATCGGCGGCGATGAGGGCCAGGATCAGGCCGACGACGATCACCAGTGCCGGGATGAGCAGCGACTGGACCACCCCCGCGACGTGCACAACCACACGGCGGGTCGTCTCGACCTTCGCGCCCTCTCGGACGCGCCGATAATCGTCCCAGCTCATGGCTTTCGGACCCCTCGCCCGGGGCGAGGCGAAGTCGCCCCGGGACCAACCCCGGAGCCCGGAGGCGTCCGGGCCGTCCCGGGCCGAAGGGCGTCACGCCACGTCGCGGGTCTCGAACAGCAAGAACGCGAACAGCAAGGCCGCTCCACTATACAACACACAGTACACCAGCGCGGGGAGCACATACCCCACCCACGGGATGATCACCCCCGTGGAGATCGCCGGGCCCGCGTTGAAGAACTCCAGGAACGGCAGCGCCCACTGGAACAGCCGGGCCATGAACGTGACCAGCTCGTTGGCCCGGATGTCCTCCGCCTGGCGTACCAGCACCTCGGTCAGGTGTCCCAGGAAGAAGATCGAGATGCACGTGATCAGGTTGACCAGCATCGGCAGCCGGGTCGAGATCGCCACGCTGATCGCCGCGATCACCGTCACCTCGAAGAACCCCAGCGCCAGGCCCGGCATGACCTGCAAGACCTGCTTGACCCGCATCGCCGTGTCGATCGTCCCCCCCGCCCCCTCGCGCAGGTCGTAGACGTACTTGTACCAGACCCCAGCCGCGAACAGCGCCCCCAGGATCAGGAACAGCGCCAGCACCGCCGCCTCGATCCCCATGAACTTGCCCACGATGAACTGCCGACGGTTCACCGGCTTGGACAGCAGCGTCACCGCCGTCTTCCCCTCGATCTCCTCCGCCACCGCCGAGCTGCTCGTCAGCAGCGCCAGCAGCAGGGCGAAGAACGTGATCGCCGTCAGGCCCGTGTCTTTGTACATCTTGATGTCCTCGCCGAACGTGAAGTACGGCAGGAACACCGAGGTGATCAGGACCATCGAGGCGAAGAAGAGCAAGACGACGAAGGCCGGCTGGCGGATCGCCTGCGTGGCGGTCGCCCGCGCGATGGTCAGCGTTTTCATGGCGGTTGGGGCCCGATTCGGCGTCGCGAGGATGCGGGGAGGATGAGAACGGGACGGCCTCGGCCCGGACGCCGATTGCGGACGGCGATCCGACGCCCGGGGCGTCCGTTTCAGTATGCTACGCGGAATTCGGAGAAAGGTTCGCCCGGCGGCAGGATTTCCGTCCGCTCGTCCCGGATGAACCGGCGCAGCTCGGATCGCACCGCCGTCAGGAACGTCTCGACCTCGTCCTCCGTCCCCTCGACGACCAGCTCCACCCGCCCGTCGTCCAGGTTCCGAACCGTGCCGCCCACCTCGAAGTCGGCCGCGATCCGGCTCGCCGTCGCCCGGAAGCCAACGCCCTGCACCCGGCCGTCATAATAGACGCGGCATCGGATCATGCGCTCTCCTCTGACCTCGGGGCGGGGGGGGGGACGGATCCGGTGCTCCGGTTCGTTCCGCGAAGGATGTCGAGTGTAGCGTCCCGCCGACCCCGCGATCAACCGGCCTCGGATCCGCTCCTCTCCTGGCTGCCCTGGGCCAGTTCATCCTCCGGCTGGTGATGACGGAAGGTCCCTCGTCTTCTGGGGATGGCCGTGCGGGTGGTGAGATTGAGCAGCCGGAGGCGCCTCCCGCCATGCTTCGAATCCGCCGGGGAGGATCGCCGTGGGGCTGGTCCCGCTCTTGCCCGCGGGCCTGGCGAGGATGGTTCGGCCCATCGGGGCCGGCGGCGGATGCCGCTTGTCAAAAGCGCCAGGCGGGTCGTCAAGATCCCCAAGCCGTTCCATCGAGGAGCGGTGGGCGTCCTTGCCCGAGTCCTGATCGAAGGTCCCTCCGATGTCTTCCATCGCGTCGGAAGACGCTCGAAACGGCAGCGCGAGCTCTGGCTCGATCCGAGGGAAGGCCCCTTGCCCCTCGGAGAGCGTCCCTCGCTGACCCCCGGCCCCGCCGTCTGGTACACTTGGCCGTCCGACCGACCTCCGAGGCCCCCGCCGACCGCCCTGAATCCCTTCGAATCGAATCGAATCGAATCGTACTGGACCGGACCTCCCGCCCATGTCCACGCCCGCCCCCGAGCCGCCGCGATCGCCGGTCGATTACAAGGCCGCCGGCGTCGATCTCGACGCCTACGAGCAGACGATGCGGCAGATCCCCCCCCTGTTGCGGCGGACCTACACCCCTCGGGTCATCGAGTGGCCGGGAGGGTTCGCGGGCCTCTTCCGGCTGGACGACAACATCCGGCTGCTGACCCGCACCTACCGCGACCCGGTGCTCGTGGCCTCGACCGACGGCGTCGGCACGAAGCTGAAGCTGGCCTTCGCCACCGGCCGCCACGAGACGGTGGGGGTCGATCTGGTGGCGATGTCGGTCAACGACTGCCTCTGCGCCGGGGCCGAGCCCCTGCTGTTTCTCGACTACGTCGCCATGAGCCGGGACGACCCCGACCTGACCCGTCGGATCGTCCAGGGAGTCTCCGACGGCTGCGTCGAGGCCGAGTGCGCCCTGCTCGGCGGCGAAACCGCCATTTTGCCCGACTTCTACCATGCCGGTGAGTACGACCTGGCCGGCTTCTGCCTCGGCGTCGTCGAGCGCCGGCAGATCCTCGACGGCTCGGAGGTCCGCCCGGGCGACAAGGTGGTTGGCCTGGCCAGCTCGGGCCTGCACTCCAACGGCTATAGCCTAGCGAGGAAGCTGGCCTTCGAGGTCGCCGGCCTGCGTCCCGACTCGTTCGTCCCCGAACTGGGCCGCACCGTGGCCGACGAGTTCCTCTCGCCGACCCGGATCTACGTGAAGGCCCTCAAAACGGTTTACCGGCATTATCGCGTCAAGCGGATCGTCCACGCCATCGCTCACATCACCGGAGGCGGCCTGATCGACAACCCTCCCCGGGTGCTGCCCGAGGGATGCTCGATCCACCTGCGCCGGGGATCGTGGGAAGTCCCCCCCGTCTTCGGCTGGCTGAAGTCGGTCGGCTCCCTGCCGGACGCGGAGGCCGACCGCGTCTTCAACATGGGGATCGGCCTGGTGCTGATCGTGGCCGAGTACTACGCCGAGGCCATCGCCCGCTACCTGAGGACCGAGGCCGGCATCCCCTCCTGGGTCATCGGCGAGGTGCGCGAGGGGCCTCGAGGCGTCGTCTGGGACGGCTGATCGCCGGTCCTCCGCGCTCCGGCTCCCGGTCGAGCCGCCGGCCGCCGTCGCTCCCGGCTCGTCCCCGCCCCTCGGGAAGTCCGGGGGGCCAAGCTCCCCCGCCGATCTCCCGAGGGGGAATCGGATCGGAGACCAGGAGGCCTGGGCCTTGAATCGATCGGAAGCGCCCCGGGGGCTTCGGGGGGCCTCGCCCCTCTGAGGGGCCCATCGCTCCTGGGGTTCGATCACCCCGGCTCGGTGGGCGCTGCGATCGGTTTCACCCTCCCCGTCCCGAATCGATTCTTCCCCGTCCGGTCGAGGCTTCCGACCGGCCGATCCGGAGCCCGGGATCCTCTCCCGCCCATCGGAACCGGAGGAGGCGGGCCGACCGGCCTCCGGGCTCCCGCCGCCACAAGGGCGAGTCAATGCGCTCCATGCGGCGGGGAGATTCTGGCTCCCCCAACCGGGGGGAGCCCCAGGATTCGCAGGTGCCAACGGACGCCCGGCCGCCGTGAGAACGGGGAAGGAGGAATGACTTGACAACGGTCTGCCAGTCGGCGAAACCACATGGTGTCTGTCTTATTTCTTGTCGACCTCGAACGTTGCTCGAATCACGATTGCGTGAGTTCGGGCACGATTGGGCCGGGCTCGGCGTCCGGTCGGCCCCCGAATTGGGAAACGTGGCGGTCGAGGTCGATCCCGAAGTGGGAATGCGAATCGTCAATGCCTAGGAAACGTCCCCACATCCTGCTGGCGACCCTCGCGATCGCGGCCCCCTTGCTCGGCTGCGGCGGGGGAGACGAGCTCGATCGACAGCCCATCTCCGGATCGGTGACGCTGGACGGGCAGCCGCTGGAGTCGGGCCTGATCACCTTCGACCCCGCGTCGAACCAGAGCATCACCTCGGTGGCCACGGAGATCACCCAAGGCGAATTCTCGTTCAATCGCACCAACGGGCCGGTCCCGGGAGAGTACCGGGTGGTGATCAACTCGGCTGGCTCGACGGGCGTCGAGCCCGGCGCCGGCGAGGCCCCCGGCGATACCTTTATTCCTCCCGCCGAGGAGCTGGTGCCGAAGAAGTATAACGCCGAAACCACCCTCCGGGCCACCGTTGAGGCCGGAGACAACCCGCCCATCGTCTTCGAGCTGACCTCGGGATGATGAGCCCCCCGGGCCTGGCCTGCCCTGGGCCCGCTCGCCTCCTCACCTCCTGATCAGGAGCCACCGCATGATCCGATCCTCAAGACGGGCGTTTACCCTCATTGAACTGCTCGTGGTCATCGCCATTATCGGTGTGCTCATCGCCCTGCTGTTGCCGGCCGTGCAGAGCGCCCGCGAGGCCGCTCGCCGCGCCCAATGCACCAACAACCTCAAGCAGGTTGGCCTGGCGATGCACAACTATCACGACGCCTTCGGCTCCCTCGCCCCGGGCCGCAAGGGCTGCTGCTGGGGGACCTGGCAACTGTTCATCTTGCCGCAGTTGGAGCAAGTGGCCGCCTACAACGCCTTCAACTTCAACGGCAACAATTCCAGCGCCGGCCAGGCCGCCGGGTTTGACGGTAACTTCCGCTACTTCGGCGCCGTCAATCGCACCGTCGCCAACCTCGACCTCGCTGCCTATCTCTGCCCAAGCGACGAGGGGAGCAATCCGGCCAACCCGATCACCGCCACGGTCAACGGCGTCCGCTTTGAGTGCAAGTACCGCAACTACGTCGCGAATCTCGGCAACACGACGGTTTCGCAGCTAAACATGCCCGCCTTCAACATCAATTTCCGCGGGGCCCCGTTCTATGACATGGGCTCCCCGGACATCGACATCGCCCCGTCGTACTATCCTGGCCGCACCACCCGCAAGGTTGTTGGCTTTTCCAGCATCCGAGACGGCCTGAGCAACACCCTGCTGGTCTCCGAGACCATCATCGCCCAGGGGCGCGACCTCCGCGGCTTCACCCAGTGGGGAGACGCCACCGGGTTCAACGGCTTCCTGACCCCCAACAGCAAGTCGCCCGATGTCATCGACGCCTACTGGTGCAACAACACCGCGCCCAATCCGCCCTGCACCCCGGTGACCACCGAGCTCGACAAGACCTTCGCCGCCCGCAGCCGCCACCCCGGCGGGGTCAACGTCGCCATGGCCGACGGCAGCGTCAAGTTCTTCAAGGAATCGATCAACGTCTTCGTCTGGCGGAGCCTGAGCACCACCAGCGGCGGCGAGGTCATCAGCGCCGATCAGTATTGATCGATCCGTCAATCGATCGATCAATCGCGACCATGCATCTCGCGACCCGACCGGGTCTGGGCCGGTCGGGCTGTCTCTCCCCGGGGCCGGCGTGAGCCAACGCTCGTGCCGGCCCCGATGTGTTCCTGGCTCCCCCCGCCTGAGGAAGGCTCGGCCGATCAGGGCGTGTTGGCCGCCTCGGCAGGCTCTTCCGCCTGCTCGATGCCGTCCTGGCCAGCCTCGGACGGGGAGACTTCAGAGGCCCCGGAGCGGATCTCACGGGGGGGAATGATGGTATCCGGCAGCGCCGAGGTCAGCGCGTCGGCGCCGTCCTCGGTGATGTTGGTCCGGTCCAGGTACAGGTAGGCCAGGTTCTTCAATTGCGCGAGCCGGGGCACGGCCGCGTCGGTGATCTCCGTGTCGTTGAGGTAGAGGTTGCCGAGCTGGGTGAGGCTCAGCAGGTACTCGGTCCCTTCGTCATCGATCGGGATGCCGACCAGGTAGAGGGTCGACAGCGAGTCCAGCCCGGCCAGCGCGGCGAGCCCCGGACCCTTGATGCCGGTGCGGCTCAGGTGCAGGGTCGAGAGCCGGTCGAGCGGGTCGAGCCGATCCAGTCCCTCGTCGGTCACGGCGGTCTCGGAGAGGTCGAGCTCTTGCAGTTGCGACAGCGTCGCGAGCCGAGCCAGTCCCTCGTCGGTGATGGCCGTGCCGGAGAGGTTCAGCACCGTCAGCCCGGGCAGCTCAGCCAGGGCGGCCAGCCCCTCATCGGTCACGGCCGTGTCGCTCAGATCCAGCCAGGTCAGGCGGGGCATCGTCGCCAGTCGGGCCAGCCCGGCGTCGGTGACCTGGGTCCCCCCGAGAAACAGGCCGCTGACCGAGTCGAGGCCCTCGAGCCCGGCGAGGAAGTCGTCCCCGACGGACGTGCCATCAAGGTTGATCCGGGAGATCGAGCCGTCGTCGGCCAGCTCGACGGTGCCGCCGGCCCTCTCGATCTCAGCCCGCTGGGCCGACTCGGAAGCGCATCCCGAGAGCAGGACGGCGCTGGCGAAGGCGATGATCGTTCGTCTCATGAGGGTCCCCGGTTCATCGGTCACCGATGCGAATCCCGGACGCCGGACGAGCCGCCGCCGGCCGGCTGGATTGTAGCCAGGTCGGCGGCCCGATGCGACCTCGTCGGCTCGCCGCCCGCCGGCTCAATCGGCCGTCGGGGAGGCCGAGGGCTCCCGGATTCTCCCCTCCCCTTCCCGGATCCGATAGCGGCGGTCGGCCGGCACTCCCTCGATCACCTCTCGGAGCCCGGACGGCCAGTCGACCTCGATCCGGTCCACCCACTCCTCCTTCCCGAGCCCGAAGTGGAGGGCCGGGCCGGAGGAGGACTGGTAGCTGCCGCCGCCGAACCGGACCGCCACCCGCCGAAGGCCGCCGGCGACGACCGCGCAGGTCGCCCCGATCGCGTCCCGGTTCGACCGGGTCCCCTCCAGCCTCAGGGTGAGGAAGTGGCCGCCCTCGGAGCGATTGAGCAGCAGGGCAAGCGGACCCCCCTGGTCGATCGCGACCGCGTCGACCCGGCCGTCGTCGTCCACGTCCCCCACGGCCAGACCCCGGCCCAGCCGGGGCCGGTCCCAGGGAGGGGACCCCGGGTCGTCGACCGGCACCAGCCGGCCAACGCTGGACCCCAGCAGGAGTTGGGCGGGCATCGCGTAGGGGAACCTCGGCCGGTGGTCGTCGACATGCCCGTTGACCGTCAGCAGGTCGAGCCTCCCGTCGTTCTGCGCATCGATGAGCGCCGTGCCGAAGCCGAGCAGCGATCGGGTCGCCGCGAGCAGACCGACCGAGGCCGAGCGATCAACGAACTGCCCGCCTCCCAGGTTCTCGTAGTAGGTCGTCCCCTCGCCAAAAAAGTTGGTGACGAGCAGGTCGATCGCTCCGTCGCCATTCAGGTCGCCGCAGGCGATCCCCATGCCCGCCTGGTAGCCGCCCTGAGCATTGGCGGCGAGCCCAGCCATCTCGGCCGTTTCCTCGAATCGGCCGTCGCCGAGGTTGCGGAAGAAGAAGTTCGCGGTGGCGTCGTTGGCCACGTAGAAATCGATCAGGCGGTCGTCGTCCAGATCCAGCGCAACGACCCCCAGCCCCCTCCCCGCCTCGGGGACCCGGATGCCGGCCTCCTCCGAGACGTCGACGAAGCGTCCTCCGTCGTTCCGGTACAGCAGATCGGGGGAAGCGGGCAGCGCCAGCGGATGGCAGTAGGAGAAGGAGCCGTCCTCGCGGCGGCATCGGATCGGGGCGGTCGGATTCCAATCAACATATCGGGCAATGTAGAGATCGAGATCCCCGTCTCCGTCGATGTCCGCGAAGGCCGCCGAGGTGGGCCAGCCGCCCGCCCCGGCCAGGCCGGCCGATTCGGTCACGTCCTCGAACGTCCCGTCCCCCCGGTTCCGGTACAGGGAGACGGCGCCGAGCCGGGTGACGAGCAGGTCGGGATGGCCGTCCCCGTCGAAGTCCGCCGAGCAGGAGCCGTGCCCGTACCCGCGATCGCCCCCCAGGCCGGCCGATTCGGTCACGTCCTCGAACGTCCCGTCCCCCCGGTTCCGGTACAGGCGATCCCCCGATGAGGGCGGGAGGCCGGGCTGGCCCGGCAGCCGTCCTCCCTGGACCGCGAAGATGTCCAGCCGGCCGTCCCCGTCGGCGTCCAGCAGCGCGACTCCGCCGCTCATCGTCTCGGGGAGCTGGCGATCCGGGGTGCGCCCGGGCTCGTGCTCGAAGTCGAGGCCGACCTCGCGGCCGACCTCGACGAACCGGGCCGGCGGCGGTGCCTCGGGGTCCCCTCCCGGGACGATCCCGGCCGACGCCGAGGCGATCAGCTCCCGGATCGTCGGGGGGGACGGTCCCTCCTCGGCGGATCGCCTCCGCTCCTGGATCCGAGCCAGCGCCTCCCGAGACTCCTCGTCGAACCCCCGGGAGCGGCCGATCAGGGTCCACCACCCCTCGGCCTCGAACCATCGACCGAGGCGCTCGGCCAGCCCGGCGAGTTCCACCCCCTCGTCGATCAGGTCGGCCCGGAAGTACCGGGAGCGATACCGGTTCATCGCCGCGTCGAGGGCGGCCTTGCGGGCCCGAAGCTCGGCGGCACCGGCCGGATCCCCAAGCCGCACGAGCAGTCCCGAGAGCCGCTCCAGCGCCTCCAGGTCCGTCGGGTTCCGCTCCAGGAGCCGGCGGAGGGCCGTCCGGGCCTCGTCCAGGTCCCCCCGGCGTTCGGCGAACCAGGCGTCCAGGTCGAGCAGGCGATCGGGCGGCAGCGCCCCCTCCGGCAGCCGATCAAGGGCCTCCAGGGCCGAGGAGGAGTCCCCGGCCGCGATCGCCAGCCGGAGCTGGGCGAGTCGGACGCTCGGGTCGTCGGGCCGGGCGGCCAGGCATCGGCGCAGCCAGCCCGACGCGAGGTCGAGCCGGCCCTCCTCAAGCTCCAGGTGGGCCATCCCCAGCCAGGCCCGGTCGTCTTCCGGGAACCGATCGAGGGCCCGTTCCAGCTCGGCTCGCCGCTGCTCGACCGGGGGCGGTTCGAGGTCGACCAGGCAATACTGCCGGAGCAGATCGCGAGGGCTCGACACCTCCGGCCACTCCCGGCCCGGCGGTCGCTTCAGGGCCAGATTCCAGACCTGCTCGATCAGCGGCCTCAGCTCGTCCCGGCGCCCGGTGAGGCGGGCGATCTGGACCAGACGCTCCCGAAGCATGGCGGGCTCCGGGCCGTCTCCCTCCCCGGCCTTGATCGCGAGATCGAGCCTCCGTTCCGCCTCGGCCAGCCGACCGAGCCCGATCAGGGCCTCCGACGCGGCCAGCGCCGCCCTGGGGCCGAACGCTCCCGCCGGGTCGATCGCGGCCCAGGTGTCGACCGCCTCTTCGAGCCTCCCGAGCCTCTGTTCGCAGGTTCCCAGCAGGAAGCGAAGCCGATCGTCCCCGGGCCGATCGTCGAGCCGACGCCGCAGGACCGGCTCGGCCTCCTCGAAGCGCCCGGCCTCCACGGCCGAGATCGCCGCGGCGAGCTGGGAGCGGTCGCGACGGGCCCGAGCCAGCGTTAGCGCCCCCCAGCAGGAGAGCGCAACCGCGGCGGCCAACAGCATCCCAACCGGCCAGCGGCGGGCTCTCATGCGCAATCGCCTGGCAACCACGTCCCGACCGGGACCGGGGTCAGTCCATCGGCTCGCCCCGGATGCGGGCGATCTCGTAGGCGTCCTTGTCCCCCCGGCCTGAGAGGCAGATCAGGACCACCTTGCCGGGGCCGAGCCGGGCCGCTTCCTTCATCGCCTGGGAGACGGCGTGGCTGGACTCCAGGGCCGGGAGGATCCCCTCTCGTCGGGCGAGCGTGTGGTACGCCTCCAGCGCCTCGGCGTCGGTGATCGACTCGTACCGGACCCGCCCGATCTCCTTCCAGTAGCTGTGCTCCGGGCCGACGCCCGGGTAATCCAGCCCGGCGGAGATCGAGTGCACGTCGCTGGTCTGCCCCTCGTCGTCCTGCAACACGTAGCTGAAGCTGCCGTGCAAGACGCCCGGCTGCCCCTTGGTCAGGCTGGAGGCATGCTGGCCGAGGTTCGAGTTCCTTCCGCCGGCCTCGGCGCCGATCAGCTCGACCCCCTCATCCCCGATGAACGGGTAGAACATCCCCGCCGCGTTCGACCCGCCCCCCACGCAGGCCACCACCGCGTCCGGCAGCCGGCCGACACGGTCCAGGCACTGCCGCCGGGCCTCCTTGCCGATGACCGACTGGAAGTCCCTCACGATCATCGGGAACGGGTGCGGGCCCACCACCGAGCCAATCGTGTAGTGCGTCTTGTCCGACGAGCCCATCCAGTCGCGCATCGCTTCGTTCGTCGCGTCTCGGAGTGTGCGAGAGCCGGTGGTCACGGCAACGACGGTGGCTCCCATCGTCCTCATGTTGAAGACGTTGAGCTTCTGGCGGCGGATGTCCTCCTCCCCCATGTAGACGGTGCATTCCAGACCCGTCAGGGCGCAGGCGGTGGCCGTGGCCACGCCGTGCTGCCCGGCGCCAGTTTCGGCGATCACCCGGGTCTTGCCCATCCGCTGGGCCAGCAGCACCTGGCCGATGCCGTTGTTGATCTTGTGGGCGCCGGTGTGGTTGAGGTCCTCGCGCTTCAGGTAGATGTCGGCGCCGCCGACCATGTCCGTCAGCCGCTTGGCGAAGTACAGCGGAGACGGCCGGCCGACGTAGTTGGTCAGGTAGTCGTTCATCTCCTGCCAGAAGGACGGGTCGGCCTTGATCCGCTCGTAGGCCTCGGCCAGCCGGTTCAGGGCGTCGATGAGCGTCTCGGGCACGAACCGCCCGCCGAACGGGCCGAAGCGGCCGAGGGCGTCGGGCAGTTGTCTCGGGTCGGTGGCGGCGGACGTGGCCATCAGCGAGCAAGTCCTTCCGATTGCGGCAGGTCGACTCGACCGTGCGGGAGAGCGGGAGGGCGTCGGGCGGGCGATGCCTCCATTGTTTCGGCCCCCCTCCGGCCGGGTCAAGGGAAGCGGCCGGGCGGGCAGCGAACCCGGCCGAGCCCCGGGGGGGCCGGGGCGCGGCGGGGGCGGGGGGTCAGCGGCCGCCGGGCTCGGAGGAGGCGGCGGCGGGGTCGACGGGGTTGCCCTGCTCGTCTCGAAGGGAGATCGAGGGGACAAACGGCAGGCCCTCCAGCTCCGAGGCGATGGCTTCGCGGTCGCCGACGACGAGTATCGTCATGCGGTCGGGGTGGAGGTGCGTTCGAGCGGCGTCGCGGACCTGATCCAGCGAGACGGACTCAAGCGTCTCCTGGTAGGTGGTGAAGTAATCATCCGGCAGTCCGTAGAGGACCAGCGCCTCCAGTTGCGAAGCGACCCCTCCGGTCGACTCCCAGCCGCCGGGGAAGCCGAGTACGAGTTGGCCCTTGGCGTCGGCCAGCTCCTGCTGGCTGACGGGGCGGTCGCCGCTGGTGATCTCGACCAGCTCGCGGTGCAGCTCGGAGAGGGCCGGGGCGGTGACGGCGGTCTGCACGTCGGCGCCGGCGACGAAGGGGCCGGGTCCCTTGCGGAAGGAGAACGTGGAGCGGGCGCCGTAGGTATAGCCTTTGTCCTCGCGGAGGTTCAGGTTGATCCGGCTGGAGAACTGGCCGCCGAGCACGGCGTTGAGCACCGTGACCGGGAAGTAGTCGGGCGTGTCGCGGGGCAGGCCGATCTGGCCGACCCGCAGGACGGATTGCGCCGAATCCGGCCGGTCGACCAGGTAGAGCGTCCCGGTCTCGGCCGGCTCGGGCGCGGGCAGGGTGGCCGGCGGCACGTCGCTCGGCTCCCAGTCTGCCAGCGGTGAGGCCTCCAGCCGCTCGACGATCGCGTCGGCCGTCGTGTCGCCGACGACGATCAACGCCGCGTTGTTCGGCCGGAACAGCAGGGAGTGGAAGGCGGTGATGTCGTCGCGGGTGATGGCGGGGACCGTTTCCAGGGTCCCCTCGACGGGGCGGCCGTAGGGGTGGTGCTTGCCGTAGAGCAGGATCGGGAAGACGTTCGAGGCGATCGCGCTGGCGTTGTCCCGCTGGCGGAGCAGGCCGGCCATCAGCAGGCCGCGCTGGCGCTCGAGGTCGGCCTGGCGGAAGGCGGGGTCGAGCAGCACCTCGGCGAAGAGGCCCAGGGCGGTGTCGGTCTGCTTGGTCAGGGTCGAGAGGGAGACGGTCAGGCTCTCGATGCCGGCCGAGGCGCTGATCGAGGCGCCGATCCGGGACAGGGCCCCGGCCAGCTCCTGGGCGTCTCGGTGGGCGGTTCCCTCGGTGAGCAGGTCGGCGGTCAGCTCGGCCACGCCGTCCTTGCCCTCGGGCACGAGCACGGCTCCTCCCTTGACGACCAGGTCCATCGTCAGGATTGGCAGCTGCGGCCGGCTGACGACCAGCACTTCGAGGCCGTTGCTGAGTGCCCGACGCTCGACCGGCGGAGGGGAGAACTCCGGCGCCGGGCCGGGCTCGGGCATGACCGAGCGGTCGAAGGAGTCGATCACGGGAGGCTCGTCGGCCACCAGGTCCACCGCGACGGCCGCGTTCGCGGCGACCTCGGGGGCCCGGGGGGTGGGGGCGCCCGGGGTCACGTCCATCCGGACTCGGTTCGGGGTCAGGTACTGCTGGGCGACGCGGCGAACGTCCTCGGGCCTGACGTCGAAGAGGCGCTGGAGCTGCTCGCGGTAGGCCAGCGGGTCGCCGAAGGCGACGTTGTTCTGGTTGAAGTAGTCGGATCTGGCGGCGACCGACTCCAGGCCGAAGATCAGGCCGCTCTCGGTCTCATTCTGGGCCTTGAGCACCTCGTCGTCCGTCGGCCCCTGCTCTTGGAGCCGGGCGATCTCGGCGTCGATCCGGGCCACCAGGTCGTCGAGGACCGTCTCCGGCCTCCCGGTGGCGATCACGGTGAAGGTGCCCGACAGCGCGCTGGTCGGATGGAAGGCGACCACCTGGCTGGCGACCGGCTCGTCATAGATCAGCGCCTTCTCCAGCCGGCTTTGCTTGTCGAGCTGCCCGAGCACCGACGCGAGGACGTCCAGCGCCTGCTCGTCCGGGTGCCCGTAGGGCACGGTCGGCCAGTTCAGGTAGACGCGGGGCAGCGAGACGCGATCGGTGATCGCCAGCGTCACCGGCTCGTCCAGGGTCGGCACCTGGGGCGGAAGCGGTTCGACCTCCGGGCCGGCGGGGATCGGCCCGAAGTACTTGGCGATCAGCGCCTTGGCCTGCTCGGGGTCGAAATCCCCGGCCAGGCAGAGGCTGGCGTTGTTCGGGTTGTAGTAGCGTCGGAAGAAGTTCTTCACGTCTTCGAGCGAGGCGGCCGAGAGGTCCGCCATCGAGCCGATGGTGCTGTGGTGGTACGGGTGGTCCTCCGGGTAGAGGGCCGCCAGCAGCCGCTCCTGCACCTGGCCGTAGGGGACGTTGTCGACGCGCTGGCGGCGCTCGTTCTTGACGACCTCCCGCTGGTTGTCCAGCTTCTCCTGGTCCAGCGCCGGGAGGAGGAAGCCCATGCGGTCGGCCTCGAGCCAGAGGGCCAGCTCCAGGGCGTTGCTGGGGACCGTCTCGTAGTAGTTGGTGCGATCGGTATTCGTGCTGCCGTTGATCCGGGCGCCGAGCGGTTCGAGCGGGGCGAAGTACTCGCCGTCGAGGTGCTCGGAGCCCTGGAACATCAGGTGCTCGAACAGGTGGGCGAAGCCGGTGCGGCCCTCGTCCTCGTCCTTGGAGCCCACCTTGTACCAGATGTTCACCGAGACGACCGGGACGGCGTGGTCCTCGTGCAGGAGGACCTCGAGGCCGTTGGGCAGGGTGTACTTCTCGACCTGGAGGTCGGGGATCTGGGGGCGTCTCGGTTCGTCGTCCTGTGGTCCGGCGGCGGCGAGGGGGGCCGGGGTCAGCAGCAAGGCGAGCGCCAGGCCCGGCAGAGCCCGGCGAGGAGGAGGCGATGGCATGGTGAGAGGATCCCCAGTGACCTGGCGAGGCCGACCTCCCTGTCCGAGGAGGGTCCCGATCACGTCCCCGGGCCGGCAAGCGGGGCGGATGTCCCCATCTTGCCGGGCTGAGGGCCGGGCCGTCCAGGGGGCCGGGGGCCGGGCCGTCCAGGGGACCGGGGGCCGGTCAGGGTTCGAGGGGCTCCGGCGTAATCTCAATCGTGAGCGGTGCGGTTTCATGGAAGGGGGTCCGGGATGCGGTTGGCCGAGATCGCTCCGTCGCGGTCGGGTCATCGCCGGGGCACGGCCGCCGGCACCCTGGCGTTCGGATCGAGGCCGAGGATGCGGCCGCGGGGGCGGGGGATGTCGAGCACGATGGGCTCGGTGGTTTCGACGGTGCTCTGGTTGCCCAGCGCGTCGAAGACGTCGAGACGGACGAAGAATCGGGAGGGAACGTTGGGGGAGAGGGGCCAGGCGAGGCGGCCGGTGTCGGGCTGGGGAGGAGTGACCTGCTGCCAGATGGCGTCGGGGGAGTCGGGGCGGATGGAGAGGATCACGGGGGCCTCGGCGGGATGGGGCTCCTCGGTCCTCCAGGAGAGGACGAGCGAGCCGGCCTCGGCCCCCGTGCCGAGGGCGACCGAGTCGACCGTGACGCGGGGGGCGGTCGTATCCACGACCACCTCCAGTTGCGGGGGGGTGCCGGGAGTGGGGCGGGGGTCCCCCAGGCCGTTCTGCGACCGGACGACGATGCGGAGGCCGTACCGGCCGTCGCCGCCGAGGTCGACAAAGAAGGGGGACTGGCGGTCGGGGTCGGTGCCGAGCGACTCCCAGGACCGGCCGTCGTCCCGCGTGACCCACATCTCGACGACGGCCAGCGACTCGGCGGAGCCGTCCTGCACGTCGTAGCTCAGCGGGAACCTCGGGCTCCCCACGATCAGGACCCCGCCGGAGGACGAGGCGGGGGCCGGGTCCGAGGGGGGAGCAGCCGGCGAAGGGCTCGGCGCGGGGGAGGGGGGCGCGGTCGGCCCGGGAGGGGGAGCGGCCCCCATTGTGCTCGGCGTCGCCTCGCCGTGGGGAACGGGAACCGGCTCCGGCTCCAGCTCCGGACCCGGCGCCGAGGCGCCTCGGTCGATCCCGGCGAACGGGTCCGGCTCGGGCGCGGCTCCGGCCCCGATCGTCCCCCGGCCCGAGGGGCGGTTGGCCTGCATGATCGGAGGAGGGGCCGACCCGGCGGCCGGGCCGACGGTCGCCCCGGGCGTCTCGGCGCTGCCGTCGGGCAACGCGACCTCGGCCACTCCCCGGTTCCCGGCGCGGTCGGCCACCGTCACCCGGACCATCACCGGAAAGCCCGTGCCCACCTCCCAGCGCTCCTCTCCCACCAGCCGGGGGCGCGCCGGCACCCTCCTCCAGGAGTTGGCCTGGGCCCCCTGCACCTGGTACTCCAGGGCGAAGGTCGAGAGATCCAGGTTCTCGTCCTGCACGCTCCAGTGCACGCCGACCACCCCCCCGCGCCGGGGCATGGCCCGGAGGACGACCGAGGGGGGCGTCGTGTCGACGATGACCCGGAGACGGGGGCGCACCTGGTCCATGTCGGGGGGGTAGAGCCGGTCCTGGTGATCTCGGGTGCGGACGGCGAACCAGTACTCGCCGTCGTGGTCGGCGCGATAAGGGAAGGCCATCTGGCTGGGCGGCGTGTTGCCGGCATACTGCCAGGACAGGCCGCGGTCGGCCGAGACGTACAGGTGCACCTCCGCGATCAACTGGAGCATCCGATCCGGGTCGGAGAGGTTGAACGGGATGCGGAAGGAGGGGCTGTCGGAGTAGGTCAGCGGCGGAGGATTGCCCTGCGGGGCCGGCGTCGGCATCGGCCTCGGGGCGGCTCGGGCCGGGGGGGCGATCGCCAGCGCCAGCAGGACGGCGAGCCGGGCGATTGCCGGCCCGACGCCCTTCCGTCGCGCCCGATTGCCCGCCGCGTCTGTCACTGCGCCCTCCTTGGCCGGATCCCGGGCCCGACGGCCCCCGGGGTCGGATCGGATCGGCCCTCCTTGGCCCGGACGCCGCGCAGGGCCGCGCCCCTTCGATCCGACCCCCGGAATCACCGCGATTATCGACCCGACCGGTTGCAACGCTTGAGGCGATCTCGACGCCCCCCGACCCCGCCCGGCCTCCCGGCAACCCCCCCCATCCCCCGCTCCTCGACCCCCTTCCGCAACGGCCCGGATCCCGGACGGTGCGCCAGCGGAACGCTCGGCCAGAAGAACAAAAAGACTTGGCTCGGAATGAGTTGTGTGGAATCGGTTGGGTTCGCTCCGCGCGGAGGGGCGCGCCAACCAGCGCCCCTGCCCCGAGACCGGCCCGACGCCCCCCCCGACCTCCGGAGTCGCCGTCTTGCTTCCCCCTCGGCCGACCGGCCGCCGCGCCGGGATCTCTCCCGGTGCGCGGCGATGCCGGTCGTGGTGCGCGGTTGGAACGCTCGGGCGATTTGACGAAACGATCAATACAGGAATGACTTGCGTCATTCCGCTTGGGTTCGCTCCGCGCCGGCGCCCCGCGTCCCGATCCGCTCCGAGGCGTCGCGTCGGGGCCCTCCCGAGCGACCGCCGGGCCGGCCAGACGGAGCCGGACGCCTCCAGGCGGCCTCGGGAGCGGATTGAAGGCGAGCGGCAATTCAACCAGCGAATGATTGATGCGTGCGTGAGCCGGGCCGGCGGTTCGCGATCGAGAGCGGCGAGCTCGGGAGGCCGGGGGGGTGCAGGGTGGGGGGAAACCAGGCGATCGACCATCGGTGGCGGCTCCCGGATCGGGACGGACGGGGAGCCTCCCCGGATCGCGCTCGGGCCTTCGGGAGAGATCATCGCCCGAGGGGAGGGATCGCACTCACCCGCCCCCGGCCTCCGAGGGGAGGGGAGCGTCGGCGATCGGTGCCTTCGGGGATGACGGGGGAGGCGGGCCGGAGGAGCCTCCCGCGTCGGCCTCCCGGTGAGGGCCGGCCGGATCGTTGGGCCGGCCGGCCATCGAGGTCGCGACCATCTCGGCCATCAGGGCCGAGGGGATCGACTCAGCGCGTCTCACCCCTGTTCCGCGATCGCCGGGCCTGCCAGCGGCGAGCGAGCAGGAGCAGGCCGGCCACCCCGGCCATTGCGAGGTTCGACGGCTCCGGGACGGCGGTGACGGCGAAGTTGTAGGTGGTGTCGGAGGGGCTGGAGCCGTCCATGGCCAGTCGCACCGAATCGGCGTACCCGATGAAGTCGGAGCCGATCGAGCTGCCCGCACCAATGCTGATGCCCGTCACGATGGCGTTCGGGTCGACAGAGAGGATCGTGTTCCTGGTCGTGGTGATGTCTCGGGCGGCATCCGAGTTGGCGATCTTCGTCCCGCTTCCATCGTAGACGCCGCGTCCGAAGCCCGTCGTCCAGACCCAGAGGCGGTTGGCGTCGGCGCCGAAGAAGTCCCCCGAATAGATCGTGCCGGTGGTCCCGGAGCCGGCGACGAACTACCGCTCAGAGGTCGATTGCTCGCCGTCTTCCCAGATGATTTCCAGGAAGCGATTGTTCACGGTGTCCTGCACATGCAGCCTTAAGGCCGGGGCCTGGGCGGTGCCGACTCCCCCGCCGACCTGCTGGACCACCCACTCGAAGCTGAAGGCCAGCAGATTGTCCAGGCGCCCGAGCCCTCCGGTCGGGAAGAGCCCGAAGCGGGTCCGATCGCCGGTCAGTTTCACGGACCCGTCGTTGAAGGCGCCACCGAAGCTGGAGGGTTCGATGGAGCTCGACCCTCCCCCGCTATTGCCGAAGGACTGCCAGCCCTGGGGGTCGGAGGGGGTGACCACAACGAGGCCGGCCTGAGCGGGGCCGGCAAATGCGCCGAGGGTGAGCACCAGACTGAGCAAACCGATGGAACGCATGAATCTCACACTCCTGGAGAAACGTCGATACCCCGGCTCCGTCCGCCGGGTTGAAGGGGCCTCTGGAGGCAAGGATCTCCCGACCGAGTCCCAAACGCAAGGAGGGAGGAGGCCGATTATGAGATCTTGGGCGCACTCATGTCAAAGGGGGAGGAGCGACGGAATGGCCGGGAGGTCGATGATCCGTCGTCAGAGGAGGGGAGCTGGCGGGAGAAGGGAGGGAGGAACTCGGCCGGGCCGCCTGGAGCGGGGCGGCATCGAGAACGTCCTGAGGAAGACCGGCGCCCTCGGCTGAGGATGACGGCGGATCGGCGAGGGGTCGGGATTCGAGGGGCTGAGGGGGTTGTCCGCTGGTCTGGCTGGCCTTGTCCTCGAACTCAAACTCCACAAATCGGTTGCGGAATTTGGAGCGTCTCGAGGCGCGGGCAAGTGTCTGGGGGAGAAGAGATGCCTTCGCAGGGGAGGGGGCCAACGGTATGCTGCCGTTGACGCGACAGGGACGCGGTCGGGAGGCTTGGAGCGCGTTGGGGGGAACCGGTGCGGGGGTCGGCGAGGGTTGGCGGTCGCCGTTCCGGGGGACGGTCGCCGCGATGGCGGTGGTGGAAGGGGAAGCGAAGGAGTTGGCGGTGATTTAACATAGGAAGAGGAGGATCCGGCATCGCGGAGGGACCGGGAGGGGCCATCCGGGGGCGTCCGGTGTGGGAGCGGGTGGGGTGGGAAACCAGGGTGAGGGGGAGCGATGGGTTGGACCGACGACCAAGTTCTGGACGCGTGCACGGAGGCGACCGGTCTGGAGTATGACCCGGTGCTGGGGAGGCAGTTGATTCACCAGTCGGAACGGGAGTATCCGGGAGCGCCGGAGGAGACCTGGGGGCCTCGGCTGGCGATGATTGGCAAGCAATTGGGCTTGCGGATGACGCCGGTGCGGTGGTCGATTCGGGAGGCGATCGCCAACGCCCGGCCGGACATGCCGGTGGTGACGTATGCGTCGGAGGGGGAGGGGAGGCCGGGGCGTTGGATCACGCTGGTGGGCCGCAAAGGGAACCGGGGGAGGCTGGCGGCGTCGGAGCGGGGGGCGGTGGGGCCGTTGATCTCGGTGCGGGAGTTGGTCAGACGGCTGGGGGTGGAGGGACCGAGGTCGGTTGTGTCGTGGATGATGGTGCTTCCGCTAGCGCCATGCAACGCGCTCCGCGATCCGGACGCGGACGAGCCGTACCGGGGGCGGGAGCTGCTGGGACGCGAGCGGGCCGGGGGGCATGGATCGGGAGGTGATCATCATGGTCACGGTCCGTCGCCGCTGAAGCGGTTGCTGGGCTTGTTGCGGCTGGAGGTGTCTCGGGATCTGGGGCTGGTGGTTGCCTATGCGGTGGGGGTGGGGATTCTGTCGCTGGCGACGCCGCTGGCGATTGAGGCGGTGGTGACGACGGTGGCGTTGAATTTGCTGTTGCAGCAACTGATTGTGCTGACGCTGATTTTGTTCGGTTGCTTGGCGTTGGCGGCGTTGTTGCGGGTGTTGCAGACCTACATGGTCGAGTTGGTGCAGCGTCGGTTGTTTGTCCGGGTGGCGGCGGATTTGGCCTATCGGTTGCCTCGGGTGCGAATCGATGCCTACGACCGGAGCAACGGGCCGGAGCTAGTCAACCGGTTCTTTGACGTGATGACGGTGCAGAAGGTGGCGGCCTTGTTGCTGCTGGACGGGATCTCGGTGGTGCTGGGGGCGGGGATCGGGCTGGTGGTGTTGGCGTTTTACCACCCGTTTCTGCTGGGGTTCGACCTGGTGCTGCTGCTGTCGATGACGTTGATCATTTGGTTGTTGGGCCGGGGGGCGGTGACGACGAGCATTCAGGAATCGATCGCGAAGTACCAGGTGGCCGGTGGATTGGAGGAGATCGCCCGGGTGCCGCTGGCGTACAAGGTGGATGGCGGGGCGGATTTCGCGGTGGACCGCACCGACGCGGCAACCCGACGTTATCTGTCGGCCCGGCGGAGGCACTTCGTGATTTTGATGCGGCAGATCGTCTTTGCGTTGGGGTTGCAGGCGGTGGCCAGTTCGGCGTTGCTGGGGCTGGGGGGCTATCTGGTGATCCGGGAGCAATTGACGCTGGGGCAGTTGGTGGCGGCTGAGTTGATTGTCGCGACGGTGTTGATGTCGTTCACGAAGTTGGGCAAGCATTTGGAGGCCTGGTACGACCTGATGGCGGCGATCGACAAGCTGGGAGTGCTGGTCGATCTGCCGTTGGAACGCTCCGATGGGGAGGTGCATCGGGAGACGGGCGTGGTGGGTGCGGCGTTGAAGGTCAAGGACATCAGTTACGGCTATGATCCGCATCATCCGGTGGTGCGGCATTTGGATCTGGAGATCAAACCGGGAGAGCGGCTGGCGGTGATCGGGCCGAGCGGTTCGGGCAAAAGCACGTTGGTGGATTTGATTTACGGGCTTCGGCAACCGACCAGCGGCACGATCGAACTGGATGGAGTGAACACTCGGGACCTTCGGCTCGAATCGTTGAGGGCCGAGGTGGCGGTGGTTAAGGGACTGGAGGTGATCGAGGACACGATTCTGGAAAACGTTCGGATGGGGAGGCTGTGGCTGTCGTTGGTCGATGTGCGTCAGGCGCTGGAGTCGGCGGGGCTGTTGGAGGAGGTGGCTCGGCTGCCTGATGGGATGCAGACGGTGCTCTCGAGCAAGGGGGCGCCGCTGTCGGTGGGGCAGACGCGTCGGCTGATGCTGGCCCGGGCGATTGTGGGGGACCCGAGGTTGCTGGTGATCGACGAGGGGCTCGACGGCCTGGACCTGGACGCCCGGAGGCGGCTGATGGACACCTTGTTCGATCGCTCGGCGCCGTGGTCGTTGCTGATCGTCTCCCACAGCCAGGAGGTGGTCGCGCAGTGCGACCGGGTGGTGATTTTGGCCGACGGCCATGTCGAACACACGCTGGAACCGGCTCCGGGCCGGATGCGGGACATCGAAGGCTGGCTTCAGGAGGCGGGGCTATGTCGCTTGAACTGAGCCGGGCGGCGTCGGTCGAGGCGCCGGGTCCCTCGAGCCAGGGAACGCCCGGCGAGGCCCCCCCGAGACGATTGCCGGTGCGGCGTCCTCCGGCGGTGTTGGCGCCGGTTCGGTCGGGGACTTCGGTCCCAGCGGTGCGGGCCTTCGACGCGGGCTCGGGGATGCCGGCGTTGCGTCAGGTGGGCACGCCCCGGGCGGCCCGCAAGGTGGGCGTGGCGTTGATGGTGGCCCTGCTGGGGCTGCCGTTCGTGCTGGCGCTGGTTCCCTGGCGGCAGTCGGTCTTCGGCGACGGTTCGGTGATCGGCTACCACCCGTTGGATCGGCAATTCCAAGTCGAGGCGCCGATTTCGGGCCGGGTGATCAGTTATGCCGTCATCGAGGGAGATCAGGTCCGCCGGGGGGACCTGATCGCGACGGTCAAGAATGTGGACCCGCGCTACCTGGAGACGTTGCGGTCGCAAGAGGAGAACTACCAGGCGGCCTTGGAGCAGGCGACGCAGGCGGTGGCGGCCTACACCGCGGCGCTGCGTCAAAAAGAAGCCGAGCGTGACCAGGCGATCCTGGAGGCCGAGGCGGGGATCCTGGAGGCCGAGCGCAAGGTGCAGGAGGCCGAGCAAAAGGTGGCGGAGGCCCAGACCGACGCCTCCGGTTACCAAATCCTCTACGAGCAGGCCAAGGCCCTGTATGAGCGGGGGCTGGAGGCTGGACAGGCCGTGGTCAAGGCCGAGCAGACCTATCGGACGGCCGAACGGAAGCTTGACCAGGCTCGGGAACAACGCAATCAGGCACAAGCGGCGCTGGAGCAGGCCAAGGCGAAGCGAAAGGTGGTCGAGGCCAAGGCGCAGGCCGAGATCGAGAAGGCGCGCACCGACATTCAAACCGCGGAGATGAAGGTTCAGGAGGCGAGGGTCAAGCTGACCGACACGCAGGTGAAGATCCGTCAGCAGGAACAGGGAGGCCGGGTCTTGGCCCCGAGAGCAGGGACGGTCTTGCGCCTGTTGACCAATGTGGGAGAGGGGGCCTACGTCAAGGAGGGGGATCCGCTGGCGATCCTCGTGCCGGAGACACCCCGGCTGGCGGCGGAGCTGTATCTGCCAGGCCGGGACATCCCGCTGGTTCGGGTGGGGGATCCGGTTCGGCTTCAATTTGAAGGGTGGCCAGCCTTGCAGTTCATCGGCTGGCCGGCGGCGGCGGTGGGGACCTTCCCGGGCAAGGTGGCGCTGGTGGATCCGACCACGACCAAGGGGGGGAAGTTTCGCGTGTTGGCGGTGCCGGATCTGGACGGCCCGGAACTGCGCTATCGGGAGCGGCAGGGAGGGCCGTTCGCTCCGGGGACGACGGTGACCGGCCTGTCCAGCGGGCAGTCGGGAACGATCGTCGCGGTCAAGCCCGACGAGAAGGATCCGAGGGCCGGGGTGTTGGTTTTGGAGCGAACGACTGGGGAATTTCTGCCGGATGAGCCGATAGCAAGCTCCGGGGAGACGAAGGCCGTGGTGAAGAGTCCCTGGCCGTCTCGGCGGTTTTTGCGTCAAGGGGCCCGGGCCAACGGCTGGGTGCTGTTGCGGGAGGTGCCGCTGGGCTACGAGATCTGGCGGCGGCTCAACGGGTTCGCTCCCGTGGTGGCTCAGGACGAGCCCGAGCTGACCGAAGGCGACGGGGCGGGCAAGGACGACAAGCCGAAGCTGAAGAGGCCGAAATGAGCCGAAGAACACGGAGGTTCTTCGCGGTGGCGGCCGGGGCGTTGGGAGTCTTCGACCCGGCCGCGATCGTCATCGGGCAGGAGGCCCCGCAACCGCCGGCGTCCGGGAGGACCACGCTGCCGTTCTCCAATCCGCCCGATCTGATGATTGGTCCTCCTCGGGCGATGGGCGTTCCTCCGTTGGGTCAGGGCTTGCCGCCCAGCGACCTGGCGACCCCGCTCAGCGGCCCTCCTCGAGTGATGGGGGCGACCCCGTTTTTGCCGATCACTCCCGGACCGTTCACTCCGTTCACCCCGAGTGTGACGCCAGGGGGAACGTTGCTTCAGGGGCTCGCGCCCAGCGCCGACATGCCGGGGCCACCTGACCCGGGGAGCGAGCCCGACTCCCTGCTGTTGCTGCCCGGATTGTTGGGACGGCCGTCCTCCTCGGGGCCGGACGGGGCGGCGCCTCCCGGCCAGGGGGGGCCGTTCCAGTTGCCCGAGGCTCCCGAGCTGGAGTTGGGGTCCCCCCCGGCGCCGACCGGGGCCCCTCGGGTCGACGACCAGCCTCCCGGCCCTCCGCTGCTGCTGGAAGAGGTGCGGAACTCGGCCGAGCGGCGCTATCCTCCCTTTCTCGCGGTCCTGGAGCAACGGAACGTGGCGGACGGGGAGGTCCTCTCGGCCCGAGGGGCGTTCGACCTGGGCCTGAACGCCGACTCGCGCAACTACCCGCTGGGCTTCTACGATCGGTACGTCCAGGATTTCTTCTTGGAACAGCCGATCTTGCCGACCGGAGGCAAGCTGTTTAGCGGCTATCGGATCGCGCAGGGTCAATGGCCGACATATTACAATTATCTGAATACGCGCGGAGGGGGGGCGTTCGTCAACGGCTTCGAGCAGCCGCTGTTGCGGGACTTGCGGATTGATCCGAAGCGGGCCAAGCTCTTTCAGTCGGAGATCGAGCGGCGCAAGGTGGAGCCGACGATCTTGAAGGAGCGCATCACGTTGCTCAAGGACGCGGCCAAGGCCTACTGGGCCTGGGTGGCCGCCGGCCAGGTCTACGCCCTCTACCAGGATCTCGAGGAGCTGGCTCAGGCCCAGTTCCGGGCGCTGGCCGAGCAGGCCCGGCCGGAGATCGGCCGGGTGGCTCAGGTGGACGTGATCGCCTTTCAGAATGTGTTGATCAAACGGCGGCAGCAGGTCATCAACGGCCGTCGCGACTTGCAACAGGCCGCGGTGACGTTGTCGTTCTATCTGAGAGACCTTCGGGGCCTGCCTTGCCTGCCCGACTCGAGGATGATTCCCCTGGCGTTTCCCGAGGCGGAGATGCCGGACCCGTCGCGGGTGGAGCAAGACATCGCCGTGGCGCTGCGGCTGCGGCCGGAGATCTTCAGCCTGATGCTGGAGTACGACAAGGCGAGGATCGATCGGCAGCTGGCCGAGAACATGCTGCTGCCGTCGCTGGATTTCTACGTCTACACGGAACAGAACGTCGGCGTGCGCGATGTGGATCTGGGCAAGGACTTCCGGCCGTTCATCCTGGAGTCGTCACTGTTCTTCGAGGTGCCGCTGCAGCGGAGGTTCGCCCGGGGGAGGATCCGGGCGGCCGACGCGGTGCTGCGGCAGATCTCGGCGCGAACGCGGTTCGCTCGGGACCAGATTCAGGCCGACGTGCTCAACGCCGCCGCCGAGCTGAGGGCGGCCTACGACCTGCTCCGCTACTATCAGGACACCGAGATCGTCGCCCGGCAGTTGGCCGAGGCCGAGCGTCAGCGGCTGGAGGTGCAGGCGTCGTCTCCGTTGTTGTTCTACGTGGTCCGGCAGCAGCAGGTGCTCGATGCTCAGGTGCTGCGCGTGCTGGCCGAGGGGAAGTTCTTCTCGGCGCTGGCCGACTACCGGGCGGCGGTGGGTCTGGATGCGGTGACTCCCGAGATTCAACGGCAGGCGCCGCCTCCCATTCTGCTCGAGGAGGAGCCAACCGACCCGAGTTCGGCCTTGACCGAACCGGGGGCGGTCTTCCCTGGCGGGCCGATTCCTCTGCCTCCCCCGCCGAGCCTCGCGCCTGGCCAGGGAGGTCCGTTCGCTCCGGAGGCGGCGGCCGATCCCGGCCCACTCGACCAGTCGCCCGAGGAACGTTCCGAGCCGAGCGCGCCGGGCCCGGCCGCGGCGTCCGACTCGTCCCCGAATTCGGTGCCGTGAGCCTCCGTTCCTCCCGTCGGGATTGGGCTGGGAGGGTGGGGGAACCAACCGACGACGCTCCGGCGCGGGAGGACCAGACCGGGCTTCCTCGCGGCGGTCCTCCTCCGGGAGGGCGGGGCTAGGACGAGCCGCGCAGCGCCTCCAGCTCCTCCCAGCGGGAGAAGCGGTCGGCGAGTTCCCGTTCCAGGTTCTCCAGCTCGGCTCGGGCGGCGGCGATGCGGTCGCCGTCTTGCTTGTAGAAGTCGGGGGAGGCCATGGCGTCGTGGAGGGAGCCGATGCGGGCCTCCAGCTCCTCGATGCGGGAGGGGAGGGCGTCCAGCTCGCGCTGCTCCCTGGAGTTGAGCCGGCGGGGGCGGCTCGGGGAGGCAGGGGAGGGCTTCGGGGCGGAGGAGGGCTTGGGCTCGGGAGGGGGGGCGTCACGCTTGCGCTGGCGGAGGTAGTCGTCGTAGCCGCCGTTGTACTCTCGGACGAGGCCGCCGGGCTCGATGGCGAGGGTGCTGGCGACGACGTTGTTGAGGAAGGCGCGGTCGTGGCTGACGAGCAGGAGGGTGCCGGAGTAGGAGACGAGCAGGCGTTCGAGCAGTTCGAGCGTCTCGATGTCGAGGTCGTTGGTCGGCTCGTCGAGCACGAGGAGGTTCGAGGGCTGGGTGAAGAGCTTCGCCAGCAGGAGCCGGCTGCGCTCGCCTCCGGAGAGGACCTTGACGAGGGTGCGAGCGCGATCGGGGGCGAAGAGGAAGTCCTGCAAGTAGCCGAGCACGTGCCGGGGGCGGCCGTCGACGGTGATCGTCTCGTACTCGCTGACGTTCTGCTGGACGGTCTTCTCCTCGTCGAGCGTGGCCTTGAGCTGGTCGAAGTAGGAAACTTCGAGGTTGGTGCCGCGCCGGATGGTGCCGGACTGCGGCTCGAGCTCGCCGAGCAGCAGGCGGAGCAGGGTTGACTTGCCGGATCCGTTCGGGCCGATGATGCCGACCTTGTCGCCGCGCATGATGGTGGTGGTCAGGTCCCGGATCACGGGGAGGTTGCCGAAGGAGAAGCCGGCGCCCTTGGCCTCGAGGACGAGGGCGCCGGAGCGGTCGGCCTCCTGGGCCTGGAGCCGGGCCGTGCCCTGGCGGTCGCGGCGGTTGCGGTGGGCCTCGCGCAAGGCCTTCAGCGCGCGGACGCGGCCCTCGTTGCGGGTGCGTCGGGCCTCGATCCCTTTGCGGATCCAGGCCTCCTCCTGGGCGAGCTTCTTGTCGAAGAGGGCGGCCTGCTGTTCCTCGGCGGCGAGTTGCTCCTCTCGGCGAGCGAGGTAGGTGGGGTAGTCGCAGTCGAAGGAGAAGAGCCGGCCGCGGTCGAGCTCGACAATGCGGGTGGCCAGCCGCTCCAGGAGGGCTCGGTCGTGGGTGACGAAGATCAGGGTGCCTCCCCAGCGGAGGAGGAACTCCTCCAGCCACCGGATCGACTCGATGTCGAGGTGGTTGGTCGGCTCGTCGAGCAGCAGGATGTCGGGCTCGGCGACGAGCGACCGGGCGAGCAGGGTCCGGCGTTTCTGGCCGGAGGAGAGCGACTCGAACGGGGAGTCGGGGTCGAGATCGACTCGGGAGAGGAGGGCAAGGACGCGGTGGTCGGCGGCGCCGAGGGCGTGGTCGTCGTCGGGGAGGCCCTCGGCGACGAGCTCGGCGACCGAGCCGGCCCGCCCTCTCGGCACCTCCTGGGGGAGCCGGGAGACGCGGAGCCCCTGAGAGCGGATCACCTCTCCGGAATCGATCGGCAGCTGCCCGTCGATCACCTTGAGCAAGGTGCTCTTGCCCTCGCCGTTGCGTCCGAGCAGGCCGAGGCGGTCGCCGCGATCAACGGTCAGGTCGACGCCGTCGAGCAGTCGGGGGCCGCCGAAGGAGAGGACGACGTTCCGGAGAGAGAGCAGCGCCATGGGGGTCCGAGCCGGGGAACGGAGGGGCGAGGAGCGATCGCGGAGCCGAGAACCAGGGAACCCAGGGTAGCACACGGAGGGGCCGGGCTTCGACTCGGATCGGGACGACCGGGGGTGATCGGCTCCGTCTCGGCCGAGGCGTCGCCTGGCCAAGGCGTGGGGGCTTGCCCCGGCCGTCGGATCGGCGTTCCGACTCAGGCCGTCGGGTCGAATTCCAGGCCGAGATCGGTGATGCGGTAGGGGACGATGGCGTCGCTACAGGCGCTGCCCCGGTGCTTGGCGACGTAGAGGGCGCGGCCCATCTTGCCGTCCTGTCGGGTGCGGCCCATGAGGATGATGGTGTTGGCGTTGGAGAAGACGTCTCCCTCGCCGATCGGCTGGTTCATCAGGTCGTCGAGCAGGACGTGGGGGGTGGTGTAGAGGTAGAGGCAGCCGATGGAGGAGTGGTCGTAGCGGTGGGCCATCACGTGAGGCTCGTTGGCCCGGTAGTGCTCTCGGAACAGTTCCCGGGCGGCCCAGTCATCCTCCTTGCGGAGGACCTGGTGGTAGAGGTACTCGAAGAATTCGAACTGGATCGAGTCGCTCATGCGGTCGGTGGGCTCGATGCCGTCGACCACGACGCGGCGCGAGCCTCGGACGAAGTTCGCGTAGAAGAACTCGACCGACTTGCGCAGGACGCGGGCCAGGTCGGTCTTCCAGGCGTGCCATTCGTCGTATTCCAGGTCGTGCCGGGTGACGCGGCGGCCGGTGCGGTGGAAGGGGTGGAACCAGTCGCCGAGAGGGCGGGAGAAGTCCCAGACGGAGGGGAGGTTGAGGTTGGCGTCGGCGGGGTAGGGGGAGAGGGTCCAGCCGAAGTGGTCGAGGGCGTAGGAGGAGTGGTTCTGGGAGTCTCCCCGGCTGGTCAGGTCGCAGAGGACGCCGCGTCGTCCCTCGGCGCGGAGTCCCTCGTGGGCCCAGCGGAGGCCGAGTTGCGTTTTGCCCACGCCGGTGGCTCCGGCCACCACCGTTAGGGTGCCCGGCACGAGCCCCCCGCCGAGCATCTCGTCCAGCGTCTCGATTCCGAACCCCTGCCTCGTGCGCCTCCGCTGACCGCTCATCGAGCCTCCCATCCTCGGCTGAACCTGGGGAGCCTGCCGAGCGGCCCCCTTCCCGGCGATCGATCGGCCCCCCAGGCGGGCCGCCGGGCCGATTGGGCCGCGGCGGCGCATTGTCGCGACGGCCGGCACATCCGGCAAGGTCGCTGCCCGTCGCGATTCAAGGCGGTGGGGGATCCTGCCGAAATAAGGGGACGACAGGCCCGCAAAGTCGGCTTAACCAGCGCGACAGGCCCGGCCGGGGACGATCCTCACCGATCGCTCCGGTCCCGGCGGATCGATTCGGAGGCGATCGGGTGAACCAGCCGAGACGCGACGGAATCGGGGATCGGGAGCGCCGCTGGGCCGGGATGGTCGGCATCCTCGTCGTCGCGGCCCTGGCCGGGGCGTGGAGCGCAAGGCCGCAGGGCTCGGAGGCGCAGGAGGTGATCGACGCGGTGCCCCAGCCGGTGGTGCCTCTGGATCTGCCCGGCAGGCAAGGGGTCGCTCCCGACCCGGGGAGGGTGGTCAACCCGTACGCGATCGCGCCGGGGCGCAGCCTGCCGCGGCCGCCGGCGCTGCTGCCGGACTCGCTGGAGCGGTTCGCGATTCCCGGTCCGGGGGCTGGGCTGCCCGAGCCGCTCCAGGAGCCGGGCGAGCGGTTGGAGATTGGCGGGGAGGAGACGCCGGAGCCGGAGGCCGAGACGTTGATTCTGCCGGTCGACGTTCCGGAGTCTCGGGTCGACCTGATTCTCAACCGCTCGAAGTTGTTCCGCCTGACGCGGTCGCTCACCGACCGGACGATCATCACCGTCGACAATCCTCAGGTCGTCGCGGTGCGGCCGATCGGCACCCCTGTCGAGGTTCCCGTAGGGGGGGCCGCGGCCGAGAATGTCCCGTTCGAGGAGGTCCGGTATCTGGAGATCTTCGGCCTCGCCTACGGCGACGCCACCATCCGGATCATCGACGAGGGAGAGCAGGGGGAGCCGAGCAAGATTCACTCGATCACCGTCCGGGTCACGATCGACGCCGAGGAGCTGGAACATCGGATCAACGCGATTCTCCCCGGGGCGGACATCCGGGTCAGCCAGGTGGCCCAGAACCTGGTGCTCGAGGGTCAGGTGCCGACGCCGAAGATGATGGCGGACGTCAACGAGCTGATTCGATCGGAGCTTCGGATCGCCGGCGGGGAGCAGATCAACCGCGGCAGCCTGGCCAGCAGCGTCGGCTTTGGCGGCGGCGGGGGAGCGGCGGGAGCCGGGGGAGCGACCAGCTCGGCCGTCACGGGAGGGGCCGCCTCGGCGATCGCCTCGACCGGGGGGGCGCAGCCGGGCCTGATCATCATTAACCGGGTGAAGGTGCGCGGCCCTCGCCAGGTGATGCTCAAGGTCAAGATCGCGGAGATCAACCGCACCGCGCTGCGTCAGATCGGCGTGAACTTCCAGCGGCTGACCGACGGGGACAACGTCGCCTCGCTCATCGGCAACGTCGGCACGCTCGACGCGGCCCAGGTTCTGTTCCCCGACCCGCTGGACACGCAGCTCTTCGGCATCTTCGACGAGGGGGACTTCCGCCTCTTCCTCAACGCGCTGCGGCAGAACGATCTGGTCCGCATCCTCGCCCAGCCCACGCTGCTGACGCTCGACGGCCAGCCCGCCCGGTTCCTGGCCGGGGGCAGCTTCCCCTTCCCGGTGCCCCAGATCAGCACCGGGGGCGTGGCGACGATCACGATCCAGTTCCGGGACTTCGGCGCGCTGCTGGAGTTCTTGCCGATGATCCTGGAGGACGACACGATCCGCCTGGACGTGCAGCCGATCTTCAGCGAGCTGAACCCGAACTCCGGGGTGCTCGTAGCCGGCACGGCCGTGCCGGGCCTGACCGAGCGAAGCGCCCGGACCGTGGTGCAGCTCCGGGAGGGGCAGACCCTGGCCATCGCCGGGCTGTTCTCGACCCGGTCGTCCGGCTCGGTCCAGCGGGTTCCGCTGCTGGGAGACCTGCCGATCGTCGGGCAGGCCTTCAGCCGGAACATCCTGCAGACCAACGAGACGGAGCTGCTGGTGCTGGTCACTCCGGAGCTGGTGGAGCCGGTCGATGCCCCGGCCGCCCCGGCCCCGGGCGACCTGTACCAGGAGCCCAACGACCTGGAGTTCTACTTCCTCGGCCGGCTCGAGGGGAGGACCCGCCACCCGCACCGAGCCACCACGAACTATCTCGACCCGTTCCAGGTCATGAAGCACTTCCGCAGCGAGGAGCAGTGGGTGGTCGGGCCGCACGGCTTCGCCGAGTGACCAGGAGGGCGGGAGTCGGGACCGGACCAGTCTTGGGCCATCGATCGATCCTTCTCGGGGGACCACGCGATGCGAGTCGACAGGCGGATGCTCCAGGCGGCGACGATCGCCGTGACCCTGGCCTCGGGCGGGGCCCCCGGCGTCGCGAGGGCCCAGGCCCCGGCGCCGCTGCCTCCCGCCCAGATGCCCGCCCCCAAGGTGCCGCAGCCCGCGGCGTCGATCCCGGACCCGGGGCTCTCCCCGGCGCCGGGGACCGTGATCGCCCCGCCCCCCGGCGTCGTGACCGCACCTGCCGGTCCCCCGATCCACGTGCACCAGCCCGGCCCGATCGCCGGAGCGGTCCACCACCTGGGCTTCGCGATCAAGGACCGGATGATCGGCGAGCCCTGGCGGTTCGACACGCCGCCGCTGGGCTGGTCGCTGCAGCAGAACTTCTCCGCCCAGGCCCGGATGGCCAATCAGCACCGCTACACGCTCTATCGCTCCGACTTCTACTCGGGCACCGAGCGGCTGACCCCCGACGGGCTCCGGCGGCTCGGCCGCATGGTGGCCCGGTGGCAGCTCTGGGGAGGCCCGATGCTCATCGAGCTGGACCCCGATCGGCCCGGCCTGGCCGAGTCGCGCCGGGAGGCCGTCCTCCAACTGGTGGCCAACAACGGGATGCTGCTGGAGCCCGAGCGGCTGGTCGTTGGCGGCTCCCCCTACCTGGGCGAGCGGGGCGACGTGGCCGCACCGTACAACGCCGTGCTGCTCGACCGGGCCGCGGGAGCGCCGGCGGCCTACCAGCTCAACCCCTACGTGAACGCGGACTTCGGAAACTAGCGAGGGGGCCGACGCGATGACCCGACGCATGCTCACCGTTCCGACCACGCTGATCCCGGCGCTCGCCCTGCTGCCGCTGGTTTCCTCGAGCGGCTGCGTGCTCATCCCCGGGCCCCGCGAGGCCGCCGAGCCTCCTGCCCTGGCGTCGGCCTCGCCGATCGTCGAGGGGATGCCCAAGCGCGATCCAGCCGCCTCCCAAGCCGTCGCCCCTGCTGCCCCGATCGCCTCCGAGACGATGCCCGCCCTGACTCCCGACCGCACCGCTCGGGTGCACCTGGACCTCGGCCGCGTCTTCGAGGCCAAGGGGGAGCTGGACGCCGCCGAGGCCGAGTACCGCAAGGCCGTCTCCTCCCTCTCCCGCAAGGTCGACCGCGACACCCGGACCCTGGCCCACCGCCGGCTCGCCGGCATCCTCGACCGCCAGGGCAAGTTCGCCGCCTCCGCCGAGCACCATGAGGCCGCCCTCGACCTCGCCCCCCGGGACGCCAGGGCCTGGAACGACGCCGGCTACAGCGCCTACCTCCAGGGAAACTGGGACGAGGCGATCTCCCGGCTCCGCAAGGCCCAGTCCCTCGATCCGGACGACCCCCGGATCCTCACGAACCTGGGCCTTGCGCTGGCCGCCTCCGGCCAGGTGGACGAGGCCCTCCCGGTGCTCGACCGCGCCGGAGGCCCCGTCGCCGCCCGAGCCAACCTCGGCTACATCCTCGCCGCCACCGGCCGCACCGACGAGGCGCGCGACCGCTACCTCGAGGCCCTCCGCCTCAACCCCGACCACACCGTCGCCCGCCTTGCCCTCGGCCAGCTCGACGCCACCATCACCCCCCGCCCGGTCGACTCCATCGCCTCGGCCGTCCCGCCCCCCTCCCGGGTCGACCCGGCCGTCTCCCCCGCCTCCTTCTTCCCGACCGAGCCCGAGCCGGGGCCTTCCTCCCACCCCGCCTCGCTCTTGCCCCGATTGCCCGGAGCGGGAGACTCCGACCGGGAGTGACCGACCCCGGATCGGAGAGACGCTCGTGGTGGGGCCGGAGAGGCTGGGGGGGCGACTCGCCCCAAAGGACTCCAGTTCAACCCGAGGTTCGGCGGGGAGTCTGGGGTCGTGTCGACCCCAGACCCGACAGCCAGACCCGGCAACCCTCCGACGGCGGGCGGCCGGGTCTGGGGTGCCTCGGGTCCGGTTTCGGGTTCTTCCGGCGGAAGCGTCCATTGAGTTGAACGAAGGCAGGCATGCTGGCCTCTTTCTGGAGTTGCGTGGAACGGCTCCAGGGGAGAGGTCCAGCATGGAGCATGGCGCATGTCCACCCGCCTCCTTGACCATGCCTTCGGGCTGCGCGGCGACCAGGACGTCCGCACCGTGGACGAGGCGGTGAAACGCCAGGCAAATGGCGTCCGCGACCAGGAGTTCTTCAAGCGGAGGATCCTGGCGATCCACGAGGCGACGTACGCGTTGGTCGGATGAACCGGATTGCTGTTGCTCGCGATCATCGATGTGCCGCGGCGGCGCACGCCTTGCGTCTTTCCGTGGGCGGGCTAGGCTGTACAATTGAGATTCACAGGCGCCCGGACGGTGTCCGGTGAATCGTGTCGGGCGTCAGTCGTGGCGGGATGAAAGCCGCTCCAATCGCCACAAATTGTGGTCAAATCGGGAGTTCAAACAGAGGGCATTGTATGTCCGGCTTTCCGTCGCGCGCATCCGCGGGGTCGCCACCCAGCGGGGCAACCCGCTGGAGAGACGATCATCGAGGCCTCCGATGAGACGCGCGGAGTCGTGGCCGGAAGGGGAGTAGTCCCATGTCGCATAACGCTTTTGCCGATGCAGGGCGCTTCGCTTTTACCTACGCGCAGCAATTAACGGGGGATCTCGAAGCGGCGATGCGCGATCACAAGTTGGTCGCGGAGTGCTGGGAATTCGAGGACAGCCTCACCCTGCTCAACAGGTTGCTCGGAAACGTCGTGTTCTTTGGGATGAAGTGGTTGGCAGCCAAGACAAGGCCAATGCCTCCCGAGGCTTACGAATCCGAACGTCCTCTCGCCGAGGCACTCTGCCGATTGTCCGAGGTGTGCTCCGAGATCGACCAAGCCATCGGGTGGTTTGAAGGCCAAGGCTTGCTTGTCGAGGGCGCAGCGGGATTCCGCCGCAATCGGTCAGCGGTCGACGCCCTGTATCGAAGTGCGAGATTCCCTGAGAATCCTCGGCCGATCACCATTGGTCAAGACGGCTGTCTCTACGAAGTGACGGGAGATCGGATCATCGTCCCCGGCTTGGAGCCGGAGTCCGTCCTGACCAGCCTTGCGGATCGGGCTGCGGGCCGATTCTCCCCTCTGCCCAATCCCGGGGCAGAATCGGACAGATGAGTTTCGAAGTCAGACTGACCCAACGGGCGGCAGAGGATTATCGCCGCCTCGCGGCCCATCTTCGGGCGTTCCTGGAGTGTCGGCTTCGCGAACTGGGCGACTCCCCGGGCGACGGAAGTCGCCCGGTCGTCTCGCCGCCCTATCCTCCGGGCGGAATGATGCACGAGTGCGATTACATCGTAGGCAGCGAATGGCACCGCTTCACAATCATCTTCTACTACGGGCAGGATGAGGCCTCTTTGGAGGTCATCGGCATCGGCCACGTCGACTATTCGGGTTCTTCCGGCGGAAGCGTCCATTGAGTTGAACGAAGGCAGGCATGCTGGCCTCTTTCTGGAGTTGCGTGGAACGGCTCCAGGGGAGAGGTCCAGTATGGAGCATGGCGCATGTCCACCCGCCTCCTTGACCATGCCTTCGGGCTGCGCGGCGACCAGGACGTCCGTGCCGTGGACGAGGCGGGTCAGGTCCGTTGTCCGGTTCGCGATCCGACCGCCCTGCAAGGCCTGACGCTGTTCAGCCTGCGGCTCCCGGTCGGTCCGACCTCGGGCTCCCCTCCGCGCGATCCGCCGCTTTCGCCCGGCCTCTTCGCCTGCTATCGTGAGGTCTGGTCACCCCACCGGGCGCCGACGCCCGCCGGATCCACCACCGGGAGTGAGGCATGGTCAAGGGAAACTGGTCGCGACGAGGGTTCCTGCGGGCCTCGACGGCGGCGATGGTCGCCGCCGGCCTGCCGTCCTGGTACGCCCGGGAGGTGGTCGCCGCCCAGCAGGAGGAGCAGGAGGGCCGGCGGAAGAAGATTGGCCCGAATGACACGATCGTCATGGCCGCCATCGGCGTCGGAGGCCGGGGCCGGGGGATCATGATGGAGGCCGCCCGCAAGGACGGCGTGAAGTTCGTCGCCGTCTGCGACGTCGATCGCCGGCATGCCGAGCAGGCGGTCTCGGATCTGGGCGGCGGCGACGTGACCATCTACAAGGACTTCCGCGAGCTGCTGGCCAACGAGGAGCTCGACGCCGTCACCATCGGCACGCCCGACCACTGGCACACCATCCCGGCGCTGGCCGCCATCGGGGCGGGCCTGGACATCTACTGCGAGAAGCCGCTCACCCTCTGGCTCGACGAGGGCAAGGCGCTGGTCAAGGCCGTTCGCGCCCGAGACACCATCTTCCAGGTCGGCAGCCAGCAGCGTTCCGACGCCCGCTTCCGCCTCGCCTGCGAGCTGGTCCGCAACGGCCGGATCGGCAAGGTTCTCGAAGTCGAGGCGCGCATCGGCCGCAACGACCAGGGCGGCCCGTTCAAGGAGGCCCGCGTCCCCGACGAGCTGGACTGGGACTTCTGGCTCGGCCAGACCCCCGAGGTTGCTTATATCCCCGAGCGTTGCCACAACACCTTCCGCTGGTGGCGCGCCTACTCCGGCGGCAAGATGACCGACTGGGGAGCGCACCACAACGACATCGCGCAGTGGGGCCTCGGCTACGACGGCTCCGGGCCCGTCAAGGTCGACGCCGAAGGCAGCCCCTGGCCCGTGCTGCCCAACTGCTTCGACATGCCCGAGCGCTTTGTTTGCACCGCCACCTACGACAACGGTACTGTGCTCAAGACCATGAGCGACGGCGAGAACGGCGTCCTCTTCACTGGAGAGGACGGCTGGATCTTCGTCTCCCGAGGCCGCATCGACGCCAGCGACCAGGCGCTGCTCGATGAGCCCCTGGGCGACGACGCCGTCCGCCTTTACGTCTCCAACGACCACATGGGGAACTTCCTCGACTGCGTCCGCAGCCGGGAGACGCCCATTTGCGACGTCGAGGTCGGGCACCGCTCCGTCTCCGTCTGCCACCTGGAGAACATCGCCCTGAACCTCCGCCGCGAGCTCACCTGGGATCCCGAGGCCGAGGTGTTCGTCGGCGACGAGGAAGCCAACTCCCTGCTCCGGCGAGAGATGCGCTCCCCCTGGTCCATCGAGGTCTGAGCCCTCCGCCTCCCGGGGCCGCCCCGAGAGGCGGTCCCGGGCCGAGGGGGATCCGCCACGCCCCCCATCATCCTCTCGTCCGATCACGAGTTGATTCATGGACCAGCACCCCGCGCCGGCCGATCCCCCCGAGCGGTTCGAGTTCGGCCCCGAGCACGGTCGGCTGATCGCCGATCTGGGCTCGAAGATGCACTTTGTCGGTCTGCTGACTCTGGTGCTCGGCGCTCTCGCCCTGTTTTCCGGGGTCGTGAACCGCCCGCCGGACGAGGGGATCGACGGCGGCTCGATCGTCGCCGTGCTGACCGCCCTCTTCCTCGCCGCCGTCGGCTTCTGGTCGATGCGCAGCGGCCGGGAGTTCCTCCTCGTCGCCCGCACCGAGGGGGCCGACATCCCGCATCTGATGAGCGCCCTCCAGAACCTCCGGCGCCTCTTCGGCCTCCAGTACCACCTTGCCTGGTTCGGCCTCGTGCTGCTCGTCGTCGCCCTGGTCTTTGGCTTCTTCATCGATCAGGCGCACTGACGGTCCCCCGCCGATCTCGGCCCGATCTCCGCCCCCCGCCCCCCGAACCGGAGGGGAGCGGGGGAAATGGAGCGATTCCGGGGAGGTTGGGCGCTTCGAGAAGGCGCCTGGCCCCCTCCTCGACCGGTCTGTTTCCGAGAGGGGGAGCGGTGGTGTCGAACACGAGGCGTTGCTCCGAACCGGCTCCCCTTGGCTCCGGTCCTAGAATGGGCGAGAGTCCAGACCGACCCAGGATTGGAGGGAGCTCAGGACGATGGAAGGGGAAGCCGGATCGGCCGAGGAGTCGGCGCCGTCTCAGGATGCGGAACCGATCGCGAGTCCGGAGGCCGGCCCGGGGGCGGGGAGCGCCTCCGATCGTCGGATCATCACCGTCGCCCTGATGCTGGGCATGGCGGTCGCCGCGATGGAGCAAACCGTGGTTTCCCCGGCGATGCCGACGATCATCGCCCGGCTCCAGGGGGTCGAGATCTACGCCCTGGTCTTCTCGGCCTACCTGCTCGCCTCGACCGTGACCACGCCGCTCTACGGCAAGCTTGCCGACCGCCACGGCCGCAAGCGCGTTCTGCTGTTCGGCCTCGGGCTGTTCGGCCTCGGGTCGATCCTCTCCGGCTTCTCCCGGAGCATGCCTGAGCTGATCGCGATGCGCACCGTCCAGGGGCTCGGCGCCGGGGCGGTGGCGCCGATCGTGCTGACGATCCTCGGCGACCTGTACACGCTGGAGGAGCGGGCCCGGGTCCAGGGGCTCTTCAGCGGGGTCTGGGGGGTCTCGAGCATCGCCGGCCCCGCCCTAGGAGGGGCGCTGACGGACCATCTCTCCTGGCGATGGGTGTTCTTCGTCTCCGTGCCGTTCGGGCTGGTCGCCATGCTGATCCTCGCCCTCCGGGTGCGCGAGACGGTCGCCGAGCGCGAGTCGCAACCCCTGGACTGGCGGGGGGCGGCCCTGCTCACCGGAGGCACGTCGGCCCTGCTGCTGGCTGTGGTCGGCGGCGAGGGCCGATCGTGGGAGGGGGAGGCGGGGCTGCTGGCCCTGGCCGTTGTCCTGCTCGCCCTCTTCTTCCGCCAGGAGCGGCGAGCGGCCGATCCGGTGCTTCCCCTCGACCTGCTCGCTCAGCCCTCCCTGGCGGCGTCGATCGCCGGCAGCTTCCTCATCGGAGGCCTGCTCATCGCCATCGACACCTATGTGCACTTGTTTGTTCAGGGGGTGCGGGGCGGGTCGGCCACCTCGGCGGGGAGGGCGATCATGCCGCTGTTCGCCTCCTGGTCGATCAGCGTCTTCATTGCCGCGAAGGTCGTCCCCCGCTGGGGGTTCCGCAGGACGGCCGTGATTGGCTCCAGCTTCATCGCGGGAGGCTCGCTGGTCCTGGTGGTCGGCGCGATCCTCCCCGAATGGAGCCGCCTGGCCTTCCTGATCGGCATGGGGGTCATCGGCTTTGGAATGGGGCCCACCTCGCTAAGCTACATCCTTGGCGTGCAGAATGCCGTTCCCTGGGAACGCCGAGGAGCGGCCACCGGCTCGGTCATCTTCTCCCGGATGATTGGCGGGGCGGTGATCGTCGGGCTGCTCGGCGCCGCTCTTGGCCATCTGCTCGCCTGGCGGCTGGGCGGCCTCTCGGGCGTCGAGATCGCCGCCGCCCTGCGTCCCGAGACGCACGATCGGCTTGCTCCCGATCAGCTTCTGGCCGTTCGCTCGGCGCTCGGCCGGTCGCTCCGCGACGTCTTCCTCCTCGTCACGGGCCTGGCCGCGATCGGCGTCTGCTGCGCCTGGCGCCTCGCCGGCGGCAGGGCCGTCGATCGCCCCGACGCCCCTGCCGTCTCCGCCAAGGACTCCGACCTCCTCGCCGCGACCGCCGAGACCTGATGCCGGTTGGAGGGACGCCGAAGGGGCGTCAGGAGGGGCCGGGGATGCCTCAGCGTCGGGAAGCGGGAGGCCGGGAGGCGAGTTCGGGAGGAGGGGCCGCCTCCTCCCTGGCTTCGGGGTCGAACTCGACGACCCAGTAGCGGCCGACCTTCCAGCCGGTCTCGCCGCGATCGGCGTTGACGACGTAGGAGTCGATGCGGCGGAAGCGGTGGCGAGCGCTCATGGCATCGAACCAGGAGCGGAAGCCGGGGGAGTCGATCGGCGTCGGGTAGCTGTCGACGTGGAAGAGGACGAAGCGGATCGGGCGGGCTCGGCCGTCGGGGGCGGAGTCGGAGTCGGGATCGGGATCGGGGGCCGGGGGGAAACCGGGGTCGTAGATGGCTCGGTTGCAGAGGTAGGAGGCGGAGATGCCGGTGTTCCACTGCCGGGGCTCGAAGTCGAGGCCGAGGTCGGCCTTCAGGCAGAGGACCTTGGCCGCTCGGGCCTGCTCGGGCCAGAACCAGCGGGCGAACTCGCGATCCCGGGCGGCGCTGATCATATGATAGGGCCAGACGATCTGCTGGACGAGCAGGCCGAGGCCGATCAGCCCCAGGCCGGCGATCGCCAGCCGTCGGAGTCGCTCCGCCCGAGCCGCCGACCGGCACCGCTCGATGAGGCGGGACGCCCCCAGGCCGGCGAGCAGGCAGGCCGAAGGGGCCAGGTGCTGGGCGATCCGGGCCTCGCCGCCGTAGGGATAGCGCCCGAGCGCGGCCGCGGCCAGGTTCAGGGCGAAGGGGAGGACCAGCAGAGCCGCCAGCCCCCATCGTCGCGTCCTCAGGAGGGCGATCAGGCCGACGACGACCAGGGCGAGCGAGGCGGCGCTGGCGCCGTGATCTCCTCCGATCGGGTAGGAGAGCAGGTTGCCGGCGTGGATGCGGACGAGCCACCAGGAGACGGCCAGCGGCCCGTCGGCCAGCGGGGGGAAGGAGTCGGCCCAGTAGGGGAGGAGGTACTCGGTGCGGAGCCACTCGCTCCTTGCCGTCGAGAGGTGGAAGCGGAAGAGGGCGAGGAACGTGGCCGCCGAGGTCGCGCCGAAGGCGGCAAAGGCCGCCCAGACCCGGGCCCGGCCGGACCTCCAGGCGACCGGGGCCGTTACCAGGCCGATCGCGCCGACCACGAAGACGGCCGTCAGCGAGCCCGCCAGGGCGGCCGGCGCGACGGCCGCCAGCGCCCAGGGCCAGCGCGACCGGCTCGGCTCGGCCAGCCATCGGGAGGCAAGCCACAGCAGGGCGGTCGCGGCCAGCAGGTCGGTCGCGTAGGACTTCACCTCGTTGCCGTGTCGGATCGGCGAGTAGGAGACGGCGAGAATTCCGACGGCGATCGGGTAGCCCCACCCGGGCAGCGTGCGCCGGGCGAGGCGATCGAACAGCACCAGGCCGCCGATGGCGCAGAGGGTCGGGAACAGCCGGAGCGACCACTCGTTGAAGCCGAGCAGGCCGACAATCGCCCGCTCGACCCAGAGGAAGAGGATCGGGCAAACCTGGAGGTAATCCAGCGGCAGGGCCAGCTCCCGGAAGCCCCGGTCGATGAAGTTGACGGCGATGAACGCCTCGTCGTGCCAGAGCGGGTAGCGCAGCAGGAAGCGCACCAGGCGGAGGACGACCCCGAGGGCGAGGAAGCCGAGGGCCCAGCGCGCCAGCCGGGCCGGGTCGGGCTCGGCGGGGGCGAGGCAGGGGGCGTCGTCGTCCGGGTCGGGGGTCATCGGTCGCACGGGGGGCAGTCCTCCGAAGGGGAGAGGCGGGACGGGGAGGGTGGAGGATTCCGGCATCGAGGTCCCGGTCGGGAGGCCTCCGAGCCTGGGGGAGCGACGACCCGGGCCTCCCCAAGCCTTCCCGACGGCGACCCGCCGATCGATCGCCCGGGGTCCTGGGGGGGCGTCGGCTGGACCCGATCGGCGCCTCTGGTCTTCACGCGATCATGCGGTCAGACGATTAGATGGATCAACGTCATCCGCGTTCCAGCCGGTCGGCCGTCTCGGCGAGCGTGCGGACGGCGACCTGGAAGCGCTGGCGGGGCTGGTCGCCGGCGGAGGCGTAGGCGGGGGGGAAGTCGTCCCCCTCGATCCAGCAGACAAGTTCCATGACCTGTCGGGCCATGAGCTCGAGCATTTCGTCGATTGTGGGGGTCGAGACGGAGACGGGGCCGGACCGGGCGAGGTCGCGCAGCTCGGCGCCGGGGAAGCCGGGGGGGAAACCGTCGTCGGGGGGGGCGGACGCGGGATCAGCCCCGGGATCGTCCCGGCCGCGTCGGGGGGGGCGATCGGCGTCCTCGTCGTCGTCGGAGGGGCGTCGGGAGCGGGGCTCCTCGGGCATGGAGTCGCGGCCGGGGAGGAGCTCGTTGGGGTCCCGGGAGAGGCCGGGGTGGGGGTAGAACTTGCCGTCGGCGCCGAGGCGGCCCTCGCCGGGGCCGATCTGGCCGGCTCCCACCAGATCGTGGCGGACCTTGGCGACGAGGTCCCGGCTGACGCCCAGCTCCCGGGAGAGCTGGCGGTCGGAGCGCTCGGGGTCGAGCCGGAGGCGGATCTCGACGGCTCGGCGGCGCTCCTGGCGGCGGAGGGGCAGGCCGTGGGTCAGGTTCGCGAGGGCGGCGTGCTGGAGGGCCTCCTGGTAGGTCCCGCCGACAACCCGGGAGGGGATCCTCGGCTTGTTGCGGGAGACGAACGCCGCGTGGCGGTGGAAGCCGTCGGCAAGCAGCCACTGGCCGTCGACGTCGAAGACCGTGACCGGAGGCAGATCCTCGACCGACTCGGCATAGCGTTCGACGGCCTCGGGGTCGAGGCGGTCGCGGAGGTTGAGGTTCGGGTCGAGGACGATCTCGTCGACCGGCAGCTCTCGGACGTCCATGCGCGGCCCTCCCTGGCCGCCCCCGGAGGGCGACGATCCGACGGCCCCGCCCGCTCGCCGAGCGACCGGGGGCGGGGTCGACACGGGGCGGAATTTAGCCGAAGATCCCCCGACTGTGAACCGCAACCCGATCGGGGAGGGGAGCCAGGGGAGGGGTCGGCCGATGCCGAATCGGATCGTGGTGACTGGGGCGAGCGGGCAGCTCGGCTCGTATGTGCTCGACCGGCTGGAGGGGACGGCACGCGAGGTCGTCGGCTGGAGCCGATCGACCGGGGGGCATCGGGGCCGGATCCCGATCGTCCCGGTCGACCTGGCCGACCCCGGCGCGCTGGCCGCCGCGCTCGATCGGGACGACCCCGGCGCGATCCTCCATCTGGCGGCGGTGAGCCGGGTCGACGAGGCCCGGGACAACCCGGAGCGGGCCCGTCGGATCAACGTCGAGGCGACCGGGGAGATCGCCGACTGGGCCAGCCGGCGAGGCCGTCGGCTGGTTTTCGCCTCGACGGATCTGGTCTTCGACGGCTCCCGGCCCTGGTGGCGGGAGGAAGACCCCGCCGAGCCGATCCTGGCCTACGGCCGGTCGAAGCGGGAAGGGGAACGGGCGGTCCTCCGCCACCCGGGCCTCCTCGTCGCCCGGATCGGCCTGCTCTACGGCCCCTCCCGGTGCGGCCGGCCGACGTCCCTCGACTGCCTCCTCGACGCCCTGCGCCGGGGGGAGCGACGCGCCCTGTTCGAGGACGAGTTCCGGACGCCCCTCGACTACGCCACCGCCGCCGAGGCGCTCGTCCTGCTGCTCGACCGCTCCGACGCCATCGGCATCGTTCACGTGGCCGGGGCGGCTCGCGTCAGCCGGTTCGAGCTGCTGCGCCGGCTCGCCAGCCGGGAGGGGATGCCGGCCGACCTCATCGTTCCGAACCGACAGGCCGACTCCCCCGGCCCCGAGCCCCGACCGGCGGACGTCTCGCTCGACACGACTCGGCTGGCGGAATGGCTGCCGGGCCTGGATCGGCCGGCGCTGGAGGAGGGGCTCGAGCGCTGCCGGAGATGGGGCTGAGGACGATCAGACGAGGAGAGGAGAGCAGAGCAGAGGAGAGGAGAGGAGAGCAGAGGAGAGGAGAGCAGAGCAGAGGAGAGGAGAGGAGAGCAGAGGAGAGCAGAGCAGAGGAGAGGAGAGGAGAGCAGAGGAGAGGAGAGCAGAGCAGAGGAGAGCAGAGGAACGCAACGACGGCTCATCCGACGAACGCGGACGTCGCCTCGTGGATCGCCAGGATCTTCGGCTGGAAGAATTCCTGATCACGGAAGCCGTACGCAAGCCGCGTCCTGGTCTTGATCTGGTGATTGGTTCCTTCCCGGGGCCCGGTGCTGATGCGGTGGTCGGAGTCGGCCAGCAGGCCGTCCCGGTGGCGCTCCCGCGTGTCGGCCATTTTGCCCAGCATCGCGACCCCTGAGGCCCGCGCCGGTGTGATCCCATCGTCGAGGAACGTGCTTGCCGACGCCGTGTCGGGCTGGGCCCAGAACCGCCGCCGGTCCTCCTTCCGGGAGTACGCCGCGGCCAGCGGCTCGTTGAGCCTCAGCGCCTCGGCCAGCCGCGTCGCCTGGTCCCGGTCGGGGTCCAGGTTCTCCGGGTTCTTCAGCAGCAGGCACCGCGATCCCTTGAGCACCTTCCTCCGCTGCTCGGCCGCCCGGCGGTGCGGCGATCGCCGCAGGTCGGAGAGCCGCGTGATGAAGCGCTTGACGACGAGGAAGCGGTCGCAGACGACGACCGCCGCGACCTTCGCCCCGGCCCGCCGCAGCCGCTGCCAGAAGGGCGTGAGCGTGTCGCCGCCCTTGCCCTCGCCGACGAAGACCACCGCACCGCTGTCCAGGTCCGGCACCACGGTCAAGAAGCGGCGCCGGCCGACGGCGATCTCATCGATGGCGATCCGCCTCAGGCGAACGAGCCTCGGCCGGGCGAACCGCCGGTGCGGTTCGCGTTTCGGGATGTCCTTGATGACGTCCCCGCCGACGCCGAGGTGCTCCGCCACGGCGTTGACCGTCATGGGCCGCGACAGGTCCAGGGCGTGGCGTTCGAACGCCTGGGTGGAGCCGCGGCGGGCGGCGGCGAAGCCGAGGACCACCGGGCGGATCGCGCCGCAGTCGGAGCAGGCGACCCGAGGGATGGCGAAGGCGATCAGGACGGGGCGACGGCCGATGGGTCGGCAGCAGGACCGGCGCTCGATCGCCCCCCGAGGTCGGAGAACGCAGGGGAGGAACCTCGGCGGAAGGGGTCGGGCCAGGCCGGGTCAGGCCGGATGAGGCCGGGAGGACCGAACCGCCGAGGTTCCAGCGCCCCGGGGCGGGGAGGGAGAGAGGGCCGCGACCGGGGCGTCGGGGACGGGGGTCGAGGTCGGGAGAGGGCGAGGCGTCGGCCTCAACGCCCCTCCCGGGAGCCGATGGCGGGCCAGTCGCGACGGTCGGGCCGGCCGGCCGGAGGGGAGGCAGCGCTTCCGGAGGCGGGACGCCGGGAGAAGCGGTCGCCCCGGGGGGGGGAAGAGGGGGCGGAAGAGGCTCCCGGGGAGACGGGCACCCAGCCGGATCGGACGGGGCCGGAGCCGTGGCCGACGGCGGGAGTGGGGGCCGGGGTCGATCGGGGATCGCCCGAGGACGATGAACCAAAGGAGGCCGGATCGGCGTCGGGGAGGGTGATGTTGAAGAACTCGGGGGGAGGGACCTCGATCGGAGGGACGCTGAGCATTCGGGAATTGCGGCCGGCGACGGCCACGTCCTCGTCGTTCTGGAGCCGGACGATCGGGTCGGCGTCAGCATCGCCGAGACCACCGGCGCCTGCCCCGGCGCCGGGCCGGGAGGCGGGCGGCGGGGTGTTGGAGGCGATCATGGACGGGGGCAGGCCGGGCCGGCGCTCCTCGTAGAGGTGGCTCATGTTGTTGCGGTCGAGGATGGCGTAGATCGACTTCGGGGAGGCGTAGAGGCCGCGGCCGACAGAGCGGTCGAAGGCGAAGTTGCAGACGCCGGCCACGTAGCCGTCCTCGGTGAAGAGGCCGCCGCCGGATCGGCCCTGCTTCGGCGAGTGCAGGCATTCGATCGCGTCGTAATTTCGCTTGCCGGGGACCTGGTAGCGGGAGCTGGGGGCGTAAATGACGGTGTTCCAGGCGGTGGCGTCCTCGCCGTGGGAGCAGCCGACGGTGTACATGCCCATGCGGGCCTCGGGCTTCCAGCGCGGGGGGACGACCCGGGACGACGGGACGATGCGGCCGGGCCGGATGCGGACCAGAGCGACGTCTCGGTCGAAGTCGTAGTCGATGACCTCGCCGGGCATCGGCTGGCCGACGGGGCGGACGGTCTGGCCGCCGGGACCGCCAAGCTTGCCGTCGAAGAGCTCGACGAGCACCGGGTACATCCGGGAAAACTGCTCCGGGCGGGGCTGGGGGCCATCGATGCTGAAGATGTGGGCGCAGGTGAGGATGATCGCCTCGTCTTCGTTGCTCTCGATCACGGTGCCGGAGCCGTAACCGATCTTGTTACGCTCCTTGACCCGGATCCGGACCACAGTGGCCCAGGGATCCGGCAGCGGCCCGAGCCGGGCGGAGCCGGAGCCGGAAGAGGCCGGGCGAACCTGGGGCCGGGAGGGGTTGGTGACGGGAGTCGGGCCGAGCGCGTCGCGGTAGAGGTCGGCCAGCTCCCGGGCCTCAACGATCCCCTCGCGACGGGCGACCTCGCGCCCCTCGGCGTCGAGGATGATGAAGGTGGGGATGTTCTGGATCCCGAACCGCTCGGCCAGCTCGGGCTGGCGATCGACGTCGATGGAGCGGACGGGGTAGTTCTTGCGGGCGAGCAGCTCGACTCGGGGCCGCATCTGGTTGCAGGGGGCGCACCAGTCGGCGTGGAAGTCGAGGATCGCCGGCCCCCGGGAGGCTCCAGCCGGGGCCTCCCCCGGGGGGGAGGAGGCGGGGGCGGGGAGGGTCGCCAGCACGAGCGAGAGCAGGAAGGGGGCGGTGGTCATGCCGCGAGGACTCCTTCTTCCCGGGCGGCGAGCCGAGGCGTCGGGCAGGGAGGGCCTCCGCTCGCCGGTCGGCCGGCGAGGGGGAGCCCGTCCCGTCCCGTCGGGGCGGATCGGCCGCGATCGTACCCTCCGGGGGCGGGCGATCGGCCCGGCCCGGGAGGGGCCGTCGGGGTGCGACGGCTTCGGGAAACCACCGAGGATGAGGACGAGAGACGAGAGGCGAACGCATCAACCCGGTCCCACGCGCCGATCGGTCCCGGGGCCGCTGCGGCCCGGGAGATCGGCCAGGGGAGGGCGGTGCCGGCGACCGGAGTCGGCCGGCGATGCGCCGAGGAAAGAGGGGAGGAATCGAGAGAGGAGAGTGCTTGCCGGGGAGCGTCCCCGGCCCTTCCTTGGACTGGCCCCTGGTCACCGACCCCGGGGCCCGACCTCATGTCGGGTCCCGGTGCCGCCGCTTGGGGCCCTCGGCGCGGTCGTCGAGCGGTGGGGGGGGGTGGAATCACCCTCCCTGGGGCTCGTCGAGCGTCGGTCGGGGGCACGTCCACGGCTGGCGGGCCTCTTTCTACTCGGAGCAGGCATGGAGCACCAGATCAGTTATCGGCCGGGACGCCGGCCGGCTGGAGGGAATCTCGAAAACTCGGGACGGCCGAGAGGCGGCCTGCGCCGGTGGTGAGGAAGACACGGAGGGCCAGGGAACCAATTCCGGTCCGGGGTCGTCGGAAACGGGCGAACGGTTTGCCGGGGGGCGGATGGTCGGATAGAGTTGGTCCAGTCCGCCAGGTCGGACGGCGATCGCGGCGACTCGGCCCGTCCCCGAAGGACGCCTCACCCGCCCCCGCGCCCCGGCCGATCACGGAAGTCGTCCCCGGCGGGTCACTTGTGGAGCACTCATCTCGTGCGCTACACTGCATGGAGATGTCGCTCGCTCCGCAACGGCCCGGTTCCGGGCCGCTCGCCGCTTCGGTCGAGTTCACCTCCACCCAGTCCACGGTCCAGCCCCCTCTCGCCTCGCCGACCCCAGGCGTGCCGACGTGGGCCGGGCGGCCGACCGTCTGACTCCGATCGCAACGGGATGGGACCATGACGTTCGTCGGAAAAATCCTCGTCATCGTGATCCTGGCCTTCGCCCTGTTCTTCCTCGCGCTGTCGACGGTGGTGATGACCGCCTCGACCAACTGGCGGGAGGAATACGCCAAGGTGACCCAGAATCGCGACCAGTTGCAGCAGCAGCTCAACACCGCCAAGGGCGACCTGGAGGCCCAGAAGGCCAGCCTGACCGGCGAGATCAACGCCCGAGATGCCCAGATCGCCCAGCTGGAGGCCCAGGCCTCCCAGCTTCAGACCGCGATCGACCAGCTCGAGAGCGAGAACACCAGCCTCCGCACCCAGGTCGAGGAGGCCCAGCGGACCACCCAGACCCAGGTCCAGCTCGCCGAGGCGGCGACCAAGGAAGCCGCCCAACTGCGCGAGCAGTTCCAGGCGGCCCAGAAGGTGGCCAACGATTACGCGGCCCAGCAGTCGCAGCTCAACGAGAAGATCTTCCAGTTGGAGCGGCTGCTCAGCACCGCCACGCGGAACAACGAGGATCTCCGGAACGCTCTGGCCGACTATCAGAACTATCTGGAGAGCCGGGGCCTGCCGTCGGATCGCAACCGCATCCGACAGGCGGCCCAGGGCGTCGTCGTGTCGCCGGACATCGAGGGCAAGGTCCTCCGGGTGGCCAGCGACTTCATCGAGATCTCGATCGGCTCGGACGACGGCGTCGTCGCCGGTCAGGAGTACTTCGTCTTCCGGCGAGGCGGCTCGCCGCAGTACATCGGGAAGATCAAGGTCACGCTCACCGAGGCCGACAAGGCCGTCGCCCGCGTGACCGAGCCATACCTCGGCCGCAAGGTGATGGAGGGAGATGATGTCGCAGGCAAGATCCAGCCGAACAGCTAGGTCCGGCGCCGGGAGAGCGGCCCGATCGGGCCGCTCCCAGGCCATCCCCGCCCAGCGCGGCGGTCGGGGCGTCTACGTCCAGCAGGCCAAGAGCGACATCTTCGTCGTGCTGCTGGGCGTGGCCCTCGGAGCGATGGTTCTGGGATGCCTCTTCCTGGTGGTGAAGCTCAACCAGTACGGGTTCAGCACGACCGTCTCCGGTTGAGCCTCCCTCCTCGATCCGCCCGGACTCCGATCATCCGCGACGAGGCCCCGAGCCTGGGACACCTTCCCGGGCTCGGGGCCTCGTCGCGTTCTGGCAACGATTGGCTCCTCTCGAAACGGGTGGGTCAGCGATCGGACCAGGGAGGCTCGGGCCTCCCCAGAACCAGGGGTGGGGAGCAGGAACCTCGGGGCGATCCGCTCCCCGGCCGACCCCGTCCTCCTCCCGCCCTCCTTCGGCGATCGCCGTCCGTCCGCCGCCTCCTGACGGCCATTGAAGAAAAGGGATCAGCGATCCACCCGTCGCGAGGGACAGCGTTTGAAGAAGTCCCAGATGGCGAGGCTGGCGTCGAAGTCCTGGCTCGCCTTGCCGACCATCTGGACGTGGTAATTGAGCGGCCGTCCGGGCCAATTGTGGCCGGCTCCTTCGATCCGGTAGACCCAGACGAGGGCCCCTCCGCGACCGGAGGGATAGGAGAAGACTCTCGTGGTGGTGCCGTCGTCCTCGGGACTGTCGGGCAGGACGGTGACGGTGGGGAGGCCCTGGATGGCGTCTCGCTCCAGGTAGCGGGCGATCGTCGCGTCGGCCGGGGCGACCCGGCCGCGGTCCTGGGGCAGAAGCGGCGCGACCGGCCCGCCGGAGACGGGCATCAGGGGGTCGTCCTCGCCGATGATCGCCATCAGGGAGACGGGGAACTCAGGGGAGAACCGCTCGGCGACCGGCTCGGCCATGCCTCCGGAGACGGGAGCGACCGCCGTCACGAGGTCGGAGGCCTCGGAGGCGAGCCGGTGGCAGAACATCGCGCCGCTGGAGATGCCCGTGGCGAAGACTCGGCCCAGGTCGATCAGGCCAAGCTCCCCCAACTCCTCGGCAACGGCCCGGACCATCGCCACGTCGTCGACCCGTTGGTCGGTTTCCTCGCTGGTGGCGTCCCGGGAATAAAGGGCGCCGAACCCCCGGCTCCGCACGACCGGGGCGTCCGGGCCGTAGTCCCAGTTCCGGCCGACCCCCTGGGGGTAGACGACCACGAATCCTTCCTCGTCGGCGATTGGGTCGAACCGGCAATAGCGCTGAATCGTCTCGGAGGTCCCCCCCTCTCCGTGGAAAACGAACACCGCGGGAGCGGGCCGGGACCATCCCTGGGGAACGTAGACGCGGTAGGTCCGCTCCAACTCGCCGACGACCAGCGATCGGGCGCTCGTCGTTCCGACCTCGAGCCCGGCGGGGGCGTCCGAGGTCATCGTCCCGAGCATCGCGAACACGACGGGTGACCAGATCGGCATCGGTCTTGAGTTCCTCTTGAGCGAACCGCCGGGAGTTCACACCTTCCCGGCGGCGAGAGTGGGAGCCCCCCGACTCGTTCCGGGAAGGAATCGCCGGGGGTGGAGATGGTGGAGATGCATGTGGATACGGAGGGAGAACAAATCCCGTACCCGTCCGATCGGACGGTTTCGCCGCACACTCGTCAATACTGAACCCATTGACACTATGTGGTGCACGTCCTACAATCCGTACAGTGGATCGCGGCTCGGGACTCCCTGGCCAACGTCCCTGGAGCCGGGGCCGAGCTGGGCCCGGCATTGCACCCGGTGGTTCATCACAGCGAGGGCGGCGACCGAATCCAAGGCGCAATGCGTTGCACCAAAAAGAGTTCGGTGCGTCCGATCCTCCGGGGGGCGTGACTCGATGACCAAGTTTCCGGACATGTTCGCGGCCCTCGCCGCGCCGTTCGCGTCGCACGAGGTCAAGGTCCGGCAGCAGGCCGGACGGCAGTTGCATTACATCACCGCCCGGACGGCGATGAACCGGCTCGACAGCGTCCTGGGGCCAGAAAACTGGTGGGACGAGTACATTCCGTCGGATCACTCGGTCCTCTGCAAGCTGACGATTCGACTGCCGGACGGATCAACGCTGACCAAGGCCGACGCCGGCGGTTACGCCGGGATGTCGGACCAGGGGGACGACGACAAGAGCGGCTATTCCGACGCCTTCAAGCGCGCCGCCGTGAAGTTCGGCGTCGCTCGGTACCTCTACCGGGACGGCGTGCCGGAGTTCGTCCGCGACCGTGTTCCCGGCGAGGAGCTCTCCTCGGGAGAGCCGCAGCCGACGATCTCGTCGGCCCCTCCTGCCCAGTCGGCCGAGGCCTCCTCGCGTCGGGAATGGCCGTCCCGGGGAAGCCAGTCCCAGGGGCAGGGGCAGGGCCAGAGCCAGGGGCAGGGGCAGGGCCACGGGGGCGCGGGAGGCGTGGTCGGATCGCCGCCGCGATCGGGCCGGGCGCTGTTCGCCTGGGTGAAGGACCAGGAGCAGCGGCACGAGGTCGGTTTGCTGCAATACCTGAACAAATGGGGCAAGCTGCAGGACTATCCGGGGCGCATGGTCGACTGGGACTCTGACCAGGTGGCCAACGCCTACCAGGAGGCGACCCGGAAGATCCAGGCCAGCCAGCCCGACCGTAATGAGGCCTACGAGGAGGCGCTGGCGAACTGACCCGACGATCCCGCGAGGCCCGGGCGATCGGAGCCAGCCCGACCCCGGACCCCTCGCCGTCGGGTCCGAGCCCCCTTGAGGCCGACGCCCCGGGGCCGCTGCTTGGCGGCCTCGGGGCGTTTTTCGTTCGACGCGACCCGCTGGGGCAAGCGAGGGCGCAAGGCCGACGCCCCGGCCAGGGTCCGGGGCGAATTCGTCGCGACGGTCGGCCGTTCTCGGCCGGCTGACGGATCGGGTCCGAGATCGGGAGGGGACCGCGACGCTCCCGAGTCGGATCACCCTCGGGAGTCTCGGGAGGGGCATCGACCTTCCCCCGAGGTTCAGGTCCGCAGGTCCGACTCGCTGAGGACCTCGAAGCCGGAGGAGCGGAGGATTTGGCCGGCGAGCTCGACGTTGTCGATGTGCATGGCCACGGCGGCCCGGCCGTGGGGGTGGACGATCAGCGGGTAGGCGTAGTGGATGTTGACCTCGCCCTGAAGCAGCGCGGCGCAGATGTCGGAGAGGGTGCGGGAGCCGGCGGTCAACTCGGCGACAATCAGTTCGTTCTCGGCGTAGGGCAATCGGGAATGCTGCAGGATCTCGCGGCCCTGCTCGCTGTGGCTGAGCATGATCCGAACGATGCAGCAGTCGGCCGAATCAGCGATCGACAGCCCGACGATGCGGACCTTGGTGCCGGTGAACGAGCGGACAAGCTCCAGGAGCTGGCCGACCCGGTTCTCCAGAAAGACGGAGAACTGTGTCACCGTCGGCCAGGAATAGCCTTCGAGCGTCTCGAACCCCAGGCCGCTCTCGCCTCCTCCTTCGCCCAAGCTCATGGCGTCTCCCCGATCATCCCTGGAGCCGATGCGATGCCGAGATCCCACCCGGGGGGAGAGGGCCCCGGGCCGCCCTCGAAATGGCGGAGGACCGAGCCTCGGCGTAACCGGTGGCCGTCCAAAATGTAACGATGGATCGCACGTCGGTCAATCGGCGAGTTTGGCCGACTTCAAGGGCCGCCTGGTCCGGCGAGGGGGCGGGCGGGGGCATTTTGGGAAAGCCGGGGGCGTCCGGAAGCCGATGGAAGGGTGACGAGCGAGGATCGAATCCCCGGGGCGCGCCGAGCGTCCCTTGGGATTGGGCCGCCGCGCCGGGCGTGCCGGCGACGCCGAAGGGCGAGGGCGGTCCCGCTTCGGATCGGAACCGGAAGCCGAGGGAGGGTCCCGGGCCGACGTCGCCCCCCGGGGGGTGGCATCCCGCGCCGAGGGGTCGCTCCCGATCAGAGGTGGTGACCATGAACTGGCGACTGCGAGACCTGGTCCGGGCCGGGGCGGCCGCGGGCCTGCTCTTCGCGACGCTCGGCCAGGAGAGCCGGGCCCAGGAGCCCGCCGAGCTGCCCCCCGGCGCGGCGATGCTCGGCGAGACGATCGACATCCTCCGCGCCCAGCGTGCCGGCGACCTCGCCGTCGAGGCCCGGGGCGCCGGCAGCGACACGGTCGAGCTCCGGCTGAGGAACACCTCGGCCAAGCGACTGCACGTCATCCTCCCTCCCGGCCTGGTCGCCTCGGCCGCCTCGGGCCAGTTCCAGAGCATGGGCCTGGGCACCCCGGGCAACCAGCCGGAGGCCTTCGGCCGCTTTGACACCCCCGGCGAGGCGCTGGCCCCCGGCTTCCGGTCGGTTCCGGTCTCCGGCGGCTCGACGGCCGCCTCGGTGACGGTCCCCGCCGGCCAGGAGGTCGCCGTCCGCATGCCGGCGGTCTGCCTGAATTACGGCCTGCCGGATCCGAATCCGACCAACCGATTTGTCCTGATGGACATCTCGGAGTACTCCTCCGACGCCCGGGTGCAGAAGGCGCTGCGGTCGCTGGCGACCTACGGCACCGGCCGACGGGTGGCCCAGGTCGTCATGTGGCACACCTGCAACGGCCTGAGCGTCGCCCAGGTCGAGCGGCTCGCCCCCAAGCTGGCCAACCGCTGGGAACTGGCGCTGGCCGACCGCTTCATCGAGGCGCTCGACGCTTCCTCCGGGACCGACCTGGTCGATCCGGCCTACCTGACCGCCGGTCGCGTGTTCGTCCGGGTGCAGGGAGAGGGGGACCTGGCGGCCGAGGCCAACCGACTGGCCGAGGCGATCGACGGCTCGATGGTCTTCGGCCTGCCCGCCCGGGTGGTGCTCGGGGCGGACGAGCCGGTGGCGTCGGGCCCGGCGCTGTACCTGGTGGTGTCGCTCTCCTCGCAGACCGACAGCCAGACGACCGGCCGGATCGCGGTGCACGGCCTCGGCCGGGATCGGTCGTGGACCAACGGCGGCCTGGCCAAGCTCGTGATTGACGCTCCCGCCTCGTCGATCGACGGCGGCATGCTCACCTCGGCGATCGATCGGGCGGTGGCCACTCAGTTCGTGAAGGTCCGCCGGTCGGCCCAGGTCGAGGGCGGCACCAAGCTGGTGGTGGAGAATGGCCTGCCGATGACCCTCGCCGGTCTGACGCTGGACGCCTCAGCCGAGGGCGGGGCGATGGTCCCGTTCGAGGCCATCGGCATCGGCCCGCTGCGGTCGGCCGAGGTGGTCGTCCCGGCCGCAGGGGCCCGCGCCGCCTCTCTGGAGCTGAACGGACTCTGAGCCGAGAGCCGATCGGGGAGCGGATCCGACCGCTCCCCAATCGGGGTCGGGGTCGGGGTCGGGGTCGGACGGGTCGATCGGCGATCGACGCTCCCCGACCAGACCGATGGAACACGCGAGGGGCCCGGTCCTCCGCGCCGGATCGCGTTGAGCGAGGCCGGCCCGGGGGCGCCGGGCCTCTCGCCTTTGGAGGAGCCTTCCGCCACGCTCCGGAGCCGTCTGGGAGGATCGCCTGCTGGCTGGTCCGGCTTTTGCCAACGATCCTGGCGACGATGGCCAGGCCCATCGGCGAGGGCAGGGGATGCCTCCTCCTGTCGACGAGACGCGGAGCGGGACGGTCGTCACCAACTTTCCGCGAGGAGCGATGGGCGGTCATGCCCGATTCCCGATCCGAGGCCCCTCGGGAGCCCTCGATCGCGTCGGAGGAATCTCGAATCGGCAACGCGAGGACGGGCTCTGCGCGAAGGGAATCCCCCTGGAACAGACCCTGCTCCGGGGGGCGGTCGGCGATTGCTGCCGCTTGCATCCCCGATCGAAGGAGTTTATGGTGGCAGGACCGCCTGAAGGATCCACGACCGGGCCGGCGGCCGGCGTCCTCGCGCCGACACCGTCCCCCTGCCGACTCGTCCCACCTTCCGCACGGTTTTCCTCACAACATCACCCGGGAGTCGTCATCGATGATGTTGCGCAAGTGGCTCGCGCTGGCCGCCAGCGTCTCGTGCGTCGCCATCCTCACCGCCGGCCTCTCCGCCGCCGCCCCGCAGGAGGAGGAGACGCTCGAGGAGTTGATGGAAAAGGTCAGCACGGCCAACAACAAGATCAACCGCTACATCCGCACCCCGGTTTCCTTCAAGAAGTCGCAGGACGAGATCGTCTCCCTCGCCAAGGAGCTCGTCGAGCTGGGTAAGAAGTCCCGGGAGAACGAGGAGGCGCTCGACAAGGCCAAGGACGTCGAGAAGCCGAAGGAGAAGTGGCAGGCCCTGATGGACGACATGATCAAGCACACCGAGACGCTGGTCAAGCAGGCTGAGGCCGGCGACCAGGGGCTGGCCAAGGACGCCCACACCGAGGTCAAGAAGGCCTGCGCCGAGTGCCACAAGGTCTTCCGCGTCGAAGACGACTTCTGATCGCCTCCCGCCTGGCCCGATCCACCGGAATCGCTCCGCCCGAGGCCCGACCCGATTGGGCCTCGGGCCTCAGCGCGCGCCGGGGGCCGCTCGCATCCGACTCGACGCCTGGCGGCCGCGGCCCCCATCGTTCCGGCCGTTCCCCCCGATGCCCGATCCCGACCTGCCCCCGTTCCTCGCCCTCGGGCTCACCCTGCCGGGTGTGTTCGCCAACCTCGCGCTGGACGAGGCGCTGCTGATCGAGGCCGACCGCGAGGGCTCCCCGGCCGTGCTCCGCTGGTGGGAGCTGCCGGAGCTGGCGGTCGTGATGGGCGCCTCCTGCCGGATGGGCGAGGACGTCGCCGTCGACGCCTGCCGCCGGGACGGCGTGCCGATCGCCCGGCGAGCCAGCGGGGGAGGGACCGTGCTCATCGGCCCGGGGGCGCTGAACGTCTCCATGATTCTGCCGATCGCCTCGGCGCCGGGCCTCGGCGCCGTCGACGAGGCCCAGCGCTGGGTGTTGGGCCGGATCGCCGACCGCCTGAGGGCGCTCGGGCTCCCGGTCGAGGTGCTCGGCTCGGGGGACCTGACGCTCGGCGGCCGGAAGTTCTCCGGCAGCGCCCAGCGACGATTAAAGCGATGTTTTCTCGTGCACGCTTCGATCCTCTACGGCCTGCCGGTCGATCGGATCGCCCGGTACCTTGGCGCCCCTCCTCGCCGCCAGCCGGAGTATCGCGCCGGCCGGGCTCACGACGAGTTCGTCACTCTCCTCCCGCTGTCCCGAGACGCCCTCCTCGAGGCCGTCCGGGACGCCTGGCTTCCTCCCGGTTGCCTGCCGGACGCTCCCCCGGTGCCCGAGGGCCTCGTCGCCGAGCTGGTCGCGAGCAAGTACGCCGACCCGGCCTGGATCGAGCGGTTCTGAGGCCCGATCCTCCGGCAGGAGGAGCGTCCGAGGAGGGGCGACTTGCCAGGATGCCCCCGCCCCGCCCCGCCCCGCTGCGCCCCGCTTCCGGAAGGGAGGGGGGGCGGTGGAATTCTCCGGGGAGGGGTTTACTCGCCCAGCTCCTCCCGGCGATCCGGGTACAAGGGGCCGGCGGTCCGGGCGAGAACCCGGGGCTCGCCGTAGCGGTCCTGGAGCGTTCGGACGAGAACCAGCTCGGGAGCCGAGGAGGGCCAGTGCTCGAACTCCGAGGGGTGGAGCAGCACGAAGTGGGGCGAGGGGGACTCGGGTTCCAGGCCCAGGGCCTCGGGAGAGGGGAGCTGCCGGACGCGGCGGCCGACGTGGAAGGCGAGGTCGGCGGGCCAGCGGTCTCGGTCGGGGATGGTGTCGTCGAAGGCGGTGCTGTTGAGAAAATAGAGCGTCGATTTTCGGGGCATCCACTGGCCGATCGCCCGGCCCCAAGGCCCCTGGCTCTGCCGGTAGTTCCACTCGGGGACGACCACTCCCCAGTGGGCCAGCTTCAGGGCCGCCACCACGAGCACCACCGCCGCGACTCCGACCGCCGGCCGGCCGGCCCACCAGCCGGCGATCGCCACCGCGGGAGCGGCCAGGCCCGAGGCGATCAGCACCAGCGCCAGCGGGCGATACGCGCCGATCGCCGCCGCGACGTAGCCGAAGATCGGGGTCGCGAGCGCCGCCCAGCCGATCGCCGCCGAGATCGCCGCCGCCCAGAAGCACCGCCTCGCGCCGGCCGACAGGTCGGACCAGCCGCCGAGCACGCGGTCGAGCCCGGCGGCCGAGGCGACCGCCAGGCCGAAGAGCATCGGCACCCGGCCCGCGTCGCCGAGGCCCGGCACCAGGGTCCCGGCCAGGGCCAGGGCGGCGGCGATCTTCAGCCAGTCGAACACCAGCGCGCGGCCTTCGCCCGAGAGCCCCTGGCGAACCGATCGGAACCCGAGCAGGGCGGCCATCGGCGACCACGGCAGGGCATACGCCACCGCCCAGGGGATGAGCGTCCAGGCCGGGCCTTTCATCAGCGGCAGGGCGACGGCCGCCGCCCAGGCCTCGAACCGGGCCGTCGACCACGCCCAGAGCGACCACGCCCCGACCATCGCCAGCGCCCCGGCCGCCGCCCGGCCGGGCCTCGCCCCTTCCCGAGTGCCGAGCACCACGGCCGGCACGAGCACCGCCGCCAGCATCGGCCAGCCTCCGGCCAGCCCCGCCAGCCCGGCCAGCAGGCCGACGCGGAGGTCCGCCCCGATCGACCGCAGGCGGTCCAGCGCCAGGACGGCGAAGAGCCCTCCCACGAGGTTCGGATCGGGGAGGATCGGCTTAAGCATCAGCGCCTGGCTGCCGGTCAGGCCGAGCGTCAGCCAGGCGATCGCCCCGTCCAGGGCCCCGAGCCCGGCGGCGGAGCGGTCGATCATCGCCAGCGACCCGGCGGCGGCCAGGGCGGCCAGGAGGGAGGCCCTCGGGCCGAGCGTCGCCCCCAGCCGTCGGCAGGCGAGCAGGGCGATCAGGCTCGCGGCGATCGCCTCCGGCCAGCGGACGGCGGCCGCGGTGGCGGTCACGCCGCCGAGGAACCAGGCCCAGACGCGGCTGGGCAGCACCCGGCCGGCCAGCAGGCCGGGCTCCCAGGCGCCGTAGACCAGGCCGAACGGGCCGATCCGGTCGCTGGCGGCCATGCCGAGCCGGGCCTCGAGCGGCCCGAGGTCGAGGTTGCCGGCGCCGATGAGCGTGCAGGCGACGATCACCGCCAGGGCGGCGGCCGTTGCCAGTTCGCCCCAGGCCGGCCAACCGCCGGCCATTGGCACGTCGGCCCGGAGTCGGCGGGGGGCGATCACCTCGGGAGTGGTCGTCGCTCGGCTCATCGGACGGGGCCTCCGTGCTCGTCGTGGTCGCGATCGCTCGTCTCTGGTGCCAGTCCGGCAGGGGGCAGCGGGCCGGGGTCGGGCACGGGCTCGTCGCCTCCGGCCGGGAGTTCCAACCCGTTGGATCGGGGGGGGATGCCGGGGAAGTTGTCGGTCGGCCAGGGCTCGACCATGCCGTAGACGTAGCCGCAGAGCCAGCCGTCGCGGTAGCCCTGGCGGCGCATCTCCTCGGCCACGTCGTCGATCGTCCAGCCCTGGCGGTCCATCCGGTAGAGGGCCACCAGCGCCCCGGTTCGGCAGGTGCCCCGGGCGCAATGGGCGAGCACCGGGCGGCGGGTCGGGTCGTCGACCGCGTCGAGCACGGCCCGGAACTGGTCCTCGCGGCCGAAGCCGTCGCCGGGCATGGGGAGGTGGAGGAACTCGGCGCCGAGGCGCTCGACCAGTCGGCGTTCGGCCTCGACCTCGGGGCCGGGCAGGTGGAAGCTGACGACCGTCTTCAGGCGATAGGTCCGGATCGCCTCGGCCAGTTGCTCGGGGGTGAGCTGGCCGGATCGGTAGAGGACGCCGGGGGTGACCACGTCGAAGTGGTCCCAGACCAGGCGGTTGGCCCGGACCTCGATCGTCAGCCAGGTCGCCGCCCCGGCGACGACCGCCGCCAGCGCCGCGGCCATCGCGATGCGCATGATCACCTCCCGGATCCGTCCGTGTCCATCCGATGCGACGCCGACGGGCGGGCTCGTCGTCGGGGATTCCGGGTGCGCAGGGGCCTTCGCTCCCCCCTCCGTCGGGCGGGCGGATCGTAGTCCGGTCGGCCGGGGCGGTCAACCCGGATCGGATCGCGGGATCGGCCTCGAGCGATGGAGTGCTGGTGCAATGGATTAATGGATTGATGAGGGCGGCTCCCGGCCGACGGACTCGGCCCGAGCCGGGGGCGATCGCACAAACTCCGGGCGATGGTCGTAAAAGGCCCCGACGCGGCCCGCAACCTCGCGGCGGAAGGGGATCGTCCGGCGTCGGTCGGGTTGTGGCCGCGTCGGGAGGACGGCTACGATACGGGAATCACTGGCGAACGAGACAACGGGACCCGGGGGCGGGAGGGCGTTTCGGCCCCTCCCGGCCCGAGACCGAACGAACTCGCCCCGGACGGAGCGTGACGCGATGCGAATCGACCGATGGCCCGGGCCGCCGCGGCTGACGGCCGCCGGCCTGCTGATCGCCCTGCTGGCGGCCCCGGCCCCCGAGGAGGCCGCCGCCCAGGGACCGAAGCCCAGTCGGAAGGACTCCCCGGAGATCCTCCAGCCCAGGGAGGTCTCCTTCACCGCTCGGGTCGAGCCGAGCACGGCCCGGCCGGGAGAGACGGTCTCGTACTCGATCACGGCCAAGGTCGAGGACTCCTGGCATATCTACGCCTTTGCCGCCGAGCGACCCGAGGGCGTGGCCGCCGTGCCGACGACCTTCGACCTCTTCCAGTCCGGCGGCCTCGAGCCGGTCGGGGAGGGCGGCTCCTGGACCCCCTCCGAGGCGCCGATCAGGCCCAAGGGGGTCCTTGGAGCCATCGCCTACGACTACCACGAGGGGTCTGTCTCCTGGACCCGCACCCTCCGGATTCCCGAGGATGCCCGGCCCGGCACCGTCTCGATCCAGGCCCAGGTCCAGTTTCAGATCTGCACCGATCAGGTCTGCAAGCCGCCGACCCGTCGCACCGTCGCTCCGGTCGAGCTGACGATCGAGGCCCCGGAGGCCGATCCGACGCAGGCGACGCTCGGCCGGCCGATCGATCCGGTCCCCTCCGCCCTGGCGGCGCTGGGCACCGTCCTGGCCCTGCCGCCGCAAGGGGCCCCCAGGCCGCAGCGGGCCGACTCTCCCCCGGTGCTTCAGCCGAAGGAGGCGACGTTCACCACGACGATCGAGCCGAAGCAGGCGAAGCCGGGAGACACGGTCACCTACTCGGTGATCGTGCGGCTCGCACCGACCTGGCACATCTACGATCTCGGCGACTCGATTCCCGAGGGGGTCGCCGCCGTCCCCACTCGGTTCGACCTGTTCGGACTCGACGGCCTGGAGCCGGCCGGCGAGTGGACCGCCTCGAAGGCGCCGCACGAGCCGGAACCGAACAACGGCGTGCTCGCCTACAAGTACTTCGAGGACGAGGTTTCCTGGTCGATCGCGCTGAAGGTTCCCGACGACGCGAAGCCGGGCGAGCGCACGCTCCGCAACCAGATCCAGTTCCAGATCTGCGACCCCAAGAGCTGCAAGCCGCCGACCCGTCGCACGCTGGACCCGGTTGCGCTCACCGTGCTCGCCACTGGGGGCGCCGCGCTGGCCCCGGCCGATGAGGAGGGCTCGGCCGCCGGCGCCGGCCCGGCCGAGCCGGCCGCGATCGCCGCTCCGGCCGAGCCGACCGCGACCGCCGCTCCGGCGCCGGCGTCGGCTCCGGTTCCGGCCGCCGGTTCGGGAGTGGTGCAGGAGAAGATCAACCAGGGGTTGATCCCGTTCCTGGCGTGGTCGGCGCTGGGGGGTCTGGTGGCGCTCTTGATGCCCTGCGTCTGGCCGATGATCCCGATCACGGTGAACTTCTTCGTCAAGCAGGGGCAGCAGGGGAAGAAGTCGACGACGGGCCTGGCGGTGACGTACTGCCTGGCGATCATCGGGGTGTTCACCCTGGTGGGCGTCGTCTTCTCGGCGGCCTTCGGGGCGACGGCGCTGAACCAGTTGAGCAACGCCCCCTGGTTGAATTTCCTGGTCGCCGGCCTGTTCCTGGCCTTCGGCCTGAGCCTGCTGGGGCTGTTCGAGATCCGCCTGCCGACCTTCCTGCTGAACGCCTCGGCCCAGGGGGAGTCTCGCGGCGGGTTCATCGGCGTGATCTTCATGGCGATGACGCTGACGATCACCTCGTTCACCTGCACCTTCCCCGTGGTCGGCGCCCTGCTCGTGCTGGCGGCGGGGGGGAGCTACCTGTATCCGATCATCGGCCTGGCGACCTTCGCCACGGTGCTGGCCCTGCCGTTCTTCCTGCTGGCGCTGGCGCCGGGCATTCTGGCGAACCTGCCCCGCAGCGGAGACTGGATGAACGCGGTGAAGGTGGTGGGCGGCCTGATCGAGATTGGCGCCGCCTTCAAGTTCCTGAACACCGCCGAGGTCAGCCTGCGAGGCAACCCCGAGGCCGCCTGGTTCGACGCGCAGGTCCTGCTGGCCGCCTGGGTGGTGATCGCCGCGATCTGCGGGTTCTACCTGCTCGGGTTCTTCCGGACGAGCCACGACCACGACGCCCCCTCGGTCGGCGTCGGCCGGCTGCTGTTCGGGTCGCTGTTCCTGTTCCTGGCGCTGTACTTCTCCCCCGCGCTGTTCGGCTACCCGCCGAAGAGCCAGATCTATGACCGCCTGGTCGTCGGCCTGCTCCCTGCCGACGCCGGCGAGCTGGACGCCGAGACGCAGTTGCTCACCCGCCTGGAGCGGTTCGGCCTGATGTCCCCCGGCGGGGGAGGCGGCTCGGCCGAGCCGCGCGAGCTGATCGCCGACAGCGAGGATCCGCCCGAGGTCCAGCGCGCCCGAAGCCTGCACGGCGTCTGGTGGGACATGAGCCTCGACGTGGCCCTGGCCAAGGCGAAGGAACAGGGCAAGCCGGTGCTGATCGACTTCACCGGGGTCAACTGCGCCAACTGCCGGCTGATGGAGAAGTCCGTCATGCCGAGAGACGACGTGATCGACCGCCTCCGCCAGTTCGTCCCGGTGCAGCTCTACGTTGACCGAGTGCCGGTCGAGGGCCTCGGCCCCGAGCGCTCCGAGGAACTTGCTGTGAAGAACCTCTTGCGCGAGATCGAGCTGACGCAGCAGTCGACCCAGCCGCTCTACGTCGTGCTCACCCCCGAGGGGGAGGTCGTCTCCGCCGAGGGGGGCTACATCGAGCCGGGCCCGTTTGTCTCATTTCTCGACGGCGCCCTGGCGAAGTTCAGCGAGGTGGCCCGCACCGCCGCGGCGGGAGAATGATCGAGCACCGATGCGGGACGGCGGATGAGGGATGCCGGCTGAGGGGCGGCCGGGGCCGGAGTCGGGGGCCGACCGCCCCTCCGACTCGGCTCCGGCATGCTCCTTCCCGCATCGGTCCTCCGCCGTTCCTCGTCAGGCCTTCCCCGGCCTCCCCCGAGACTCCTTCTCGACGATCCCGCTGATCCCGAACCGTCTGGCCAGCTCCTTCTCGACCTCGTCCCAGCCGAGGTCTCGGGCCCGGAGCAGGACGACCGCATGGAAGACCAGGTCGGCCACCTCCCGGACGAGGTGTGCGCGCCCCTCGACTCCCGGTTCGTCGGCGGCCTCGACGACCTCGGCGGCCTCCTCGGTGATCTTGGCGTTGATCTTCGCCGTGCCGCCGAGCAAGAGCGAGACGACGTACGACCGCTCGGCCGGCGGGTTCGCCTTGCGATCGGCCACGAGGTCGGACAACGCATGCAGGACGTTCGGCTGGTCGGTCACGGTCGGCGCTCCGGGCAATCGGGTCGAGGGCTCTCCCCCGATCATACCCGACGCCGCCCCTCGCTTGTCGGCTCCGCCCCGGATCGCCAAGATGGGAGGGATCGATCGGCCCCGGGAATCGAATCGAGGAGAGGGAACGCGAGATGAATCGCATGGTCCATCACGGTTTGATGCCGTTCCTGCTCCTGCTCCTGCTCTCGGTTCTGGTCCGCGGGGCGACGGCCCAGGGGCCGGAGGCCTCCGGCTACCGGGCCGATCGCCTGCCGCTGCCGGCGGACGTGCTGCCGAGCTGCATGACGATCCGGCCGGACGGCTCGCTGGCGGTCGGCTCGATGGACGGCGACATCCTGCTCGTCGCCGACGAGGACGGCGACGGCCTGCCCGAGACCTACCGGCGCTGGGCCGGCACGCTGCCGCACTGGCCGCTGGGGCTGTTGGCCGAGGGGAACGATCTGATCGTCGCCACCCGGGCGGCCTTGCTCCGCCTCTCCGACGACGACGAGGACGGGTGGGCCGAGCGCTGGACGACGATCACCGACGCCTGGGACGTCACCCGGGACCACCATGATTGGACCACCGGCATCGCCCGCTGGCCCGACGGCTCCTACGTGGTCAGCCCCGTGACCGACGACGTGCGCGATCGCTCCGTCGAGGGCCGCCACTTCCTCCGCGGCAAGGCCATCAAGGTCGACCCGGAGGACGGCTCCGTGGCCGTGCTGGCCGAAGGGCTCCGCTACCCGACCGGCTGGACGACCCGGTCCGCCGACGGCGCCGTCTTCTTCACCGACAACCAGGGGCAACAGAAGACCAACTGCGAGATCAACCCGCTCGTGCCCGGCTCCTGGTACGGCTACCCCAGCCAGGCCGATCCGCCCTCCGGTCCCGAGGGGAGCACCCCGTACACCCCCGCCGTGCTCATCCCCTACCCCTGGGCGAGGTCGGTCAACGGCCTGGCCTTCGCGGAGACGGGGGGAAGGTTCGGCCCGGTGGAGGGACAGCTCGTCCTCTGCGAATACAACAATCGCTTCATCCTGCGGGCCTCGCTGGAGGAGGTCGACGGCGTTTCCCAGGGGGCCTGCTACCCGTTTCTCGGCGGCCTGCTCGGGCCGCTCTGCCTGGCGTTTTCCCCGGACGGGACGCTCTACGTCGGCTCGATCCGGGAGCCCTCCTGGGGAGCCGAGCCCGAGCAGGGGGCCATCTACCGGGTCCGGCCGATCGCCGACGCGCCGGGCTTCGGCATCCTGGAGGCGACCGCCGAGCCCGACGGCTTCACCCTCCGCTTCCTCTCCGAGCCGAGCGACCAGGCCCCGGCGCTCGACCCGTCTCGGTATTCACTGCGCCGCTATCATCACGTGTTCCAGGGCTCGTACCACTCGCCGCCGACGGATCTCGAGCTGCTCTCGGTCGCCGCCGTCGAACCCGGAGCCGACCCGGCCTCCGTCCGCCTCCGGGTCCGGGAGCCGATGATCCCCGGCCGGATCTACGAGATCCGGGCCGACCTGCCCGGGGCCGAGCCGGACGTCGCCCACTACACGATGAATCGAGTCCCCTCGATCGCGAAGGAAGACGAGAACCTCACGCGGAGTCGCAGCGTCACAGAGGAGAAGAAATCGAAATAAGAAAACGTCCTTTTTGTCTTTTTCTCTCTTTTTTTTCTTTGTGGCTCCGCGTGAGAGATCCATCCCCATGTCCACCCCCCCCGACAGCGAAACCGAATTCGGCGTGCCCATCCCGGGCCGCATCCTGCCCGAGTCCGAATGGGCGCGCACGGCGATCAAGCGCCTGCCTCCCCCGGAGGAGGGCCCGCTCGACTGGGCGGCCATCTTCGGCCGAGAGGCGCCCGTCATCCTCGACCTCGGCTGCGGCAACGGCCGGTTCACGCTGCTCAGCGCCCTGAGCCGTCCGGAATGCGACCACGTGGCCGTGGACCTGGTGCCGGCGGTCGTCCGCTACGCGACCAAGCGGGCCAACCAGCGCGGGCTGCACAATGTCCGAGTGGTGGTGAAGGACGCGCAATCGTTCCTGCGATCTTACGTCGCCCCTGGCAGCGTGGCCGAGGTGCACATCTACCACCCGCAGCCGTACCACGATCCGAAGGACGCCCGCTACCGCCTGATAACCCCTGCCTTTCTCAAGCACGTCCACCGCGTGCTCCGTCCCGGCGGGCTGTTCGTGATCCAGACGGACAGCCCCGAATACTGGGAGTACATCGCCTCCGTCGCCCCCGCCTTCTTCACCTTCCGAGCGCACCCCGAGCCCTGGCCCGACGCCCCCGAAGGCCGCTCCCGCCGCGAGATCCTCGCCCGCAGCCGAGGGCTGCCGATCTTCCGGGGCGTCGGCACGCGCCGAGACGACCTGACCGGCCCCGACATCCGGGAGGCCATCAACACCCTCCCCCTCCCCGAGTTCGTCTCCCGAGGTCCCTGGGAGGAACTCGACGCCCTCGAGTCCGGCGGCGACGACCGCCCCTCCCCGAAGCGGAGCCGACGCCCGGGGCCCCGGAAGAAGCGGTAGTCCCTGGGCCGACGGCCCTCGGGCCGTCGGCTCCCCGGGCCATCGTGCCGGCCTCCTCGACCGGTCCCCCGGCCGTCGGCCGGACGGGGCGCCGGCTGGGCCGGTGGTCAGGTCGCGTCCCCCGACCCCGGGCCGGTCTTCGACGATCGCCGGGAGCCACCGTATCGCCTCCGATGGGTGGAGGAACGCCCCGACCGGGATTTCGCCTTCGAGCCCTTGTCCGTCGCCGAGGAGGCGGGGAGGGCTTCCCGAGCCGCCGAGGCGACGACGGCGGCCTCGCCGCGGAGCATCCGGGAGCCGTCGAAGAAGGCGAAGTCGGGGTTGCCGTAGTGCTGGTAGGCGCCCCAGGTGTGGGCGCCGCCGGGCAGATCGTCGCGGCGGGAGACGGCCAGGCGGGCCTGCCGCATCGCTCGGTGCATCACCAGCGGGCGGATCGGATCGGGCCGGTCGGAGCCCGCTCCCGAGAGGCCGAGCAGCGACCGGTAGAGCGTCTGCGAGAAGGCGACCGCCGCCTCGTCGTCGACCGGCCAGGCGGTGCAGACGAGGTTCGACACGCCGCGCTCGAAGAACGCCTCGGCGAAGCTTGGCGCCAGGCCGGGCTGGTAGCCGACGACCTTCGGCATCAGCTCCGAGGGGACGATCCCCGACTCGCAGGCGTTGACGAACGCGAATTTTGGCACGCGGTCGATTCGCCGCAGCTCGTGTGCCGAGATCACCTCCCCTCCGGAGAAGAGCAGACCCGAGGCGGCCGGATTCGACGGGTCGAAGAAGCAGTGGCCGGCGTAGTGGAAGGCGTCGTAGGTGCGCCCCATCAACAGGCGGAGGACGTTGGTCCGTGTCGCCTCGGACGGGCCGATCAGCGCGTCGACCTCGACGACGTTGCCGGAGTGTCCCCAGGCGGCGTTGAAGGCGCGGAACAGCTCGACGGCGGCGACCCCTTCCCGGCGGGCTCCCGGCAGCGGGGCGTCGGCGGCCGGGTCGGCCACGACGAGCACGCGGAGGTAGCGCCGGCTGGGCGGGGGCGGTTCCGGGGGAGGGGCGAAGGCGGTGATCAACTGCCGGGTGAGCCCCCGGCTCGTGCCCAGGAAGGCCGTCCCGTCGGTCGCGTCCTCGGCCGAGGAGCCGGGCCGGTCGGACATCGTCCAGAGCTCGGGGCGGGCGAGCAGCTCCCAGTGGATGCGGGCGGCGGTCGGGTCGAGCATCATCACCAGCGGCCCGCCGGACCGAAGCAGCGGGCGGAAGTCGCGAGGGAGGAGCAACTGGCCGAGGAACCGGCCCCGGGCGAATTGCCGGCCGGGGTCGCGTTCGGCGGCCAGCTCGTCGTTGGCCGAGGCCACCAGCCCCGGGTCGATGTCGATCTCCCGCATCGGCAGGGCGGCCGACCGGGAGACGGCCCCGAACCGGAAGACCCGCCGGCTCGTCGCCGCGCCGGGGCCGAACCGGACGGTGATGCGCACCGGGTCGGGCGCCTCTCCCTCCTCGGGGCCGATCAGGCCGGGATCCTCCCGCTCCCAGAGGCGCCAGCGCTCCTCCCAGCGCCGGGAGAACTCGGCGCGCTCGAAGGCGATCGCCCGGTCGTGCAGCGTCCGGAGCTGCCCGGGGGTGAGCGGCGAGTAGTCGAGGATCAGCCGGCGCTCCGCGGCGAGCTTCGTCTTCAGGGCGATCAGGGTGCGGTCGACCTCGGGGAAGATCCTCGGGTCGGGCAGCACGAAGGTCACGTGGCGGATCACCTGTCCCTCGGCAGCCTCGGTGCCGCTGAAGGCGAGCTTGATGCCTCGGATCCAGGCCTCGGTTGCCTCGGCCGGCGGCAGGTTGGCGTTGCGGGTTCCGATGGGGGCCGAGGCGAGGTGCGCCTTGCCGAGCTTGCCGAGCGTCCAGACCAGCTCTCGGACCAGCACCGTCAGCTCCGGCGCCCCGAAGCCGCCGGGCACCCCCATGCCGCAGAGGGCGATCACCCGGGAGGGCTCGCGAGGGTCGGGCACGAGGTACGGCTGGCCCAGCTCTCCCCGAGCGATCCCGCGCTCGATCAGCTGGGAGAGCAGCAGTTGGGCCTCCCGCAGCCGGGCCTCCCCGCCCCCCTCGACGTTGCCGGCCGGGCCCGTCTCGAAGGCGCAGGGGGAGGCGTCGCCGCTCGGGAGCATCGCCCGGCCGATCACCTGGTCGAGCGCCCAGGCCGAGTCTCCTGGCCTGGGCTTCTCTCCGGTGTAGTGGCCGATGGCGATGGCGTCGATCGGCGGTGTGACCTGGCCGTCCTGGGTTTCCACAGGCCGGTCGCCGATGCGGGAGACGTCGTCCAGCGCCAGGTGGATCGCGATGGTCGGCGGCTCGACTGCCGATCCCGAGAGCGGGGAGCCGATTCCGGAGGCCGCCCCCGGCACTCGGAGGAAGTCGGAGACGATGGCCTCGGCCAGCTCGCGTTCCTCGGGGGTCAGGTCGATCGGCGGCGGTACGTCGGGGGCGTCGGGGGGCGATGGCGCGGCCGAGCCGACCTCGGCCACGGCGAGGCGGAGGCGGGTCCGGTCGAGCATCCGGTCGAACCGGCGGCGGTCCTGGTCGTGGGCCTCGGCCCAGCGCTTGGCGGCGTCGGGGTCGGGGCGGGGCTCGATGGGGATGACCTGCTCGGGGTCGTCCCAGTCCACTTCCGAGATCGAGCCGGGGGCCATCGCGGCCGGCTCGGCTCCTCGGGGGGCGGGGCGTTGCAGCTCGCCGAGGCGGAGCACCTCATCGACGGCCGACAGCACGTTCGGGTTCGCCACCAGCGCCGAGTGCTCCTCGCGCACGCGGTAGGTCCGCAGGGGAACGGGGGCGCCGTTGCCGTCTCGCAGCTGTCCCAGCCGACGGGAGACGCTGCCGTCTCCCTCGAAGGTGAACAGGTAATGCTCCTCGATTTTGAACCCGGCCGGCTGCGGGACGCGAGCCAGGTGGTCCAGGCGGTTGGGAGGGATGCCGTCGGCCGTCTGCTGGCCGTAGCCGGCGAAGTAGACGAAGCGGTCCTCGATCGCCCGCCGGGAGGACGCCGACTCCAGATCGGCCGTCAGCTCCTCGTGGAAGTCGCCGGCGGCGTCGAGGTGCCGGGCGGAGACGCCGATCGGGCCGTAGGTGTCGGGGTCGTAGAGCGGCTTGGCGTCGAGGTCGACGATCGGGGAGGGCATCAGTTGATACACGCCCGGGAACGAGTGGACGACGCGGAGCATCCCGGCCATGTCCCGGGTCAGGTCGAGCCGCTCGATCATCCAGACCGTGTTCGCCAGGCCGCACAGCACCTGGGGCACCAGGTATGACCCGTGGTTCGGCGTGCCGAGCATCACCAGCCGTCCCCCCCGGGAGCGGCGGTCGGCCCCTGCCGACCACATCGACCGCCATCGCTCCGGGTGCCGCTGGATGAAGCTCCGGGCCACCAGGCCCCCCATCGAGTGCGCGACCAGGTGCACCGGCTCGTCCGGGCCGAAGGTCGAGTTGATGTTCGCCAGCAGGCGATCGGCCGCCAGGCGGATGTCCTTGCGCCAGTCATACGTGAAAACGAGCACCCGCCAGCGCCTCCGCATCGCCAGCACGAGCTCGCCGTAGTACTTCCAGAGCGCGTTCCCCGGCCGGGTCGAGTAGGACGGGTCGGCCTGGAGCACGCCGTCGGGCGCCAGTTGCAGGCGGCCGATCGCCCCCTGGGCGAGCCGCCAGAGGTTCAGCCAGACCTCGTCGTCGTCTCCCCGGCGGTCGATCGTGTGCAGGGCGCTGCCCATCAGCCCCGGCAGGATGACGACGTTGCCGGCCGGCGCCTCCGCCGCTCGGGAGACGTACCGGCTCAGGGCGAGCTGGCGCATCCGCTCGAAGCGATCATCTCCCAGGTAGAGCCGGAGCGCTCGCTCCTGCTCCAGCTCGGCAGAGGCGAGCATCGCCTCCATTTCGTCCATCGTCGCGGCCTCGAACCGCCGGACGATCGCCCGGTGGCGGCCGTCGCCGCGCTCGAGCCTTGCCCCGTTGGGAAGCTGGTCGCCCATGATCGTGCGGCCCGGTCGAGGTCCGGGGGGCCTCCTGCCGGCGCTGACGACGACCGCCGCCCCGGCGCGATCCCCCCTTCCAGCATTCCCCGCGGATCCGGGTCGGGCAAGCGAAATGGGCCATCAATGGCCGGATCGAATTCCGAGGGCGCGACGCCCCCGCACGCTCTCCGGGAACATCGCCTCCTGGTTGAGCGTCCCGTCCGGTAGGAAGGGGAGCGGCTCGAAGCCCGACTCCAGCTCCAGGCCCGGGTCCGCCGCCACCTCGTCGGCCAGGGCGGGGGAGACGTACAGCGTGGCCAGCTCCAGCGTGTTCGGGACGATCACCATGCGGGCCTCAGACCGGTCGACGCGCCAGCAGGTCTGGAGGCTCATGGCGATCGCCTCGCGGTCGGTCGGCATCGCCAGGGGAATGCGGGCCCGGGTGAGGAAGTTGCTGGTGTAGCAGTTGACCCGCATCGGCTCCGGGTCGATCTGCCGGACGAAGCGATCGGTCGTCAGGTCCGCCAGGCCGATCCCCGTGGCGTTCCCCTTCGTCTCGGGGGAGAGATCCAGGACCGTCAGCCTCGTGACGACCGGCCGGGGGAGGTCCGGCATCGTCTCGACGCGCTGGCGGCCGATCACGTTCGGATCCATGCCTGTGCCGCTGTAGTTCTTGCCCAGCTCGCCAACGATCAGCACATCGATCTGATCGAACGGCAGCCGGCCCATCATCCGCCTTGCCTCGTCGAGCAACCTTGGCTCGACCTCCAGCAGCTCCTCCGGCTCCACCGCCTCGACGCTCGCCGTGCGCTCCTCCGCGTTCTCCAGCAGGGCCACCCCCAGCGCCACGGGCGTCTTCCGCAGCAGGAACTCCCCCACCTCCGGCAGCAGGACCTTCAGGCCCGGCAGGCCGAGCTTGTGCACCTGGGCCGCCCCCTCGCGCTTGCCGAGGCCGATCGTCAGCATCTTCAACAGGCCGCTCTCATACCTCCCGGTGAACGACGTGTGCGGCTTGACCCGGTTGAGCAGGACGATGCCGTCGGCGTCGAAGGCGTTGCGGTCGAAGTGAATCGGCAGGCCGAAGCTGTTCGAGCCCAGGACGACGGTGTCCATCTCCGATCGGATCGGGCAACCGGCCGATTCCTCGGTCACGCCCAGCTCGGCCAGCAGGGCCCGCTGCCCCTCGGCCGTCCCCTTGCCGTGGCTGCCCATGGCCGCCACCACGAACGGCTCGAACCCCAGGCCCTTCAGCGCCGAGACCGCCGCCGAGGTGATCCGGTCGATGCCGACGATCCCCCGGCTGCCGACCGTCAACGCCACCCGTCCTCCCTTCGGCACCCTCCCGGTGATGTGGCTCGACCGGATCGCCTCGGCCACGGCGGCCGGGGCGTCGTCCAGCGCCGGGTGGGAGACGCGCTGTCGGACTCGGGCGACGGGGGGGATGTCCTCGGGTCGGGCGGTCATGAGCGGGGCTCCGGGCGGGATCGGTGCGGCGGGGCGAGGCCATCGTACCCCGACGTCGGGGGACCCGTCAGCGCCCGAACGAGGGCCGGGAGCCGGCCGGGTTCGGTGCTCCGCGGTCCTCGCCGATGTTGCCGTCCGGCCGGGCTGGCGCTCCGGATCGGCCGTGCGGTCCTGGTTCCCCTCCCGGCCTCCGGCGACCCGGAAGGTCGAGGGCGTTCGCCCCGGGATGGCGGCGTTCCAGGGGCCAGGAGGCCGGGGACGGGCCGTGCTCGACGCTGGATCGAGCCTCGTTCCGCCGGCCTCGGCCGCTTCCGAGCGAGGGATCGGACCTCACCGCCAGGGAGTCACCGCAGCCGACCGCCTGTCCGGACGTCTCGCACGGCGAGGAGGCCGCCGAAGTGTCGGTCGGCCAGGGCATCGGCAATGAGGGAGCGGTGGCATCGGGCGGGGTCGGCGCAGGCGCAGAGCAGGGCGACGACGGCGCCGGGGGTCCGGACGCGGTCGGCCAGCCGGGAGAGGCCTCGGTGGACGGGCCAGCCGGCGGAGGGGTCGTCGAGGTGGGAACGGAGGACCGCCATGGCGGGATCCTGGCGTTGGGGGTTGCCCAGCTCCACGAACCACTCGTAGGAGATCCCCGATTGGGCCAGCAGGGGGACGATCCCCTCTCCCGAGCCGGAGGCCCGCAGGTGCCAGCCTCGGGGGCCGTAGGTGCGGGAGGGGTCGAGGTCGGAGGAGCAGGGGGCGAGCCTCACGTCGGCCAGCAGGGTGACTCCTCGGGCGGAGAGGGCCGAGGCCAGTCGATCGGCTCGCTCCCTCGCCGGCCAGGAGCCGTAGCCGACGGTCCAGAGCTCCCGGGGCTCCCCGATCGCCTGGGCCGCATCGAGATCATCAGGAGCCATCGCCGGTCCTCCTCGGGCGACTGGCCCCGGATCGGGCCGTCGCCTACCATGAGCGCTGGGGGGCCGGGCCCTCCGGCCCGACGTCCGACCGCCATCGAACCCGATCCCGAACCCGAGCCGAGCGGACCCACCATGTCGCGACCTTCGCTGCCGGCCCGATGGGCCCTCGCCTTTGTGCTTGCCCTTGCCTTCCCCTTCCCGGCCGACGCCCTCCCGATGGCCGGGCCCCGCCAGCAACCCCGTCCGGACCACGACCACCGGCACGGGACGTATCGGGGCCGGGTGATCGCCGAGGTGATGAGCTACCTTGGCGCCAACTGGCTGATGCGGCCGTCTCGAATCGAGGAGGAGCGGCCCGACGAGATGCTCGACGCGCTGGGGATCGAGCCGGGCATGATCGTGGCCGACGTGGGGGCCGGCGTCGGCTATCATAGCCTGAAGATGGCCGATCGCGTCGGCCCCGAGGGGGTGGTTTACGCCACCGATGTGCAGCCGCAGATGCTCCGGATGCTCCAGCAGCGGGCCCGGCGCGCCGGCGTCTCGAACGTCCGCCCGGTGCTGGTGACCCAGGAGGATCCGGGGCTGCCCGAGGGGGAAATCGACCTGATCCTGATGGTCGATGTCTACCATGAGGTTTCCGACCCCGAGGCGACCCTGCGGGGGCTCCGCTCGGCGCTGAAGCCCGGCGGCCGGCTCGTCCTGGTCGAGTTCCGGGCCGAGGACCCGACCGTCCCCATCAAGCCCGAGCACAAGATGACGGTCGAGCAGGCCCGGGCCGAGATCGAGCCCCAGGGCTTCCGGCTGAAGGAGGTGCTCGACTTCCTCCCCTGGCAACACATCATCATCTTCGAGAAGCCCGCCGCCGGCGACCTTGAGAAGCCCGCCGCCGGCGACACCGGCCCCGAGCCGGTCGTCGAGCCGGTCGAGGCCGACCCCGCCGGCTGAGGAGGCCGCGCGATACCGGAGGTCCCCCCAGAGTCATCGCACCGATCGCCCGCCGGCGTCCGCCATCCGCATGCCCCGATCCTGACACCGACGCGTCTCCCGGAGGCTTCGCCATGATCGACCTGCCCCTCGCCGCTCGCCGATGGGCGGCTCCGATGCTGGGGATTGCGGTCACCCTCGCCGCCGCGGCCGTGCCCGGAGGACGGGCCGAGGGGGCGGCTCCTCGGCAGGCGGTCGGCCAGGGGGACCGGGTGGTGCTGGCGTCGACCGAGGACACCCTGAAGATCCAGCGCCGGGTGGTGGCGACGGGGGAGATCCACCGGGTGTACACCGTCGGGCAGGTCAACGGGGAATGGCTCTGGCTGGAGGCGGCCGACGTGGCCGGCTGGGCCAAGGCGGACCGGGTGCTCCCCTTCGACCAGGCACTCCGGCAGGCGACCGCTCGGATCGAGGGGACCGGGGCGCCGGAGGCGCGGGACTACAACGCCCGGGGGCTGCTGTACGAGGATCTCGGCCGGGTGGATCTGGCCGAGGCGGACTTCGCCGAGGCGATCCGACTGGAGCCGGAGTGGTCGCTGCCCTACCTGAACCGGGGGACGCTCCGCCGCCGGGCCGGCCGACCGGACGAGGCGATCGCGGACTTCTCCCAGGCCGCCAAGCTCGCCCCGCTCGACCCGCTGCCGTACTTCGACCGCGGCCTCGCGTTGCTCGACCAGGGGGACCCGGCGGCGGCGCACGACTCGTTCACCCTGGCCCTCCGGGCCGACCCGAACCACCCCGGCTCCCGCTTCAACCGGGCGGCCACGGGCCTCGCCCTGGGGATCGACGGGGCCTCGGCCGACGCCGAGGCGTACCTCGCCCTGGTCGGCTGGTATGAGGCGCTCTCCCCTTACGCCGCCATCCTCGCCGCCCTGGAGCACCGCCGAGCGGGCCGGGACGCGCAGGCCGCCGGGCTGCTCGACGCCGCCGCCGAGCAGCTCGACCCGGGGGCGTGGCCGTGTCCGATCCTGGAGCACCTCCGCGGCCGGCTCGACCTGGCCGGGCTGCTCGACGCCGCCGAGACTGCCGACCAGCAGGCCGAGGCCCGCGCGTATGCCGGCCTCGCGCTGGTCATCGCCGGAGACGCCGGGGCCGCCCGGCCGCTGCTCGAATGGGTTGTCGCGCGGGCCGAGCCGACCCAGGTGCCGCACCTGCTGGCGCGGTTGGCCCTGGAGCCGCCCTCGTCCCCTCCCGCCGAGCCCCCCGGGCCGCTCCGACCGGAGGGGGCGGGGAGTTGACCGGCTCTCCTGGTGTCCTCGGGTCGGATCGTGACCCGGGGCCGGCGCCGATGCTGGTGCTGGTGCTGGGATCGGGCGGGGTTGGCGGCGCGGGGCGATTTCGACATACTAAGCCCCCAAGTTCGGCGTTCGGCCCGAAGACAGGGAAGGTCCGTCCGTCCCGGGGCGCCGCGGCCTCTCCCCGACAGATCCGACTCCGAGGAGCGCGATGGTCAGCCAGGACACGATCGTCAACAAGCTGCGCGAGCTGGCCCGGAACCTCTGGTGGACCTGGCAGCCGCACGTGATCGAGCTGTTCCGGGAACTCGATCCGGTCCTCTGGCGGGAAACGGACCACAACCCCGTCGTCTTCCTCGACCGGATCCCCCCCGAGCAGCTCGTTCGGCGCGCCTCGGAGATGGCCCTGATCTCCCGGATCGACTACGCCTTCCGGCGGCTCAACGAGTACCTGGAGAACAAGGACAGCTGGGGCACGATCCACGCCTCGATCCTCCGGGCGCGGCCGGTGGCGTACTTCTCGATGGAGTTCGGCCTGCACGAGAGCCTGCCGATCTACTCCGGCGGCTTGGGCGTGCTGGCCGGCGACCACCTCAAGAGCGCCAGCGACCTGGGCCTGCCGCTGGTGGCCGTCGGCATCCTGTACGCCGAGGGGTACTTCCGCCAGTCGCTCGACGCCGACGGCTGGCAGCATGAGCACTACCCGTTCAACGACCCCGCCCAGTTGCCGATCGAGGAGGCCAAGACCCCCGACGGCCACCCGGTGCGCGTCGCGGTCGACACCCGGTCCGGCACCCTGCACGCGAAGGTCTGGCGGGTGGAGGTCGGCCGCACGACGCTGCTGCTGCTGGACAGCAACGTGCCCGAGAACAGCGAGTCGGACCGCGCCCTGACCGGCCGGCTCTACGGCGGAGACGCCCGAATCCGAATCCGCCAGGAACTGCTGCTGGGGGTCGGCGGCGTCCGGGCGCTGTACGCCTCGGGGATCGACCCCTCGGTCATCCACCTGAACGAGGGGCACAGCGCCTTCGCCGGCCTGGAGCTGATCCGGATGGTCATGGACGCCGAGGGCCGCCCCTTCGGCGAGGCCGTCCGGGACGTGGCCGGCATGACCGTCTTCACCACCCACACCCCCGTGGCCGCCGGCCATGACCGCTTCGGCGCCGACCTGGTCGAGGAGAACCTCGGCAAGCTCCGGGAGCAGCTCCACCTGTCCTTCGACGACTTCATGGGCCTGGGCCGCGTCCACCCCGGCGACCACAATGAGCCGTTCTGCATGACGGTGCTCGCCCTGAAGCTCTCCCGGCACGCCAACGGCGTCTCCGCCCTGCACGGCAAGGTCTCCCGGCGGATGTGGCACCCCCTCTACCCGAACCGGACGGAGGAAGAGGTGCCCATCGGCCACATTACCAACGGCGTGCACACGCTCAGCTGGCTGGCTCCCCAGATGAAGGCCATTTACGACCGCCACTTCGGCCAGAACTGGGCGGGACGGATGCGGCACCCCGAGGTCTGGGCGAAGGCCTCGGAGATTGACGATGGGGAGTTCTGGGAGACGCACCAGGTCCTCAAGGCCCGGCTGCTGGAGTTCGTCCGCCAGCGCCTCCAGCGTCAGGCCCTCCGCCGGGGGGCCGACGACCGGGAGGTCTCCTCCTTCGAGTCGATGTTCGACCTGGATACCCTGACCATCGGCTTCGCCCGCCGCTTCGCGACCTACAAGCGAGCCACCCTGGTCCTGAAGGACGCCCAGAGGCTGGCCCGGATCGTCAACGCCTCCGACCGCCCCGTCCAGCTGATCTTCGCCGGCAAGGCCCACCCCGAGGACCGCTACGGCAAGGAGTTCATCCAGCAGATCGTCAAGATCAGCAACTCCGAGGAGTTCCGCGGCCGCCTGGCGTTCATCGAGGACTACGACATGAACGTCGCCCGGTTCCTCGTGCAGGGGGTGGACGTCTGGCTGAACAACCCGAGACGCCCGCAGGAGGCCAGCGGCACCTCGGGCCAGAAGGTGGCCATGAACGGCGGCCTGAACTGCTCGATCCTCGACGGCTGGTGGGCCGAGGGATACGACGGCCGCAACGGCTTCGCCATCGGCTCCGGCCGCACCCACTCGGTCCCCGGCATCCAGGACGAACGAGACTACGCCGACCTGATGGACACCCTCGCCTCCCAGGTCATCCCCCTGTACTACGACCGGGACTCCGACGGGCTGCCCCGCAAGTGGATCGCCCGCGTGAAGGACTGCATCCGCACCCTCGGCTGGCGGTTCAACTCCGACCGCCAGGTGATGGACTACGCCCAGTTCGCCTACCTGCCCGCCTGCGGCGGCCAGCCTTGCGTGATGCCCCACCACTGCTGAGCTGAGCTGAGCCGACCCAACCCGACCCCGAGCCGAGCCGACTCGACCTCCAGAGCCGGGAGGCGGGAGCCGATCACCTCGTCGACCTGGGCCAGGTGCAAGGAGTCCCGATCCTGTTGCTGACGATCCTGTTGCTGAGGGGAGAAGGGCCTGACCAGGGATCGGCCGGGGCCGCTCCGAGCCGGAATTGAACGGAGGCGGGCTCGATCGCCGGGCAGGGGCGCCTTATACTGGGTCGATGGATGGCAGGCAAGCGGCCCGCCGGGGGGACTCGCCGGGGAGTCCAGGCACGGGGGCCGGGCGGACGGCCATCGATCCGATCGCCACAGGTCAGCGCCCATGATCGGCCAGCGGCTCGGCTCGTTCCTGATCGAAGCGAAGATCGGCTCCGGGGCGATGGGGGAGGTCTACAAGGCCACCCAGCAGCTCAAGGACGGCCGCACGCGAACCGCCGCCGTGAAGGTCGTTTCGGCCGACTTTCTGGAGCGGGACCTCGCCCTGAAGCGGTTCCAGCGCGAGGCGGAGATCCTCGCCCAGTTGCGGCACCCGCACATCGTGCGCTACTACGCGCACGGCAAGTTCCAGGGCACGTACTACTACGCCATGGAGTTCGTCGAGGGGGAAACCCTCGACGCGGTGCTCGAGCGCCAGGGGTTTTTGCCCTGGCAGCAGGTGGTCGAGCTGGGGATCCAGCTCTGCCAGGCGTTGCAGTACGCCCACGACCATCAGGTGGTGCACCGGGATCTGAAGCCGTCGAACCTGATGATCACCCGGGACGGCCGCCTGAAGCTGACCGACTTCGGCATCGCCAAGGACCTGGACGCGACGGTCAACCTGACGCGCACCGGCCGCACGCTGGGTACGGCCGCCTACATGGCGCCGGAGCAAATTCGGGGCAACCCGCCCATCAGCCACAAGACCGACCTGTACGCCCTGGGTTGCCTGCTCTACCAGATGCTCACCGGCCGGCCGCCGTTCGAGGGGAAGTCGGCGGTGGTGCTCATGCATGCGCACATGGCCGAGCCGGCGCCAAGACCGAGTTCCAAGACGCCTGACGTGCCCCGGGCGCTGGACGACCTGGTGGTGCAGCTCATGTCCAAGGAGCCGCCCGACCGTCCCTGGGACGCGGCGCAGGTGGCCCACCTGCTGCAGGAGCTGCGCGACCGGACCCGCCGGGGGGACCGCGTCGAGATGGCCTTCGACCGGGCCCGCAAGCAGGTGGCGGCCTCGGGAGGCGTGCTCGTTCCCGACGCCAACGGCGACGGCCACACCGCGGCGCTTCCCCGGCCCGGCGCCCCGACGGCCGGCACGGGGGCCGGGACCCGGTCCCGGAAGTCGGGGCGCTCCCGGTCGTCCCGGGCGAAGGCGGGGGCGGACAGCTCGGATCGGCGACGGCGGATGCTGGAGACGGGGGGGCTGGCCCTGGCCCTGGTGGGGCTGGTCGCGTTGCTGGCCGTCCTGCTCTGGCCGCCAAGCATGGAGTCGCTCTACGCCGAGGCCGAAAAGTTGATGGCCTCCGACCGGCGGTCCGACTGGAAGCGGGCGATCCAGTACAAGGTCGAGCAGATCGAGCGCCGATTCCCCGATCACCCCTACACCGATCAGTTCTCCCAGTGGCGCGACCGGATCGCGCTGGACGAGGCCCGGGGACGGTCGGTCCAGTTGGAGAGCCCGACCCGGATCGGCGAGCCCCGGGCGGACCAGCCGGCCGAGGCGATGTACAAAAAGGTGATCTCGGACATCGGGCCGATGCTGATCGCCGAGCAACACGCCCAGGTCGCCCGGCGCTGGGGGGAGCTGGCCGAGGAGCTGGCCCGGCTTGGCGACCCGGAGCAGCGCGGCTGGCTGCTGCTGGCCCGGGAGAAGCAGCGGGAGCACCTGGAGAAGCTCGCCGCGCAGAAGCGGGCGGCGCTGACCCTGCTCAGCCAGGCGGAGCTGAGCCTCCGGAACGACCTGACGGCCGCGGCCCGGACACAGCTCGATCGGCTGATCGCCGACTACTCCGGGGTGGCGCTGGGGGATCCCGAGTTCCTGGGGATCATCGCCCGGGCCGACGCGATGCTCAAGCAGCTCGAGGCCCGGGACGACCCCGACTCCCCCGACTCCCCCGGCGACCAGCAGGACCCCGAGGCCTGACCGGCCCGAGGCCCTCGGCTCGGATCCAGGTGGACTTGCGTAAATCTTCGATGAAGTCATCGGCACCTGGCCCCAGGGTCGATTGACGGGCCGGGCCGGTCCCGGTACGATTTGACTCGCACATCGCGAGAAGGGAGCGCCGTCCGGGCCCCCGGACGCAACGCCCCTGGCCTGTTCGGCCGTCACGGCTAAGAGGAAGCAATGGCCCAGTCCCGCGTCCGCTTCATCGGCAGCCGCGAGCTGCACCGAGACCTGCCCAAGGTGCTCGAGTCACTGGAAGACACCGACAGCCGCTACGTCCTGACGATCCACAGCAAGCCCAAAGCGGTGATCATCGGGGCGGAAGCGTTCCTGGAATTGCTCCGGGGCCAGACCCCCTCGGACAAGCTGCTCGCCTTGCAGCTCGGTGCCCTGGTGCAGGGGCTGGGCAAGGGAAACGAGGACGAGGCCCCGAACTCGGCTTCGGAGGTCGCCGAGGCCGAGCTGATCCCCGCCTGAAGGGGACGGCCGGCGGGGCGGCCCCCCTCCCCTCCAGGGAACGGGAAGGATCGACCGCCTCCCCCGTGAGGTCGCACCAGACGAGGGCCCCGGGCTGCTCCCGGCCCGTCGGGCCCCCTCAGTCTGCGCCCTGGTCCGTCGGGCCCGCTCGGCCTGCCCCCCGGCCGACTCCCCCCGACCGCGATCTTCCTCCCTCCCTGATCCGACGACGTTCCCGGGCGCCCGGCCCGATCGCCGAGAACGGGTAAGATGGAACTGGACGGGCGTGTCGCCGCACGCCCGTGCGCCTGGCCGCGCCCGGGGCGATCGGTTACACTCAGGGGGATGTGTTCGCCGGTACAGCGGATGTGCTCGGCGCCCCGATCACCGGACGTCCCCTCCCGCCCTGTCCCGCGTCGCCCCGCTCCGGCCGAGCGCCTGCCCTGCCACGCCCCGACCTCCGGGGCCGCGTCCCGACCGAGGTGAGCGAGATGCCCAGCGCCCCGCCCTTCGTCCACCTGCACTGCCACAGCCATTACAGCCTGCTCGATGGCGGCTCTCGTCTGCCGGAGCTGACCAGGCGGGCCCGGGCGCTGGGGATGGAGGCACTGGCGCTGACCGACCACGGCAACCTCTACGGCGCCGTGGAGTTCCTGCGCGAGTCGAAGTCGGCCGGGATCAAGCCGATCGTCGGCATGGAGGCGTACGTCGCCCCCCGGCACCGGGGGGACAAGACCCCCGGGGGCGTCCTGAACAAGAAGAACTACTTCCACCTGACGCTCCTGGCCCGCACCGGAGAAGGGTTCCGCAACCTGCTGCGGCTCTCCTCCACCGCCTTCCTGGAAGGGTATTACTACAAGCCCCGCATCGACCACGAGATCCTGGAGCGGCACGCCGAGGGCCTGATCTGCCTGACCGGATGCGTGTCGTCCGAATACTCGGACTTCATCCTCAACGACCGGACGGCGCAGGCAGAAGAACTCATCTCCTGGTACCAGCGCATCTTCGGGCCGGAGCACGTCTTCGTCGAGATCCAGAACAACGGCTACCACGTCCAGGCCGAGCACCTGGAGCGATCGCTCGACTTCGCCCGCCGCCGGGGACTGCCGCTGGTCGCCACCAGTGACGCCCACTACCTGACCCGGGAAGACGCCGAGGCGCACGACGTCTTGCTCTGCGTCTCCTCGGGCAAGACGTTCGACGACCCGACCCGGCTGAGGTTCGACAGCCAGGAGTACTACGTCCGCTCCCCCGAGGAGATGGCCGCGGCGATGCCGGGGCTGGACGAGGCGCTGAAGCTGACGCAGCAGATCGCCGAGTCGGTCGAGCCGAACTACGAGAGCTTCGGCCTGGGCAAGCGCTGCTTCCCCGCCTTCGACCCTCCCCAGGGCAAGACCCCCGACGCCTACCTCCGAGAACTCTGCGAGCAGGGCCTGCTCGACCGCTACGGCGACCCCGTCCCCCCCGAGGCGAAGGAGCGGCTGGACCACGAACTGGGCATCATCGCCCGCATGGGCTTCTCGGCCTACTTCCTAATCGTCTGGGACTTCGTCCGCTACGCCCGGGAGCAGGGAATCCCGGCCACGGCGCGCGGCTCGGCCTGCGGTGCCCTGGTCGCCTACGCGCTGAAGCTCAGCCACGTCGACCCGCTGACATATGACCTGCTGTTCGAGCGATTCCTTGACCCGAACCGCTCCGAGGCGCCGGACATCGACATCGACCTCTGCCAAGAGCGGCGCTACGAGGTCATCGAGTACGTCCGCAAGAAGTACGGCGAGGCCAACGTCGCCCAGATCGGCACCTTCGGCACGCTGAAGGCCAAGGCGGCGATGACCGACGTGGGCCGGGCCCTGGGGATTCCGTTGGCGAAGGTGGAGGCGGTCAAGAAGCTGGTCCCCAACGTTCTGAACATTACGCTCGACGAGGCGCTGAAGAAGGAGCCGGCGCTGAAGGCCGAGGCGGATCGGGATCCGGACGTCGGCCGGATGATCGAGTTCTCCCGACGGCTGGAAGGGACCGTCCGCAACGTGGGCACGCACGCCGCCGGCGTGGTGATCGCCGATCGCCCGCTGCGCGACCTCTGCCCCTTGCAGAAGATCCCGAACAAGGACAAGAGCAAGGAGGTCGTCTCCACCCAGTGGGACATGGGGGACGTGGAGAAGGCCGGCCTGCTGAAGGTCGACTTCCTCGGGCTCCGAAACCTGACGAGCCTGGCCGCCGCCGTGAAGATGATCAACGAGCGGCACCCGGACCACCCGATCGACCTGAACGCCCTGCCGCTGGACGACCCGGACACCTTCGCGCTGCTCCAGCGCGGCGAGACGAAGGGGGTCTTCCAGCTCGAGTCGGCCGGCATCCGCGACCTGCTCATCAAGATGAAGCCGGACCGCTTCGCCGACATCATCGCCACCAACGCCCTGTATCGCCCCGGGCCGCTCAACGGCGGTATGGTCGACAGCTACGTCAACCGCAAGCACGGCCGGGAGGCGGCCGACTACCCGCATCCGGTGATGAAGGACGTCCTGGAAGAGACCTACGGGATCATGGTCTACCAGGAACAGGTGATGCGGATCCTCAATCGCCTGGGCGGCATCGAGCTGAGCAAGGCGTACGCGACGATCAAGGCGATCTCGAAGAAGAAGACGGACGTCATCGCCGCCGGCCGAGAGGCGTTCATGATCGGCGCCGTCGAGCGCGGCCTCTCCCAGGAGAAGGCCAAGGAGATCTTCGACCTCATCGAGTTCTTCGGCGGCTACGGCTTCAACAAGAGCCACTCGACGGCCTATGCCCTGGTCGCCTACCAGACGGCGTTCCTGAAGGCGCACTACCCGACCGAGTACATGGCGGCGGTGCTCAGCTCCGAGATGGACGGCTCGGAGCGGGAGAAATTCTTCGTCGAGCATATCGACGAATGCCGGCGCATGGGGCTGACCGTCCTGCCGCCGAACGTCAACGAGGGGCACGTCGCGTTCCGCCCGGCCCGAGAGGAGAAGACGATCCTCTTCGGCCTGGGGGCGATCAAGGGGGTCGGCTACAAGGCGCTCGAGGCGATCATCGACGCCCGGGAGTCGGGAGGGCCGTTCACCAGCCTCGACGACTTCTGCGAGCGCGTACCCCCGAAGGAGGTCGGCCAGGGAGTGGTCGAGATCCTGATCAAGGCCGGTGCCTTCGACTGCCTGGGCGCCCGTCGCAGCCAGTTGCTGGCGATCCTTCCCCGGGCGGTGCAGGGAGGCCAGGCCCGCCAGGAGGACCGCCGGCGCGGCCAGGCCAGCCTCTTCGACGCCTTTGACGCGGCCGTGGCCGTCGCCGAGCCGGAAACGGCCGTCACCGCGTTGCCCGACGTCCCGGAGCTGTCCGACGCCGAACGCCTGGCCGAGGAGAAGAAGGTGCTGGGCTTCTACATGTCCAGCCACCCCCTGACCCGGCACGAGGCGCTGATCGAGGCCTTCCGCACGCACACCGTCGAGCAGCTCGCCGAGCTGCCCGACAAGGTGGAGGTCGTCCTCGGCGGGATCATCGCCGGCGTGAAGGTCCGCACCGTCCAGAAGTCGCGGTCGGGCCTGACCCGGATGGCCAAGCTCTCGATCGAGGACCTGACCGGCTCCACCCCGGCAATGCTCTGGCCGGAGGAGTTCGCCAAGATGCAGGAACTGGTCAAGGACGACCTGATCTGCTTCGTCCGAGGCCAGCTCAGCCGACAGCGCGAGCCGGCCGAGCTGATCGTCAGCCGAATCATCCCCATCGAACGCGCCGGCGCCGAGCTGTGCCGGGGGCTGGTGGTGCGCCTGACCAAGGGGGCCCACGGCCAGTCGGAACTGGACCGCCTGGGCCGGATCCTCGGCCAGTACCAGGGAAACCTGGAGGTCTACTTCGAGGTCTTCGGCCTTCCCGGCGCCCACCGGGCGGTGTTCCGGGCCGGGGCCTCGTGGAAAGTACGCCACGACGACGCGCTGATCTCGGCCCTGGAGTCGGCCATCGGCCCGGGCAACGTCCGACTGCTGGGGAACCGGGGAGCATCGGCACCGCCATCGTCGGCCTGATCGGTCAGGCCGGCGATCCTTCTTCAAATCTAAATGTGAAGTTTTGAAGAATTGAGTTGATCGGTTCTGTCTGGTTCGCTATGATTTGTCTGAACCTGGTCCGCCCGGGCCGTCGACCCCGGGCCGTTCCCAGGTGAGATCGATTCGGGAGTGGGCCGGCCCGGTCGCGAAGAGTCGCGCCCGGGAGGGTCCGCGACCCACCCAGGACGGACGGCCGTCCCTCGTCACCATCTTCGGGTCGTCGCCGAGGATCGCGGCCCCTCCGCCACGTCGTGCGAATCGGCGACGTTCGATCTCGGCCTCCGAGGGCACACGCCCCCGCGCCTCTCGCCTCGCTCTTCGTCCGCTTCCGGCGGTGCCGCGGGGCCCCGCGACGATCACCGTCCGGGACTCTTGGGGCTGGGGCGGGGCCCGTCGTCTCCATCAGCCGCCCTCCGCGAGGCTGGTGCCGTTTCGTTTCGATCCGATCCGTCCGGCCGATCGCGAGTTCGATCGACTGACCGTCTCCCCACTCTTCGAGGACGCCTCCTCCATGCGATCGCGACGCTCCGCCTTCACCCTGATCGAGCTGCTGGTGGTGATTGCCATCATCGGCGTGCTGATCGCCCTGCTGCTGCCCGCCGTCCAGGCCGCGCGCGAGGCCGCTCGCCGCGCTCAGTGCACCAACAACCTCAAGCAGATGGGGCTGGCGATGCACAACTTCGAGTCCGCGCAGGGGTCCTTCCCCCGGAGCGGCGAGCATCCCGTCACCTGGACCGACGGCCAGACCTATAAGTCGCAGGACTACCACAGCGCCTTCACGATGATGCTCAACTACATCGAGGGCACGAACGCCTACAACGCGTTCAACCTCGAGCTGCGCTACAACTTCCCCGAGAATCTGACGGCCGCGGGCGCGGTGGTCAACACCTTCCTCTGCCCGACCAATCCCCTCTCCGGCGACCGCGGCGGCAGCGAGGGCCGCGACGATTCCGGCTTCGCCTGCACCGACTACGCCATCTGCCCCTATACCGAGCTTGACCTCCTCGGTCGGCCGACCGGACACCCGGAGTACGGCGTCGCTCCCGGCGTCAAGAAGCTGAGCCTCGCCGCCCTGACCTCGAACTCCTATCCGGTGAGCCTCTACTCCAAGTTCTCTCCCAGCGGCAGCCTGACCTACGTCTCGTCGAGCAAGACGGTTCACCTGGATCCGTCCAAGGGCCGGATCGACCCGTTCTACAAGGGCTCGACCATCGCCTCGATCCGCGACGGCACCTCGAATAGCATGTTCATCTACGAGGACACCGGCCGCAGCCCGAGGATGTGGGAGACCATCGGCCAGAACCTCGCCGCCTCCTCCGGCGGCTACCTCGATCCGGTGACCGGCGAGGCCCGGTGCCACTGGCGTTGGGCCGAGCCCGATAGCGCCTCGGGCGTCTCGAAGCTCGTCAACAACAACCGCAATGGCGGCTTCGCCCTCGGCGTGCAGCCCGCCCCCGGTGACTGCCCCTGGAACGCCCACGACTGCGGCCCCAACAACGAGATCTTCAGCTTCCACACCGGCGGCGCCAACGTCTGCTTCGCCGACGGCTCCGTCCGGTTCATCAAGGAGACGATCCAGGGCAACGTCCTCCGCGCCCTGATCACCAAGAACGAGGGGGAGGTCGTCTCGGCCGATCAGTACTGAATCGCTGGTCGCCGGCCGCCTCGGCCGGCGGCCGAAGGACGTTCGAGGGTCGGTCGGCCGTGGCCCGGCATCGTCTGCCTGTTGCCGGGCCGCCGCGTTGCCCTGGCCGCCTTCGGCCCGAACCCTCCCCGCCGGTCGCTTGCGCGGGACCGCCTCGCCTGATAGGATGGGCGGTGCCGCGACCAGGAGCGGACCCCAATCACGGGCCGACGCCTCACGCGACCGCCCAGGAGAGGCCCGTGATCGGATCCGATCGGGCCACTCGGGAGATGAAGGGGGGGCGATCGTGGACGAGCGAGTGTGTCGGGGGCGGGCGGGGGCCATCGCGGCCCGGGCCGCCGTGGCCCTGCTGGCCATCGCCGTCACCGCCGATGGGGACGTGCACGCGCAGGGAACGGCCGGGCTCTTCGTCGTCGGGGCCGACGGCCAGGGGCTGCGCGCCGTGGCGAGGCCGGGGGAGGGGCCGGGCGGATTTGTCCGGGCGGCGCACCCGAGCTGGTCTCCCGACGGTCGGGAGATCGCCTTCACCGCGTTCGACGCCTCGGGGAGGAGGCCCGAGATCCGGATCGTGCCGGCCGGGGGAGGGCCGTCCCGGACGGTGGCCGAGGGAGTGGCGCCGAGCTGGTCTTGCGACGGCTCGAGGCTGGCCTTCATGGTCAGCGGCAAGCCGGCGATCGCCGCCGACTGGTCTCGCCCCGGCCGCAACGACGAGCGGATCGCCGTCGTCCGGCTGGGGGGCCCCGACGACGATCCCGGGCCGGCCGAGGTGGTGGGCTCGGGCCTCTGGCCGCGCTGGTCGCCCACCGACGACCGCCTCGCCTTCTCCAGCCGACGCGGGGCAACCTGGGACATCTACGTCCGCTCGGCCGACGGCCTGGCCCAGAGCCGCCTGACCGACGACCCGGCGATGGACACCGAGCCCATCTGGACTCCCGACGGCCTCGAAGTCGTCTTCCTCTCGAACCGAGGGGTGCGCTGGGACCTGTACCGGGCGTCGGCCGACGGGGGGAGGGAGGTCCGCCGGCTGACCAATCACCCCAGCCGGGAAGACGGCGCCGCGCTGAGCCCCGACGCTTCCCGGGTCGCCTTCACCGACCAGCTCGGCCGCCCCACCAGCCGGATCCTCGTGCTGGAGCTGGCCAGCGAGGTCGTCCTCCCGCTGCTGCCCGATCGCCTGGGGGACCGAGACCCCTGCTGGTCCCCCGACGGTCGCTCCGTCGCCTTCGCCAGCCGGAGGCCGGTGCCCTGACCGGCGGAATCTCCCCCGTCGGGGAGGGCCTCAAGACCGATCTTCCCGTCTGCCGGTCGGCCCCGGCCGCGGGGCTGCTTCGCGGGGAGGCTGCGTCCGGTTGACCTCGCGGTTCGGGAGCGGATAGGCTGCGGCGAGGGCCGGATCGAGGACGGCAGAACGCGGGGAGTGGCTCGGGAGCATCGCCGATGACTCCATTCGAGGTCGAGATGAAGTTCCGGGACGCCGATCACGAGGAGCTGGCGGCCCGGCTGGCGGAACTGGGGGCCGAGCGAGGGGAGCAGGTCGAGCAGGAGGACATCTATCTGGCCCACCCGTCCCGCGACTTCCGTGAGACGGACGAGGCGCTTCGGCTTCGCCGCGACGGTTCCGAGAACCGAGTGACCTACAAGGGCCCCAAGCTCGCCGGCCCGACCAAGACCCGGGAGGAGCTGGAGCTTTCCTATGAGCCCGGCCTGGATGCGCTGGCGATGATGGAGCGGTTGTTCGTCAATCTCGGTTTCCGCCCCGTGGCGACGATCCGCAAGCGTCGCGTCGGCTACCGGCTCGACTTCGAGGGGAGGCCGATGCAGGTCGGGCTCGACTCCGTGGAGGGGCTGGGCTCCTTCGCCGAGGTCGAGGCGATCGCCCACGGGCCGGCCGATCTGCCCGAGGCGCAGCAGTTCGTCCTGGAACTGGCCGGGCGCCTCGGTCTGGGGCCGGATCATGTCGAAATGCGATCGTATTTGCGCATGGCTCTGGAACACCTCGGCGCCTGATCGCCCGCCGGGGCCGGCGGCCGCGTCTCGTCCGCTCCGGTCAGGGTCGGGGAGGGGATCGGCGGATCGCCGATCGGCGGCTCGGGCTCGCCGGGCCGGGCCGGACGATCCGAAAGGCACGCGGACCGACGATCGGGCCGATCAATTCCATGCAAGCGATCCGTGACGCGCCGCCGGCGCCGATGCCCGCCGCGAAGCCGGCCGCGACGGCGATCGACACCCACGGCAGGCGGGCCAGAAGGGTACCGCGTCTCGGGGATCGCTCCGGCATCGGTCGGCGCTCCGGGAGGGGGGCTTCGGCACCCGATCCCGATGCTCGAGGCGGGCGGTCAGCTCTCGCAAGGGGAGGCCGGGGGAGGGCCGTCGAGCTTGCGGACCTCGACGAGGTTGTCGAAGAAGGTGGCGCCGCCGCCCATGTCGGTCAGGGCGGCGGAGGTGGTGGCGTTCACTCCGGAGCCGCCGGGGGAGAGCCTCGACCAGTAGATGCCGGTGCTTGCCGCCGTGCCGGGCCGGACGGCGCCGGTGAGGGCGACCCGGGCGACGAAGCGGCCTCGATCGTTGAACACCTCGGCCCAGTCGCCGTCGGAGAGCCCTCGGGAGGAGGCGTCCTCGGCGGCCAGCTCGATTGTCGGGCCGCCGGCGGCCTTCAGGTGGGACGCGGAGTTGGCGAAGGTCGAGTTGAGGAACTGGGGGCGAGGGGGGCTGAGGAGCTGGAGGGGGTACTTCGCCGCCAGATCCGGTTTCGTGATCGGATCTTCATGCGGTGGAATATAGGTGGGCAACGGGTCGAGCCCGGCGGCCTTCATGCGGTCGGAATACAGCTCGCACTTGCCGGAGGGGGTGGGGAAGACGCCGTCGGCGAAGGGGCGGTAATCCTCCGGGAGGTTCAGGCGGATCGAGCCCTCCGCCTTCAATCGTTCCAGGGAGATCCCGGCCAGGGCCGGGCCGCCGTCGAGGGCCTGGCGCATCAGGGTGTCGTCGTCGGGGAACAGCTTGGGCTCGAAGCCGAGGCGGGCGGCCAGGGCTCGGAAGACCTCGGCGTTCGAGCGGGACTCGCCGACCGGGGCAATCGCCCGGGGGTTGTGCATGACGAAGTGGTGGCCGTAAGACGTGTGGAGATCTTCGTGTTCGAGCTGGGAGGTGGCGGGCAGGACGATGTCGGCGTAGTCGACGGTGTCGGTCGGGAACAGCTCGTGGACGACGGTGAACAGGTCCGCTCGAGAGAGGCCGCGGATGACCTTCGCCTGGTCGGGGGCGACGGCGGCGGGGTTGCAGTTGTAGACGTAGAGCGCCCGGACGGGGGGACCGTCCAGCTCGCCGAGCAGGGCCTCTCCCAGGCGGTTCATGTTGACCGATCGGGTGCCGGGAGGGGAGAGGTCGGGGCGGGTCAGGGCGGGCGAATTCAGCCCGTAGGTGCCGCTGGTCGAGAGCAAGACGCCCCCGCCCCGGTGCCGCCAGGCGCCGACGATCGCCGGCAGGCAGGAGATCGTGCGCACGGCCATCCCGCCTCCTCCGTGGCGCTGAAGGCCGTAGTTGAGGCGGATGAGCGAGGGGTGCTCGGTGGCATAGCGCCGGGCGAGTTCCTCGATCGAGGAGGCGGGAACGCCGGTGATGGCCGACACCCGATCGGGAGCGTACTCCTTCAGGACGCGATCGCGGAGCAGCTCGGCGCCGACGGTGCCTCGGTCGAGGTAGTCCTGGTCCTGGAGGCCGTCTCGCCAGATGACGTGCATCAGGCCGAGGGCCAGGGCCGCGTCGGTGCCGGGGCGGGGCTGGAGGTGCCAGTCGGAGCGGCGGGCGGTGGGGCTGGTGTAGGGGTCGATGGTGATGATCGAGGCGCCGTGTCGCTTGCGGGCCTCGATCATGAGGCTCCAGAGGTGGCTGTTCGTGTTGGCGGTGTTCGATCCCCAGTTGATGATGAGGGAGCAATCGACCACCGCCATCGGGTCGGCGCCGAGGCGGCCGGTCCCCATCGTGTACTCGTAGCCGACGCCGCCGGCGGAGGCGCAGATCGTGCGATCGAGCATCGAGGCGCCGAGGCGGTGGAAGAAGCGGCGGTCGAGGCTCTCGGCCTGGAGCTTCCCCATCGTGCCGTAGTAGCTGTAGGGGAGGATCGCCTCGGGGCCGTCGGGAGACTCCGCGATGGCGCGGAAGCGGTCGGCGATGAGGTCGAGCGCCTCGTCCCAGCCGATGCGCTCGAATCGGCCCCGGCCGGGCCCCTTCGGCCCGACCCGGCGCAGGGGGTGGGTCAGGCGGTCAGGGCTGTAGACGCGATCCAGGTACCTCGCCATCTTCTGGCAGAGGAAGCCTCGGGTGAACGGGTGCTCGCGGTCGCCGCGCAGGTCGGTCGCGACGCCGTTCCGCACGGTGACGACCATGCGGCAGGTGTCGGGGCAGTCAAGCGGGCAGACGTTCTTCACGACGGTCGGCGTGGCGGTGGCCAAGGCGGGAGGATCTCCGATGGGGAGCGTCGGTGGTGGCGTCGGCCTGGCGATCATCCCACCTCATTGTAGAAGGGTCGGCTCCGTCTGTCGCCCCGGGAGTCTGCGCGCTGGGGTCGGGAGGCGGTCGCAATTCGAGTCGAGGGGAGGACACCGGCCGCCCCCGGGACGTTCGCCCGCTTGCCCGGACCGGCCCGGAAGACGACAATAACCGGCATGACCGAAACCCCCTGGCGGATCGCGATCGAGCGAGCGTTGACCCTCCACGGCCCTGACCCCTCCTCCCGGTGGGTGCAATTGGCGACCATCGGCCCCGACGGTGGGCCGACGGTGCGGACGGTCGTCTTCCGGGGCTTCCTCGGCGGCGGGGGGGACGCGATGCGATTCGCCACCGATACCCGGAGCGACAAGGCCTGGCACCTGGCCGCCGACCCCCGGGCCGAGGCCTGCTGGGTGTTCCGGGAGTCCCGAGAGCAATTCCGGATCGCCGGCCGACTCCTCCTGGTCGACGACGCGCACTCCGAGTCGGCCCTCGCCGACGAGCGGCTCGCCTGCTGGGCCGGGCTGCCGACGGCCACTCGCCTCTCCTTCTGCTGGCCCTCCCCCGGCGCCCCCCGGGCCGAGCCGAGGCGATTCCGGGTCCCGACGCCCGACCCGAACCGGCCTCCCCCGAACTTCGCCCTGCTGGTGCTGGAGCCCGACCGGGTCGACCACCTCGACCTCCGGCCCGACCCGCACGCCCGGATCCGCTACCAGAGGCTGGCTCGGGGGGCCTCGGGCCCCTGGGAGGCGGTGGAGATCAACCCGTGATCGGCCGCGACTCGGGCGAAGCGCCGCGGCCTCCCGGTTTCAAGCGAAGCGATCCCGGGATCCGGCCGGCCGGCTCCCCGGGCCACTCCGAGGGAACGTCCCCGTGATGACTCGACGCTCGATCCTGGCCGCCGTGTTGCTGTTCCCGCCGCTCTCGGTCCCCGGCTCGGCCGACGACCCGGAGCCGGCCCCCTCGATCGCCGAGGCGGACGTGAAGCCTCCCCGGGCCGTCCCCGGCGGGGAGGAGATGGGGGGGCTCCACGAGGCCGGCCCCATCCTGCTGGCCGGACAGCCGCGCCGGGAGGACCTGGAGCGGCTCGCCCGCGACGGGGTGAGCGTCGTCATCAACCTCAGGACGCCGAGGGAGATGGCGTCGCTGCCGTTCGACGAGCCGGAGACGCTCAAGACGCTGGGGGTTGACTACGTGCACATCCCCATCGGCCCCGGCGCGTTCGCTCCGAGGCCGGAGGCGGTCGAGCAACTGCACGAGGCGCTGCGGTCCCACCAGGGCAAGGCGCTGATTCACTGCGGCTCGGCCTTTCGGGCGACCCAGCTCTGGGCGGCTCACCTGGTGAAGAACCGGGGCGTTTCCCGGTCGCAGGCGGATGCGTTCACGAAGTCCGTCACCGGAGCGCCGGCGATGGTCGAGCAGTACCTGGGCCCGCTCCCCTGACCCACCTCGGGATCCTGGAGCTTCCTCGATGCGGTCGATCCGATGGCCCTTCCCTTCTCGACCCCTTCCGAGAGCGGACCACCTGCGGGTGACGATCTACTCCCGGGCCGAGTGCTCCTGCTGCGAACGGGCGAAGGCGGTGATCGAGCCCAGGAGGAAGGCTCACGGGTTCTCGGTCGAGGAGGTCGACGTGGACGGGGACCCGGCCCTGGCGGCTCGGTACGGGGAGTCGGTGCCGGTGGTCCTGGTCGACGGCAAGGTCCGGTTCCGGGGCGAGGTAACGCCGGTGTTGCTGGATCGGCTACTGGAGGCCGAGGCCAATCGCGGGGAGAAGGGGCAGGCGAGGGGGTGAGATCGTGGCGTGGCCGATGCCGGACGGGGCGGTGCTGGGCATTTTCGGGAAGCGGCCGGAGCCGGGCCGGGTGAAGACGAGGCTGGCGGCCGAGTTCGGCGACGGCTTCGCCGCCGAGGCACACGAGGCGATGCTGCTGGACACGCTCGACTCCTGGGCCTCCGACCGCTTCCTCGCCCCCGGCGGCCGCCGCGTGTTCGTCTACGCGCCGGCCGACGCCGGCCCGTGGTTCGACCCGATCGTGCCGCCGTCGCTGGCGATGCAGCCGCAGGCCGACGGCGACCTCGGCGCCCGGCTGCGGGCCTTCTTCGCGGGGGAGTTCGAGGAGGGGGCGACCCGGGTCGTCGTCATCGGCTCCGACAGCCCGACGCTCGACCCGTCGATCGTCGTCTCCGCCTTCCTCTGCCTCGAAGGGAAGGACGTGGTGCTCGGGCCGGCGACCGACGGCGGCTATTACCTGATCGGCTGCCGACCGCCGGTGCCGGCGATCTTCGAGGGGGTGGACTGGGGAACCCCGCAGGTGCTCTCGCAGACGCTCGACCGCCTGCGGGGCACAGGACGGTCGCTGGCGGTGCTTCCCCCCTGGTACGATGTCGACGCTCCCGACGACTGGCGGCTGCTCGGTTCCCACGTGAGGGCGATGCGCGCCTCGGGCCTGGACCCGAGCTTGCCCCGGGTCGAGGCGCTGCTGCCCCGGGTGCTGCCGGGGGCCGCGGCGCGGTGATCGGCGTTGGGTCCGATTCGGGAGGGCGGACGGACGGAGCGCGGCGAGCGATGCGACGGCTGATCTGGCTGGCCTTCGCCCTGACGGTCGCGCTGGCCGCGATCCGATCGGCGCTCTTCCTGGCGCACTCGGCGATCGCCTTCGTCGACCCGCTGGAGGCGTTCTACTTCGAGGCGGTCTTCGTCCAGTACTGCTGGCGGGTCCGGGTCGGGGAGCCGATCTACCTGGACTACCGCAACCCGCCCTACGTGGTGAACTTCTTCGCTCCGCTGTATTTCCTGGTCGTCGGGGGCCTGGGGAGGCTGGCCGACGCCGGTCCAGAGGCGCTGGCCCGGATCGGCCGGGCGGTGTCGATCGCCTCGGACCTGGCGGCGGCCGGGGTGGTCGGCGTGGCCGCCGGGAGGCGGTACGGCCGGGGAGCGGGGCTGGTCGCCGGGCTGATCGGGCTCAGCTCGGCCCCGCTGATGCCCTTCGGGCCGATGGTGAGGCCGGACCTGATGGCCGACGCCCTGGGAATCGCCGGCTTCCTCGCGGCGATCTCCCCGAGGGCGGCCCGGCGGTGGCTGGGCGGGGCCTTGCTCGTCTTGGCGACGATGACCAAGCAGACGGCGGGCATCTACCTCGTCTCGGCGGTCGTCGGCCTGGTGCTAGGAGGACGCCCTCGGGCCGGAGGGGCCCTGGCGGTGGGGGCGGCGGCGGCGATCGGGGCGATCGTCGGGCTGGGGTGGCTGGCGACGGGCCCCTGGTTCGCCGTCTCGCTGCTGGCCAACCTGGCCGAGCCGGCCTCGCCCCCCTACTGGCGGATGGTGCTGGAGGGGATCCGCGACCGGGCCCCGGAGCTGCTGATCTTCCCGGCCCTCGGGCTGGTGCTCTGGGCCTTCCAACGGCCGAGGGAGCCGGCGCTGGCGGCCCTGGCGGTGCTGGTGCCGGCAGCGGCGGTGATCACCTCCAGGAAGGTCGGCTCGGACCTGAATTACTTCCTCGGCGCCCGGCTGGTGGCCGCCCTGGCGGCGGGGGCGGTCTGGGGGTGGCTGGCCTCGGGGAAGCGGCAGTGGGGGGAGCGGCCCCCGGTCCTGGCGGTCGGGGCGGCCGTGCTCGTCGCCGCCTTGCTCGTGCCGGGGCTCCGGGACGCGGTTCGGGTGCTGTCGGGGTCGGTGGCCGAGGCCCGGTTCTACGCCTCCGACCGGGGCCGGGCGACGCTGGAGGCCCACCGGCTCCTCGACGAGCTGGCCTCGGACCCGAACCACCCCATCCTCACCGACTGCGGCCCGATCCTGCTGCACATGGGGACGAACGCTCCGCTGATCGACCCCTGGCTGTTCCGGGACCTCTGCATGAGGAAGCGGATCCGGCCGTTCGACATCTCGGCGATGATCACCCAGTCCGATTTCGACGCGATCATCTCGGTGGGGGACCTGCTCGACCGCGACGCCCTGACCCACCACTTGCTGCTCCCCCCGGACCTGATCCTGGAGACGGTCGAGACGTACCGGCCGGCCTTCGCGATCGCCCCGGGGGACGAGCGGTATTCGCTTTACGTGTACCTCCCCCGCGACCCGACCCGGCCGGCGCCCCCTCAGATCGAGGCCGCTCGTCGCCTCGCCCCGGAGACGATGCCGACGGGCTCGGGAGGCTCCCCTCCCCGATCCGGCGGACCCGGATGACTCTGGGGGGAGGCGCACTCGAGCGCCTGTTCATCGCAATGATCAGAGAGCAGAGAGCCGAGACTTCTGACCCGAGCGTCGGCCCCAGGGCCAACCCTCGGACTTGCTCTCTGCCCGTTGCGCTCTCCGCCAAGATCGCAGCCCCGAGCGTCGGCCCCAGGGCCAACCCTCGGACTTGCTCTCTGCCCGTTGCGCTCTCCGCCAAGATCGCAGCCCCGAGCGTCGGCCCCAGGGCCAACCCTCGGACCTGCCCTCTGCTCGTTGCGCTCTCCGCCAAGATCGCAGCCCCGAGCGTCGGCCCCAGGGCCAACCCTCGGACTTGCTCTCTGCTCGTTGCGCTCTCCGCCAAGATCGTAGACCCGAGCGTCGGCCCCAGGGCCAACCCTCGGACTTGCTCTCTGCCCGTTGCGCTCTCCGCCAAGATCGCAGCCCCGAGCGTCGGCCCCAGGGCCAACCCTCGGACTTGCTCTCTGCTCGTTGCGCTCTCCGACTTCCGGCGATTACACCGCCTCCTGGGGATCGATCGGGACGACCGACCATGCGCCTGGTGCTCCGGCTGCTGCTGCTCACCTGCCTGGCCATCGCGCTGGCCCGGGCCTATGCGTTCCTGGGGTATGCGGCGTACCAGGTCGTCTCGCCGGCCGACGCCTACCACCTGGAGCCGAAGATGGCCCACCTGGCCTGGCGGGTCCAGCACGGGAGGGTCCTCTACCCCGACTGGCAATCGGGGCCGAATCACGTGACCAACTTCTTCTCGCCGCTGTACTTCCTGGCCGTTGGCGGGATCGGCCGGCTGCTGGATGCCGAGCTGGAGGGCCTGACCCGGATCGGCCGAGTGGTGACGATCGCCAGCGGGCTGGCCGCGGCGGCGCTGGCCGGACTGGCGTCGGGGAGGCGGGAGGGGCGGTTCGCCGGGCTGTTCGCCGGGATCGTGGCGATCGGGGCGGCGCCGATGATCGGCTTCTCGACGATGGTCCGGCCCGACACGACGGCCGACCTGCTCGGCTTCGCCGGCTTCCTGGCGGCGGTCGGCCGGGGCAGGCCGGGCCGGGGCCGCCTGGCCCTCGGCGGAGCGCTGCTGCTGGCGGCGATCTTCGCCAAGCAGACCGCCGGCCTGTACGCCGCGGCGGCGGTGCTGGCGCTGTGGCTGGTCGGCGAGAGGAGGCGGTCGGCGATCCTGGCCGGGGGGATCGCCCTGGCCTCGGCGGCCCTCGTGGCCGCGGTGACGATGACGGTCGAGCCCCGGTTCGCCGCCGATCTGCTCGGCGAGGCGGGCACTCCCTCCTCGCTGGAGAACTGGAGGCGGATCCTCTGGCGGCTCTGGATCCTGGGCCGAGAGATGCTGCTGCTGACGGCCGTCGGCGTCCCCTTGTGGGTCGTCCGCCGTCGCCGAGACCTGCCGCTGCTGCTGCCCCCGGCGGCGCTGATGCTCTGCTGCTCGACGGCGGTCCTCCTGAACTACAGGGAGGATCCGATCCTGATGCTCACCGCCTCGCTCGTGCCGATCGTCGTCCTTGGCCTCTGGGCGGCGATCGAGCCGGACCGGCCCCGGGAGGTGCCGCTGGCGACCCTGGCCGCCGTCTTGCTGATCGGCTCAGCGGTCGCGGCCCTGAAACTGGGCTCGGAGCTGAACTACTTCATGGGCCTCCGCCTGGTGGCCGCGCTGGCGGCCGGGGCAATCTGGGGAAGCGTGCAACGGTATTGCTCCTCCCCGGAGCCCGGCCGATCGGGAGCGGTCAGGAGCGTGGTGATGGCGGTCGGCCTGGGTGTGCTCGGCTACGGGATGATTCCCTCCCTGGTGCACGCGCTGGAGCAAAAGGGAAACGTCCGCTCGCTGGTCCGCTTCGAGCGCGGCCCCGGCGGGGTGTTCGTGGAGGCGAGGCGTCAGCTCCAGCGGGTGGCGGCCGACCCGGGCGTCTGGCTCCTCTCCGACAGCGGAGAGATCCAGCTTCGCCAGGGGGACCGGGCGGCGTTCGTCGACCCCTGGCTCTTCCGCGTGATGGTCGAGTCCGGCCGGATCCGGCCCGACGCGATCCGGCAGCGGCTCGAGGACCGAGGCTATGAGCTCGTGATCACCACCAAGGACCTCTGGGACGCGGTCGAGCCCTACGACTCCTACACCTTCGGCCTCCCCCCCGAGCTGGCCGACGCCGCCCGCCGGAACTACCGGCTCATCGGCCGGCACGGCGGCCTGTTCGTCTACCGGCCGATCGAGACCCCGGCGCCTCCCCTCGAGCGCCAGGGCGGCTGATCCCAAATCCCGGATCCCGGAAGAACCACCCCTGGCTCTTCCCCATCCTGGTGGAGGACGAGGTGATCGACTCGGCCGCGCTCCGAAGACGGCCTGAGGAGTCGGCCGATGACCTGGTGATTACGATCAGGGATCTCTGGGACGCCGTCGAGCCCGACTCCTCCTCCTCCTCCTTCGGCCTCCCTCCCGAGCTGGCCGAGATCGCCCGGCGGAACGACCGGCCGGAGGGGGAGGCGGCGGGGCTGTTCCTCGACGAGCCCTCGACGGCTTCCCGGACGGAGGGAGGGCCCCCCCGGGGATCGCCCGGGGGGGATCGATGGCGATCATTGGGCGTCGGCAGCCTCGGCCTCGGCCTCGGCCTCGGCGGAGTGGCCGGGGGCGGCGATCAGGGTGGACTTCAGGGCGCCGTCGGCGACGTTCCAGATCTTGACGGTGCCGTCCCAGCAGCCCGAGGCGAGGCAGGAGCCGTCGGGGGAGACGGCCAGACGGTAGACCCAGTCGCCGTGGCCCTGCATCGCGTGCTTCTGGGCGCCGTCGGCGGGGTTGAAGAGGCGGACGACGGTGTCGGACCCGCAGGCGGCGAGGGACTGGCCGTCGGCGAAGACCTTCAGGTCGAAGACCGGGCCGCCGAAGCCGCCGATCTCTCGAACCTGCTTGGCGTCCTCGTCGGGGTTCCAGTTGCGGATGCGGGCGTCGCCGCCTCCGCTAAAGACCGTCTTGCCGTCGCCGGAGAAGCCGACGCAATAGACCGTCTCGCCGTGGCCGGGGAAGGTGACGAGAGACTCATACGAGTTCGCATCGAACAGCTTGCTCGTTTTGTCCCGGCTGGCGGTGGCCAGCCGGGAGCCGTCGGGGCTGAAGGTGACGTCGAGCACCCAGTCGGCGTGGTCTTCGACCTCGGCCAGCCGCTCGCCGCTCTCGACGTCGAAGACGCGGATGGTCCGGTCGGCGCCTCCGACGGCCAGCCGCTTGCCGTCGGGGCTGAAGGCGACGCAGAAGACGGCGTCGCCGGCCTCGACCAGCGTCTTCGGGTCGGAGAGGACGCCGTCCTCCCCCACGGTCCAGAGCGTCGCCTCTCCCGAGAGGCCGGGGTTCCCCGCCGCGGTGGCCAGCCGGGAGCCGTCGGGGCTGTAGGCGATGTCGTAGACGCGCTCGGCCACGCCGGGCTCGCGGCGGACGAGCGATCCGTCGGCGATCGCGTAGGTGTTCAGCTCATGATAGCCCGAAACGATCACCCGGTCGCCCGACGGAGCGAAGGCCAGCGCGGTGATCGGCATGGGGTACGGGTAGGAGTCGGGGATGACGACCTTTCGGGAGGCGTTGACCAGGGCGACCCAGTCGGCCTCGGGGTCCTCGCCGTCGTACTCGGCCCCCTCGGCGACCCAGCGCTCGATGATCATGCGCTTGTCTTCCGGCAGCGGATCCGCCTTGTAGGGCATGCGGGGAGCCCCTTCCGGTCGGATCAGCTCAACGAAGTAGCTCAGGTCGGGGTCGCCGGGCTCGAGCATGATCCCCTCTCCCATCGCTCCTCCCTTGGCGAGGGCGGCGAAGGAGGTCAGGTCGTAGCGGCTCTCGGCCTTCTTGGGGTTGTGGCAGCCGACGCAGCTCTCCACCAGGATCGGCGCCACGTCCTTCAGGAAGCTGACCTTGGCCCCCTCCTCGGCGCCGGCCGGGGCCTCGGCATCCGCATTCGCATTCGCATTCGCTTCGGGCTGGGGTTGAGGCTCGGGCTCCTCATCCTGGGCGCGGAGGGGGGCGTTCCACAGCATCGCCGAGGCGAGGGCGAGGGCGAGGGCGAGGCCGAACGGGATCGACGGCGAGGGCAGGCGAGTCATGCGGGTTCGTCCTCCGGGCGGATCGGATGAGTCGGGCGGGACCGGCGAGCGGTCCGGTTCGTACCAGCATCGCATCGGCGGTCGAATCAGGGCAAGCGGAGGGCAGGGCAGGGGACGGGGGCCGCTCCGGCTGGTGGCTGGGGGAAGGACCCCTTGGTGGTTCGGAGCAACAGAGCAGAGCAGAGCGGAAGCGGAGCAGAGCGGCCGAAAACAGACGGCAGGGGCCGGCCGCCGGGCTTCGCCGGGGCCTTCCCGGCCGGGAATCGGCTGCGAGGGTGATCCGGGGTCCTGGCGGGCGAGCCGCCGGGGCCTTCCCGGCCGGGAATCGGCTGCGAGGGTGATCCGGGGTCCTGGCGGGCGAGCCGTCGGGGGCCCCGGATCGGAAGCGAGGGGACGTCGGACGGCTTGGGGTCACTCCTTTGGGGCCACCTTCACCGTCAGGGGGGCCGACAGCGGCGGATAGTCCGCGTCGCCGAGTTTGAAGGCGGCGTTCGCCTTGGCGGCGGCCTCGGCCGCGGCGGCGTCGGCCGCGGCGGTGAGGGTAAGGGTGAAGTCGGTGGCGTCGCCGGCCACGGTGACGGGCTCGGCGGTCACGCCGGCGGGCAGGCCGTCGAGGGAGACGGTGACCTCCTGGGTGAACGGCGGCTTACGCGCGAGCGTGCCGGCCACCTGGGCCGACTCGCCGGCCTTCAGCTCGACGTTCGCCACCGCCAGCGAAAGCGAGGCGGGGGCCACCACCTCGACGGCCACCGCCGGCACGGCGAACGAGCGGTCGGCGTCGTTCACCTTCCCCTTGGCGGTGAAGGCGACCAGGGCGGGGCCGAGGGGGGCGTCGGGAGCGGCGGTCACGGTGACGGGCCCTTCGGTCGCCCCCTCGGCGATCGTCGCCTTGGCGACGGTCAGCCCTCCCGGGGGCGAGACGCCCTCGACTTCCAACGCGGCGGCGGCCCCCTCGGCCCGGGTGAGCGAGAGCGGGACCTCGGCGCTGAAGCCCTGGACGACCTCGATCGGCCCGGCGGGAGACTCGACCGAGATCGGCGTCGGCAGGGCGTTGGCGACGGGAAGGCCGCGCTGGGGCCGGACGTTGGTCGGGAAGCCGGCAAGCGAGGCGAAGGTGATCATCGTCTCCGCCGCGACCTCGATCGGGCCGTTCGGGCCCTGGCCGGTGCCGACCACTCGGATCGGATCGCCCGGCAGGTCGGCGTCCTCGGCGGCCAGCAGCGAGATCACCCCGGCCGTTTGCCCGGCGGGGACGACCCCGGCCCGAACGGTCAGGCCGGCGGGGGGATCGACGACGGAGAGGGTGACCGGCCCGTCGAACCCGAAGCGGGCGATGTTCACCGGCACGTTCGCCGCCCCCCCTCGGGGGACGCTCGCCTCGGGGGCCATCAGCTCAACCTCGAAGGTCGGCTCGACCGGCTCGACGGTGATCCGGTACGGGTGGCCGATGCCCCCCCGGCTGCTCAGGTCTCGGAGGGCGAGCGTGACCTCGGTCACCCCCTCGGGCACGGCGAACTCGGTCAGGGGGTCGGGGGAGTTCATGGTCACGGCGTCGTTCCGGCCCTTCTTGCTTAAGGGGATCGCCGCGTCGTCCCCCTGAGCGATCTGCCCGCCGTCGGGCTTGAGCACGCGGAGCACGCCGTCAATTGCCGAGCCGAGCAGGGCCGCTTCCACCTTCGCTCGGTACGTCTTCCCCGGCTGGACGAGCACGATGAATTGATCCTCGTCCCCCTCCAGCTCCAGGCGGCCGTTGATCGTCGCCGGAGGGGCGACCCGGAGGGGAGGGGCCTCGGGGTCGGCCGGCTCCCGAAGCTCCGGAGAGCGGCCAATCGCCAGCGCGCCGGGCAGTTCGATGTCGAACTCGGGAACGCCGGCCAGCAGGCCGGGGATGCTCGGCCAGAGGCGGGCGGTTCCCTCGGGGGCCTCCAGCGTCACGGCGGCGACGACCGGATCGGGCAGCGTGCCTCCGATCAACTCCAGCCCGACCGTCTCGCCGAGCCGGCCGCCGATCGGATACACCTCGTCGGCCACGGGGATCGCGCCGATCAGCAGCCGGTAGTTCGGCCGGTTGGCGCCTCGGTACTGGGAATCGGACAGCTCGATCAGGTAGTCGCCGTCCTCGGGCAGCGCGACGATGAGCCGGGCGTCGGTGAGGAAGCCGGGGGAATCGTCGTCGGAGGCCACGTAGCGGCCCGAGGCGGTCGTCAGCCGCACGGTCGGGTCCAGGCCCGAGCCGATCCGGGAGGCCCGGACGTCGATGACGAGCCGATCCCCCTGCTTGCCTGGGAACCGGAAGAAGTCGACGTCGTTGTCCGCCGCTTCGCCATCGACGACGACCGGCGGCGTCACGGCCTGGGCGGCGTCCTCGGTGTTGTTCGGCTCCTGCTCGACGACCTGAGGCACCTGGCCGACGGCCAGCAGGACGGCGTTCGACAGCCCGTCGTCCGTCCGGACGCGCACCGGGTAGGTGCCGACCGGCGTGTCGGCCGGCACGGTGAGGGTCAATCGCCAGTGGCCGGCGTCGGAGGCCTGGCCCTCGGGGGCGGGGCCGACCTCGACCGGAATGGGGGCCAGGAGCCTCGGGTTGTTGTCCAGATTCCCGCCGGAGATCGTCAAGGCGGTCGCCTCGCCCCGGGGGACCCCGGCCGGGGTGATGTCGCCAATCGTCGGAGTGCCGGCCCGGGCGGGGACGTCGGCGACGCCGGCCGAAAGCGCCGCCAGCAACACGAGGGGAGCCATCGGGGGGCGGGTCATGGCGGGCCTCCTGGGCGATGCGATGCGATGCGATGCGCGGTCGATCGAGGCGGGATGATCCGGGCGGGGGCGGGCCGGCCGGGCCTTCGTCGCCGAACGGCCGATCCGCGATGCCGTCCACGGTCGCACGGTGTTCAACCGATGTCAAGCGGCCGGGAGGCCCGAGAGCCGGCAAGACGGGATCGGCGCGGGAGGCCTAGGCGGGCCGGGCGGGTTGTGGTATGCAATGCGGCTCACCTCGTCTCCGCCCCTCGCCCAACGGCGCCCGGCCGCCGACCCGACCGCCGAGGGTGGCCGGCCGACCGTTCCCGAGCGATCCCTCCCCGACCCGGTCGGGGGAGGCTCGCACCGTGTCCCCACGACGCCACGCCCCGCAAGGAGGCCCGAGCGATGGAACGCCGACCCCGCCGCTACGTCCCCGGCAGCCAGGGGCTGGAGGGCCGCCGGCTGCTGAGCACCGTCGCCGTCGCCGCCCCCCCCGCCTCGGCCCCGATCGCGGCCGAGATCGCCTCGGCCTCCCCCGCCGCCGAGGCCGGCGACCGCCTCGCCAGCGCCGAGCAACGCCAGCGGCCGGCCGACCGCCCCCTGACCCCAGCCCAGGAACAGGCCCGGCAGCAGTTGATCGACGGCCGCTTGCAGCGCATCGACCGCCTCCCGGCCTTCCTCCAGCGGCTCGACTTCGGCCGGCAGCTGCCGACAGAGGCGATCGCCGTGATCCAGCAGGAGCTGCGCGGGTACGTCGCCGCGCTGCGTCCCCCCCACGAGGGGGTGGCCAAGGGGTTCGTCGACCTGCTCCGAGACGCCATCTCCCAGGCCTCGGTCAAGCCCGAGACGGTGCTGGCCCTGAACGCCGGCACCGAACGCCTGCTGCTCTCGGCCGGGGCTCCGGAGCAGAGCGTCTCCCGGCTGACCGACGCGATGACCGAGCTGGCCCGAACCGCCTCCTCGTCGAAGCAGCCGGTCGTGGTGTTAACCAATGACTACGCCCTGGTGTTGCAGACGGCGCTGGGCGTCGGCCGGCCGATCTCCCGGCGAGACCTGATGAGCACGCCCTTGTCGTTGAATCCCAATTCCATCGCGACCCAGTCGGGAGGCGTCGGCACGACCAGCGCCTTTGGCTCGCAGGGGCTCGGGGCCCAGGGATTCTGAGCATTCCCTGGCTCCGGCACGAGGGTTGCGACCCCTCCCCCCTCGAACCCAGATCCGGGATCGACGATCCGGTGGGCCGGCCTGGTCGGCGGCCCTCGGATCGCGTCCCCACACACCCGGGGGAGACTGCCATGAATCCGAGCCGATTGCTCGTCGCCGCCCTCCTCGCCGCCCCACTGTCGCTCGCCGGCTGCGCGGGGGACGACGCCGAACAGGCCGTCGAGGAGCTCTCCGGCGTCGAGCCGGGGACCGCCTCCCGAACCGCCGACGTCGACGAGAAGACCTACATCGTCGAGCAGACCGATCGCATCATCGACCGCCAGACCGGCGAGGTCGTCGGCGAGGAGGTCAGCCGCACCGACGTGACCGTCACGGAGCAGGTCGAGGTGACGCGAGACGTGGACGTCGAGGCGGGCGAGACGACCACCCGAACCGAGGGCCAGGTGCCCGACGGGCTGGGCGACCATTGACCGTCCCGGCTCTGGCGCCGAGGGCTGATGCTCGGGAGCGGAGTGGGGCTCGACCGAGGGCCCCAGCTCCCGGGCATTTCGCATCGTCCCCCTGGTCGTCGCTGGCCGGCCGAACCCGGCCGCTCGGGGGAGGGCCTCCTCCCGCCGATTCTCCCCCGATTGACCTCGGGGGGGCCGTCCTACCCTACCGGGATCGGTCGCTCGATGCCGGCGACCGGCCGGAGTCGGCGACGGAGGGGCCCCGGCGGAGGAAGCGGTCGATGAGGCGCTGCAGCTCGTCGAGCAGGACGGGCTTGACGAGATGCGCGTCGAAGCCGGCGGCGAGGGCCTCGGCCTGGTCCTCGGCGCGGCTGGATCCGGTGAGGGCGATCAGGGGAAGGTCGCACAGCGAGGCGTCGTCCCGGGCGGCTCGGGCCACGGAGAAGCCGTCCAGGCCCGGCAGCCCCAGGTCGAGCAGGGCCAGGTCCGGCCGGTTCCGCAGGGCCTCCAGCCCGGCCAGGCCGTCGGCGGCCGTCTCCACGCGGTAGCCGGAGAGGGCCAGCAGAGTTCGGAGCATCTCGCGGTTGTCGTCGTGGTCCTCGACGACCAGGATCCGCAGGTCCGAGCAATCGGGGCCGCCTCGGGGAGGACTAGGGGGATCCTCTCCGGGCCCGGGCCCGGCCCCGGCGGCCGGTTCGGCCAGCGGCAGCAGGACGCGGAAGGTGCTACCCAGCCCCGGCCCGGCGCTGAAGGCGGAAACCGAGCCGCCGTGCCGCTCGACGATCGACTTGACCAGCGTCAGGCCGATCCCCAGCCCTCCTGGAGAGCGGTCCCTCCCCCGGGGCCCCTGGGTGAAGAGCTCGAACAGGCACGGCAGCAACTCGGGCTCGATGCCCTGGCCGTCGTCCCGGACGACCAGCTCGACCCGGTTGCCGGCCCGGGCGACCTCCAGCCAGATGTTCCCCCCTCGGGGGGTGTATCGGGCGGCGTTGGTGAGCAGGTTGACGACCACCTGGGAGAGCCGGGCGGCGTCCCCTTCGGTCAGGATCGGCCCGGCCGCGATCGAGAGGTGCAGGCGGTGGCCGGCCGACGCGACCGCCGGCATCGCGGCCGGCAGCGAGCGCTCGAGCACGTCGAGCAGGTCGACGCGCTCCCGGTCCAGCCGGAGGACGTCTCGGGTCACCCGCGAGATGTCGAGCAGATCCCCTAGCAGCCGGTCCATCTGCTCGGACTGCCGGGCGATGACGTTCACGGCCCGCTCCTCCCCCGGCCCGAGGGGAGCGGCGGACCGCAACACCTCGGCGGCCGAGACGATCGAGGCCATCGGGTTGCGCAGCTCGTGCGCGAGCATCGCCAGGAACTCGTCCCGGCGCCGGACCGCCTCGCGGGCCTCGTCGTGCAGTCGGGAAGTGTCCAGGGCCAGGGCGCCAAGGGAGGCCAGCTCCGTCGCGGTGGGCAGGTCGACCGCTGAGAAGGACCGCCCGGGGGAGGTGGCCAGCAGGGTGATGGCCCCCAGAGTCCGACCTCGGGCGACCAGCGGCACGATCAGCAGCGATCGGATCCCCAACGCCCGCACCGCCGCGCGACGGCCCGGCTCTCGGGCCAGGCTGTCCAACGCCGAGGCGGCGGCCAGGCCGTACAGCTTCGGCCTCCCGGTGCGGAGCACCCGAGGGAGGCCGGAGGGGCCGCCCGGGTCGACGCAATCCCCCCCGAGCAGCGGGGCCATGACGGCGTCGAGGCGGGCGTCTCGGTGGTGGGCGGCCTCGCGGAGGATCGTCCCGTCCGGCCGGATCAGGTCGATCAGGCAGCCGTCGGCCAGGTGCTCGACCACCAGCCGGGCGAGGCGGTCGAGCGTCTCGGACCGGTCGAGCGAGCCGGCCAGCTCGGCGCCGGCCTCGGAGAGTCGTCGAGGCGGTGGTTGCCCCATGCGCTGATTCCTCATCGCCAGCGATCGTCGCTGAACCTCCGGCCTGGCCGCTCGCCATCCGGCTCCGGGGACCGGGACCCCGTCCCCCTCAGGTCGGCTCGTCGTCGACGCCCAGGAACCGCCCGCCGTCGACCCGATAGCAGCCTCCCGTCGCAAAATCGGTCCCCTCCAGCAAGTAGAGGATCAGGCCGTTGACGTCCTGGGCCGTGCCGATTCTCCCCAGCGGCGTGGCCCGGGCGATCGCCCGCCGCTCCGACTCGTCCAGCTCCGGCGGGGGCTCGATCGTCCCCGGCTGGACCAGGTTCACGGCCACCCGAGGCGCCAGCTCCTTCGCCAGCGCCAGGGTCATCGTCGTCAGCCCCCCCTTGGCCGTGATGTAGGGGAGCTGGCCGCGCCGGGGACGCGCGGTGGACCAGTCGCCAACCTGCACGATCTTCCCCGACAGCCCCGATCCCCCCGCGATCGGCTCCTGGTCGAGCATCGCCTTGCCCACGGCGACTGCGGCATAATAAGGCGCGATCAGGTTCGTGGCAAGCATCCGCTCCAGATGCTCCGGGGTCAGGTCCCGGAAGGGGGTCCGCTCGTAGACGCTCGCCATGTTCACCAGGGCGTCGATCCGGCCGAACCGGGCGAGGACCTCGCCGACGGCCCGCTCGGCCTGGGCCGGGTCGGCCAGGTCGGCGGCGACGGCCAGGACGTCGGCGGCGCCCCGGTCCTTGCATTCCTGGAGGGTGCGGCGGATCGTCTCCTCGCTGGTCCGGTAGGTCATCGCCAGCCGGGCCCCTCGGCCGGCGAGCAGCCGGGCCAGATCGCCGCCGACTCGGCGGCCCCCGGTGATCAGCACCGCCGAGCCGGAGAGGATCACAGGCCCCTCCAGGGCACGTCCGCCACGCCGGCCTCCGCGTTCGCGGCCCGGGCGAGCACGAAGAGGTAGTCGCTTAGCCGGTTGAGGTAGACGACGATCGGCCCCGGCACCGACTGGCCGGGCGTTTCCCGCAGCGCGATGACCGCGCGTTCGGCCCGTCGGCAAACGGTGCGCGCCAGGTGCAGCCGAGAGGCGGCCGGCGATCCTCCCGGCAGGATGAAGTGCTCCAGGGGGGGGAGCCCAGCCTCGACCGCGTCGATCTCGCGCTCCAGCCGATCAATGAAGGCCGGAGCCACGGCGCCGTGGAACGGGCCCTCGGGGTCGGGATCGGCCAGCGCGGCGCCGACCGTGAACAGCTCCTCCTGGATCCGCCCGAGCCGTCGATCCAGCTCCGGGCCGATCTCGGGAGCCGACCTCGCCACGCCGAGCACGGCGTTCAGCTCGTCGACCGTGCCGTAGGCCTCGATCCTCCGGTCGTGCTTGCTCACCCGGCCGGGTCCGAGCAGCCCGGTCGTGCCGTCGTCGCCGGTTTTTGTGTAGATTTTCGACAAGAAACAGGTTCCTCCGCGCAGGGACCCCTGGTGTCGGGCGCCTCGCGGGGCGAGTCGCCGGGCCGATTGGCGAGGGCTCCCGGAGCCCCTATACTAGACCCGCCGCCGGGGGTCGAAAAGAGAAGCCCCGGCCCCGATGCCACCCCGGAGGCTCCCCGATGACGCTCGCCCTCGCGCTGTCCGCGGCCCTGCTGGCCCCGACGATCGCCCCGACGCCGCCGCAGCAAGGGGGATCCGGCCGCCCGTCGTCGTCTGGCGGCCCCCCCGCCGGCCAGGAGATGCCCATGGAGGAGGTCGCCGCCCGCGAGGCCCGCCACCTGAAGAACATCCGCCAGGTCACCTTCGGCTTCGCCAAGGCCGGCGAGGGGTACTTCAGCCCCGACGGCCGCTCCATCATCTTCCAGGCCGCCGAGTGGCCCGAGCCCTCCACCCTGCAGCCCCCCCCGGAGGGCTGGGACTCGTACCAGATTTACCTCTCCGAGCTGACCCCCGGCGCCGTCCCGGTGATGGTCAGCACCGGCAAGGGCAAGTGCACCTGTGCGTTCTTCCACCCCGACGGCAAGTCCATCCTCTTCGCCTCCTCCCACCTCGACCCCGCTCTGCGGGACGGCTCCGCCCAGGCTGACCGCCCGAAGGCCCCCGCCTACAGCCGATCCGAACGCTACGCCTGGGACTTCGACCCGTACATGGACCTCTTCCGGCTCGAGCTCGACGCGCTCGGCGGGGTCTTCCGGAACGGCGGAACCGCCGAGGACGGTCGCCCCGAGCTCGGCCGGTCCGTCGCTCCGGAGACGCTCGTCCGGCTGACCGACGCCGAGGGCTACGACGCCGAGGGGAGCTACTCCCCCGACGGCAAGCAGATCGTCTTCACCAGCTTCCGCGACGGCGACGCCGACATCTACGTCATGGACGCCGACGGCTCCCACGTCCGCCAGATCACCAACGCCCCCGGCTACGACGGCGGCCCCTTCTTCTCCCCCGACGGCTCGAAGCTCATCTACCGCAGCGACCGAGGCCAGAACGACCTGCTCCAGATCTTCATCAACACCCTCGACGGCCAGAACGAGCGCCAGCTCACCGACAACGAGCACGTCAACTGGGGCCCCTACTTCCACCCCGACGGCCGGCACATCGTCTACTCCACCAGCGAGCACGGCCATTACAACTACGAGGTCTACCTGATGGACGTCGAGACCGGCAAGAAGGAGCGCATCACCTTCTACCCCGGCTTCGACGGCCTCCCGGTCTTCAGCCCCGACGGCTCGAAGCTGATGTGGACCTCCAAGGGCCGCACCTCCGACAACACCAGTCAGCTCTTCATCGCCGACTTCGTGCTCGATCCCCCTTCGGCAGACGCCGCCGAGGCCCCCTGACCGACCGTCCCCCCGCCCTCGGCCGATCCCCGCCTCCTCCCCGGAGTTTTCTCCCCAAATGAACGCCAAGGACGTCATCCGCAACACCATCGACATGAGCTCGATGGTGATCGATTCCTACCTCAAGGATCTCTCCGACGCCGACCTGCTGGTCCGGCCGGTCGCGGGGATGAACCATATCGCCTGGCAGCTTGGCCACCTGATCGGCGCCGAGCGGCATTTCGTCGAGCTGGTCGCACCCGGCTCCTCGCCGGCGCTGCCCGACGACTTCCAGCAGGGGCACGGCCGCGACAAGCACACCGAGGACGACCCCTCGAAGTTCTACCCCCTGGCCCGGTACCGGGAACTCTGGGGCGCCCAGCGCCAGGCGACCCTCGCCCTGCTCGACCGCCTCGCGGAGGCCGACCTTGACCGCTCCGACGCGACCTTCCCCCCCTTCGCCCCCACCGTCGGCGCCCTGCTGAACATGGTCGGCAACCACCCGATGATGCACGCCGGCCAGTTCGTCGCGGTCCGCCGCGCGCTGGGCAAGCCGGTCTCCCTCTGATCCCGGCCGGAGACGCACGCCCCGGGTCCGGGCCGGTCGGGGAGGCCTGGGGATCGTTCCCGAGCCTTCCGCCGCTCCCGTCCGACTCGGGTCGCTCCGATCATCAGGAGGACCGCGTCCGAAGGGCTCGCCGCTCACGTCAGAGCGGCGGGCTTGCGGGAATCCGCTCGTCGGGAAGGCCGGGCTCCAATAAGATGAAGATCTGGGGGCGGGCCTCACGAGGGGGCGCTTTCCGCTCCATCGCGAGCCTCAGGGCGGGGCGAAGGCCCGTCGTCAGCGACGGGACGACGGTTCTGCGACCGGTTCCCCCCCCGTCGGGACCCCTGTCATGTTCCCGATCCTCGAGGCCGAGTTCCTCGCTCCCGAGATCAAGCGCTTCGTGATCGAGGCGCCTCGGGTCGCCCGCAAGCGCCGGGCGGGCCAATTCGTCATCGTCCGGCTCCACGAGCGGGGCGAGCGCATTCCGCTGACGATCGCCGACGGCGATCCGGAGCGAGGCACGATCACCCTGATCGTCCAGGGCGTCGGCAAAACCACCAAGCTGATGAACCTGCTGGAGGCGGGCGACGCGATCCTCGACCTGGTCGGCCCGCTCGGCTCCCCGTCCGACGTGAGGCGCTACGGCACGGTCGTCGTCATCGGCGGCGGCGTCGGCACCGCGATCGCCTGGCCGACGGCTCGGGCGATGAAGCAGGCCGGCAACCGCGTTGTCGGCATCGTCGGCGCCCGCTCCCGGCAGCTGGTGCTGCTCGAGCCCGAGATGCGGGCCATCTGCGACGAGCTGGAGATCGTCACCGACGACGGCAGCTCCGGCCGCCAGGGAGTGGTCATCGACCCGCTCTGCGAGCGGATCATGCGCGGAGACCGGATCGACCTGGTTCTGGCCATCGGCCCGGTGCGGATGATGCAGGCCGTCGCCGAGATGACCCGGCCCTCGGGGATCAGGACGATCGTGAGCCTGAACTCGTTGATGGTCGACGGCACCGGCATGTGCGGCGGCTGCCGCGTCTCGACCCGGGACGGCACCCGCTTCGCCTGCGTCGACGGCCCGGAGTTCGACGCCCACGCCGTCGACTTCGACACCCTCGCCCGGCGCAACCGCACCTATCGCGACAGCGAGGCCGCCGCGCTGGAGGCCTTCCGCGCCGACCCGAACTCGGCGTTGGCCCAGGTCCGCCACTCGTGCCGCCTGGAACCGACCCACCCCCCGGAGGAGGCCGCGTCCCGATGAGTGCCAACCCGCTGCCCCCCAAACAACGGACCAAGATCCCCCGCCAGGAGATGCCCGAGCAGCAGGCCGCCGCTCGCCGACGCAACTTCGACGAGGTCAACCGCGGCCTGACCGTGCTCGGCGCCTCGACCGAGGCGATGCGCTGCCTCGAGTGCGCCAAGCCCGCCTGCGTCTCCGGCTGCCCGGTCGGGGTGAAGATCCGGGACTTCATCGCGCTGATCACCGCCGGCGACTACCTCGGCGCCGCCGCCAAGATCCGGGAGGACAACGTCCTGCCCGCCATCACCGGCCGCGTCTGCCCCCAGGAGACCCAGTGCGAGGGCTGCTGCATCCTCGGCAAGACGTTCGAGCCGCTGGGGATCGGCCACCTGGAGCGCTTCGTCGCCGACTACGAGCGGGAGCACGGCGAGCTGGGCCTGCCGGAGATCGCCCCCCCCTCCGGCCGGAAGGTCGCCATCATCGGCAGCGGCCCGGCCGGGTTGAGCGCCGCCGGCGACCTCGTCCGCTGGGGGCACGCCGTCACCGTGTTCGAGGCCCTTCACGAGATCGGCGGCGTGCTCGTTTACGGCATCCCCGCGTTCCGCCTCCCCAAGGCGATCGTCCGCCACGAGGTCGAGGCGCTGGCCCGCATGGGGGTCGACTTCCAGGCCAACGTGGTCGTCGGCAAGACGGTGACGATCGACGAGTTGATGGATGAAGAAGGGTATGATGCCGTCCTCGTCGCCACCGGCGCCGGCCTGCCGAAGTTCCTGGGCATTCCCGGCGAGCACTTGCCCGGCGTCTCCTCGGCCAACGAGTTCCTGACGCGCGTCAACCTGATGCACGCCAACGAGTTCCCCAGCTACGACGAGCCGGTCTTCGACTGCCGGGGCCGCGACGTGGCCGTCATTGGCGGCGGCAACACGGCGATGGACGCGGTGCGCACCGCCTGCCGGCTCGGCGCCCGCCGGAGCCTGCTCATCTACCGCCGGACGGAGGCCGAGATGCCCGCCCGGGTCGAGGAGATCCGGCACGCGAAGCAGGAGGGGATCGAGCTGCTGACCCTGGCCAACCCCGTCGCCTTCCTCAGCGACGACGAGGGGTTCCTCGCCGGCGTCCGATGCCTCCGCATGGAGCTGGGACAGCCCGACGCCTCCGGCCGACGATCGCCGGTCCCCATCCCCGGCTCCGAGTTCGAGGTCCCGGTGGCGATGGCGGTTGTGGCCCTCGGCACCGGCGCCAATCCCCTGGTGCAGTCCTCGACCCCCGACCTGGCGACCGACCCCAGGGGCTACATCGCCGCCGACCCGGAGACGCTTCGCACCTCCAAGCGAGGGGTCTTCGCCGCGGGGGACATCGTCACCGGGGCCGCCACCGTCATCCTCGCCATGGCCGCCGGCCGCCGGGCGGCGGCGGCGATCGGCGAGTTCCTGGAGTCGGGGGCCTGGATCGACGCGGAGGCCGTCGGCTGATCGGCCGGCTCAGGCCTGGGGTTCCACCCTCGGCCTCCCCTCCCGGAAGTATTTCAGGCCGTACTCGAGCCCCTCGAGCAGATCGGGGAAGGTGCCCAGGACGTTGAGGAACCCGAAGATGACCAGGGCGTGGTGCGCCCTCGGCTGGAAGCTGGCCAGGTCGGCGTAGAACGTCTCGTACGTCTCGGCCAGGCCGGCGGTGATCAGCAGCAGGCCGGCGAACAGCTTGACGCCGGGGTTCTCCACGAAGTCCCGGAGCCGGTTCAGCCATCGGGAGGCCCGGGTCGGCGCCGACGAGGCCGGCGGCAGCACCCCGGTGCGGTAGAGGGCGTAGGAGGCCATCCCGAGCCGTCCCCGGAGGTAGGCGGCGCGGATCTCGACGACGTCCAGCGGCAGGTCCTCTCGGTGGTCCAGCAGCAGGCGGGCCCGCTCGTAGTGGGCTCGGGCCTCGTGGAAGCGGCCTCGCTCGCTGAGCAGGTCGGCCAGCGCGACGTGAGACTCGTCGCGCTGGGGATCGGCCTCCAGCGCGCGACGCAGCAGGCGCTCGGCCTCGGGGGCGTCTCGGAGCGAGGCCAGGGCCAGGCCCCAGCGGAAGAGAGTGTCCACGGGGGGGGACAGCCCGGCGTCCTCGTAATTGGCCAGCGCCTGGCGCTGGTGCTCAAGGAAGGCGTCGGGCTCTCCCCGACGGAGCAGAACCTCGGCCATCGCTTCGTGGGAGACGGCCCGCTCGGCGGGAGACTCGGCCAGCTCGATCGCGTGGCGGGCGACCCGCTCGGCGTTCTGGAGCTCCCGGTCTTGCAGGGCGTAGACCAGGGCGAGCCGGGCCAGCGGCAGGGAGCGTCCCCGGTCGGCCCGGGCGGCGTCGGCGTAGGCCTGGGCCGCTTCCATCGGCCGGCCGGCCGCCTCCAGCTCCATCCCCAGCCGGAGCCTCGCCTCGGCCAGGGAGTCGGGCTCCTCGTCGGCGACTCCGGCCGAGGCGACGGGAGCGGGGGAGGGGGCCTCGGCCGGGGTCGCCGAGACGGGGGCAGGGGGCTCGGCCGGGGCCGGCTCGGGGGGGAGGATCGGGGCCGGCTCCCCTCCTGCCGAGCCTCCGATCCGGGGCGATTCGGGGACCCCGGAGGGGATGAGCGGCGCCGGCCTCCTGCGCACCGAGGATTGCAGCGTGAGCATGGACCACCCGCCTCCCCTCGCCTTGCCTTGCCTTGCCGGGGCCCGACCCCCGTTCGAGGCCATGCCGGCTCCCGGTTCGTGTCGCCAGTCGGGGCGTCCCGAAGGACCGAGGCCGCCGCGCCGGGGCGCGCAATCTCGACGCCGATGCCTCGGATTCCTTTATTGAAGTCTAGGACCCGATCGCTCCTTGGACAACCGTCCGCCCCGGAGGCCCGGCGCGGCGGGGGTTCCCCGGCCGCTTCCGGGATCGCCGGTCTCCTGGTAAGGTGGCGGGCGACGCTCAGGACAACCGCAACCGGACACGCGAAGGCGAGGCGAGACGATGGCCCTGGAGATCGCGCCGGGCAAGGCGAAGGTGGGCTGGATCGGCACGGGGGTGATGGGCTGCTCGATGTGCGGCCACCTGATCGACGCCGGCTACTCGGCCACGGTCTACAACCGGACCCCGGCCAAGTGCGCCCCGCTCGTCCAGAAGGGAGCCGCCGAGGCCGCCGGGCCGAAGCAGGTGGCCGAAGCCTCCGACGTCATCTTCACGATCGTCGGCTACCCGAAGGACGTCCGCGAGGTGATCCTCGGCAACGACGGCGTTCTCGCCGGCGCGAAGCCCGGCAGCATCATCGTTGACATGACCACCAGCGAGCCGAAGCTCGCCGAGGAAATCTTCCTCGCCGCCCGGGCCAAGGGGGTCCATGCGATCGACGCCCCCGTCTCCGGCGGCGACGTCGGCGCCAAGGAGGCCCGGCTCTCCATCATGATCGGCGGCGAAACCGAGGCCGTCGACACCGTCCGCCCCCTGTTCGAGCTTATGGGCAAGACCATCGTGCACCAGGGGCCGGCCGGGGCGGGCCAGCACACGAAGATGGTCAATCAGATCCTCATCTCCACGAACATGATCGGCGTCTGCGAGGCGCTGCTCTACGGCTACAAGGCCGGGCTCAACCTGGAAACGGTCCTGCGCAGTGTCGGCTCCGGGGCCGCCGGCTCGTGGAGCCTGAACAACCTGGGGCCGAGGATCATCACGGGGAACTTCGACCCGGGGTTCTTCGTCGAGCACTTCATCAAGGACATGGGGATCGCCCTGGCCGAGTCGCGCCGGCTCGGGCTGTCGATGCCCGGCCTCGCCCTGGCCGAGCAGCTCTACCAGGCGGTCGCCGCCCAGGGCTACGCCCGCAACGGCACCCACGCCCTGATGCTCGCCCTGGCGAAGCTCTCCAACATCGACTGGACCGCCCGGGGCTGACCCGGACCGGGGGGCCGGCCGACGGGCCCGGCCCGCCCCCTTCTCGCCGAATGGTGCCCGCCGGAGGAGATCCGATCATGTCCAGGCGATACCCCTGCGGAGGACTTGGCCGGCGGCAGTTCCTCGCCGGCGCGGCGGCGCTGCCGGCGATCGCCGGCGCCCGGGTGTCGGCCCAGGAGCCCCAGGCCGCGGCCGGAGCCATCGGGCCCGACGAGAACTTCGGCATCCCCGGGCCCTGGCCCGGCCGCGTGATCGAGGTCCGACACCCCGGGATGATCCGCAATGACGTCAAGGACCGCGCCGCCATCGGCTCCGCCCTCTCCCGAGGCATGGCCGAGCTGACCGGGGCCGACGACGCCGTCTCCGCCTGGCGGGCGATGTTCGAGCCGGGAGACGTGGTCGGCATCAAGATGAACCCCGTCGGCAACCCCCTGGCCAACAGCTCCAGCGAGCTGATGCTGGAGGTCATCGAGGGCCTCAAGGCGGCCGGCGTGAAGCCGAGGGACATGGTCGTCTTCGAGCGCTACCGCGACGAGTTCATCGGCGCCAAAATGCACGAGGCCGTGCCCGACGGCATCGCCTGGACCGGCTTGGGCATCGCCTACAACGGCCAGCAGATCGACATCCACGGCGACGACCTCGGCACCGGCAACCTCGACCACGTCACCGGCTACGACCCCGACGAGTTCATCCACATGAACCTCGTCGCCGCCGGCCACGACCCGAAGGACGACCGCACCCGACGCTCCCACCTCGGGCTGCTCGTCACCCGTCGCGTCAACAAGATCGTCCTGCTGCCCGTGCTCAAGGACCACGGCTCGGCCGGCATCACCGGCGCGCTGAAGAACATGAGCCACGGCCTGGTGAACAACGTGAACCGCTCGCACAGCACGCCCGACACGAACGTCTGCAACCAGTTCATCCCCGAAGTCGTCAGCCACCCGATCATCCGCAAGAAGTGCGTCTTGCAGATCATGGACGGCATCAAGGGGGTCTACCAGGGAGGCCCCGGCGCCTCCCGGCCGGAGTGGACCTGGGAGAACAACGCCCTGCTGCTGGCGACCGACCCGGTGGCGATGGACCACGTCGCCTGGCGACAGATCGACGCCAAGCGGCGCCAGATGGGCCTTCCCCCCGTCGGCGCGGTCGGCCGGCTCGGCCTCGACGCCGACCGCGAGGGATTCGACATCCGACAGCCCCAGCACATCCGACTGGCCGCCCATCTGGGCCTGGGGATCTTCGAGTTCGACTCGCCCCGGGGGCGGAAGCACTCGATCGACCACCGCGTGATCGACCTCGCCTGACGGCGGCCGGCTCGGGCCCGGCGCTGCTCGGTGCTCGCCGGGCCTTCCGTCCGGCCGTCCTCCGGGAGGCCTCGGGTCGAGGGCGGCTCCTGCGCCAATCCGATCGCCCCCGATCCGATCGGCGTCGGGGACCGCCAGCCCCGACGGTTCGCCAGGCGATCGAGCCGGAGCACGCCCCTCGGCCGGCGGCCCGTTGTGGCGGGCGGCCGGGGTGGTAAAGTCGGGGGGAGATCGCCGGCCGGTCGAGCGCCCGAGGGGTCGGGGCCGTCGGCCCGGCCAATCGCGACCGATCCCCTCCCGCCCCGACCGACGGAGCCTGCTTCCGATGTCCCTCAACCGCCGCGATTTCGTCGCCGCCGGCCTGGCCGCCGGCGCCTCGCTGGGCGCCTCGGCCACCGCCTCCTCCTTCTCCGCTCCCCACCCCCGGCACGACGCCTCCGGCGACGTCCCCCACCGAGACTTCCGCCTGAAGTACGCCCCGCACTTCGGCATGTTCCGCAACCACGCTCCCGGCGGCCCGCTCGACGAGCTGAAGTTCATCAAGGACGTCGGCTTCCGCGCCGTTGAAGACAACGGCATGATGCGCCGTCCCGTCCAGGAGCAGGAGTCGATCGCCCGGGAGATGGATCGCCTCGGCCTGGAGATGGGCGTCTTCGTCGCCACCGCCAGCTTCGAGGAGCCGACCTTCGCCTCCGGCAACCCCGACTTCGCCGAGAAGGTCCTGGCCGACATCACGCAGGCCGTCGAGACCGCCAAGCGGGTCAACGCGAAGTGGACCACCGTGGTCCCCGGCATCTTCGACCACCGCCTGCCGCTCGACTACCAGACCGTCAACGTCATCGAGCTGCTGAAGCGCTGCTGCGACCTCTGCGCGCCGAGCGGACTGGTCATGGTGCTGGAGCCCCTGAACCACTACGCCAACCACCCCGAGCTGTTCCTCTGGCAGATCCCCCAGGCGTATCTGATCTGCAAGGCGGTCGGGCACCCGTCGTGCAAGATCCTCTTCGACCTGTACCACCAGCAGATCAGCGAGGGGAACATCATCCCCAACATCGACGCCGCCTGGACCGAGATCGCCTACTTCCAGACCGGCGACAACCCCGGGCGCATGGAGCCCACCACCGGCGAGATGAACTACAAGAACATCTTCAAGCATCTCCATGCCAAGGGCTTCGACGGCGTCGTCGGCATGGAGCACGGCAACTCGAAGCCCGGGAAGGAGGGCGAGATCGCCCTGATCAACGCCTATATCGAGTGCGATTCCTTCTAATCGCCCGACCCCTCCCCCCGCCCCCGCGTCCCCCCTCCGGCCGCGGGGGCTCCATCCTTCCCTGGAGGACCGGACCATGCACCACTTCCGAGGCCGACTGCTCGACGGCGCCACCCCTTGCCTCGAGCCCGCCAACGCCTACATCGAATACCTCGGCCCCCAGGACGGCTCGAAGCCGAACTGGAACGGCTATCTTTTGATCGGCGAGGGGACCGACCTCCGCCCCGGGGCCACCTACACCCTCTCCCTCGAGGACGGCCGCTCGGGAGACCTCGCCATCGACCACATCGAGCCCGACGACTCCGCCCCCGGCCGCCTCCGCGCCCTCTTCCGGGGAGAGAGTCCGCTGGCCTGACCCTCACCGCCGCCGACGTCGCCGACGACTCCCTCTTCCCCCCGACGAGGACCTCCTTGCCCCCTCCCTCCCGTCCCTCCCCCCGCCGCCAGGAGCCCCCCGCCGCCCGACGTCGGCGACCGGGGGCCGGCCCCTCCCCCGGAGGGCGCCAGGACCCCTGGTCGCTGGAGGCCCTCGTCCGCTCCCTGCGCGACCGGGTCCGCTCCTACGCCGCCTCCCACCCCGACGAGCCCCCGAGCCTCTGGCTCTACCGGGAGATCGACTCCTGGGCCGCCGACCGGGACGACGACTGGAAGCGACGCCGCTCCTCCCGGGCCGTCCTGCCCCTCGCCCCCGAGCCCTCCTGCCGCCCCGGCTGCGTCCATTGCTGCTACCAGCACGTCGCCGTCACCCCGGCCGAGGCCCGGCTCCTGGCCGATCACCTCGCCCGGCTCCGGCCCAACGCCGAGGTCGAGGTCGAGGCCCTCCTCGCCCGGCTCTCCCGGGCCGCCGAGGACTGCCGCCGCCTGATCGCCGAGGCCCCCGACCCCCGAGCCTCCCGGCTCGCCCTGGCCCGGGTCCGCCGCCCCTGCCCGCTGCTCGACGAACGGCTCGGCCGCTGCCTCGCCTACGACGCCCGGCCGGTCAACTGCCGTCGCGAGAACTCCCTCGACGTCGAGGTCTGCCGCCGCTACCGGGACGATCCCGACTGCCCCGATTCGTCCCTCCGCCTGGTGCGATATGATGTGATCTGGGGGGCGGCGTTCGCCTTCCTCGCCCGCTGGGGCCCCGCGCTGCTCCTGCTGAAGCCCGGCGCCATCGAGCCCCTGGACGTGGCCCTCTCCCGGACGATGACGCCGGGGAGTCCGATCGGAGCCGAAGACGCAGGAGGGGCCGACCACCCCGCCGAGCCATGAGTACCTCCGCCTCCTCCGCGACTGGGCCGATCACCGCCCGGGGCCGACGCACCCGAGACGCCATCCTCGACGCCGCCGCCGAGCTGTTCCTCCGCCTCGGCGTGCATGCGACCAGCGTCGAGGACATCCTCGAGGCCTCCGGCACCGGCAAGGGGCAGCTCTACCACTACTTCGGCAGCAAGGAAGGGCTCGTCCGAGCCGTGCTCCGGGACCGGGCCGACCGCTACTTCGAGACCCACGCCCCGCTGCTCGACGACCTCGACTCCTGGGACGGCCTCGGCCGCTGGTTCGACGCCATCCTGCGGGCCCACGACCGCCCGGGCTGCCACGGCTGCCTCTTCGGCATGCTCGCCTCCGAGCTGGCCGACCACGACCCCGAGCTCCGAGCCGAGCTCGACCGCTTCTTCGACCGCTGGCGAGGCCACCTCGCCCGGGGCCTCGCCGCCATGCGATCCTCCGGCCTCCTCCGCCCCGAGGCCGACCCCGAGGCCCTCTCCCTCCTCGCCCTCGCCGCCGCCCAGGGCGGCTTCCTCCTCGCCAAGGCCTCCGACGACGTCCGACCCGCCCGGCTCGCCCTCGACCAGGTCCTCTCCTACTTCAAGTCCCTCTCCCCGGCCAGCTCCTGCCCGACGCTCGGCCCCGGCTGACCGCCTCCCCCCCTCCTCCCCGATCTTCTTGATGACGGCCCCGCTCCCCCCCCAGCCCGAGTCCTCCCCCGGCCGTCGCTCATTGGCATCTTGTGGATGCATGATTGATTCGCGTCTGCCGGGAGGACCGCCACCCGGACCTCGGCCGCGACCGGATGGCCGGGATGGCTCCCCGACGGGCCGGAGCGGCACTGGTCGGCCAGGGCCAGGAATCCTGTCCTTTTGTTCCGATTTGGGCGGCCGGCCTCGAGGTCGGCGGACTGGGACCAATCTCCCGAAACGAACCCAAGGCGATCGCCGCAACCCCTTGCGATGATGGTGCGATCGTCCGGCGGGCTCCACCGCGCCAAGGCGCACCGATCCGCTTCTCAGCCCGTACCGGCGAGCGTGCCGCAGGCGGCCTGGATGTCGGCCCCGCCGGAGTAGCGGCGAACGACCGGCTGGCCGAGGTGGCGGGTCAGGGCGTCGCGGAAGGCGGCCAGGGCCTCGGCCGAGGGGGGGCGGAAGCGGCCGGTGGGGTCGGTCACGTCGATCAGGTCGAAGCGGACGGGGGTGTCTCCCACCAGGCGCCCGATCGCCTCGGCGTCGTCCTCTCCCACGTTCAGGCCGTCGATGCAGACGTAGGAGAGCATCACCCGCTGGCGGCGGGCCTCGGCGTGGCGGCGGGCGGCGGCCATGACCTCCGCCACGGGGGTTCGGGAGGCCACGGGGACCAGCATCGCCCGCTTCTCGTCGGTGGCGGCCCCCAGGCTGATCGACAGCCGCATCGTCCGGCGCTCCCGGGTGAAGCGGTCGATCTCCGGCACCAGACCGACGGTGCTCACCGTCATCGCCTTGGCCGACAGCGCCCCGCCGAAGGGGCAGCGGAGCAGGTCCCCGGCCCGCATCACCCGGTCGTAGTTCAGGAACGGCTCTCCCATGCCCATGAACACCGTCCCCGTGACCCTCCTGCCCTGCGACCGGGCCAGATCCCGGGCCTGCACCCACTGGTCGACGATCTCCCAGGTCGCCAGGTTCCTCCTCGACTCCATCCGGGCCGTGGCGCAGAAGGCGCAGGCCATCGGACAGCCGACCTGCGACGACAGGCAGACGCTCACCGCCCCCGGCTTGTGCAGCGGAATCAGGACCGTCTCCACGGCCATGGCGTCGGCCGTTCGGAACAGCAGCTTCTGGAACCCGTCGGCGGCGGACGTCTCCACCCGCTCCAGGGCCAGCCGGGGCAGGGGGGGCCAGTCGGCCACCAGTCGCCGGGGGACGTGGAAGCGTCGATTCCAGGCCGCCGGGTCGTGCTCGCCGTGCTGGAGGATCGCCGAGAGCAACCGACGGGGAGCCTCCGCCGGCGCCCCCACGGCCTCGGCCCGGGCGATCAGCTCCGGAATGGGGCGGTCCCTCGGGTCGAACGGCCCGCCATCGTCTGCTCGATCCATCGGTCCCCGTCCGCTCGATTTCGCATTGCCCGGCTCCGCGACCATCTTAAAGTAGAGGAAAGCGGCGCCACAGGACAAGGGAAGGCCGATCTGATCCGATCCGCCCCCGCCGGGTCGGGCCGATCAAACCTTCCCCAGTGGACGTTCGTAGAGGAGGGAGAACTGGCGGCGCGGGGCCCGTCTCGCTCTTGGGCGTGCCCCTCCCTTCGGCAACTCGACTCGACTCGATGCCGACCGATCGGCCCGGGGTCTCGGGCCCGATCGCCAGCGATCATGGAGTTCAGGAGTCTTCAACGCATGAGACGAAACACTGTCGCCTGGGCGGCGCTGGTCATGTCGACCGCCGCCCTGATCGGCTCGCAGACCTGGTATCGCCCCGCCCCCGCAGGCCCGCAGCTGCCCCAGGAGGGGCTGGCCGAGGCCAAGCGGCTCTCGGCCGCCTTCGAGGCGGTGGCCGAGTACGTTGGACCGTCGGTTGTGCAGATTAGCGTCCAGCGTGTTCCCGAAGTCCGGCGGGGAGACGGCTCCCCCCGCGGCCTGACCCCTCGGGAGATGACCCCCGAGGAGCTCGAAGAGTTCATGGAGCGCTTCCGCCGCTTCTTCCCCGACGGCCCCGGCGGCTTCCCCGAGGATTTCTTCCGCTTCGAGCCGCAGCAGTTCCGCGTCGAGGGGACCGGCTCGGGATTCGTCTACGATGAGCAGGGGCACATCCTGACGAACAACCACGTCGTCGAGGGGGCCACTGGTGACGGCGACATCCTCGTCAGCTTCTCCGATGGAAGCGTCGTCGAGGCCAAGGTCGTCGGCACCGACCCGGCCACCGACGTGGCCGTCATCAAGATCGACCCGAAGGAGCTTGACGAGACGCCCCGGCCGGTTCGCATCGGCTCCAGCGACGACCTGCACGTCGGCCAGTGGGTTCTGGCCATCGGCTCCCCCTTTGGCCTGAGCCAGACCGTCACCGCCGGCATCGTCTCGGCCACGAACCGGGCGGGCGTCGGCATCCTCGACCAGCAGGAGGGCTACGAGGACTTCATCCAGACCGACGCGGCCATCAACCCGGGCAACTCCGGCGGCCCGCTGGTCGACATCGAGGGCCGGGTCATCGGCATCAACTCCGCCATCGCCACCCGGACCCGGGCCAACGCCGGCGTCGGCTTCGCCGTCCCGATCAAGCTGGCCTCCTACGTGGCCGACTCGATCATCGAGAACGGCAAGGTCCAACGGGCCCGCCTGGGCGTCTCCATCTCGCAGCTGACCCCCGACCTGGCCGAGCCGTTCGGCATCGACCCGAAGCTCGACGGCGTGCTCGTCAACGAGGTCTTCCCGGGCACCCCCGCCGAGAAGGCCGGGCTGCAGGCCGGTGACGTGATCGTCGGCTTCAAGGGCCAGCCGGTCGAAAGCATGCCCGCCTTCCGGCTGGAGGTCTCCACCAGCCCGCTCAACCAGCCGCTGGAGCTGACCTACATCCGGGAGGGCAAGCGCCAGACCACCACCATCACCCTGGCCCCGGCCGAAGAGGTCGAACTGCCTGCCTTCGCGCGGTCGCGAGGCCCCGGCCGCTCTCCGGAGCCCCCTGGTTTGGAGCTGGATCGCTTCGGCCTGGAGCTCCAGGAGTTGACCCCCGACCTGGCCGAGCAGCTGGGCCACCCGGAGGGGGCCGCTGGCGTTCTGGTTCGAGGCGTCGCTCCCGACTCTCCGGCGGCCGCGCAGGGCATTGCCGCCGGTGACCTGATCACCAAGGTCATCAAGGACAAGAAGCCGCAAGACGTCTCCAGCCTCGACGAGTTCGAGCAGCTTGTCGGCGACTCCTCCGACCTGGCCGTCTACGTCCAGGGGGCCGACGGTCGAGGCCGCTTCGTCGTCCTCAAGGCCGAGGAGGAGGCTGCCCGGGACAACTGACCCTCCTCCCCGTTCCCCCCGGGCCGGCCCGGCCTCTCCGCACCGGGCCCGGCCGGCCCGGATCGATTCCGGTTCGACCGCTCGCCCGGGCGTTCTCGCCGATCGTTCCGATCGGCGTTGACCTCCCGGGCGGTTCTGTTTAACCTTCCTCCCCGGCCCGGTCCAGCCCGATCCGGGACGACGACTCGTCCCCCGGACTCGTCCCCGATCGCTTCCTTCCGGTTCGATCCCCCTGGTTCCTGGCCCCTTGCCTTCGGGTGACCACCCGCTTGCGCTCCGGTCGCGCTGCCTGAGAACCGGAATCCGGACTCTGGAACCCCGACCCGTCCCTCCCCCCGGAGGCCCCGCCCGATGAGCACGGACGCGACGACCTCCCGACGCCTCTGGACGGCCTTCCTGCCGCTTTCCCTTCTGCTGCTCGGCCCGACCGCTGGCTGTGGCAGCACCCGGATGACTCATACCTCCCGCACTGGCACGGAACAGTTGCTGCTCACCACTGCCTGGGACCAGGCGCTAAACCAGGTGGACTTCCGCCCCCTCATCGGCGTCCCCGTCTTCCTGGAGACAAGCTATCTGGAAGCCGTGGACAAGGGCTGGGTCATCTCCAGCCTCCGCCAGGCGATGCTGGCGCAGGGGGTCCTCCTCCGGGAGAAGAAGGAGGACGCCCAGTGGATCGTCGAGGCTCGTACTGGGGCCTACGGCACGGATGACTACGAGCTGCTCGTCGGGCTTCCCCAAATGAATGTGCCGGTGACCATCCCCGGCGTTCCGGCCGGCGCCATTCCCGAGGTGCCGCTCATCAAGAAGAGCGACCAGCACGCGGTCACCAAGCTCGCCCTCTTCGCCTACGACCGCGCCAGCGGCCAGCTCGTCTGGAACTCGGGCACCGTGCTCGGCACCGCGAACGACAAGAACGTCCATATCGGCGGCCTTGGCCCGATCCAGTCCGGCTCCATCCGCGGCGGCACCGAGTTCGTCGGCGTGAAGATCCCCATGACCGAGGGACAGGCCAAGCAGGCCCCCCACGAGCGAGCCGGAGGCGCCGTCCCCTTCACCGAGCCCGCCATCCGAGTCCCCGCCGAGGTCCTCGACCGCGACGACTTCCTGCCCCGCTGAGGCCCGCTCCCCCCCCCCGCCGATCGCTCGCGCGGCTCCTCACGATTTCGATTTCGAGGACGGCGGTTCACCCCTGGCGTCGCTTGGGGCGATAGTATAGGAGTCCTCTCCGACTCCGAACCGGACGAGTTGCACCCCTCGACCGCGACCCAACGCGATCGCCCCCGGAGCGACCTCCCGAATGAGCGGCACGACCGACGGCATCATCCTCCAGGATTACATCCGCAACATCCCCGACTTTCCCAAGCCGGGCATCCAGTTCAAGGACATCACGCCGTTGCTGGCGCACCCGGCCGCGCTCCGAGCCGCCGTCGAGCGGCTGGCGGCCCCGTTCGCCGATCGCAAGGTCGACGCCATCGCCGCGGCCGAGGCCCGGGGCTTCCTCTTCGCCGCCCCGATGGCCCTGATGCTCGGCGTCGGTCTGGTGCCGATCCGAAAGCCCGGCAAGCTGCCGTACACCACCGTCTCCGCCGAGTACGCCCTCGAATACGGCACCGACCGCCTCGAGATGCACAGCGACGCCCTCTCCCCCGGCCATCGCATCCTCATCGTCGACGACGTCCTCGCCACCGGAGGCACGATGAAGGCCTGCTGCGACCTCGTCCGCGACGCCGGCGCCGAGGTCGTCGCCTGCGCCTTCCTTCTGGAGCTTGGCTTCCTCAACGGCCGAGCGAAGCTCGCGCCGACCGAGGTCTTCAGCGTCCTGAGCTACTGACCCCTCTCCGCCCGCCAACGCCGGGCCGACCGCCGACCGAGGCGGGGGATGCGCAATGGCGGGCGTCGGATCGCCGAGGGCCGAGGGCCGAGGGCCGGAGCGGCAGCCGGGGCCGGGCCGGGGCGCCTCCCTCCCCCTCAGATCGGAGGGGGCCGAAGACCCGGGGGAGGAGGAGGGGAGGGGGGCTCACATCGGCCCTCCGGGCCCGATCGGCGGGGCGGGCGTCACCCGAAGGCCCGCGTCCGACCCGACCGCCTCCCGCAACCGCCTCGCTCTAGAGAACGCTCAATAGAACGCCCCGATGAAGAACGTGAACACACGTTCCCTGTCGTCCGGTCCCTTCACGATCGGGAACGCGATGTCGAACGCCAGGGGCAGCGGCCCCAGCGCCGGCAGGGTCACCCGCAGGCCGGTGCCGACCGCGACTCGGTAGTTCGAGATGCTGTAGTCGTTCTCGACCGTGCCGGTGTCGGTGAACACGACCGCCTGGAACTGGTCGTTGGCGGTGAGCGGGAACTGGTATTCCAGCGAGCCGAGCAGCGTCATGATGCCGCCGACGTTCGACCCCAGGATGAACGGCCCGACGCCTCGGTAGGCGAACCCCCGCAGGCTTCGGAAGTCGCCCGCGTAGAACCGCTCGTACAGCGGGGTGTCCCGCCCCGAGACGCCGAAGAAGCCCCTCATGCTGAGGATATGCTTGCCCGTCAGATCCGGCCGCTGCCAGATGGTGAAGTGCTGCCGGCCCTCGACGGTGAACTTCGGGAAGGTGAAGTCGCCCCACCCCTGCTCGTAGGCGAACTCCAGGTAGGAGCCCTCACTGGGCAGGAACGGATCGTTGCGGTTGTCGAAGTGAATGCTCGGGCGCAAGGTCGTCAGGAAGGTGCTGCCGGAGACGGCGTAGAACTCGGCCGGGGCTGGCGTCCGGAATCCGGAGATGTTCACATCCTCCACCCGCACCGCCAGGTCGGCGTAGGTCTGCGTGCCAAACTGCTTGCCCAGGGCGAAGCGGCCGCCGCCGCGGGCCTCGTTGAAGTCGGGGTAGAAGCGCGAGAACGTGTAGCCCGAGGCGTTCAGGCCGATCCGGCGGTTGAACAGGTCCGGCTCCCGAAAGCTGACCACCGCCCGGTTGATCAAGGTTCCCGGCGACAGCTCGATCCGAAGCTCCTGGCCGGCGCCTCGGAAGGCCTGGCCGTTGAGCAGCTCCCGGAACGACCGGGGGACGTTGAACAGGTCGAAGTTCCGCTCGTGGAGGATGAAGTTGCCGCTCAGGCCGCCGAAGCTCGTCGCCCCGATGCCCAGCAGGATCCGACCCGTCGGGGCCTCCTGCACCTCGACGTCCAGGTCCGCGAACGACCGGCCGCCGCCCCGGGGCTCGGCCTGGGTGGCGATGTCGGCCAGCGATCGGTTGGCGTAGGGCTCCTGGCGGTCGGGGCCGACGTCGGAGAAGTTCGTACCCGGCAGGGTGGGGAAGGTTCCCCTCGGCGTCCCGTCTCCCGGCGGCGGGGCGGGCACGACGCCGACGCCCGGGAACGGAGCCGGGGAGTCGATGGGCGGGACCTCGATCGGGGGCAGGTCGCCCGGGGCCGGGTCGAACGCCCCGCCGGAACCGAACGGCACGACCGACGCCGGGCCGTCCCCCGGCGCCAGAGGCTCGCCGGCCGGCGGCAGGGGAGGCAGCTCCGGGACGGGAGGCTCGAAGTCGTCGGGGGCCTGGAACCGGGTGGTCTGGAGCGGGCCATCGGCCGATGCGGGGGAGACGTCCGGGTCCTCCGGAGGCATCCCGCCGGCGCCGGCCCCGGCGTCGAAGCCGGGCAGGCCGGCCTGGCGGACGATGTCGTCCAGTTCCGGCAGGGCGATCTCGCCGTAGGGCATGTCGGGGCCGCGGCGGTTGGTGATCCGGAGCTGGATCGGGTCCCCTTGTTGCGGGTCGGTGATGAAGTAGTTCAGGTTCGCCAGGCGTTTCTTGGCCGTTTCCAGCCGCCGGCCGTCCAGCGGCTCTCCCGGCAGCAGGCCCGCGGCCGCCAGCTCCCGGAGCACGACCTTGGCCTTGGTGCGCTCGTTCCCCTTGATGTTGATCTTCCCAAGCAGGTAGCGCTCGCCTTCGTTGATATGATAGACCAGGTCGACGACGCCGGGGGTGTCGGTGAAGCGGGGCTCGGGGGCGATGTCGATGTCGATGCAGCCGATGGCCGTGTAGCGCTCGGTGAGGGTCATCAGGTCGCGCTGACGGAGGTTGTCGCGGAAGGGCTGGCCGGAGTGCAGCACCAGGCCGTCGCGCAGCTCGTCCTCGGAGAGGAGCTCGTGGCCGTCGAAGGTGATCTGGCGGACGGTGTACTGCGGCCCCTCGGAGATGACGAAGCTCAGGCGGAGGTCCCCCACGCGATCGCCGTGGCGGACGACTGGGGTGCACTGGCACTCGAAGTAGCCGATCGCCTGGTAGGCCTCGACGATCCGCCTGGCGTCCTCCTCCGGGCCCTCCGCCTCGTACCGTCCGCCGATCAGGCCGAGGATGGGAGGCTTGGTGTGGATCTTGGTGCGGAGCGTGGCGTCGGAGAAGACGGTGTTCCCCTCGAAGTCGACCCCGCCGACCGCGAACTTCGGCCCCTCGAAGATCTCGAAAACGACCCGGCGGTCGCCCGGATCGCCCCCCTCCAGCAGCCGGACCTCGGCCTGGAGGTAGCCCTTCTCCTCGTAGAGCCGGCGGATCTGGGCCACCGCCGCCCGGGTGCGGATCGTGTCCGCCCGGGCGCCGGCGTTGAGCCCGGTCGATTCCTCCAGCTTCTTCTCGCTGATCGCCGATCGGCCGCGGTACTCGACCGCCTCGATCACCGGCATTTCCTCCACCTTGTAGATGAGGATGATGCCGCCCCGGTCGGGGTCGTCGAGGTAGGTGGCGCGCACGTGGGAGAACCACTGCGTGTTCTTCAGCGCCCGGAAGTCGCGGTCGACCACGTCCGGATCCAGCGGCCGTCCCGGCCGGGTGAGGAGCTTCGCCCGGATGCGGGACTCGGCGATCGACTCGTTGCCCTGGATGCGGACCTCAGTCACCGTCTGGCCGTAGGGGTCGTCGGCCGGGGCGGCCCCCAGCGCCACGGCGCAGACGGCGCACGCCGCCGCGACCGCCGCCCGGGCGAGGCGACGGCGTCGAGGCCGGGACGGTTCCAGCCCGCCGCCCGGCCCGTTCCGGCCCGCCGAGGGTCGCGATCGCGGAAGTTGACGAAGGCTTGCGCTCATGGGCTCTCGATCCCGAGCGACCCGCCGGGTCCGGCCGACCCCTCGGGGCGACGGGCTCCGGCGGCCAGGTCTTGCCGGTTGATTCGCTCTGCCGATCGGGCCCGCCGCACGGCCCGGGGGCGGAGGCCGCCCACCGGAATCGAAGACGTGATCGCGAGGAGGGGGGCGTACGTTCGGGCCCGATCGCACCGCGAGCCGCTCCCGTCCGTGGGGCAGCCCGCTTGAACTCGATGCGGCCTTGTACCGCACCGTTCCCGTCCTGGCAAGGTCGGAAACCCGAGTCGATCGGCCGGGGCCGCGCGCTCGCCGCAATGAAAACGACCCCGAAGCCGGGAATGTTCCCGGCCTCGGGGCCTGGTCCGCGTCGGGAGCGAAGGGAGCGGGGGTCGGGGCCGAGCCCGGCCCCCGGCGTCATCGCATCAGTTGCCCGTGATCTGGTCGGCGGAGACGGGCAGCTGCTTGAAGCCGGGCATGGGGCTGCCGCCGCCCTGAACGGTCGCGGGCAGGTTCTCCCCGGAGGGGGTGATGACCTTCGCCCAGACCGTGCCGTCGATCGTGTCGTTGATGATCTTGGTCGAGCCATCGCACATCACACAGATGATGATCCCGGGGTGCAGGCTGTTCGGGAACGGAAAGCCGCCCTCGGTCGGCACGGCGCGGCCGCCATTGATGTTCTCCATCGTGGCCTTATTGTTGGCCAGGGCCCAGCCCGGCCCGTCGATGACCTTGCCGGTTGAGGGATTGGGGGCGGGGGCGAGCTGGCCGGACGTGCACGTGGTCGAGCCGTCTCCGCTGGTGCACACGTTGTCCGAGGCCATGAACGCGACGAAGTTCGGATGCGCGCAGGCCCAATTCGTGACCACGCCGCCGGCGTACTGGGTGTTATTCTGGGTGGCGCCGGCCAGGGTGTTCTCCGTGAGCATGACGGTCGTGCTGGCGCCGTCGGTGATGGCGCTCGGGGTGGTCTTGTAGTCCCACGGCTTGTTGCCGGCGAGGGTTCCCGGCCAGAAGACGCCGGTCTTCTTCGCGTTGTTGCGGGCTTCCTCGGCGGTCGCGCCGAACATCACGGTATGCCCGGTGACCGCGGGCTGAACGGCGCCGTTCCAGCCGTTGCCGCTGTACCAGTACCGGTTGAAGCCCGAGTTGACGACGTAGGAGAGGTTCCCGGCTTCCTGGATCACGGTATCGTCGTTCGGGCAGGTGAGGATCCCGATGTCGGTCGAGCTGATGGTCAGGTTGTTCGTCGCGTTGTTGACGGCGGTGCTGAAGTAGACCTGATTTCGATTCCAGTCATTGAACAGCGACTGGTTGTCGATGTACGGGAGGATGTCGACCACCCAGCTATGGAGCGGGCCGACGTCGTGCGGGAGGCCGGCCGTCGCCGCCGGGACGAAGGAGAGGTCGTTGGCCTCATAGCCGCCGATCGCCGACGGGTTGCCGCCGAGGGCCACCGGGTAGGTCGCGTTGGCCGGCTCTCCCCAGGTGACCGAGTTGGGGAAGTTGTTCTTGGCGTTCATGTAGCCGAGCAGGCCGAGGCCGATGTTTCGCTGGTTGTTCATGCACTGCGTGCGGCGGCCGGCTTCCCGGGCGGCGTTGACGGCGGGAAGCAGCAGGCCGACGAGCACACCGATGATCGCGATGACCACCAGCAGCTCGATCAGGGTGAAGCCGGGGCGGCGGTGACGGGTCGACATGACGTTCTCCCTTACTCCGAGAGGGGACGACGGGACGTGTCCTAAGTGTATCGGCCGAACTCTCCCTGGGGCAAGCCGATCGGTCGCGATCGGCCCCCCCGGGGAGCCTGGCCCGGGCGTTCGGTGCCGGGCGGATCACTCGATCCGGCGGCTGTAGACGATCACGTCGCGGTAGTCGCCGGGCCGCAGCGGGTTGAATCCCGTCGCCCGGGTGCGATCGAGCACGAAGAAGGCTCGATAGCGGACGTTGGAGCCCGACGCCAGCCCCAGTTCGGGGCCGAGCTCGTCGGGGATGAACTGCGCCCGGTCTCCCGGCCGCACCACCTCGAACAACCCGATGGTGATCCAGACGGCGTACTGGTGCGTCCTCGGGGTGGTCAGGTTGGTCAGCTTCTGGAGCAGCTCGGTGCGGTAGTAGGGGTGCCTCCTCAGGTCCAGATCCGGGCCGGGGGCATTGTCCACGGTCCAGGTGCCGGCCGGGGGCGTGATGGTCGCCGGCATCGGCGTGCCGTCGGGCCGCTGGATGTCCTGGTCGACCACCGAGCCGCCGAGGTAGGCCGACGCGCCTGATCTTGGATCAACCCAGCCCTGACCGATCAGCGCCGTATCGGTCGGATCCGACGGGTCGAAGCCGGGGTAGGTCCACTCGGGGAAGAGGCTGGCGTAGTTGCCGGCCGTCGGCGAGGCGGCCGAGAGGGCGGTGTTGGTGTTGTCGATCGGCGAGTAGTTGGTGATCTGAGCGGCGCCGACGGCCGCGTTCGACGGCGAGGGGTTCGGCAAGCCGCCGGAGTTGGGCCGGATGCCGGAGTCGGGCACCTGGAACCAGCGGCGGGGCGGGATCGGCGGCAGGATGGGCTTGAGCCCCGTGCCCACCGGGCGGGCCGGGTTGGCGTACAGGGCCGAGACGTTCGCTGCCGAGGCGATCGTTGCCGGCGGCTGGTAGACAAAGCCCGGGTCGAGGAGCGTGCTGTCGTTGGGGTCGAACTGCGAGTTCTTCAGGCCCGGATCCACGACCGTGACGCCGTCGTAGGGGGGGGTGGTCAGAGCGGTCGGCTCCATCGTCGCCGGCCGCAGCAGGGTGCGCTGGATGTCGAAGTACGACAGGGAGCGATACGGCCGGTCGGCGGCCACCTTGGTGTTGACCACGGGGGTCGTTGTGGGGGAGCCGACCGGGCCGTCGCCGAAGGCGAAGAGGAAGTTCGAGCCGCCGTGCCGCTGGACGAGGAAGTCGGCGAAGGACCGCTTCATGCGCATCCAGGGGAAGCTGGCCGAGGTGGGGTTGCCGTCGAGCAGCGCCCCGCCCTGGTCGCTGGAGAAGACGGTGAAGCCGCGGTTCTCCATCGCATACGACGCGGTGGGGGTGCCATCCAGGTCGACCTGGGTGACGACCTGTGGCAGGCCCGAGGGGTTGCCGATGAGGCTGCGCTGGAGGTTGGTCACGTCGAGCAGCCTCGGGTCGTCGACCAGGCCGAAGAAGACCTCCTCATCAACGACGAGGTTCAGGTTGATCTGGCCGGGTCGGCGGTCCTGGCGGAACCAGTCGAAGTTGACCCCCTGGGCGACGGGGCCGACAGCGTCGATGACCGGGGAGGGGACCTCGAAGATCTCCAGCATCCGGTGCCAGCCGGCCGAGGTGGGCCCGCCGACGAGGTGGTTGCTTGGGCCGTTGCCCAGGCCGTTGATCGGGTCGACGATTACGGTCGGGTCGGACGTGTAGAAGAATTCGTGGGCCAGGTAGGGGTAGATCCGCACCTGGTCGTGGGGCAGCGGCTCGGAGGCGCCGTCGACGTCCTGGCCGTTGCGGGGGACCTGGGCCGAGCTGGTGGTCGGCACGGGGGCGGCGACGCCGAGGCGGTCGGGGGTGCCGTCGCCGTCGGAGTCGGTCATGACGGGTACGGGCATCGAGCCGGCGGCCGTGACCGGCGGCCACTCGACGAACTGCTTGGTGAAGAGTCCGGGCGGGCAGGCGGGGACCAGCAGCAGTTCGGCGACGCTCATGAAGTCGCGGTCGTTGAAGGCGAGGTAGTCCCACGTTTCGTGGCCGCTGCCGCCGCCGGGGAGGTCGCCCTGATCGTTGATGCGACCGATCGTGTGCCGGACCTGGACGGTGGTGGCGGGGGGGGTGGGG
>NZ_RYZH01000099.1 GCF_003977685.1 Tautonia sociabilis | reverse complement strand
GTGGTTCGTTTCTTGCTTCGAGTGACGCATCCTCGACGCTTCTGGGTTGGAGAGCCAACCTGGATTGATCAGCGACCTCTCAACGGTTCATCGATCTCTCCATCTCGATCCATACTCGCACCTCTTTCTGGTTTGTCTTGACCCCGCAGCGGTGCTTGCGTGTAATAGGCGCGTCTGACGGACCTGTCGGCCCCGACTGTTGGCTCGTCCCGGACGTTCGATTGCCTCCCTTGCAGGCGATTCATGTCGATCACGCTCCGACGGATCTTCGCCGCACTGCTGCTCGCCTCCTATGGGCTGATCTCAGCCTGTGGGTTGGGTCTGCATGCGCTGGTCGATGATTCGCATATCGGGGCGGCAACGGACTGCTCCACCGATGGGGACCTCCCGTCGCCGTCCTCGCCGATGTCCGATCACTCGGACTGCCTGATCTGCCACGTCGCTGGCCAGGGACAATTCCTCAACCTGCCGGAGCCGATCCGCTCGGGATCGGTCGCGGTCGGCGCGGTCATCGTGACCGAACCGGTCGACCTTCGCCCGCCCGATCGCCTCCCCGGCGATCCCCGGGCGCCGCCCATGCCGCTCGCCTGAACTACCCGACCGACGCCCCCACCCGGGAGGCGCGATCGCCCGCGCGACCGTTGCGCGTAGGTGATCGCCCTCGGCCGAGGTCTCGGGGCCGACGGTCTGGGGCCCGTCGCGCACCCGGAACCGTCGACGAGCGTCGTCGCCGGTGAAGTACGCGAGGTCCGCCCGGTCGGATCAACCGATCGTCGCGGAGGCACGGCGAGCACAGACGACGATGACGACCCTTCCCCGAGGGGGGACCGCGCCCGAGCGGCCCCGCTCCGTCTGGTCGCGTGAACTCCGTTGGGCCCGGTGGCTCGACCCGATCGTCCGGCACCCGCTCGCGGTGATCGGCGCGGCGACGATCGCGGCGGTCCTCTGCGGCCTGGTCCTGCACCCAAGGTGCCTGGCGCTGGCCAGCGGGCTCGCGACGGTGATGGCCCTGGGAGTCGCCTGGCCCTGGATCAGCCTCCGAGGGCTCCGAGGAATGCTCTCGTTCGCCCCGGCCCGGGGTCGGGAGGGGGAACCGATCGCAGCCCGGCTGGAGTTCCACAACCGGGCGCCGTGGGGGGCCTGGGGGCTGACGATCCGGTTCGGCGACGAGTCGGTCGGCGGCTCGGCCCCAACCGGCGTGGCCCACGTGGGAGGTTGGCGGCGGGTGGAGGTCGACTGGATGTTTGTGCCCGGATGCCGGGGCGAGCATCCCGTCGGAGGCGCCCGCATGGTGACCGGCTTTCCGTTCGGCCTGAGGCAGTCGTCACGGGCCCTGGGTGTCGAACGCCCCGTGCTCGTCTGGCCGAGGACGTTCTCCGTCGGGCCGATCCCCATCGAGGCGGGGGGCGACGCCTCGGAGGGGACGACCTTGCGGGATCGCCCCGGGGACGCGGGCGACCTGCTCGGGGTGCGGACCTATCGCCGGGGCGACCCGCTCCGGCGAGTGCACTGGGGGCAGACGGCCCGGCACGGCGAGCTGATCGTCTGCGAGTGCCAGGCCGCCGCCGCGCCGAGGGTCCAGGTGGTGCTCGATCTCGATCCGGCCTCCCACGTCGGTTCTGGGGCCGACGGCTCGCTCGAGTGGGCGATTCGGGTCGCCGCCAGCCTGCTCGACGACTGGATCGGCCAGGGGGCCGACGCAGAACTCGTCGTCGGCGATCGCTCGATCGCGGCGAAGGGGGGCACGGTCGCCTCGCGTCGGGCAGCGGTCCTGGACGCGGTCGCCCGACTCGACCCAACCGGGGCGCCACCGCTCTCGGACGTCCTGGATGGCCCGGCGTGCCGGCGGTTCGCCCGGGGGCTCCGGGTCGTCGTCTGCACCGACCGGGCTCGCGTCGGTCCCTCGGGGCGTCCCGGCGAGCCGGCCGCGCGGTTCGTGGTGCTGGCCTCGACGGCATTCGACGAGGGCGGGACGACCGGGGGGACGATTGCCCCGAGCTGGCCGATCCGGCCCTGGATCGCGATCGACGACCCGAGGCGGGTCCCGGAGCAGGTTCGGGGTCGATGGAAGGAGGCAGCCCATGTTCGCTGAAATCGACCGGGGCCGGCCTCCCCTCGGCCTGACCCTGGCACTGGCGGCCCTCGGCGCCGCGAGCGTCGAGCTGGCCGTTTGTGGCATGACGCAAACGACCACCCTGGCCCTGGTCCGGGTCGGCGTGCTGGTCGCGGCAATGCTCACGGCCTTCGTCCTGCTGGGCCGACGCCGGGTCGAGCGGGGCGGCGTGCCGACGCGGCGAGAGTCGATCGTCCTGGTCGCGATCGCCGTTCTGCCGCTGCTCTGGCACCCGGCCCGGGTCGCGGTTTTCGGCGGCGGGGTCATGCCCGAGACGATGCTGCTGGAGGGCCTGCGGAATCTGGGGCTGGGGTTGGCCGCACTCTCTCGTCGCCGGCTGGCGAGGAGGCTGGCGGCGGTGGTGGCGCTGTTCGGTGTTGTGGTCGGCTCGTCGCTGGTCGAGGGCCCGACGATGACGGCGATGGCCGGGGCGTTCGCCGTCCTCGGGGCCGCCTGGCTGCTGGCAGGGTACTGGTCGGGGCTGCCGGCCTGGGCATCGACGTCGACCGGAGGCCGGCCGTCCCTGACCGGCGCGACGACGGCGTTGGCGGTGGCGGCGGTGGTCCCGGCCCTTGCGCTGATTGGTCCGAGCACGGCGGCCTCGGCGCTGCTCGGCCTGGTGCCCACGTCCGGCGGCTCGGACTGGTCGGCCCCCGAGGCCCGCTCCGGCGTCGGCGACGGCCCCAACGAGGTCGACGCCCGCGACTCGGCCGACAGCGTCGGCTTCTCCCAGAGCGAGGTCTATCTGGAGACCGACCAGCCCAGCCTCTACGACGCCTTCAACGACACCTTCGGCGAGCCGATCAAGAAGAAGGCACAGGAGAAGGCGATCGCGATGGCCCCGACCGAGATCCAGCGGCGCAGGGAGCACCCCCACGAGGACCACCGCGCCGGCCGCGAGTTCTCGACGCACCGCAAGCCCCCCGGCCCCCGCGACCCGCCCGGGGCGGAGGCCGACGCGCTGCTCTACGTCCGAGGGCGGGCGCCGGCCCACCTGAGGCTGGTCGCCTACGACACCTTCGATGGCGAATCCTGGGTCGAGGGGCAGTCGTCTTCGGGCGGCGCGACGCTCCGGACCGAGGTGAGGGAGAGCCCCTGGCTGGTCATCGAGGCGCTCGACCATCCGTTCCTCTCGGGCCGGGTGACGCACCGGATCAAGGTCGGCCGGCTGGAGACGGCGAGCATCCCCAGCCCCGCCCACCTGAAGCGGTTCCGGGTCGGCAGCGTCAACCGGGTCGACTTCTACGAGTGGTCGCAGCCCGGTGTTCTCCGCATGAGCGGCCGGACCATCCCCCCGGGGACGGTGATCGATACCGAGGTCCGGTCTCCGATTCCCGAGTCCCTCCGAAGGCTGACCATCCCCGAGCGGCCCAGCTACGCCTTCGCCAGGCACTGCGAGTCTCCACCCGTCTCCGGACTTCTCGACCGGCTCGCGGCGGAATGGACGGCTGGGGTCCCGAGGGGGTGGGGCCAGGTCGAGGCCGTCGTCGCCCGCCTGCGCGGCCACTGCGAGCACGATCGGTCGGCGACCCCGCCCGAGGGGTGCCCCGACGTGATGGCCCACTTCCTGGGCCGGGCCCGGCGCGGTCCCGACTACCTGTTCGCGACGGCGGCGGCCCTCATGCTTCGCTCGCTCGGCTACCCGACGCGGGTCGTCGGCGGCCTGTACGTCGACCCGAGGCGGTACGACACGCACGCCCGGCACGTCGCCGTGACCTCGGACGATGCCCACCTCTGGGTCGAGGTCCAGGTCCCGGGTGGCGAATGGGTCGCGGTCGAGCCGACGCCGGGGTTCGAGCTGATGGCCCCGGCCTATTCGCCGCTCGACCTCCTGCGGGCGGGACTCGCCTCGGCCGCGTGGTGGGCGGGCAGGAACGTGGCCGTGCTGGCGATGCTCGCGATCGGGCTCGGCCTGCTGGCCTGGTGTCGGCATCAGGTGCTCGACCGCTGCTGGACGATCGCCTGGCGGCTGTCGACGCCGGCCCGGGGGCCGTCCCGCGTCGTGCTCGCCACCCTCCGGCTGGTCGAGCGTCGGGCCTCCTGGGCAGGCCGGGGCCGGACGACGGGGCAGACGCCATCGCGGTGGTGCGATGCCCTCGTCGCCTCGGCGCCAACCGAGTTGGTGAACGACCTCCGCGAGCTGATCCGGCTGGCCCAGTGGAGCGCGTACGCTCCCGGGCCCTTGCCGGGGGGCGTCGAAAGCCTCGTCATCTGCCGCCGCGTCGTCCGGGGCTGGACCCTCCGGACCTTCAGAGCAATGACCCCTCACGCGCACCCGACCCGGGAGTTCGCATCATGACCGAAGCCAACGGGGCGCCCCCCGTCGAGGCCGACCGCCAGGCCGTCGAGGCGATCCGATCGGCCCTCAACGACGCCCTGCGCGGCAAGGCGGCGGTGATCGAGCACGTGCTCGCCTGCCTCCTGGCCCGGGGGCACCTGCTGATCGAGGACCTCCCCGGCCTGGGCAAGACGACATTGGCCAAGGCGATGGCCCGGGTGCTCGGCGGCAGGTTCGCCCGCGTGCAATGCACCCCGGACCTGTTGCCGGGCGACATCACCGGCTTCCGCGTCTTCGACCAGAAGACCCGGGAGTTCGAGTTCCTGCCCGGCCCCGTCTTCGCCGATGTCCTGCTGGCCGATGAGATCAACCGCGCCACCCCCCGCACCCAGAGCGCTCTGCTGGAGGCGATGGCCGAGCGGCAGGTGACCGTCGACTCGGTGCGCCACGTTCTCTCCGACACCTTCTTCGTCATCGCCACGCAGAACCCCGCCGAGCAGCACGGCACCTACCCGCTGCCCGAGGCCCAGCTCGACCGCTTCGCGATGAAGCTGAGGATCGGCTACCCCGGGCGGGACGACGAGCTGGCCATGCTCGCGGCGGCCGTCGGCTCGGCAGACGACGGCTCTGCCGACCAGGTCGAGCCGGTCGGGCACGCTCGCCTGCGGGCCTTGCAGGGTCAGGTGGCCGGCGTGGCCGTCGGCCCGATGGTGGCCGAGTACCTCGTCGACCTCGCCGCCGCGACCCGGGGGCACCGCCAGGTGACGCTCGGCCTCAGCCCCCGAGGGCTGCTGACCTGGCAGCGGCTGGCCCAGGCCCACGCCTTCCTCGACGGCCGGGCCTTCGTCACGCCCGACGACGTGCAGGCCGTCGCCCGGCCGGTGCTCGACGTCCGCCTCGGGATCGAGCCCGAGGCCGCCGGGCGCGTCGTCTCCGAGATCCTCGACGCGGTCCCCGTCCCCGTCTACCCCAAGGCCCGTCGTGCCTGAACCGACCTGGGAATCCCAGCGATGACCACGTCCTCCCGAGCCCTGGCCCCCGTCGTCTCCCTCGCTTTGCTGCTCGGCCAGCTGGGTTGCCAGGACGATCACGACCACAAGCACGGCCACGCCGAGCACGTCGATCCTCCCCACCGGCCGAGCGACTTCCCGGACGCCGTCGCCCGCCTGATCGCCGGTCACGCCGCGACCCGCGAGGCCCTCTCGGCCGGCCGGACCGACGAGACCCTCGACACCCTGCTGCACGTGCAGCGCGACCTGGCGAAGTGGCTCCCTGAGGTCGCCGCCGACAGCGACATGCCCGAGAGGCCCTGGAACCGGGTCAACGCCCTCGCCGCCCGGCTGCTGGCCGCCTACGAGTCGGCCATCGCCGACTTCGACGCCGGGGTTCCCCTGGACGGCGACCGGCTGTCCGAGGTCGAGCCCTTGCTGGCGGACCTCGATCGCCTGGAGGCCGAGGCCGATCCCGCCTGGTTCCCGGGGAGGGCGTCCTACCGGGAGGACGAGGAGCCGGCCAACGGAGACGAGAGCCCCCACGACGGGGGCGGGGTCGGGGACTGAGCATCCGGGTTCGTCGCATCAACTCGCAGGGGAATCACATCTGATGGACGCGATCTTCTGGGGCGGCATCCAGCGGTTCGTCGCGGCGCTGACCGAGGCGTCGCCGACCATCCTGGTGGGGCTGGTCATCGCCGCCATCTTCCGGCGGCTGCTCGGGCCGGAGGGGACGCGGCGGCTGTTCGGCCACGGTACCCGATGGGCCCTGGCCCGGGCCTGGGTGCTGGGCATGCTGCTGCCGGTCTGCTCGCTGGGCGTGATCCCGATCGTCCGCGAACTGCGCCGCGACGGGCTCTCGGCGGGCACGATCCTCGCCTTCGCGCTGACGGCGCCGCTGTTCAACCCGCTGTCGGTGCTCTACGGGCTCTCGCTCTCGGAGCCCGTGGTCATCTTCAGCTTCGCCCTGGCCTCGCTCGCGGTGGTGACGGCCCTGGGCGTGGCCTTCGACCGGTTCTTCCCCGACAACGAGCAGCCCGAGCCGGGGCCGCCGCCGGTCTCCTACGGGCCGAAGCGGATGGTCGCGCTGCTGGTCGCCGTCGCCCGGGAGGTGGCCGGCCCCACCTCGGGCTTCATCCTGGTGGGCCTGCTCGGCGTCGTGCTGCTGAACGTCGCCCTGCCGCAGGGGAGCCTGATGAACCGCATGGAGCAGGACAACCCGTACGCGGCGCTGGAGATGACGGCCGCGGCCATCCCCGCCTACGCCACGCCGATGGCGGCCATGGCCCAGCTCGGCTCGATGTTCCAGCACGCCAACTCGGTGGCCGCGGCCTTCGTCCTGCTGACCTTCGGCGCCGGGGCGAACCTCGGCCTGCTGGCCTGGGTGGCGAGGGCCTACGGCCCGAGGCGGTCGGCGGCGTGGCTGGGCGGGCTGCTGGTCGTGGTCGTCGGCCTGGCCTACGCGATGGACGGCCCGCTGACGCCGAAGGGGGTCGAGCCGGCCGGGCACACGCACGCCTTCGACATCTACTGCTGCCCGTTCCCGCCCGGCGGCGGCAGCTTCGCTCAGGTCGCCAAGGAGCTGGGCGAGGAGGTCATGTCCCACGAGCGGAAGGCGCTCGGCGTGCTGGCCGGCTTCGGCGTGCTCGGGCTGGCGCTGGGGCGGCTCGACCGCCGCTGGCGGGTCGAGGACTGGCTGGAACGCGCCCCCGAGCCGTCCGAGGCCGGGCCCGATCGCCCCGGGAGGCGCTACGACGTGGTCATCCCCGGCCCGGTGCTCGGCGGGATCGGCCTGCTCGGGCTGATCGCCTTCAGCGTGCTGGCCTGCTACACCTACTACCCGCCGGCCGAGCAGATCTTCGACGACCTGACGATCATCAAGGCCGAGGTCCTCTCGGCGGCCAACAGCGGCAACCGCGAGCACGCCGACTACTTCATCCCGCTCTACCAGGACTGGATCCGACGGCTCCAGGTCAGCGTCTACCTGCGGGAGGGGACCCTCAGCCCCTACCGCCGGATGAAGGCGCGCGTGCTGATCGACAAGATCGAGCGGCTCAAGCATGCCGTCGAGGAGGACGACCCCGAGGAGGTCCACCGCCACTTCATCGCCGTCACCGACGCCCATCGCCGGCTGAGGGCCAGCTTCGTTGACGCACCGTGACACGTCGGCCCCTCGGTCGCCGGGGGGCCCTCCTCGGACCGCGTTCCCGTCGCGAGCACCAGGCCGCCCATGAGCATCGAATCGAGCAATCGGCCCCGAAACGACCGGACGGAGCATCCCCCGCGGAGGCCG
>NZ_RYZH01000098.1 GCF_003977685.1 Tautonia sociabilis | reverse complement strand
GGGCCGTCGAGCTCGGCCAGAAGGATGGGCCGGTCCAGTTCGAGCTGGGGGGAAAGGTCGAGGTCGCTGAGGACGATGTTGGGCTTCTGGCCGCGGCGTCGGCCGGCTCGGGCGAAGCTCAGCGCCCGGACCAGGTCGCCCCGGGAGACTCCCACCCGGGGACTGGGGTTGTAGGTGTAGATCTGGGGAAGCCGCCGGCCGATGTCCTCGAGGAAACCGGAGAGGTTGCGGTTGCGCGCCAGTTCCACCCGCACCGCCTCTCCCGGGGCGATCGGCCGCTCGAACTCGTAGACGTCACCGCCGTAGGCGAGGATGACGTTGTTCAGCGGCCGGCCGAGCCGGTTGGTCAGCGTCCCCTCCAGGCGGTGGGCGCCCGGGTCGCGCAGGTCGGCGTCGATGGCCGCCGGGGCGTCGTCGAACCAGGTGCCGACCAGGGCCTTGGTCGTCCAGATCGGCACCCGGACGCCGGCCAGCACCGAGGGCGGAACGCTGGATCGTTCGTCGTTGGGCGACTGGTAGGAGTAGCCGCTGCTGGTCAGCGCCATGCCTCCGGAGTTCCCCATGCCTCCGAAGCGGGGCTCGGCGATGCCGAACCAGGTCGTCAGCACCTCGTCCACCTGGGAGGCCGGCACCGGCCCGGCCTCGGCCGGGTGTTCGGCGGCGACCGGCAGGGGGAGCACCGTCACGTCGTAATCTCGGTTCTGGGGGCTGAACAGGGTGGCGAAGCTCGTCCCCCGGGCCAGGTGCCGCTCGCCGTCGCCGAACCCCTGGTCCACGTCGATCACGTCCACCCGGTTGATCCGAAGGTCGGTCCCCTTCACCCGGTAGGCCGTGATGTAGGCGACCAGGCTGACGGCGACCACGATCGTCGGGAAGGTGATCCAGGTCAGCTCCATCCGCTTGAGCACGCGCTTCAGGAAGAAGTAGTCGCCGGGGCCGATCAGCAGGATGTACAGGAAGACGAACGCCGCCACCCAGCCGAAGGGGACGAGCCGGACCCCCTCGAACTGCTCCAGGGCCCGGTGCAGGTAGCTGGAGAGGTCCCGGACCTCGTAGTCGGTGAAGGCGCCCGAGCGGGCCAGGTCGATCGCGGCCGTCTCCCGGCCGCCGAGGTCGAGCACCGACGACCAGAACACCTTGCGGTCGGGCCAGTCGACGAACGGCCGCTCGTCGACGCTTAGGCCAACCATCGTCACCCGGCCCAGGCCGTAGGGGCCCCGCACGATCACCGGCCCTCCCACCGAGCGGTCGGCCAGCAGCACCTGGGCCCCCCGGCCCTCGATCGGCTCGAAGGTCGTCACCGACACCGGGCGCTCCGGCGTCGTGATCGGCGTGATCGAGCCGACGAACGACTCGATCGTCCCCAGGTCCCCCGTCTCGGTCGGACGATCGGTCGGCAGGGCCGGCAACAGCTCCCGGAGCACTCCCCCGGGGTCGGCCGCCACCTGCCAGCGGGCGAAGCCCCCGACCAGCACCAGGTGGCCGCCGTTGCGGACCCACTGCATCAGCGGCTGGCTGCGGAAGTCTTGCAACGCCTCGAGAGCCCCCTCGGCGTTCAGGTCGAGAACCAGGGCCTCCAGGGCGTCGTAGCCGTACCAGCGGTCGGGGATCCCCTCCGGCACCCGCAGTCGGCAAACCGACAGGCGGGAGGGCTGCGAGGCGTCGGCCCCCTGGAACTCGGGCAGGCTCGGCAGCAGGTCGACCCCCCCCGGCTGGCCGATGACGCCCAGCACCACCTGGTCCGGCTGCAGCCACATGGCCGAGTCCTGCTCGGCCACGTCCCGGCGCCGGCCGCGCTCGTCGCGCACCTCGACCCGGACGCGGACGGTCGCGTCGCCGGGGCGGACGTAGCAGAGGAACGACTCGGTCGACCGCGCCGGTACCTCGACCCGACGGCTCACGAACGTTGGCACACCGCCGTCGTCGGGCACCTCCAGCCGCAAGAGGCCCGAAAACCGAGACGGACCGGCCTGGAGGTCGACCCGGACCGGCGTCCAGGTGCCGATCTTGTACCATTGGTCCGAGACGTCCTCGGCCAGGCCGACCCGAATGTTCTCGATCGTCACGTCCGGCTCGGCCTGCCGGGCCTCGGCCTCCCCCGAGGCCGCCAGGGCGACCGCGGCCCCCAGGGCCAGGCGGAGGGGGAGCGTCGCGGGGATCGGCCGGCGGGCTCGGGACGATGAACTCATGGTGCCTCTCCGGGTCGCTGCGAATCGCCCGGGGCGGATCGCCCCCGGGGGGACGGGCTCATCGGCGGCGGACGCCCTCCGGGGCCTCCCCCCCCGCCCTCCGCCGACTCCCCCGGCCGGGTTCGGACGGGACGCTCGGCCGAGATCGGTGACGCTCTCCCCGATCGGCCCCGCCTTCAGGGCTTCTCCGACGGGTCGCACCGGCAGGGCTCGGCGCCGCAGCCAGGGCAGCCTCGGCCGTACTTCCGGCAGACGGCCCGATCGAGGTCGATCCCCCGAAGGTTGGCCAGCGTGGCGAGCCAGGCGAGCACGTCGGCCATCTCCAGGGCGAGTTCCTCGTCGGTGCCGGAGCGCAGCGCCTCGGCCAGCTCGCCGAACTCGGCGGTCAGCCAGAGGAACGTCGCCGCGTCTCCCCGGGCGGCGTCCTTGGCGCCGTAGAGCGCAGCGATCCGGCGCTGCAAGGCGCCAAGCGTCCAGCCTCCGTCGGGTGATTCGCCCATCGGGATCTTATCTTAAGTCGTTCGCCGGGCGATTGCCAGTCCCGGGCCGGCCCGCTCGGGGGCGGCCCGGGATCGGCCGATCCCTTGGGTCAGGGGACGATGGTGCCGACCACCTGGAAGTACGAGGCCGGAAACGGGTTGCCGACGTTGAACCGGCTCGCCCCGACGAAGTCGCCCAGGTCCACCAGCGGCGCCGCCAGGTTGCGGACGATCCGCCACTGGCTGCCCTCGGCGATCAGCACTCCCCCGTCGATCCGGGCCCCCTGCCCCCCTCGGCCGGTGCCCGAGGCGGCCTGCTCCACCAGCCCCAGGTCCCGGCCGATGGTGATGTTCGCCCCCTCGGCCAGCGTCAGGTAGCCCCCGACGTTCAGCACGTTCAGGTCCAGCCCCGTGCTGATCCCGGTGCCGGCCCCGGCGAAATTGGCGCTGCGCAGCACCTCCAACTGGTTCAGGGTGCCCCCCACCTGGATCGACGACCCGGGGGTCAGCTCCGCCAGGGCGATCCGGTCCACGGTGGCGGCGTCCCGCACCAACAGCGGGCCGGAGAGCTTCGCCGTGTTGAAGCCGAAAATGCCGTTGATCGGGCCGTAGACGTCGAGCAGGCCGATGTCGAGCACGCCGTCGCCGAACAGCTTGTACGGGCCGAAGGTGTGCGACCCTTCCCTCACCCGGGGCCGGAACATCGGAATCACGTCGAGCTGGCTGAGCGTGTTCGTGCCCCGGACCACCAGCGCGATCCGGCCATCGGGCAGGGAGCTGGAGGTGATCCCCCCCTCTCCGGTCAGCTGCACGCGGTAACGCTCGCCATCGGTGTCGGTCACGGTCACGGCCGAGCCGGCGGCCGTGACCGCCCGAGCCACCCGGCCCCGCTGGCCGATCATCAACTGCTGAGCCAGCATCGCCCGCCGCTGCAAGAACAGCGCGCCGGGCGTCAGGGTCGACATCAAGGCCCTGCGCTCCAGGGTGTCGCCGACCGAGGGCCGGAACCGCGTGCGGGCCGGCCGATGCCCCGAGATTCGATCGCTCATGGTCCTGTCTCCTCCTTGCGCGGGCCGGGAGCCTCCGGATTCCGGCACCCCCCGGCGCCGGCGAACCGCCAGCGCCGAGGGCGACTCGTCCTTCTCCATCGGCGGGCCTCCGGCGGCCAATCCTCCCCGATCAGCCGCCGGAGGCCCAATCACCCGGCCTGTAGCGATTCGACCGACAATGCCACGGGACCCAGCCCATCCCGGACGCTCGATCCGGAAAAAACGCGAAAAAGGGGGTTGCTCCCCGGCCGCGTCTTGACATACGATTCCCCCAACTCAAGCCTTCCCGGCCCATCCCAACTCGTTGGCATCGGCTCGCATTCACTGATGTTCGGCCACCTCACCATCCTCTGGCTCGCCTTGCTCTTGCCGCCGGTTGCCGGCGGCGAGGTCCAGGTTTCGCCGGCCGTCGAGGAGCCGTCCGCCTTCGCGTGCCTGTCCTCGCCGGTCGACCCGGCCGCCCGGATCGCCCTGGAGCGGCCCTCCCTACCCGCCGGGACTCGCCAGTCCGGCTCCTCTCCCGCCGAGCCGCTGGCGGTCACCGAGACGGAGAACGAGGAGGAGACCGGGAAGTCGGCCCCCGAGGGGCTGATCCATCCCCAGGCCCTCCGGTTCCCCCTGTCTGGTGGAATCCGGTTCTCGGCCAGTTCGATGAGCGAGGCCCTTGGCCTGTCGCGGCGTCCTTCCGCTCGCCTGCGCTGCTGATGCTCCCCCACTGATCAACCGCCTCACGCGCCGCTCCGACCGTCTCCTCACCAAGCGGCCCGGTTGATCCTGATCCCGAGCATTCGCCTTCTCCCGAGACGGCCCCTCCGGCCCGGCCGCTCGGAGACCGGCCATGCCTCGCCCCGGTTTCCCCTCGCGCTCGGTCAAGCGATCGGGCGCTCCGGGCCGCCGGGGAATCCACACCCGACTCAATCACGGTGCGCCCCGACCGCAACGCGAGCCGAAGGCGCCATGGGACCGCGATCCCTTCCGACGATCACACAGAACGCGCATTGTTCGTTCTGTGTCCGGAGCCGGCTCATGTTCCTCTCGGATCGATCCTCACGCCTGCCGACCGCAACGTCGGTGCCGCCGTGGACGTTCCGAACCGCTGAGCTTCCCGAGTCCAAGCCCCGAGATTCCCGGCCGACCCGATCCCCGGCCCTCGTCCCTCCCGACGACGGGCGGCTCCCCACCCCGGGCCGGCCGGCCCCGAGCCCCGCGGTGGCCGGGGCGTGCTCGATTCGTACCCGGTCCGGCCCGGCGTCCGATCGACCGCCCCGGCCCCGCGTGGGTGCCACCGCCCCCACGCCGGTCCCCCGCTCCCCATCCGGTGAGGAGGGACCGGACTCAAGCCTCGCGGCGGTCGGGGCGAGACCGACTGGGTCCCGGTCCGGCCCGGCGGCCCTTCGGTCCCCCCGACCCCGTGAGTCCCCCCAAGCCGCCGGACTCGATCCGAGCCGGCCTCCTCCCCCGCTCGGCCAGCAACCAGCTCTTCTCGTCGCGCCGCCGGCTCAGACCGAAGAAGCGGCGTTCCTCCCTCCTCTCAACTCCACCCGGACCGCGTGCGGACCTTCCCCGTCGACGAGTTCCCGAAGACCAGCGACCTGTTCTGGTTCCGCTTCCAGGTCGACTTCTGATCGACGTCGCCGCCGGGATCGGCTGGGGAGGGGGCGTCGTCCCCCTCCTCCTCCTCGCTGGGGGCGGGCTCATCCGCCCCCGAGTCCTCCGGTGCCCCCGACGCCGCCAGGGCCTGCTCCCGCTTCCGCCGGATCGCCTCGGCGTCCTCCGGCTCCAGGCCCAGGGCGACCTCGAACTCCCGGACCGCTTCGCCGGGACGGTCGAGGCCCATCAGCGCGTCGCCGAGCACGACGTGGGCCTTCGGGTCGTTCACGTCGATGTGCAGGCAGTCCTTCGCCCACCGAGCCGCCTCCTCGAACTCCCCCCGGGCTAGATGCCGCTCGGCCAGCACCTTGCGGACGGCCAGGTCGTCCGAGTCGTTCTCCGCCAGCTGGGCCAGGTCGCCGAGGAAGGCCGCCTCGTCCCCCAGCCTCAGGTGGACTCGGGCCAGGCCGGCCAGCCACTTGGAGTTCAGCGGGTCGTCGCGCCGGGCCAGTTCATACAGCCGGGCGGCTTCCTCCAGATCGCCGGCCTTCATCGTCAGCTCGGCCAGCAGGTCGACCACCCGCTCGTTCGGCCGCTCCTCGTCCAGGGCCGGGGTCAGCAGCTCCAGCGCCTTGGCCTCATCGCCGATGAGCATCATCACCCGGGCCATCACATACGAGGCCAGCGGCTGGTGCGGCTCCAGCTCCAGGGCCTTCTCGGCGAAGGGCCGGGCGCTCTTGTAGTCTCGGCGGGCGAAGTACTCGTAAGCGACCTTGGCGTTGAGCGCCGCGTCCTCGGGCTCCTTGCGCAGGTCGAGCAGCAGCCGCGAGAAGGAGACCGGTTCCTCGTCCTCCACCCGGGTGCGGATCGTCTCCACCACCTCATCGAGGTAGGCGAGATACCCTTCCTCGAACTGCTCCACCGGCACGCCGAAGGTCGACTCCACCGCCTCCTTCGTCGCCATTCCCAGCCGGTAGGCCTCCAGCAGCCGGGCCAGCGCGTCGTCGCCGAACCGCTTGACCATGTACCGGGCATAGAGCTGCGCCTGGCAGTAGGCCAGTTGCCGCTCGTCGGGCTCCCTGGGGCGGATGAAGCCCAGATTGATCGTCTCCAGGTTGAGCAGGCGGCGCTGGGGTACCCGTTCGACGAGCAGGGTGTTCCAGGGCTGGGGCCTCGGGCCGCCCTCGCTCTCGACCGCCAGGGCCTCGGTGTACCAGTGGGGGATGTTGAAGTTCGTTTGCTGGAGGGTGATCACATGGGCTAGCTCGTGAGTGAGCACTCGGGCCCAGTTGAACGCCTTGCGGGTGGCCGTCGGGCTGGCCAGCGCCACGACCTTGCCGGTGCAGGCCCCCACCGTGGGGATGAACGGCAGGGCGGTCGTCCGCCCGCTGAACATCTGGTGGTCCTTCATGATCTGGATCGAGGTCTTCCCCGGCGGCTCGTAGCCGAAGCGATCGACCAGCACGGGGTGGATCTCCTCCAGGTAGTCGGCCATGTAGCGCCCAAGCAGCCGGTCCTGCGTCGGGTCGACGAGCACGATGTAATGCTCCGTCTCGATCGCCTCATAGGAGGCCATGTGGTCGAGCACCTTCATCATGTTGTCGGCCCGGATGTTGAACGGGTCGGCGTCGAACGCCTGGTCGAACAGGGCGCGGGCCTCCGTCTCCCGGCCGATCTGCATGTAGAGCATCCCCAGGCCGACCTTCGGCCCGGCCGCCTCCGGGTCGGCGGCGATCGCCTTGAGGAAGGCCCGCTCGGCCGGGTGGTACTTGCGGCGATCGGCCAGCCGGTCGCCCAGCGCCTCGAAGAAGGCGGCCGGCCGGGGGTTGTCCTTCAGCGCCGCCGCCTCCGCCGCCGCGGCGCCGAGCGGATTGACCAGCAACTGCTGCGACGCCGCCAGCCTCGCCAGTGCCTCCGGGTCCTTCGGATTCCGCCCCACGGCCTTCTTCGCCGCCTCGAGCGCCTCGTCGAACCGCTCATCGGAGATGTTCAGATCCGCCAGCAGGACCAGGGCCGGCGTGTACGACGGATTGATCTCCAGCGCCGCCTCGGCCTTCTCCCGGCCGTCGTTGAGCGCGTAGTTCTCCAGGTCGATCCTGCCGAGCGTGACGAGCACCTCGGCGGCACTGGGGTTGATCAGCAAGGCCCGGTTCAGCTCCCGACGGGCGCTGCCCTCCTGATACCCCTCGAAGAACAGCTCCCCCTCCAGCCAAGCCGCCTGCCAGCAGCGCGGGTCGACCGTGATCGCCCCCTCGAACAGCTCGTTGATCACGTCGTTGAGCGCCTGAGACAGCTCCTCTCCCCGGGCCGTCGCCCGGTAGTACCGCTGCGCGGCTCGGCCGATCAGGCAGAGGGCGTCCGGGTCTCTCCTCGTCTCGCGCTGGCGGGCGTTGTAGTCTCGGATGAACCAGCGATACGCCTCGACCGCCTCCTTCGCCTCCCCCCTGGCCTCGTGCAGCAGGGCGACGACCCATCGGGCGCGTCGGCAGAGGTCGTCCCGCTCCAGCGCCCGAGCGACGAGGGCCTCGGCCTCGTCCCACTCTCCTTGGGAGAACCGGATCTCGGCCAGCAGGCCCAGCACCTCCGCGCCGGCCTCCCCCTCGATCTCGCTGGCGGCCGACAGCGCCTCGACCGCCTCCTCGATCCTCCCCATGCTCCTGAGGCACTCGGCCCGGGCGAGGGCCACCCGCGCGGCCTCGGCCGGGTCGGCCGGCTCGATCGCCTCCAGTCGCTCCAGGGCCCGGGCGTACCGGCCCGTCTGCCAGTCCCGGCGGGCGTCCTCCAGCCCGTCGGCCCTCGCCGACGCCCCCGCGACGGCCACCCATCCCCCCATCCCGACGAGGATGCCGATCGTCCCCATCCGCATGGTCGACCCCTCCCTCGGTGCCCGTCCGTCGCGGTTCGGCCCCAAGGCCCCCGGCCCTTCCGGCCCGGACGCCTCAACGCCCGATCACCCTCCACCTTACCACCCCCCCTCCCCTCCCTTCCAGGCCGCCTCCCCGGCTCGACAAGCCGATCGCTCTCCCCCCCCTCCCCGTCGTCATTCACCGTCGGGCCCCTCGCTCCCGATGATCCGGTCATCGGGCCGACGTCCCCGATCGCTCCTGGCCCCCCTCGACCCTCGTTCCCTGGCAACCCCATCACTCCCCGGCAGGATCGGCGGCCGGACGCGGTTCGGCCCCTCCTTGCCACCACCCGTCATTCCACGCAATGAACCGACACGACCTTGATTGTGCCCCGATTCGAAGCATCCACAGATCCATCGATGGACGCACTGAAGAATGCCAGTTCGCCGGGAGCGGGGCCGGAGCCCCCGAGAGGCACGATGCGACGGCGTTCCGGCGCCGGAGCGAACCCATCTATGAGAGGGGGACTGTCAAGCTGCCGGTGCAGGTTCGGTGGGCTCGGGGCCCCGGCACCTCCCCCTCGCCGTCGGCGTCGGTCGGCCTGCCCGTCCCAGACCACGCCCACC
>NZ_RYZH01000097.1 GCF_003977685.1 Tautonia sociabilis | reverse complement strand
AAGCTGCGTCGGGCGACGACCTTGAGCTGATCGTCGAGGACGCACAGGACGATGGTCTTCTTGTGGAGGTCGATGCCGACGTGGTGCACGGGAGTCCTCCGGTTCGGTGGGGCAGGAGTTCGGTTCTACACCTCCAGTCTTCCACCGGCTCGGGGCCCCGGGCCCCGTCGGCTCGACCTCCCCTCTCATAGTTTCAATCGGCGAGCGCCTGATTGCCTCAAGTCCTTCTCATTTCATGAGAAACGAAAACTCGCCCGTAACGTGTCGCAGCGCACCGGCCCGGTTCGGGCTCGAGCGTCGGATCGGACCCTGCCCGAGGTCGTTCGCCCGGAAACCTCTGCTGCGCACCGAACGGAGCGAAGCCAATTCGAATCGGGACCGATCGCTCCAACCCATGATCTGATTGGGAGAAACGACACAAGGGCTCAGGTCGATCGCAGCGCACCCTCTGGCGCACCGTCCCATCAGCACGGAGCAGGAGGCCCGATTCCGAGACGAACGAGCCTCCGGTCGATCGGGAAACAGTCCGGGCTCCGTCCCTGGGAAAGATCAGGGCCTTGCGCGATGCCCCGGACCCGGCGAGGCCCGGTTCGAGTCGATCCCGGGCGAAGCAGGAGCGAGTCCGGGAGGCCCCGGGACTTGGTTGGGCCAACTCCGGGGCCTGGCGAACGGGAGCGGGGGCGGCTCGCCAGGTCGGAGCAGGGAGGGAGTCCGCCTCCGGCGCGTCGGGGAGCCGGATCGTCTGCCTCGAGTCGACGCCTCGGAACTTTCCGAGGGCGGGGATCAGACCGGGCCGTCGCCCGGGTCGTCCGGGACAGGTTCAACCTGCCAGCCCTGGAGCTCGACCGTCGCCCCGCGGCCGAGGAAGTGGACGACGGCGACGAAGTGGTCGCGATTGCCCCTCCGGATGACGGTGCCGACCAGGTTCTTCAGCGGCCCCTCGAGGATCCGGACCCGGCTGCCGACGGGGTACTCCGGCTCGGGAACCACCGGCAGCCCCGAGGAGAGCATCCGGTGGATCTGGATCAGTTCCCCTCGCAGCCGGAACTGGTCGTCCACCCGCAGGATCGTCACGAGCTGGCCGCCGCCGAACGACTCGATCCGCTGGTGGGCATCCCCCAGCAGGAACAGGTAACCCGGGAAGAGCGGGACGATCGACTTGATCTTCCGGCCGCCGGGGGTGCGACTCTCCTTGAGGACCTGGGGGAGGTAGTGGGCGAGGCGGCGGTCTCGGAGGAACCGGGCGGCGGCCTTCTCCTGGCGGGGCTTGGTGTGCAGGCACCACCACCGGGGGAGGGTGGTTTCGTCCGGGTCGGGCAGGGGGGGGCGGATTCCGGCTCGGCGGGGGAGCGGAGGACGTGGGCGACCTCGGATTCCGACCGGTCGAACAGGTCGGGCGGGAAGATCTCCGGCTCAGCGGGCAGGATCGGCATCGCGGTGTCGTCTCCGTCGGTTCGCGGGCGGCCGTCGGGGCGATCGCAAGCGGGGCCCGGTCCCCGGGGCCCCGCAGGGGCGACGACCTCCGGCCTCTTCCCCGGGAACGATCATACGCATTCGGGAGGCGATCGGGCCAGGATAGGATCGACCTCCCGATCGACTGTTGCCGTCATGGCTGGGTGATATGGAAACGCCGCCGGTTTGAGCGTATCATCGGTGCAGGGACTGCCCATCGATGTCCCCCGCCCTCTGTCCCTCCCTGGCTGACCCGAGGACCCGCCGTGCTCAAGTACCTGGGGGAGCGGCTCGAACGCCGCAGGAACCGGAAGAAGATGGCCGCCGAGGCCCGATGTCCGAAGGCCGTCGCCGAGCTCGAACGCCGTCTGGACCGGCAGCTCGCCCACGCCCTGGAACGTGCCTCCGCCCGCCCGGCGTTCCCTTCCCCCCGGCAGTGACCGGCCGGGCGATGGCCTGGGGCCGAGGCGGTCGGGCCCGGTGCGGTCCTTTCGCCCCGGCAGCACACCTGGCCCGACTCCGCTCGATGGACCCGAGTCTCGGACGAAGGGGCCACTGCCCCAGCCAGGACCGGACGGTCGAGATCGGCCGAGCCCTGGAACCTGGGCGTTCCGCCCGGGGAGGGCAGGCCTCCTCGATCTCGGCGAGCCCGGCTCGGCGCCGACGCCGGAATGAAGACCACGGCGGAGGCCGGCGATCGGCACCCATCGCCCTGACTCCTCGATCCTGAACGCCCGACCCGGTCCCAGCGGCGGTGATCCGCCGGGAGGTTGCCGTCCGGTTTCGAGGCGGAGACGAACGTGGACACGATCCCGATCTTGCTGACTTGCGGCGGCGTCTCGGCTCTGCCGTACCGCCTCGAATGAAGCCACTGCCCCTCGACGGCTCGACGACCTGCAACAGCATGGCCGAAGAGACGGAAGGGTCCTATCCTGGAATCGTCTCGAATCGCCTTGCCGGGAGCCCCGAGATCCGGGGCGATCGCCCGGATCGATCACCCGATCCTCGGCTACCCTCCCCCCCGCAAGTCGGCCGGCCCCCGCTCTCCCCTTGGGCCGACTCCGCTGATCGGCGGTCGCGAGTCGGCCCCGACGGACAACCAGGATTCCGGCCGGCCGCGCCTTCGCACCGGATTCGACGCAGCGGGAGCCCCTGCGATGCCGTCCTCCGAGAACCGCGAGCACGTCGGGGAGTCTCCCCGGAGCGACCGGGGTGGACGCGGTCCGATCGGCCGGTCGACCTGGCCCGTCGAGCGATGGGGAGGTTCGGGGTCGATTCTCGGCCTTCAGGGGCTCGACCCGGCGTTCCTCGATCTGGTGGAGGAGACGACCCGGCGCCTCCTCGACGGCGAGCCGGTCGATGTGGAGAAACTCGTCGAGGAGCATCCGGACTGGGCCGAGGAGTTCCGGAGCCTGGTGCCGGCCATGCGGGGCCTGGCCGAGCTCTCGGCCGGCGTCGAGGAGCTCCCGGCCTCCTCCCGGGACGAGGACGGGCTGACGATCTTCGGCAAGTTCCGGATCCTTCGGGAAGTCGGCCGGGGGGGAATGGGCATCGTCTACGAGGCCGAGCAAGTGGCGCTCCGGCGTCGGGTCGCGCTGAAGATCCTGCCGCCGTCGCTGGCGATGGACCCCAGGGCGCTGCAACGCTTCCAGCTCGAGGCGCAGGTGGCCGGCTGGCTTCAGCACCCCCGGGTCGTCCCGGTGTACGACGTGGGCCTCGTCCAGGGTGTCCCCTACTACGCGATGCGGTTCATCGAGGGCGGGAGCCTGGCCGACCTGCTGGGGGAACTCCGCCTGCTGGTCGAGGACGACCGGGGAGCCAGCGGATTGAGTTCGGCGGAGGGGCTCGCCGCCGTCGCGTCGGGACTGCTGTCCGGGCGCCTGGCCCCCTCTCGTCGCGAGGGGGACGGGAGCCGATGCGGCCCGGCCCCGGCCCTCGCCCCCGCTCCGGACCATACCGACGCCTCGGGCCCGCCCTCGATCGGTCGCCGGGCGTACCTCCGGGCGGTCGCCGCTCTGGGAATGGACGTGGCCGAGGCACTCAGCCACGCGCACGACCAGGGGGTGGTTCACCGCGACATCAAGCCGTCCAACCTGCTTGTCGACCTCCGGGGGGAGATCTGGGTCGCTGATTTCGGCATGGCCCACGTCCAGGGGGACGCCGGCCTGACCGTCACCGGCGACCTGCCCGGGACCCTACGCTACATGAGCCCCGAGCAGGCGCTGGGCAAGCGGGCCCTGATCGACCGCCGCTCCGACGTCTACTCCCTGGGAGCGACCCTCTACGAGTTGCTGACGCTGCGGCCCGCCATCCCGGGAGACGACCGCCAGCAGATCTTCCGGACGATCGCCGAGGGGGAGCCGGCTCCGATCCGTCGGCTGAACCCGGCGGTCCCCCCCGACCTGGCGACGATCGTCTCGAAGGCGATGGCCAGGGATCCGTCAAACCGGTACGAGACGGCCCGCCAGCTCGCCGAGGATCTCGGGCGGTTCCTCGACGGCCGGCCGATCGTCGCCCGGCCGGTCGGGCCCCTGTCCCGGGTCTGGCGCTGGTGCCGGCGCAGGCCGATGCAGGCAGGGCTCGTCGCGACGCTCGTCGTGGCCCTCTCGGCCGGCTTCGCTGGCGTGACCTGGGGCTGGCGCGAGGCCGTCCGGCAAAAGCGGCGGCTGCTCGTCGCCGAGCGCGAGGCCCGGGCCGAGGCCGCCAAGGCCGAGGCCATCAACCGATTCCTGATCGAGGGCCTGATCCACCAGGCGGAACCGGCGAGCAACCCCGCCGAGGAGCCCGTCACGCTCCTGGAGGTTCTCGACCGAGCCGCGGCCCGGGTCGACTCGGCCTTCCCCGGGCATCCCGAAACCGAGGGGGCGATCCAGCTCGCCATCGGCCGCTCCTACCACAGCCTTGGCGAATACCACAAGGGCGAGGGGCACTTCCGGGCCGCCCTCGAATGCTTCGAGTCCCTCCGGGACGACGGCGAGGGGCAGCGCCTGGAGGCGACGTCGGAGCTGGGCCACATCCTCTGGCACCTCGGCCGCCGGGACGAAGCCCTGTCCCTCCTCTCCCGGGCCCTGCCCGAAGCCCGACGCACCCTCGGGCCCTCGCACGCGGTCTCCATCCAATCCGCCCTGTACCTCGCGGGAGTCCTCCGGAGCTGGGAACGGCTCCAGGAGGCGGAGACGCTCTACCGAGCGAGCCTCGAAGACGCGGGCCGCGCCCTGGAGCCCGACCCAAGGTTCCTCTTCTCCGCCCGATTCCACCTGGGAGAAATCCTCCTCCGCCGGGGGAAGGCCGACGAGGCCGAGGCCCTGTACCGGGAGCTGGCGGTCGAGCAGCGGCGCGAGCTGGGGCCGGAGCACCCCCACTCGCTGACGACGCTCAACAACCTCGGCGCGGCCCTCAACCAGCAAGCCAGGTACGACGAGGCGGAACGCATCTTCCGCGATTGTCTCGAAACCGGCCGCCGGATCCTCGGCGAACATCACCCCGACACCGTGACCGCGCTCTATAACCTCGGTCATGTGCTGGTCGCGCAGGGACGACTGGACGAGGCCGAGCCGCTGATCCGCCGGAGCGTCGAGCAACGCCGGAAATCCATCGGCCCGGAACACCCCGACACGCTCTATGTGACCAGCAGCCTCGCCGACCTGCTCCGGGACCAAGGCCGGCTGGACGAGGCCGAGGGACTGCTCCGCGATTGCCTGGCGGCGCAGCGTCGCGTCCTCGGGCCGGACCACCGCGACACAAGGCAAACGGCCCGACGGCTCGACCTCCTGATCGAAGACCGATCCCGATCCGCACCCGCCCCCTCGACACCGCCCTCACCGTCGTCGTCGAGCATAAACCTCCCTTGATCCCTCCCCAACGGCGGCGCAGTCCCCAGGGCCTCGGCCGCCCCGATCGGCGGAGGACGCCCGAACCTTAACGCTCGATGGTCGATTGGGTTGCGAAATCGAGAAAATCCCGCGTATCCCTGGCCGCCGGATTGCGGGGTGAGAGGGAGGGAGGTTCGCTGATGACCGAGACGACCCGGCTCGACCAGGAGTTGATCGACCAGGCGCTCCGGGGGGATGCCGTCGCCCGCCAGGAGCTGCTGGAGGTGCATCGCGAGCACCTCCGGCGCATGGTCGCAGCCCGTCTCGATCGCCGGCTCACCTCCCGGGTCGACCCCTCGGACATCGTGCAGGAGACCCTGGCCGAGGCCTCGAAGCGGATGGATGGCTTCCTCAAGGACCGGCCCTTGCCGTTCCTCGGCTGGCTGCGCCAGCTCGCCGCCGAGCGGGTCATCGACACTCATCGCAGGCACATCGCCTCCCAGCGTCGGAGCATCACCCGGGAGAACCGGGCCGACACGCACCTCGACGACTCGTCCCGGGCCCTCGCCCGACGGTTCCTGGCGAACGACTCGAGCCCGAGCGACCGGCTCTCGCGCCGGGAGCGACGCGAGCAAGTCATGGCGGCGCTGGCCTCTCTGTCGGCCCGGGACCAAGAGGTGCTGGTCATGCGCTACCTCGAGCAGCGCGACGCCTCCCAGATCGCCGAGGCGCTGGGGATCACCCGGGGGGCGGTAAAGGCCCGACTGCTCCGAGCGCTGATCCACATGAGAGGCCGGCTGGAGGAGGACGGATGAGCGACCGATCCGGCCGAGGCCTCCCGTCGCCCGCCGGGGAGGCTCCCAGGCGGGCCGAGCGAACCAGGGCGATCACCAGGAGGCTTCCGGCCGGCTCGCCGATCGGCCCGATCACGGTTCTCTTCTCCTCCCCCGGCTGCTCCGAGTCGATCCGAGGCCGGACCCCACCATCCTCGATCTCGTCCCTCCCGGCCGATTCTCGCCCCGATCGGGGCTCTCCCCCCTCGCTCCCAGACCGACCGGAATTCTCGACCGGAGACCGCTCCCCGTGAAGAAGCGACCCAATCGCCCTCGCCGCTCCCCCTTGCTCCTGACGATCGCGGGCGTCTCGCTCCTGGCCGTGGCCGGTTGCGGAGACAACGACGGCGTTGTCCGAGGCGCCGGGTCGATCGACGTCCCGAGGCCGAACACGTTCTACACCCCCGAGGAGGAGGCCGCCCACGCCGGCCAGGCCCCCGCCCCGTCTCCCTCGACCGACCGCTGACCGGCCGGCGATCCCTCCCCCGCCACCTCTCCCACCTCACCCCGCCACCTCGAACTCCATCTCCCGGAGGAGCCGACCATGCACCCCGACGACTCCCGCCCCCTTCGGAGTCGGCGTCGCCACCGAGGCTTCACGCTGATCGAGCTGCTGGTGGTCATCGCGATCATCGGCGTCCTGATCGCCCTGCTCCTGCCCGCCGTCCAGTCCGCCCGAGAGGCGGCCCGGAGGGCCCAGTGCGTCAACAACCTGAAGCAGATGGCCCTGGCGGCCAACAACTACGAGGCGACCTACGGCTCCTACCCGCCGGCCACGCTCGTCACGTTCCCGAGCGTCGGCTTCTCGTCGCTCGTCCACCTTTGCCAGTACATGGAGCAGACCGCGCTCTACAACGCGGCGAATTTCGAGCTCTCCTACTTCTTCCCCGCCAACTACACGATCGCCGGCACCGGCTTCTCAGCGCTCTTCTGCCCCAGCGACGAGTCGGCCTTCGTGGCCACCCCCATCCAGTACGGACCGCCAACCTATTCTCAATTTCACAACCATTACTCGGGGGTCGTGGGCCCCTGGATGGCATGGGGCCTCGTGCCGGGACCGTCGGGTCTGCTCACGACCGATCCGCAACTGTCCCGACACGCCCGGGGGACGATCATCCCGGGCGGGGGGGTCACCGTCGCCTCGGTGCGAGATGGTACAAGCAACACAATGATGTACACCGAGACCGGGCACGGGGTCTTCAACGAGAGCTCCCGGAACTGGCTCCACCAGTGGAACGTCGGCCAGCCGACCGACTGGTGCCTCGAGGCCCGGTTCCCGCCGAACTGGGCCCGCCGCTACTCCGACTCGGTCAACGACCCCGGCAACGCCGCGCTGTCGAGGTGGGCCCCCTTCAACGCCATGAGCTTCCACCCCGGCGGCGTGAACGTCGCCTTCTGCGACGGCTCGGTTCGGTTCCTCAAGGACACGATCGACTCGTGGATCGTCCCCCCTCCCCAGGTCAACGGCCTGCCGACGGGAACGAGCCAGACCCCCTCGTCGAACGGATCCGACTACGGCCTGACCGTCGCTCCGGGGACAAAGGTGGGCGTCTATCAGAAGCTCGCGACCCGAAACGGCGGCGAAGTGGTGAGTGCCGACGAGTATTGACCCATTCCCGACCGCCGAGGCCCCAGCGCGCCGGATCCTGGACTGGAGCACGATGGAACGGTCGGACCGATCCAGGGGCCGCGCTCCTGGGGAAGCGACGCCGATCCTTGTCCGAGTTCCAACAGAAAATTCCCGCCGGACACGATGTCCCGCAAGCGTTTGTTCCGTGCTCACGACCCTGACGGCCGGCCGACTTTGGAGTGACAATAGAGAGCACATGAAGACAAAAGATGATTCGCATGCGGAGAGAGGAGGCGTTCCGGCAACGGGGTACGGGTATGGCCGTCCTACCTGAGGTCGTATTCCCAACGTCTGCTGGATACCGATCTCATGGCGGTCCACGGTGTCGAGGGCCGCTCCGAGTGCGGAGCTCCCCCCATACCGATGATCACCGATCAGGAATGAGGGTGGGCCATGAACACGATCAACTACATCGATCGCTTCGACACGAGCAACCCGAGGGCGACCCCCCTCCCCGCGACTCGGAGGCGGCGAGGAAGATCCTGGAGGACGGCAATCGGTTGTTCTCCCAGTGAATGGAGAACTGCCGGACTCGCACGCTCACCGACGGCGAACCGCAGTACGTCGTGCCCTGCAACGGCCTGGAGGTCGGCATGCCTCGATCCCACGGCGAGATGCCGAGGCAGGCCCCCCTTCGCTGTCGTGGTCGGCTGCTCGGATGCCCGGGTCCCAACCGAAATGCTCTTCGGCCAGGGATTCAACGACCTGTTTGTCATCCGGGTCGCCGGCAACGTCCTTGGCGACGTGTGTATGGAGAGCGTCGACTTCGCCCTGAACGCCTTGAGCGAGAGCGTCCGCGTCGTCGTCATGCTCGGCCATAGCGGCTGCCGCGCCGTCTCAGAGGCGGTCGATTCCTACCTCAGCCCGGTCAAATTCTGGTCCAAGTCCGTCTCTCCCATGCTCCGATCGATCACCCAGCGAATCTTCGTGGCGGTGCGCGAGGCTGCCAGCGGCTTCAAGCAGGTCTGGGGGCCCGATGCGAGGGAGATGCCGGGCTATCGGGAGGCCCTCATCGAGGCCGCGGTTTGCCTCAACGCGGCGCAGGCGGCGTTCAATCTCCGCCAGGAAGTCGAACGGGCGGCCCAGTGGGAGATCGATTGGGACCGTCGCCCCCGCCGATGGCTGGTGAAAGCAGGGGGTGGACATCGCCTACAACGGCGACTGGGGTTATCACCCGCTGGTCGTCTCGCTGGCCAACACCGCCGAGCCGCTGTTCCTGGTCAACCGCAGCGGCAACCGCCCCTCGCACGAGCACGCTGATGTCTATCTGGACCGGGCGATCGCCCTCTGCCGCCGGTGCGGATTCCGCAAGGTCACGCTCCGGGGCGACACCAAGTCCACCCAGACGAAGCACCTGGACCGCTGGGACGCCGACGGCGTCCGGTTGCTCTTCGGGATCGATGCCCGAGAGAACCTCAAGGACCTGGCCGAGCACCTGGATGACCTGAGCTACAGCGAACTGCAACCCCCGCCCCGGTATGAGGTCAAGACGGTGCCCCGTCGGGCCCGGGAGCGGCACAAGGAGCGGATCGTCGCCGAGCGGAAGTTTGAGACACTCACGCTTGTTTTGAAACTATGAGAGGGGAGGTCGAGCCGACGGGGCCCGGGGCCCCGAGCCGGTGGAAGACTGGAGGTGTAGAACCGAACTCCTGCCCCACCGAACCGGAGGACTCCCGTGCACCACGTCGGCATCGACCTCCACAAGAAGACCATCGTCCTGTGCGTCCTCGACGATCAGCTCAAGGTCGTCGCCCGACGCAGCTT
>NZ_RYZH01000096.1 GCF_003977685.1 Tautonia sociabilis | reverse complement strand
CCCCGCCGATCGCGATGGCCTCGGGCCGCCGCGAGCCGAGGGGGCCCCTCGCATCGGCCCCCTCACCGAGTCCGGGGATCTCCCCCGATCAACCGCCTCCCCGCCGGGGATCGGCTCCCGAACGCGCGGACCGCTCCGGAGCCGGTCGGAGGTCGTGGGCCAGCGCTCGGAAGAAGCCCGGCGCGTCGTCCAGGGCGGGAGTGCCGCCATCGATCTCGGAACGGCCGGAGAAGCGCAAGGCGTCGCCCTGCTCGACGATCGCCGAGGCTCGGTCGCCCAGGGCGGGATCCCCGGTCGCCTCGATGACGGCCGAGGCCGCTTCCTCCGGGGTCAACTCCCCCTCCGGGCGCCCGATCGCCCGCCGGAGATAGCCGGCCAGCGCCTCGGCGGCCCGCTCGGCCCGAACGACCCCCGAGCACCGGGAGAGCGCCCTCGCCTGGAGGAGGGCATACCGTCGAGCCGACCTCCGCCGCGACCTCGACCAGGATCGGGCGAGGACGATTACGATGACCGCCAGGGCCGACACGCCCCCGAGCACCGCCGCCGGCCCCTCGGGCCATCGGGAACGACGGGGGCCGTCCTCCTCGGCCCCGGGGATGGCCGCCACCTCGACCGCCTCGGGATCGAACCGAGGGGGATCGACCACCCGGATCGTCAGGCCGTCGGATCCCACCGTCCGGTAGCCTCCGGAGGCCGGATCGAACCAGGAGACGAGCACCGGGGCGATCGCGATCGCGCCGGGGGTCCTGGGCCGGACTCGGAAGGGGAAGGTCCGGGAGGGCGGCCATTCGACCCGAGTCTCCTCGAGCGGTTCGACCGTCGCGTCGAGCGGGGCGCCGTCGGCTCCTCGGAGGGCCGGACGGATCGTCGATCCGAAGGCCCCGGGCCCGGTCAGCGTGACGTCAACCGAGGAGGAATCGCCGAGCTGGATCGCCTCGGGGCGAGCGGCCAGCGTCACCTCGAGCGGACCGACCCCTCCCAGGAACCAGGGAGGGCGGCCGGAAGCGGGGGGAGGCTTCGGATCGAGTCGGATCGGCCCCGTCGCGCCGGATCGTCCGTCGGCCGTCACCCGGAAGGCCGGCACCAACAGCGGGCCCGGCACCTTGGGGATGAGCACGTACTCGAATCGGTACAGGTTTGACTCGACGACGATCGCGCCGATGGCGCTGGCCGAGATGGGCCGGACCTGGCGACCCGTCGGGATCACGTCGACCTGGGGATGCTCGGGAGGCCGGACCTCGGGTTCCGTCGCCCCGGCGGAGACGAGCACCCGGATTGGAATCGCCTGGCCGACAGAGTGCGGCCCGGCCGGCGGGCCTTCGACCCGGACCGGCAGCGGCTCGGCCTGGCGGGAGAGCGCCGAAGCCGTCGTCACGCCGATCACGACCAGGGCCGCGACCAAGGACGGGAGTCGATCGCCCGATCGCCTCTTCAACGCGGCCGGGGGAGGTTGAGCCCTCCTGGCCCGGGGGGCAGGCGATCCGTCGTCCCTCGTCGGGACGCCGGGGGATCGATCGAGGAGGGCCCTGGGTCCGTTCCGGTGCGGGCCAGGGTTCGAGGGGAGGAGCGTTCCTTGTCTCCCCGAGAGGCGGGGTGGAACGGCCTCGGGCCGGGGCGGGGGTTCCCGGCCGGCGGACCCGGGGCGAGCAACGCCGAGACTCGATCGGATCGCTCGGGGGAGCGTGCGGCGGAGTCGTCGCATCATACGGGAATCCTACCGAATTTCTCGGACGGCGGAGGATCGGATCGTTGGGAGGCCAGGATCGGATCGACCCCGGTTCGGGAGCTCCTCGACGAGGGGGGCCTCGGCCCTCGACTTCCCAGGCTCCGAGGGCTCCTCGGCCCAAGACCTCCGGGATCACCGGGCCAGTTCCTTGGCGTTGCGCAGCGTCCGGACGAGAGGCTCGGCGGGAGCCGGCCCGAGGGGGACCAGGGCTCACCATCCCGGACGGTCGGGGCGGTCGGCCGGAGGGGAGGGGGGCCGGTCGGGCAGGCGACGGTCCTTGGCCTGCTGGATCGACTCGACCGCCTGGGCGAGACGATCGGAGGGGGAATCGCCCCGGCCCGGAGATCGAGCGGAGGAGGACCCAGGCACGGCCGCCGTCCCTCCGGCGTCGTCCTCCCCAGGGCTTCCGGAGGAGCCGGAGGGGGAGCCGGGAGGAGACGGACCCGGCCGGTCTCCCGACGAGCCGGGAGCATCATCCCCCGGTTCCCTCCCCGGCGAATCGCCGGGATCGGGTCCCTCGGGGCCAGTCGAGCGACCGGGTCCGTCGGCCGTCGAGGAGCCAGGGCTGGCGAGCCGTTCGGCGAAGGCGCGGTTGTCCCGGGCGAAGCGTCGGATCCGGTCGAGGTCGTCCCCAGGGGCGCTGGAGGAGAGGCAGTCGTCGTAGAAGCTCAGGGCGGCCGGGATGTCCCGGAGGGCGACGGCGGTGTTGCCGAGGGCGTAGTCGATCTTGGTGCGTAAGGCGGGATCGGCCTGCCGCCTCGCCGCTCGGTAGCGGTCGAGGGCCTCCTCGAACCGGCCAAGCTGGTAGAGCGTCGAGGCAGCGTTGTAAACCGGGACGGGATCGCCCGGGGCGAGTTCGGCGGCCCGATCGAAGCGATCGAGGGCGATCGGGAAGTCCCCGCGGTCGAAGGCTCGGCGGCCCTCCTCGATCGCCTCCGGCGCCGTCTGAGGGCGGTCGGTTCCGGCTCCTCCGGAGACTCCGAGGATCGCGAGGCCGAGGAGCGTCCAGGATCGCCACCAGGGGCGGGCCGTCGCCGGGCGTCGGCGACGGGGCCAGGAGCCGATCAGGCCGACCGCGAGAGCGAGGAACACAACGACCCTGAAGCGTTCGACCCGTTCCGGGGACGAGGCTCCCTCCCGGGCCCGGCGCTCGACCGGGGCGATCCGGCTGCGGTACAGCTCGGCCAGGTCGGCCGAGGAGATCCCGACGGGGATGAACGCCCCCCCGGTGGCGAGGGAGAGGCCGCGCAACTCGGTGTCCTCGCGGCGGGAGAGGACCACCTGACCGTCGACGGTCAGCGGCCCGGGACGCCCGTCGGGCCCGGCCGAGGCGACAGGGATGGGGTGGCCCCGGGAATCGTCTCCGATCGCAACGGTGTGCACCACCACGCCAAGCTCCCGGAGCCGATCCACCCGGGAGAGCCAGCCGGGCAGGTGGTCCTCGCCGTCGGAGAAGGCGACGACAATCCGGCCACCGGCCCTCGGCTCATCGTCGAGCAACCCGATCGCGGTGTCGAGCCCGGCACCGAGATCCGAGCCTCCCGGCTCGACGGCGCCGGGCCGGAGCGTTCGCAGCGCTTCGATCACCGCCCCGAGGTTCGTCGTCAACGGGCATCGGACGACGCCCCGGCCGGCGAAGGCGACCAGGCCAACGCGATCTCCTGGGTCGCTCCCGAGCGATCGCGTCAGGTCCTCGGCCGCCGAGACGGCCCGGCCGAGGCGATTGGGAATGACGTCCTCGGCCGCCATGCTCCAGCTCACGTCGACCAGGAGCACAACGTCCCGGCCCGGAGGCAGTGGTTCCCCGGGGGCCCGCCCCCATCGGGGCTGGGCCAGCGCGACGACCAGCAGGATGCTCGCGATCACCCCGGCCATCCCCCCATCGGCCGGGGGACGCCCCGGCAGGGCGAGCCGTCGCCACCCGATCCGCCGACGACGTTCCGAGAGGGACACCATCCCCGCGATCGCCGGCGCGATCAGCAGCAGCCAGAGCCAGCGAGGCTGGGCGAACTCCAAGGTAGGCGAGCCTCCTGGTGACGTTCCGGGGCCGGTTCCGGCCCGAGTCTGCGAGAGGAGGATCATCCGGGAGCGATCGGCCGAGTGCCGGCCGATTCCTCCGCCGCCGAGCGCGACTCGGCGGGGCTCCCGCGACGGTCAGGGCAGCCTCCGGGCTCGGCTCGCCGAGGAGAGGCGGTCGATCGCCAGCAGGATCAGGGCGGCGGCGACCCAGGGAGGATACTCCTCGCGATACCGAGTGCGGATCTGGCCGGTCACGGGACTGGTCTCCAGGGCGTCGATGCGGTCGAAGATCCGGTCGAGGGCCTCGGCGTCCTCGGCCCCGAAGGCGGCCCCGCCGGCGAGGTCGGCCCACCGGGCCAGCGCCTCCGGATCGTAGCCCTCGAGGAGCGTTTCGGGATAGGAGATCCCGGTGCCGGGGATCCCCACCCGAACGGTGCCCCCCGGGGCTCCGAGGCCGATCGCATAGAGGCGGCCGCCGAGCCGTCGGACCAGCGTGGCGGCCTCGTCGGGGTCGAGCCAGTCGGGGGTGGCCGAGGCATCGGGCTGATTCTGGCCGTCGGTCAGCAGGATGACGACCCGGCGTTGGGTGTCGGCATCGAGCGACGCCCGCAGCGCCCAAACGATCGCGTCTCCGATGTTCGTGGCGTTCTCCCCCGGCCGGGCCGGCTCGACCGAGGCGACCAGGGCGCGGAGGACGTCGTGGTCGAGGGTCGGCGGGCAGGCAAGATCGGGAAAGGTCGCGAACGTGACCAGGCCGATCGGGTCATCCGGCCGGCCGAGGATGAAGCGGTCGATCGTCCGTCGGGCGGCTTCGAGCCGGGAGATCGGCCCGTCGCCGGATCCGGTCGGCACGTCCTCGGCGGTCATGGTCAGGCTGCAGTCGACGGCCACGACGATGGCCACCCCTTCGCTGCGGACCCGGGTCTGACCGGCAATCGTCTGCGGCCTGGCCATCGCGACCGCCAGGCAGGCGATGCTGGACGCCCTCAGGAGCAAGGGAATCTGCCGCCGCCACCCCGATCCTCCCGCCTTCCAAGCCCTCGGGGGGAGGAGGCTCAGCGACGGCCAGCGCAGCCGGGGGCGAGCCCGTTCGGCCAGCCAGGGGACCGGCAGCAGGAGCAACAGGAGCAGCCACCACGGTTCGGAAAGGCGCATCGGGCGATCCGGTCCCCCTTCTCGTCGCGACAGGAGTTCCGACCTCAATCAATTGTAACCGCCAAGGGGAAGCCAAGGTCCGGGTCAGGGCCCCGACCTCGACCGATCTCGGCCGATCAAGCCGCCGATCCGATCGATCCCGCGTTTGACCCGGCCGATCAGCAGCGCGAGGTGGAACAGGCCCAGCCCCACGGCCGGGCCTCCCACCAGGAACGCGGGGACGGCCCGGAACACCTCAAGCGGGGGGAGCACGAGGGCCATCGCCAGCACGGCGACCCCGCCGAGGAAGGTCCCCAGCGCGGCGAACGCCATGAGGCCCACGAAATAGCGCTCACCGGCGGTCGAGGCCCCTTCGGAGATCGCCCGCGCCCCCTCGTCCTCCTCCCCCGAGGGCGAAGGTCGCCCCCCGGGCCGGCTCCCGGCCGAGAGGCTGGTGGTCCCCGGCCGGCCGACGACCAGGCCGAAGGCATCGGCCCGGAGGATGGCGACCTCCTGGCCGGCGTCGAACCACTCGCCTTCGGCCCGGGCATGGACGAGGGCGCCGTCGATCGACACCTTGCCCGAAGGCCGGAGCGGCGTCGCCGTGCGGGCGGTCGAACCGGCAGGGAGGTCGTCGGCGTTCATGGGAAGGCCTCGGCCTGGGGAGGGAAGGGGAGGGGGGATCGGCCGGGATCGGCCTCCCGAGCTTGCTCGACAGGGCCGGTCCCTCCCGCTCGAACGACCCTGCCGACGAGCCGGGAACGCCCCGGGACGGCCCCCGACGCTCCCTCGCCGAGCCCCTGGAGCGCCCAGAGGATTCGGGAGAACGCCGAGACTCGGCCCCGAGGGGCCAGGCGCTCGGCCCGATCATCGGGAATCATCCGGAGCGGGCCCCGCCGCCGGCCGAACGTCGAGCGGCCATCGCCCGGGACAGGGCATTCTGAGGGTCGCGATCGAGCACGGTCAGGTGGCCCATCTTGCGGCCGACCGGCGCGGCTCCCTTGCCGTAGAGGTGGAGCGCGGCCGCCGGCTCGGAGCGAAGCGAGGCCGACCAGTCCGGGGGGCCGTTCGTCCAGAGGTCGCCGAGCAGGTTGACCATCGCCGCTGGGGACCGGAGATCGGTCGGGCCGAGCGGCAGGCCGCAGAGGGCTCGGACCTGCTGCTCGAACTGGCTGGTGACGGCCGCCTCGATCGTCAAGTGCCCCGAATTGTGCGGCCGAGGGGCGATCTCGTTGACCTTCAAGCCTCCCTCGGGCGTGAGGAAGAACTCGACGCAGAGAACCCCGACATAGTCAAGCGCCTCGGCCACCCGGAGGGCCAGCTCCCTGGCCTCGAGCGAGGCGATCGGACCGATCGGGGCGGGCATGAGGGTGGCATCCAGGATATGCCGGACGTGGCGGTTCAAGCCAACCGGGAAGGTGGTCGATCGGCCGTCGGCCCCCCGAACGACGAGAACCGAAACCTCGGCGGCGAAGGCAACCACCCCCTCGGCAACGCAGGGGAGCCGGCCGAGCTCCTCCCAGGCCTTCGGGGCCGCTTCGGGGCGATCCACGCGACGCTGCCCCTTGCCGTCGTAGCCGGAGGAGGCCGTCTTGAGGATGATCGGCGTTGGGAGATCCGAGCAGGCCCGGGAAAGCTCGGCGTCGGATCGGACGGGACGCCAAGGGGCGGTGGGCAGGCCGTTCCTGGCCAGGAACGCCTTCTCCCGCAACCGATTCTGGCTCACTCGAACCGCCCGCCAGTCGGGGCGGGTTGGGATCCGTCCGGACAGCCAGCGAAGCCCGGCGGCGGAGACGTTCTCGAACTCGACGGTCGCGGCCTGGACCCGAGCGGCGAATCGCCTGAGGGCCAGCAGGTCGTCGTCCCGGCCGAGGACGACCTCGTGGGCGACCTGGGCGGCGGGCCCGTCGGCCTCGTCGGTCAGGACGACCGTCCGGTATCCCATCCGCTGCGCCGCCTGGATGAACATCCGGCCGAGTTGCCCGCCCCCCACCACCCCGATCGAGGCCGGGGGCAGGAGCGGGTCGGGTCCGAGGAGGCTCATGCGGGAGACTCCGGAACCCGATCGGTCTGGGAGGCGCGGAACGACCGCAAGGCGTCTCGAATCCCGGAATCCTGCCGGGCGAGAATCGCCGCCGCCAGCAACGCCGCGTTCGCCGCGCCGGAGGGACCAATGGCGAGCGTGCCCACAGGAACCCCCCGGGGCATCTGCACAATCGACAGCAGGGAGTCGACGCCCCGGAGGGCCTTGCTCTCCACGGGGACCCCCAGAATCGGCAGCTCGCAGACCGAGGCCAACATGCCCGGCAAGTGGGCCGCCCCGCCGGCGCCGGCGATGATCACCTGGAGGCCCCGCGATTCCGCCTGCCTGCCGTATGCGAAGAGTCGATCCGGCGTCCGATGGGCCGAGACGATTCGGACCTCGTGGGGCACTCCCAGCGCGTCGAGCACTTCCGAGGCATGGCGCATGGTCTCCCAGTCGGATTGACTGCCCATGACCACGCCGACCATCGGCTTCGGGGGAGCAGGGGATGGCTGTTCGGTCATCGGTGGATCCGCGTCCGGCCTCGTCCCGGGGATCTGGGGATCAGCAACGCAATCGGTCCCCGAAGCGGCGGGATTGTCCATTCTAACCGAATCCCGGTTCCCCGGCGCCTCGGGACGGGAAGCCTTCCCAATCCCGATCGCCGGCCCGGCGAACCGCCCGGGGGACCGGGTCGAGGAGGGATCGAATCCGGGGGGGCGATCGGCAATCGTGCGGTCGATCTTGCCGGGTGACCCGGCCAGGTCGTATCGTGATGGTGCACGATTGCCCTCCCGAACCTCCCGCCAGGTAAGACGACCCTCGATCCACCGAGCCGGCTCCCGCCGGAAGACCTCCCGAACATGACCCGACGCGACGACATCCGAAACGTGGCCATCATCGCCCACGTCGACCACGGCAAGACCACCCTGGTCGATGCCATGCTCCGCCAGTCGGGCTCGTTCCGAGAGAACCAGCTCGTGGGCGAGTGCATCCTCGATTCCAACGACCTGGAGCGGGAGCGGGGCATCACCATCCTCGCCAAGAACATCGCCATCGGCTTCGGCGCGACGAAGATCAACATCATCGACACCCCCGGCCACGCCGATTTCGGCGGCGAGGTCGAGCGGACGCTCCAGATGGCCGACGGCTGCCTGCTGCTGGTCGACTCGTTCGAGGGGCCGATGCCGCAGACGAAGTTCGTCCTGCGCAAGGCGTTCGCGAACCAGCTCCGGCCAATCGTGGTCGTCAACAAGATCGACCGGCCCGATGCCCGTCCGCTGGAGGTGCTGGACGAGGTCTTCGAGACCTTCATCGAGCTCGGGGCCGATGACGAGCAGCTCGACTTCCCCTACCTGTTCGCCTCCGGCCGAGCCGGCTACGCCTCGCACGACCCCGAGGCCCGATCGGGAGACATCCGGCCGCTGCTCGACCTGATCGTCGAGAAGATCCCCGGACCCGAGGTCGACGCCGACGGGCCGTTCAAGCTGCTCTGCACGACGTTGGACTTCTCCGAGTACGTCGGCCGGATCGCCATCGGCCGGATCGTGTCCGGGACCGTCCGCAAGGCGATGCCGGCGGCGCTGCTCAAGGCCGGTGACCGGGTCGTGCCGGGCACGATCAACCAGGTCCTCGCCTTCGACAAGCTCGGCCGGGTCGAGGTCGAGTCCGCCTCGGCCGGCGACATCGTCGCGCTGGTCGGCCTGGCCGACGTGGACATCGGCGACACCGTCTCCTCCGCCGACGACCTCCGAGCGCTGCCCCGGATCGAGGTCGACGAGCCGACGCTCAGCATGCTCTTCACGATCAACGACTCTCCCCTGGCCGGGGAGGGCGACTATCTCACCTCCCGCCACCTGAAGGACCGGCTGGACAGGGAGCTGCGCTCGAACGTCGCGCTGCGGGTCGAGCCGACGGAAGACCGAGACTCGTTCATGGTTTCCGGCCGAGGGCTGCTCCACCTCTCGGTCCTGATCGAGACGATGCGGCGCGAGGGGTACGAGCTGTCGGTCGGTAAGCCGGAAGTCGTCGTGAAGGTGATCGACGGCGTGAAGCACGAGCCCTACGAGTACCTCGTCATCGACGTGCCCCAGGAGCACCGCGGGCCGGCGATGGAGCTGGTCGGCAACCGCCGGGGCGAGCTGCTGAACATGGACCTGAAGGGCTCCTACGCCCACATGGAGTTCGTGATCCCCGCCCGGGGGCTGCTCGGCCTCCGCACCCGGCTGCTGAGCGCCACCCAGGGCGAGGCGATCATGCACCACAACTTCCACGAGTTCCGCCCGTTCCGGGGAGAGATCCCCCGACGCCCCAACGGCGTGATGATCAGCAATTGCGGAGGCCAGGCGATCGCCTTCGCCCTCGACGGGCTCCAGCAGCGCGGCACGATGTTCGTGGCCCCGGGAGACGACGTCTACGAGGGGATGATCATCGCCGAACACGTCCGAGAGAACGACCTGGTCGTCAACCCGACCAAGGAGAAGAAGCTGACGAACATGCGGGCATCCGGATCGGACAAGAACATCCTGCTCAAGCCCCCCCGGGAGCTGACCCTGGAGATCGCCCTGGAATACATCGAGGACGACGAGCTGGTCGAGGTCACTCCCACCAGGATCCGGCTCCGCAAGAAGCAGCTGCGCGAGGAGGACCGCAAGCGGGCCGAGCGCTCCGCCAAGGACCGCAAGAAGGCCGTCGGCGCCTGAGCCGAGGGGCATCCTGACGCACCGCTTCGACGGTTTCCCCTCCTGGAATCCCTTCGATCCGACTCCCAGGCTCCCGTGGAGGATTGGGAAGCTCGTGGGGCCTGGCGTCGGCCGGGTCCGGGAGGAGAGCCTGGCACCCGCCACCGTTCCGTCCCGGTCGGTCCCGACGACGTCGGCGGTGCCCAGCGGGCTGCGCTCGGAGGTCCGGCGCCACCGACAGCCTGACTCCTCCCCGGAGGCTCGGCGATCAGCGATTCTGCGTGCCGGTTGATCCTGACGCTTCGTCCCGGGACCTTCGCCATCGCCCGGCTCGACCTCAGCTCCCCGTCCCCACCCTGGCTACGGGACGGCCCGGCCGAATTCCTCTCCGAGACGAGAACGGCCGACGAGCGGTCGATCGTCGGCCCCGATCGCTCCGTCGTAACCGTCCGATGAACCGCGTCTGGAAAGCGAGCTGAGTCGACGCGACGATACCCGCGGCGGGTCCGATCGCCCCGCCCGGGAGCCGCACCCATGCCGCGTCAGGCATCCGACGACGCACCGTGGC
>NZ_RYZH01000095.1 GCF_003977685.1 Tautonia sociabilis | reverse complement strand
AAAGAGGTGCGAGTATGGATCGAGATGGAGAGATCGATGAACCGTTGAGAGGTCGCTGATCAATCCAGGTTGGCTCTCCAACCCAGAAGCGTCGAGGATGCGTCACTCGAAGCAAGAAACGAACCACTAAGGGCCGAGGGAAGCAAGGTTTTAGGCAATTTCAATCCATAATCACTCGGCCGACCATACGCTCCAGCTCGGCGATGGGTTCTTGGGCCTGGGCTCGCTGTTCCCCTCCCTGGAAGAGGGTCTCCCCGGACCTAATCGCGACTTTCTTCCAGTAAGCGACGAGCTCGGGCTTGTGCCGACGGGCGGCCCCGGCCTGGCTCTTGGTGCCGGCGAGGTCTCCGAGGACGACATGAGCCTTGAACTGAGGCTTGAAGGATCGACGTCGGCGCTTGGGCATCGGTGGATGCTCCTGGGAGTGCCAGTCATGACTATTGGTACTGGTCCAATCCCCGGGGCGCACGACAAGCCGATCTCATTCAGCCGGACGGCTCTCCTCAACGCACATCCGTTCGTGCCCGGATATGCCCGGCCAGGGGGGATGCCGGCAGATCGATTCTCGTCCCGGTGGTCGGAAATCGATCGGCCCTGGCTTGACCACCCGGAGTCGGATCTAGGGTCCCCTGCGTCGGCCGGATCGAAGTCCCGGCCGGATCGGCGCGAGGGGCAGCTTGCTGACTTCGAGCGGTGGGTGCCCCGCCGTTTCGAACGTTGGGTACGTATCCCGTGGCCCCGCGTCGGATTCCCCGGGGAATCCGACGCGGGTCAGCTTGCTGCCCGCACCCCATTACGGAACATTTTCGATGTCGATGTACCAGCGAGACGATTGGACCCTCTTCCGGACGCTGGAGACCCTGGGGCAGAAGGCGGGGGTCCCCCCCTGGAAGCTCGCGGCGCTGGTCGCCAAGGAGCTGACCGACAACGCGCTCGACGAGAAGGCGGCGTGCCGGGTGGGGCTCCTCGACGGCAACGGATTCTTCGTCGAGGACGACGGCGAGGGGATCGGCGGGACGGACGACGAGATCGCCGAACTCTTCTCGATCTCCCGGCCGCTCCGGTCCTCCAAGCTCCTGCGGCGGCCGACGCGTGGGGCGCTCGGCAACGGGCTCCGGGTCGTCACCGGTGCCGTTTATGCGACAGGAGGGACACTCGACGTTGCGACACGGCATCGGATCCTGAGGTTGCTCCCCCAGGACGATGGGACGACGCGGGTCGAGCGCGTGGGGCCGTACGACGGGCCGGGGACGCGGGTCGAGGTCCGGCTCGGGCCGTCGGTCCCCGTCACGCGCGACTCGCTCGCGTGGGCAAACCAGGCCATCGACCTCTCGTCCGGCGAGTCCAGGTACACGGGCGAGACGTCCCCGCACTGGTACAACTCGGACTCGTTCTTCGAGCTGCTGCTCGCGGCGGGGGGACGGACCGTCCGCGCCGTGATCGAGGACTTCGACGGCTGCACGGGGCCGAAAGCCAGCAAGATCGCCGCCGACTTCAAGGGCCGGGCCGCGAACAGCCTCAGCCTCCACGAGGCCGAGTCCCTGCTCCGCAAGGCCAGGGGGCTCGCCCGGGTCGTGAAGCCCGAGCGGCTCGGCGGCCTCGGGCCGAGGATCGAGGACTGGCCGCGCAGCTACGCCAAAGTCACCGGGGCGTACCTGAGCAACGCGACCCGAGGGACCCTCCAGGCCGAGATCCCCTTCGTCGTCGAAGTCTATGCCGAGGTCTCAGCCATGCCCAGATTCGGGGTCTCGGTGAATCGCACCCCGGTCCCGGCGGAACTGGGCTTCTACCACGAGAAGGAGGCGCAATGGATCTTCGGGTGCGGCCTCGACATGGAATTCAAGGTGGGGCGGCGACCGTTGCATCTCTGGCTCAATGTCGACTCGCGCTACATGCCGATCACGACGGACGGCAAGTCGCCCGACTTCTCGCCGATGGACCCGGAGATCCGGGCCGCCCTGGAGAAGGCCATCAAGCGGGCCAAGCGGCAGGTGAGCGAAGAGACCGAGGAGAAGGGCCCGACGACGAAGGACGTGATCCTGGACTCCCTCGAAGATGCGATCAGCAAGGCGAGCGGCGAGGGCACCTATCGCTTCTCGATCCGGCAGTTGTTCTACGCCGTCCGCCCCTACGTCATCGAAAACCTCGGGACCGAACCCGAGTACAACTACTTTTCGAAGGTTATCACGGAGTACGAGGGGACCTGCGGCGAGATCGAGGGGATGTACCGCGACCCGCGAGGCGTCGTCTACCACCCCCACACCGGCGAGGAGATCCAGCTCGGCACCATCCAGGTCGAGCGGTATCGCCGGCCGCCGTACACCTTCAACAAGGTGCTCTACTGCGAGGAGGAGGGCATCTTCCCGATCCTGAGGGAGACCAAGTGGCCCGAGCGGAACGACTGCGCCCTGATGACCTCCAAGGGCTTCGCATCCCGGGCCGCCCGAGACCTCCTCGACCTGCTCGGCGAGACGGTCGAGGAACTCTATGTCTTCTGCATCCACGACGCCGACGGGCCCGGCACGATGATCTACCAGGCGCTCGCCGAGGCGACCAAGGCGAGGCCGGGGCGGAAGGTCAGGATCATCAACCTCGGCCTGGGACCCTACGAGGCGGAGGAGATGGACCTCCAGGTCGAGTCGGTGAGCCGGGAGGGCCACCGACGCATCCCCGTCGCCGACTACGTCGACGAGGAGTGGGCGGAGTGGCTGCAATCGCACCGCGTCGAACTCAACGCGATGACGACCCCGCAGCTCCTCGAATGGCTGGACCGCAAGTTCGCAGACTATGTCGGCAAGGTCATCCCCCCCAAGGATGTGCTGTCGAGCCGACTGGAGCGGGATGTCCGTGCCCGACTTGAGCGGCAACTGACGGAGGAGGCGGTCCGCGAGGCCCGCATCCCGGAACGAATCGAGGCCGAATTCGCCCGGCGAGACGCGGCATTCCGGGCCGTCCTGGAGACCATCGGCCAGCAGGTCGAGGCCGGACTCGCCGAGGAGCCGCTCCTCCACTGGACGGGACCGGTGGGGAGGGTGGCCGACTCGATCGTCTTGGCGGCGCTGCCGGACGCGGGGACGACCCCGTAGCAACCCCGAGGGTGGCGAAATCGATCGGCAGGCCGGCGGTCTCTCAACGTTGCAACCAAACGACGATCCGACGCAATCCCTCGCCGCCGGGAAAACGACAAAGCCGTTTCCGCGAGGCGACTTGCGGCGGGGGTTCCGCTTGACAACCCTATCAGAACCGGATAGAGACGAAAGGCGACTGGGGGGGGGGACGTCCGCATGCCCTATCGACGTTCGCGGGAGATCGAGCAACGCCTTGCGCGGGTGCTCCGACTGGTGCGTGCCGGAGGCTACTCGGCCCCGAGGCTCGCGGAGGAGATCGGCGTGTCGGTGCCCACTATCTCCCGGTGCATCGAGAGCCTCCGCGATCGGGGATATGACATCCGAGCCCGGAGGCGGGGCGGCGGTTGGTGCTACGTCCTGGGAAGGACTGGGAGGAGCGAGCGACGGAGGGAGGGGCGGCCATCGGCGGACGCCCCGCAGCGCGACCCGGACCCGATGCCCTCGACGGCGACGAAAGCAGGTGGCCGATGAACGCCGACACGATCAAGCGGATCGTCCGGGCCATCGCCGAGGAGTCGCAGGAAGACCTCGCCCTGCTCGCGCGCAAGGTCATCAAGGACGAGCGGCAGAGCGGTCACGAGAAGCTGGCGGACCAGCTTGAGTCGATCCTCGACCGGCCCAAGCCGGCGCGCAACGGCCGCAAGCCTTCGACCGATCACGGTCGTCCACTCCAGGAATTGCCGCTGAGCAGGCGGCACCGGGAGACGCTCGCGACCGTGATCCCGCGGGATGCCCTGGAGCACCACATGGTGCTCCCCCCGCCCGTAGAGGAGCGGTTCGCCCGGATCGAGCGGGAGTACGCCGCCAGGGAACGCCTCGGCGCCTACGGCCTCCGCCCCCGCAAGACGATCCTGCTCTACGGCCCGCCGGGCTGCGGCAAGTCGCTCGGCGCGAAGCGCCTGGCCTGGAACACCGGGCTCCCCCTGATGAAGGTCAGGTTTGACGCCCTGATCTCCTCCTACTTCGGCGAGTCCGCGTCCAACCTGCGGGCGGTCTTCGACGCGGCCAAGGAACGGCCATGCGTCCTGCTCCTGGACGAGTGCGACTTCATCGCTCGGTCCCGGGCGGGTTCGAGGGACATCGGCGAGGCCACCCGGATCGTCAACTCCCTGCTCCAGCTCATGGAGGAGTACGACGCCCCAGGGCTCCTCGTCGCCACGACCAATGTCCAGTCCTCGCTCGACGAGGCGCTCTTCCGCAGGTTCGACGACGTCTTCCCGGTCCCGTTCCCCGGCCCCGGTGAGATCGAACAGCTCCTCAAGACGACTCTCTCCGCCGTCCCGGTCTCCAACCGGGTGGATTGGCGGGAGTTGATCGGGCTCCTCGAAGGCGAGCCGGCCGCGATGGTCGTGAAGGCCGCCCAGGATGCGGCCAAGGCGGCGGTCCTCTCGGGGCAGAAGGTCGTGACGCCCAGCCAGTTGAAGGCCGCTGTCGCCGACCTGAAGGGCCGTGGCGACGAAACCGCAAGGAACGGATAGGATATGCCGGCCGATCACCAGTTCGAGCACCTTCCCCTGATCCTGCGCAAGTCGGGGGACGCGAGGTTCCCCCGGCCCATCCTATCGGAAGACCCCCTCACCATTCGGAACCGGACGGATCGGGCCGGACACGTGACATCGCTCCGGAGACAGGTCGACACCGTCAGCACGGCATGGAGGGAGCGGCAGGAGGAACGGCAACACGAGGGCTTTCCCGAGATCGCGGGAATCCCGCTCCTGCTGAAGATCGACCCGACGCTGGACATCGATGCCCTCCGCCAGACCTTCGAGTTCGAGGTCGTCTCGGAGGAGGAGGACGGCTTCGTCATCGTCGCCTCCGAGGATCTGACGCTCGCCCACTTCCAGCAGAAGCTGGACGACTTCGTTGCGAGCATCGAGGGGTCGGCCAACGTCGCTAGGATCCTGGACCTCCGTGAAGATGAGACCCAGGAGGATCGGCTTCGCAGGATCCTCTCCGAGACGCTCCTCCGAGAATGGCCGACGATCCCCGACGACGCCCCGTATCTCTGCGACATCGGCATCGCCTGCGTCGGGACCTGGGAGGTGCCCAGGAAGCCCTCGCGCAACCCGCGATGGAAGGCCGAGACCTGGGCGCGGAAGGAGTTCGAGTGGTCACAGGCCCGAAACGATGCATACCAGAAGTGGGACCAGCTCAAGGACGAGCGGATGGCCGCCGTCGAGAACATCGTTCGGCACTACGGGGGCCAGATCCTGTTGGACGTACAAGATGCACCCGTCGACGCACCGTCCCTGCCGGACAGCTTCACCCTCCGCATCCGATTGCCAGGCAGGGGGCTGAAGGATCTGGTCCTCAACTTCCCCTACGTGTTCGAGGTGACGGAGCCGGACGATATCGAGCTGCCCCAGCAGATCGAGCGCGACCTGGATCAGATCAAGGCGTTGCTCGACCTCCAGCCACCTGACCCGGGTGCGCCGTTCGTCTGCGTGATCGACAGCGGCATCCAGCAGGAGCACATCTTGCTGGCACCGGCGATCGATGCGGAGACCTCGCGATGCTTCGTGCACGGCCTCGCACCGACCGAGGTCGGGGACCACGTGCGTCCCAGCGGGCACGGGACGCGCGTCGCGGGTGCGGTGATCCACGGCGAGGAGATCCCGAAGGAAGGGACGATCCGACTCGAAGCCTGGGTCCAGAACGCCCGTGTCCTGGACGCCGACTGCGACCTCCCGAGGCAGATGCTCCCGGCGGCCGTGGTCCGCGAGGTCGTCCGGCATTTCCACGAAGGGGGGCGTCGGACCCGCATCTTCAACCACTCGATCAACGCGGACGCCCCTTGTCGGACCGTCCACATGTCCGCCTGGGCCGCCGAGATCGACCGCCTCTGCCACGAAAACGACGTGCTCATCGTCCAGAGCATCGGCAACCTCAAGCATTCACGCCCGTCGCCGAGGCCCGGCATCCAGGAACTCCTGGCCGGCGGCAGTCCGTACCCGGACTACCTGTCCGAGGCATGTTGCCGGCTGGCGAACCCGGCTCAGAGCCTCCAGGCGCTGACCGTCGGCTCCGTGGGCTACGGGGCCTTCGAGCAGGACGGCTATCGGAGCTTCGTCGCCAACGCGGGCGAGCCGTCCGCATTCAGCCGGTCCGGGCCGGGGCTCTGGGGGACAATCAAGCCCGAGGTCGTCGAGTTCGGTGGCGACAACCTGCGGACCGGCGGAGACCGTCCGTCGGTCAGCACGCCCACCTTCGCCAAGTCGTGCTATCCCGAGTTGGTCCGGAGCACGATGTTCGGAGGGCCGGCGTACGACCGGGACCAGATCGGCACGTCGTACTCGGCACCCAAGGTGACGAGGATCGCCGCCCGCCTCCAGGCCACGCTGCCGGACGAGCCGTGCCTGCTCTACCGGGCCCTGATCGTCCAGTCGGCCCGCTGGCCGGATTGGGCCGAGGGATTGTCGTCGGAGCGGCAGGCTCAGCTCATCCGCCGGATCGGCTACGGCCTCCCCGACATCGAGCGGGCCTCGACGAACACCGACCACCGCGTGTCATTCATCTCGCACGGCGAGAAGCTGATCGGGCCGGGAGACTGCCACGTCTACCAAGTCCCGATCCCGTCCGACCTACGCCGCCCCGGCTACGACCACGACATCCGCATCGAAGTCACGCTGTCCTACTCGGCCGAACCGCGACGGACCCGGCGCAACCCCAGGGGCTACCTCGCCACCTGGGTCGATTGGGTGAGCAGCCGGAACGGGGAATCGCTCGAAGCCTTCCTCGGGCGGGCGATCAGGGAGGATGAGGAGCCCGCCAGGGAGGGGAGCAGCCTGGGCTGGAACATCGAGACCAACCCGCAATGGGGGCGGCTCCCCGGGGTCCGCCGGAACATCGGGACAGTCCAGAAGGACTGGGCGACCCTCAAGTCCAACGCCCTTCCCGAAGACCTGTGCATCGCCGTGCGGGGCCACAAGGGCTGGAGCAGGGACCCGGAGGTCAAGGCGCGGTACGCCCTAGCCGTGAGCTTCGAGATTATGGGCCGGGAGATCCCGATCTACGAGCCGCTCAGGGCGTCCGTGCTTAAACTGCAAGCCGAGGTCGAGGGCGAGGCCGAGGTCGAAGTCGAGGCATAATGAGGCGGGAGTCATCCAATCATTGATTCGAGGCCAGCCCGGAGAGGCCATCTGTACCGTGCCACCGGACCGGTGGGTGACGGCTTCGAGTGCCTGGTCAGACTTTCGGACGGGACGCCCGACAAGGCGATCCTCTCGCGGGGCGAGGCCGCAACGGTCTTCGGCCAGCAGGACTAGCCGCCGATTGTGATCCAGCCGGTCGATGCCGAGGGGCACCGCCTGCTCGTCGAGTCCTCCCGTATCCGGCTCGCCTACACCCATGACCGCCACTTCGCGGTAAACTTCTCGGGCATCCGGACGCTGCCCCACCATATCGAGGCGGTCTACCTGCGGATGCTCCCCCAGCCCCGGCTCCGCTTCCTGCTAGCCGACGACCCTGGGGCCGGCAAGACGATCATGGCGGTCCTGCTCATCAAGGAGATGAAGCTCCGCGAGGCGATCGACCGAGCGATCATCCTCTGCCCGGCCCCGCTCACGATCCAGTGGCAGGACGAATTGCTCCGCTGGTTCGGCGAGACGTTCGACGTCATCTTCTCGGCCGTCGACTAGCAACAGCTCACCAACCCCTTGCACCGCGCCTCCCAGGTGATTGACTCGCTCGACTACGCCAAGCAGGACGAGGTCCGCGAGCACGTCTGGAGCGAACTCTGGGACCTCGTCATCATCGACGAGGCGCACAAGTGCATCGCCTTCACCAAGAGTAGCCTGAACCAGGGCGACGAGGCGGAGAAGACCAAGCGGTATCAGGTCGCCGAGCGGCTCGCCGCGAACTCCGACCACCTCCTGCTGTTGACCGCAACCCCCACCACGGCGACGACGACCGCTTCGCCCACTTCGTCCGCCTGATCGACGCGGACCTCTTCCCCGAGCCGCATCGGTTCGGCAATAAGGCTGCGGAGATTCGGCGCGAGATCCTCCGCCTCGGGCCGGACTGCCCGTGGGCCCTCCGACGGTCCAAGGAAGACCTCCGCGACCTGAGGGGCCGGCGCCTCTTCCCCGACCGCCACGCCCACACGATCACCTTCAAACTGAACGCCGACGAGTACGACCTCTGTAAGGCGGTCACCGCGTACATCAACCAGTTCCTCCCGCAGGCGAGCGGTCGGCGAGCGTGGCCCTCACCCGCACCGTGCTCCAGCGCCGCCTCACCAGCTCCACGATGGCGGTCTTCGAGTCGATCCGCCGCCGGTTCGAGCGCCAGACTGCGCTGCTTTAGTGGAGCTAAGAGGCCAGCCCCCCGCCCAGCGAGCCCGCCGCCTGGCCCAACTCCAGGGGAGCTCAAGGAGATGAACGACGTCTGGGGCAAGCTCCTTATCTTCACCGAGCACCGCGACACGCTAAATTACCGCTTCAAATCGCTCGTACGTTGGGGATACACCACCTGCCAGATCCACGGCGGGATGAACCCGCACGAGTAGAAGCGGGACTGGGAGTTGTTCCGCGTTGAGAAGCAGATCTGCATGGCGACCGAGGCCGCGGGGGGGATCAACCTCCAGTTCTGCCGCCTGATGATCAACTGCGGCCTGCCCTGGAACCCGACCCGCGTGGACCACTGGCTCAACGGTATCCACCGAATCGGCCAAGAGCAGGACGTGCATGTGTTCAACTTCGTGGCTAGGTCGAGGAAGGGTCGGCAACCATTAAGGACCGCCCGCGCTTGCCTGGACTATCGCGAGAATCCCCGCCTTCACGGCCGGTGGGAGGTCGCCCCAACGCGAGACGACCAATTGCAGGTCAGGAGGGAGTCCATGGGACGGCAACGCTGCGTCGTTCGACGTCTGTGCAAGCGGCAATGCAAATTCGTCCTCGCATTCGCCCGAACTATTTTCCGTTGCACTGTTTGCGGAATATGTGGGGCGGTCTTGAAAACCGCTGAGGCCGCAAGGCCTCCGGGGGTTCGAATCCCTCCCCCTCCGCTTGTCAACCGGCGAAAAAAGAGGGACAAGGATCGCCAATCTCCTTGTCCCTCTTTGCTTTATAGCACTCCCCTTCGTCTCCATCCGCCGTCTCGTCCGTGCCATCGATCGACAACTCGGGACAGGACGGGACAGACGTTTGTTCAAGTTCTGTGCAAGCGCCAGTGCAAGCGGAAGAGGCCGCTGACCCGTCCAATCCCAGGACGGAAGGGGCCCCCCAGCTCCTCCGCGCAGGGTTTCTGGGGAGCGAAGAGCGAGACTCGGCCGAGGGCTCCGGCCACGTCGCTCTGGTCAACGTGCAGAGTCACCGATGCCCAGCGGGCCCTGATCGAGCCGCACCTGCCACCGGAATCCGGCGGCGGGAGGCCCCGCGAGACCGACATGCGGGACGTCCTCGACGCCATCCGCCACCTCCTGCGCGCCGGCTGCCAGTGAAGTACCTGCCCGGCGACTTGCCGCCCAGGAGCACCGTCTGGCGGGACCTCGACCAGAGGCGGCACGACGGCACCCTCGACCGGATCCACGACCTGCTCCGCACGAAGGTCCGCACTCGGGAGTAGCCGGACCACCCCCGCACCTCGGCGAGCGTCGATCGCCAGTCGGTGGACACGACCTCCGGGGGCGAGCAGCGGGGCCGGGACAACCCCAAGAACGTCGACGGGCGGAATCGCCACATTGTCGTCGACAGCATGGGGTTGCTGCTGGCCGTGCTGGTGACGGCCGCCTCGGTCGACGAAGCGGCGGCGGCCCCGACGCTCTTCGCCCGGCTCGAGGGCCAGCCGATGGGCAAGGTGCGGCGGCTGTTCGCCGACAACAAGTACCACAACTTCTCGCTCGACGAGCGGGGCGACGAGAATGCGAAGTGGGACCCAGCGCGACGAGTCGTTTTTCAGCACCGATCGCGGGATGAGCCCGGTGGCCGTGATCGAGGCGTCCACGGGTCGGTGGAACCTGAAGACACCAGTTCCAGAACGGCGCGACCATCTCGGCCGGCAGACGACCCAGGGCTGGTGCCGTCGGACGGTCCTGCGGGCGGCCCCGTGCCTGTTCGGGCTGGAGACGGTCGTGGCGCTGCGGGACCGGGCCCTGCCGGAGTCCAAGCGGGTCGGCGGCGAGGACTGGCCGGGCGAGGAGGGCGTCACCTTCTCCGACGCATGGACCTCGGTGAAAAGAATTCACTTCAGTCGATATTCGTGGTTCGTTTCTTGCTTCGAGTGACGCATCCTCGACGCTTCTGGGTTGGAGAGCCAACCTGGATTGATCAGCGACCTCTCAACGGTTCATCGATCTCTCCATCTCGATCCATACTCGCACCTCTTT
>NZ_RYZH01000094.1 GCF_003977685.1 Tautonia sociabilis | reverse complement strand
CCCCCCCCCCCGCCTCCCCCGCCTCCGGGCCCAGGTCGATCAGCCAGTCCGCCGCCCGGAGCACCTCCGGGTTGTGCTCGATCACGACCACCGTGTTCCCCAGATCCGCCAGGCGCCGCAAAAGCCGCAGGAGGTTCTCCACATCGGCGAAGTGCAGGCCCGTGGTCGGCTCGTCCAGGATGTAGAGCGTCCTCCCCGTGGCCACCCGGCCCAGCTCGGCGGCCAGCTTCACGCGCTGGGCCTCGCCGCCTGAGAGGGTCGTGCTCGACTGGCCGAGCGTCACGTACCCCAGCCCCGCCTCGTGCAACGCCTCCAGCCCCCGGGCAACCCTCGGCACGTTCTCGAACAGCTCCCGAGCCTCCTCCACCCGCATCGCGAGCACGTCTCCGATCGACGTTCCCTTGTACCTGCACTCGAGCGTTGCCCGATCGAACCGAAGGCCACGACACGACTCGCACGGGATGAACAGATCCGGCAGGAACGTCATCTCGACCTTCCGTACCCCCTGCCCCTCACACGACTCGCACCGCCCCCCCTTCACGTTGAAGCTGAAGCGGCCCGGCCCGTAGCCGCGCACCTTCGCCTCCCGGGTCGCAGCGAACACGCGGCGGATGTCATCGAAGACGCCGGTGTACGTCGCCGGGGTCGACCGAGGCGACCGGCCGATGGGCGACTGATCGATCAGGATCTGCTTGTCGATCTGGTCCAACCCCGAGATCGCCCGGTGCGCCCCCGGCCTTGGCCCCGAGCCCTCCAGCGCCCGACGGGCGGCCCTCGCCAGCACGTCGAGCACCAGGGAACTCTTCCCCGAACCGCTCACCCCCGAAACGCAGGACAGCGTCCCGACCGGAAATTCCACGTCGATCGACTTGAGGTTATGTTCCGATGCTCCCTTGACCACGATTCGCCCGGGGCTCCGGGCCAGCCTCCCCCCCGGCGTCGGGTCGGCCGACGCGGCCTGTCCTCCCGACGTCCCGGTCCCCCCTTGCCGCAGGTACCGGAGCGTGGCCGAGGCCCCCGGCTCCGGCTCGACCGCCGCGGCGGGGGGACCCTCCGCCACCACCCGGCCTCCCTCCGGCCCGGCGCCGGGGCCGAGATCGACGAGCCAGTCGGCCGACCGGATCGTCGCCTCATCGTGCTCGACCACGATCACGCTGTTCCCCCGGTCTCTCAGGTCGACCAGGCTGGCGAGGAGCCGCTCGGTGTCCCTCGGGTGCAGCCCGGCGGTTGGCTCGTCCAGGATGTAGGCCACCCCGACCAGGCCGGAGCCGATCTGAGTCGCCAGCCTCACCCGCTGGAGCTCGCCTCCGGAGAGGGAGTCGGCCGGCCGGTCGAGCGTCAGGTAGCCCAGGCCGACCCGCTCCAGGAACGACAGCCGACCCGACACCTCCGCCACCAGCGGAGGCCCGACGCGGTCCAGCGGCGGCTCGAAGCGGAGCGCTTCGAGGAAGGCCCGGGAGCGGTCGACGGTCATCGCCGTCAGGGCGTGGATCGGCAAGCCGCCCAGCGTCACGGCCCTCGCCTCGGGCCGGAGCCTCGCCCCGCCGCACGAGGGGCACGGCAGGTCGGACCGGAAGGCGTCGAGCGCCTCTCTCCTCCGCTCGGGGACCGCCTCGTACACCGCCTGCAACTCGACCAGCACCCCGTTGTACGGCGGCTTTCCCCGGCCCGTGGGCCCCCCTCGGAAGAACTCGCGGAGGGCCTTCGCCGGCCAGTCGGCCAGCGGCGTCTCGACCGAGATCCCGTGACGGGCCAGCAGCGCGATCAGACGATCATCCGACTCCACCTCCCTCCTGGACTTCGGCGGCAAGGCCGCCCACGCCGCCACCGCCCCCTCGGCGATCGACTTCGAGCGGTCCGGCGCGACCAGCTCCGGGTCGAACGCCGAGACCGCTCCCAGGCCGTCGCAGGACGGGCAGGCGCCGTAGGGGCTGTTGAAGCTGAAGGTCCTGGGCTCGATCTCCGGCACGCCGGCCCCGCACCGCGGACACCCCAGCGTCGTGCTCAGCGGGCGGTCGGTCCAGGAGCCGTCGTCCTGCTGGATCGCGAGCACCAGCGTCCCGTCCCCCAGCTTGAGCGCCAGATCCACGCTGTCGGCCAGGCGGGGGCGGATTCCCTCGCGCACGACGAGCCGGTCGACCACGGCCTCGATGTCGTGCACCCTGGTCCTGGCCAGCGAGGGGGGCTCGTCCCCCAGCTCCATCGTCTCGCCGTCGACCCGGGCCCGGATCAGGCCCGCCCGGCGGATGGCCCGGAAGGCGTCGAGGTGCTGCCCCTTGCGCCCCCGGACGATCGGAGCGAGCACGATCACCCTCCTCCCCTCTCCCAGGCCCAGCACCGAGGAGACCATCTGCTCGGCCGTCTGCGATCGAATCGGGTCGCCGCAGCTCGGGCAGTGGGGGACGCCGGCCCGGGCGAAGAGCAGGCGGAGGTAGTCGTGGATCTCGGTGACGGTGGCCACCGTGCTCCTGGGGCTCGCGGCGCCCGACTTCTGGTCGATCGCCACCGTCGGCGGCAGCCCCTCGATCAGGTCGACGTCCGGCGGCTCCAGTTGCTCCAGGAACTGCCGGGCGTAGGCGGAAAGCCCTTCAATGTAGCGCCGCTGGCCCTCGGCATACAGGGTGTCGAACGCCAGGGAGCTCTTCCCCGACCCCGACACCCCGGTCAGGACGACGAGCCGGTCGCGGGGCAGGTCCACGTCCACCCCGCGCAGGTTGTGCACCCGGGCCCCTCGGACCCGGATCACCCCCGGGGCCGGTTCCCCGGCCCGATCCGCCCCGACGATCCCCTCCGCCATGAGTCGACGACTCCCGCTTCGCGATTGAACCCGGGACCGAAACGGTTCAGACTAATACCCCGGTGATCGGGCCGGCAAGCCCGCCGCCGATCCGACCGGGAGGAGCACCTCCCCGCGGTTCGGCGCCCGAGCCGCCGGGTCCGGGCAGTTCGGGCCAGCCGCCGGGAGTGTCCCGACCGAGCCGCCGGAACGGCCGGGCCGATCGTGCCGAGGATTCCAGAGGACCGCTCGTGACCGTGACCGTCCGCCTCTTCGCCGTCGCCCGGCAGCGGGCCGGGGCCCCCGAGGTCCTCGTGGAGCTGCCCGACCCGGCGACCGTCGCCGACCTGAAGCGGGCGGTCGCCGGGCAGCACCCCGCGCTGGCCCCCTTGCTGCCGGGCATGATGGTGGCCGTCTCCGCCGAGTACGCCGGGGAAGACCGCCGGATCGGCCCCGACGACGAGGTGGCGTTGATCCCCCCGGTCAGCGGCGGTTGACCGGCCCGAAGGCGGCCGAGACCGGCCGAGGCCCCATGATCCAGATCACCGACCAGCCCATCGACCACGCGAGCCTCACCGACCGGGTCCGCTCTCCCCGGGCCGGGGCCGTCTGCACCTTCCTGGGCACGACCCGGGAGCTGACCGGAGGCCGAACGACCCGGCACCTCGACTACGAGGCCTACCCCGTCATGGCCGAGAAGACCCTCGCGGAGCTGGAGGGGCAGGCCCTCTCCCGCTGGCCGCTCCAGGAGGTGGCGATCGTCCACCGCGTCGGCCGGGTCGAGCTGGGAGAGATCAGCGTGGTCGTCGCCGTCTCCGCCCCCCACCGCAAGGACGCCTTCGAGGCCTGCCAGTGGCTGATGGACACGATCAAGGAGGTCGTCCCCATCTGGAAGAAGGAGACCTGGGCCGACGGCACCGAGGAGTGGGTCCACCCCGGTCTCGACGCCGTCGGAGGCCGACCGGAGGGATGACCCCCGGCCGGAGGCTTCCGCTCCCCTTCCCCGGCCTGCCGACCCTGGCGAGTGGACCCGGCCCCCGGATCGGGTAGGCTGGACTGCCCGAGTGACGACCGCGACCCCCCGACGCGACGCCCTCCCATGCCGACGCCGACCGCCCCCCTCATCGACCGCTTCGGCCGGGTGCACAACAACCTCCGGATCAGCGTCACCGACCGCTGCAACATCAGATGCACCTACTGCATGCCCGAGCTGGTCCAGTTCCTCCCGAGGCAGGAGCTGCTGACGTTCGAGGAGATCGAGCGGTTCGTCCGGGTCGCGGCCTCGCAGAGGATCACCAAGGTCCGGCTCACCGGGGGCGAACCGCTCGTCCGCCGGGACCTTCCCGTGCTGGTCGAGAAGCTGGCCCACGTCCCCGGGATCGTCGACGTCGGCCTGACGACCAACGGCCTGCTGCTCTCCCCGATGGCCCGGGCCCTCTTCGACGCCGGCCTGAGGCGGATCAACGTCAGCCTCGACACGATGGACCCCGGCCGCTTCGAGCGGCTCACCCGACGCCCCGGGTTCGAGCAGGTCATCGCGGGGATCCTCGCCGCCCGGGAGGTTGGCTTCTCCCCCGTGAAGATCAACGCCGTGGCGATCAAGGGAGAGACGGACCTCGACGTCGTGCCGCTCGGCCGCTTCGCCCGGGAGCACGGCCTGGAGCTTCGGTTCATCGAGTACATGCCGCTCGACGCCGGCAACGCCTGGGAGCGCGACAAGGTCCTCCTCGCCTCCGAGATCCTGGACCTGCTCTCCCGGGAGATCGGCCCCCTCTCCCCCGCTCCGGATCAGGATCCGAGGGCGCCGGCCGTCGACTACGACTACCTCGACGGCGGGGGCCGGGTCGGCCTGATCGCCTCCGTGAGCCGGCCGTTTTGCGGCAGTTGCAACCGCGTCCGCCTCACGGCCGACGGCAAGCTCCGCAACTGCCTGTTCGCCCTGGAGGAGACGGACGTCCGCGCCCTGATCCGGGGGGGCGCCTCGGACGACGAGCTGGCCGCCGCCCTGCGGGACAGCGTGGCGGGCAAGTGGGAAGGCCATCAGATCAACGCCGCCGGCTTCATCAAGCCCGATCGGCTGATGCACTCCATCGGCGGCTGAGCCTGGCCCCCTCGCGGAGGAGTCGCCTTGGGAACCAACCGGACCGAACGCGAGAAGATGCTCGCCGGAGAGCCTTACGTAGCGACCGACCCCGAGCTGGTGGCCGCCCGGGGGAGAGCCCGAGTGCTGCTGGCCTCCTACAACGCGACCCTCCCGGAGGAGGAGCAGCGCCGCCGGGAGCTCCTCCAGCTGCTCATCGGCCGCCTGGGAGACGGGGTCTGGATCGAGCCGCCGTTCTCCTGCGACTACGGCGAGTTCCTTGAACTGGGAACCGATGTTTATCTGAATTTTCATTGCGTCTTCCTGGATTGCAACCGCATCCGGGTCGGCGATCGCACCAAGTTCGGGCCGGCGGTCCAGGTCTACGCGGCCTCGCACCCGCTCTGCCCGGCCGAGCGGCGGGAAGGACGGGAGCTGGCCCTGCCGGTGACGATCGGCGCCGACGTCTGGGTCGGCGGCGGGGCGATCATCTGCCCCGGGGTGACGATCGGCGACGGCACGACGATCGGCGCCGGCAGCGTGGTGACCCGGGACGTGCCGCCGAACGTCCTGGCCGCCGGCAACCCCTGCCGGGTGATCCGATCGCTGCCGGCCGGAAACGGCTGAGGCCGAGGCAGCGTCGGCGGCCGATCCGCAACCCGATCCGATCGGACGACTTGCGGCCGTCTCCCTTGAGTCGGGCGGGGGGGCTTGATATGCTCGGGTCGTCGAGCATGCCCTCCCACGACTCCCCTCCGATCCTCCCCGATCCGGCCCGGTCATGAACGCCGACGAGTCTGCCCCCTGGTACCGAGACGGCCTGCGCTTCTCCTGCACCCGATGCGGCAACTGCTGCACCGGGGCTCCCGGATACGTCTGGGTCGACGTCGGGGAGGTCGAGCGGCTGGCGGCCCACCTGGGCCTGTCCCCCGACGAGTTCGGCCGGCGGTTCGTCCGGCAGGTGGGGCGGCGGTACAGCCTGGTCGAGCGCCCCAACGGCGACTGCGTCTTCTGGGACCGGGCCTCGGGCTGCACCGTGTACCAGGCGAGGCCGACCCAGTGCCGCACCTGGCCGTTCTGGGAGGAGAACCTCGAAACGCCCCAGGACTGGGAGCAGGTCCGCCAGACCTGCCCCGGCTCGGGATCGGGGCGGTGGTACAGCGTCGAGGAGATCGAGGCCGCGGCGGCGAGGACGACGACATGAGCGGCCCCGATCCGATCGCGGAGATCGACCCCGACGCCATCCGAGATCCCCTGTCTCGGCTCTATCAGGAGCTCGACGCCCGGATCGCCGAGGCGGGCCCGGTCTGCCTCGTGAGCGGCCGGTGCTGCCGGTTCCGGGAGTACGGCCACACCCTGTTCCTCTCGGCGGCGGAGGCGGCGCTGCTGGTCGCCGACGCCCCTCCCCCCGCCCGGGACCCCGACGGCGGCGACCTTTGCCCCTGGCAGGACGACGCCGGCCGCTGCACCGCCCGGGGAGCCCGGCCGCTCGGCTGTCGTGTTTATTTCTGCGATCCGAACTATGACGGTCGGGCCGAGCCGCTGACCGAGGAATTCCTCGGCAAGCTCCGCCGACTGGCGGACGAGCGGGGCCTGCCCTGGGGCTATGCACCCTTGCATCGTCACCTGGCCGACGCGGTCGCCGCCGGTCTGCTCGGGGGCCACCGCCCCCTCGACCGGCCGACGGCACGCCTCGTCTCGGCCAACGGCCGGGAAGCGCTTGACATTAGTCCAAGTGACCAATAACCTTGAGCCGATCGTCCCCCTGGGGCCAGGCCGAGCTGCTCCCGCTGGAGACCGCCATCGTGACGAAGAAAGAGATCGTGAAGAAGATCTCCGAGGAGATCGGGCTGACGCAGCTCAAGACCAAGGACATCGTCCAGCGCACCCTGGACGAGATCATCAAGACCCTGGTCGAGGAGGGCCGGATCGAGCTGCGCAACTTCGGCGTCTTCGAGGTCAAGCGGCGCGCCCCGCGCAAGGCGAGGAACCCGAGGACCGGCGACAAGGTCTCGGTCCCGGCCAAGAACGTGGTCACCTTCAAGCCGGGCAAGGAGATGGAGGAACTGGTCCGCCGGATGGACCCGGCGAAACTTCCGCTGGAGAAAGACGACGGAGATTCCGATTTTGACAGTGACGGGTCCGTCGCCCCCGGTCCGGAGGCCCCCCGGCTGCATTCGCCCGCCGGGGCCGACTCGAAGCGCTGAGGCGGGTTCCGCCTTCGCCTCCGGGTCGGATCCGGGCCGGACAGGTCGGGACGGACGGGACGCCCATCGGGCGGTGGGCGCGTCGCGGGGGGCGAGATCGGCCGCGGTGCGGCCGGGGCTCGCCCCGGGCTCGGATCGCCCCCACCGGACCGGCCCTGGCCCCCACACCCCCGGGGCCCGGGTGCAGGAGGATCGCCCCGGTCCGGTCGATCCCGAACGGAGGCGGGAGGTATCTCAATGCGGAAACCCTTGCTGGCACTGGGCTTGCTGGCGATGGTCCTCGTCACGAGCGAGGGCTGTGCGCCGGTCCCCCTGCCGCGGTATGCGGCCTACCCGCCCCGGCGGGTCGAGGAATTGCTGGTCGATTCCGAGAACCTCAGGCAGATCGGCGACGAATGGGAGCGGTTCTGGTTCCTCGACCAGCCCTCCCACATGACGCCCTTCCGCACCCACGGCGGCCTCGGTCCCTGATCGACGCCGATCGGATCGCACTCGGACCTGACCTCGAGACGGCCAGCGCCCCTCTGCCGAAGGGGGCGCTGGCCGTTTTTTTTGTCCGCCGCGAGAAGGCCCGAGCCGAAAACGCCGCGCGGGTTGCTTGGCGAGCGGGGAGACTCGGCCGGAATTCGCATCCGGGATGCCAAGGAGCCGAGGATGCTCGGGCTACTACCGACATCATCCTCGGCCCGGCCGTTGCCGCTCAGGAATTCCGTCCGGGAACCGGGAGCAGTCTCAGCCGGCGAACTGCGCTCGCTTGGAGCGGACGGCGCCGAGGAGGTCGTCGAAGGACTTCGCGAACTTCTTGACGCCGTCCTGGAGCAGGTGGTCCGTCACGTCCTTCAGGTCGATCCCCGCCTCCTGGAGCTGCTGCAAAACGCGATGGGCGCCGGGCAGGTCGGCGGTGAGGGTGGGAGCCTCGACGATCCGGCCGTGGTCCCGGAAGGCATTGTAGGTGTCTGGAGGCATGGTGCTGACGGTGTCGGGGCCGATCAGCTCGTCGATGTAGAGGGTATCCGGGTACTTCGGGTCCTTGGTGCCGACGGACGCCCAGAGCAGCCGCTGGACTCGGGCCCCCTGGGCGGCGAGGGCCTCCCACTCGGGGCCGGAGAAGATCTTGCCGAAAGACTCGTAGGCGAGCTTGGCGTTGGCGATCGCGGCCTTGCCCTTGAGCGACTCGAGGTGGGCCTTGCGGCTGGCGTCTCCGGTGGCGGCGAGGAGGGCATCGAGCCGGGCGTCGACCTCGGTGTCCATCCGGGAGACGAAGAAGCTGGCGACCGAGGCGATGCCGGCGATCGGCTGGCCAGCGTCGGCCCGACGCTTCAGCGCCCGGATGTAGGCTCGGGCGACGGCCTCGTACGCCTCGACGCTGAAGAGCAGGGTGACGTTGATGTTGAGGCCGGCGGCCAGCGCGTCCTCAATGGCGGGGATCCCCTCGGCGGTGCCGGGGATCTTGATCATGGCGTTGGGGCGGTCGAGCAGGGCCCAGTACTGCTTGGCCTCCACCTCCGTCCGCTCCCGATCGTGGGCCAGCAGCGGAGAGACCTCCAGGCTGACATAACCGTCCAGGCCGGACGAGCGGTCGAAAACCGGGCGGAACAGGTCGAGCGCGGCCTTGATGTCGTCAACCACGAGGGCCTGGTAGATGGCGTCGACGTCGGCCCCTTCGGAGACGAGGCGGCGGATATCGTCGTCGTAATCGGCGCTGTGGCCGATGGCCTTCTCAAAGATGGTGGGGTTGGAGGTGGCGCCTTGCAGGCCGTCGTCCTCGATAAGGCGGGCGAGTTCCCCGCCCCGGACGAACGCTCGGCTCATGAAGTCCATCCACACGCTTTGCTTCTGGGCCTGGAGCTTCGTCAGGGGAACGGAGGCGGCGGCGGTCGCCATGAGGGTTTCTCCCGGGGGTTCTCTGGGTCGATCGGCGGGGCCGGAATCGAACGGTTCTTCCCACCATAACTCAAGTCGAGGCCGGGGGCGAAGAGCGGACGCGCCGGATCTGCGGCCGGGGGCGGGGGCCGAGGCCCCGATTCCCTGCATCGGGGCCGATCCCCGGGCGATGGGATCTTGCAGATGTTCCGCCTCGGCCGCAAGGCCCGTGCCGGGCCCGATCGGTTCGACCGGAGGGACGGCCTTCCGGTCGAGACGGGGAGCCGACCGCCGGGGAGGCCGCCGGTGGCCCCCGGGGAGTCGAGCAGACCCACCCGGGGGGCGGGCCCTGGGGAGGCTCGGCGTCGGATCGAGGGCGGTCGCGATCGGAAGGCCCGTCGAGGAGGAGTCGGCCATGCTGCGGGGATACTGGCGAGCGATCCGACGCCCGGGAGCCGGGCGGGGCCCCGGAACCCGATCGCCCCGGAGGGCCTGGCGGGCCGGGCCCGTGGAAGGGCTCGAGGGGAGGTCGTTGCTGACGGCGGGGGTCACGGCTCAGTCACTCTTCGAGATGGCGGCCAACGTGGCGGAAGCCCGTCGGATCCTCCGGATCGGCCGGTTCGAGCCGCCGCTGGCCCCCACGCTCCGGGTGGACAACGTGGTGCTCAACGCCCGAGCCGGCCGCCTGATCATCCAGTTCCGAGGGGCCGAGGGGGGAGGGCTGGACCCGGCCTCGCTCCCCGGCAACGTGCTGCTGGTGCGCCGGCAGTCGCCCGGGGTGCTGCCCAGGGAGCAGACGCTCATCGGCCAGCCGACGGTCTTGCCGAACGCCTATCGGCCGGTCGATGCGGGACCTCCGACCTCGATGCCGGTGATCGGCGTGGTGTACGACTTCGGCGCCCCCCTGCCCCGAGGGAACTACCGGGTCCTGATCCGATCGGGAGGGGTGCGCGACCTGGCCGGACGCCCGCTGGACGGGGAGTTCTCCCGGACCCTGCCCTCGGGCAACGGAGTCCCCGGCGGCGACTTCCAGGCGGGGATCGCCTCCAACGGCTTCTTCAGCTACCGGCCCCGGCCCGTTCCGGGGCCGTTCCCCTCGGCCCTGCTGGACCAGAGCTGACCCCCGGCGACGCCCACCGGGACGGCTCGGTGCGCTGCTCGGCACGCCGGGCCCGCTCCGGAGCGAAATCGCCGAAGGTCGTTCCCAAGTTCGAGTTCCGATCCGGCCCGTCCGCCAAGGCCGGCCTTGCGTTGGCTTCGTTCCGTTGCATCACGCCGGCCGATCGCCGAGCGATCCGACGCGACGATCGGGGATCGAACCCTCGGCGGGACGCGATCGGGCCGATCTCCGTTCCTCCCCTCGTCCGCTCGACTCCCGACGAGCCGGACGATCGTTCCTCCCTCCCCTCCGGGCCCCCCTCCCGGCTGGCCATCACCGCCGACTCGATCCGATCCGAGGCCGCTCCCCCGCTCTGGCCCCGGTTGTCCGGATCCCGGTCCGTTGCCACCGATCCCGGGAGCGACCCGCCCTCCCCCTCCTCGACCGGGCCCTTCTCGCCCGCCGTCCTGGCGTCGACCCGGACGAACCCCGGCGGCGCGGGGTCAGAGTCAACCTCCCGCCACCACCCTCCCCCAACCGGGGCCCGGGGCGTCTCCCCGATCTCCGCCGCCTCCCTGGCGATCGCCAGCAACTCCCGGCGACGGCGATCCCTCAGATTGAGGAACAACCGAATCGCCGCCATGCAGGCCCGGTCGGCCGCCGACTCGTACCGATGCCGCAGCTGCCCCTCCTGCGACGTATCCGCCGCCGCGGCGCGGCGG
>NZ_RYZH01000093.1 GCF_003977685.1 Tautonia sociabilis | reverse complement strand
CCCCCGCCCCCCCCGCCCCCTCCTCGCCCTGGCCCCCTGCCTCGAGGCCGACCTCCTCGTTCTGATCGGCGTCGACGGCTGGATCGACCGCATCCCCCTGCCCGACCGCTGCTGACCGATCGGAGAGGCTGGGGAATCCCCCTCGATCCGATCCCTCGAAGACGGGACGGACCCACCGGCGGGGATCGAGGCGTCGGCTCGGCTCCTCGGAAGGGAACCCGTTCGCCGAAACTCGGCGCTCAACGCGAACCCAACGAGCCGCCAGGGCCTCCAACGACAAGATCCAGCGTGCGAGGTCCGACCGGATGCCACCGATCGCTGCTCATTCGAGCCCCGGGGAGGCCGGGGGCGACCCGACCCCGGCCTCCCCCGTCAGCGAAGAACGCCGGGAGCACCTGGTCGCCCCGCGTCGCCGATCCGACCACCCGGCCGCCGACCTCCTCGACTCCGGCCCGATCGGCCCCAGGGCCGATCGGGGCCGCTTCGCCGGTCTCCCCCCCAACGTCGAGGGGATGGAGCCGCTGCAAAGGGACGTGCCGCTGATCGACCGACTGATCGACCTCCCGGTCTGCCGAGGCCGATTCAAACCGTTACGCTGTCGGACGCGGCCCCCGACGTTCGAGCATCCAGAGGGGAGCGCCCCGGGCGTCCCCCTCCTTCGGATCGGCGGGGGACGTCCCCGAAGTCCCAGCCCCGTCGCTCATCCTGTCCTCCCCTGTTGCCCCGAACCGAGGTGATCGATGAGACGATCGAACGAACCGTCGTCCTCCGTCGCACTGCTCGCCCGGATCGCCTTCGCCCTGGCGATCGCCTCGCCGCCAACAACCGCACTCGCCCGCGATGACGACGCCAGCGACCGCCCCCGGGAGCCGCTCCTGGAGGGGATCGGTTCGTACTCCCGGCCGGCCGGCACCGATTCCGACCTGGCGCAACGCTACTTCGACCAGGGGCTCAACCTCCTCTTCGCCTTCAACCACGAGGAAGCCGCCCGAGCGTTCCAGGAATCCGCCGAGCTGGATCCCTCCTGCGCGATGGCGTGGTGGGGCCTCGCCTACGCCCAGGGGCCGCACATCAACCTGCCGGTCGTCACCACCGAGCAGGCCCGAGTCGCCCTCGACGCCCTGGATCGGGCCCGATCCGCCGCCAAGACCGACCTGGAGCGGGCCCTCGTCGAGGCCCTGGCCTCCCGGCACGTCCCCGAGCCCCCCGAGGACCGTTCCGCCCTCGACCGCGCCTTCGCCGAGGCGATGCGAGTCCTCCACGAGCAGCACCCCGACGACCCCGACATCGGCTGCTTCCATGCCGAATCCCTCATGAACCTCCGCCCCTGGGCCCTCTACGCCCAGGACGGCACGCCCGAGCCCGGCACCGAGGCGATCGTGGCCTTGATCGAGGGCATCCTGGAGTCGTCTCCCGACCACCCGCTGGCCAACCACCTCTACATCCACGCGGTCGAGCCCTCGACCCGACCCGGCCGGGCCGAGGCCGCCGCCGACCGCCTCCGGGACCTCCAGCCGGGGCTCTCGCACAACGTGCACATGCCCTCGCACATCGACGTGAGGCTCGGCCACTGGGAGAAGGCCGAGGAGGCCAACCGCCGGGCCATCGAGGCCGACCGCCGCTTCCTGGCCGTCCGCCCCAACCCGGGCTTCTACGGCCTCTACATCGCCCACAATTATCACATGCTCGCCTATGCCGCGATGATGAGAGGCCGCAGCGCCCCGGCCATCGCGGCCATCGACGAAATGATGGGACTGATCCCCGTCGAGTGGGCGAAGCAGCACGCCGCGATCGCCGACGGCTACCTCGCCATGCCGCTGGAAGTCCGCATGCGCTTCGGCCTCTGGGATGAGATCCTGGCCGCCCCCGAACCCGACCCCGCCTTCCCCCTGGCCCGCGCCCTCCGGCGCTACGCCCGAGCCGTCTCCTTCGCCGCCCAGGGCCGGGTGGACGAGGCGAAGGCCGAGCAGGCCCGCTTCCGGGAGGCCCGCTCGCTCGTCTCCGACGACGCCACCTTCGGAAACAATCAGGCGTCCGACCTCCTCAACGTCGCCGAGCACCTCATGACCGGCGAGATCCTCTACCGAGAGGGGCGCGAGGAAGACGCCTTCGCCGAGCTTCGAGAGGCCGTCCGCCTGCAGGACCTGCTCCGCTACTCCGAACCCCCCGACTGGATCCAGCCCGTCCGCCACGCCCTGGCCGCCGCCCTGATCCAGTCCGGCCGCCTCGCCGAGGCCGAGCAGGTCTGCCGAGACGACCTGGAACAACTCCCCGAGAACGGCTGGGCCCTCTTCGGCCTGATGCAGTCCCTCGAACTCCAGGGCAAGGACGAGGAAGCCGCCCGAGTCCGCGCCCGGTGGGAATCCATCTGGGAAGACGCCGACGTCGTCCTCTCCTCCTGCTGCTTCTGCCAGCCGGGGGTCTGACCGCCGGCCGACCCGACCCGACCGGCCCGAGCCGCCAATCCTTGCGGCGCGGGCCGCGTCGGGTACCATGAGCGATGGCCCCGGCCAGGCCCGTGGCGAAGGACCAAGGCGGAGGCCGCCCTCTTCCTCTGGGAGCGGGCCTCAACCAGACGCCTTCTGGTCCTCCAGGGGAAACTCTCCCCCGAGTCGTCCCACACCTCGGCCTGTGCTCCGGGGCCGCCAAAAGAACACCGCTCTCACGAAGGAAACGGGCCCCGTCATGCGATCCCGGGAGATCATCATCAAGGACACCCACCGGGGCCTGATGTACCAGGACGGCGTCCTGGTCCGGGTCCTGGAGGCGGGCCGGCATGTCATCCCCCGCCGGATCGACCTGGGCGTCTACCGCACACCGCTGGTCGAAGTCGTGCTCGTCGACCTCCGGGAGCGGGACCTGACCATCAAGGGGCAGGAGATCCTGACCGCCGACAAGGTGGCCATCCGCATCAGCATCGCCGTGCAGTACCGCGTGGTCGACCCCCAGGCCGCCGTGCACGCCGTGGCCAGCTACGAGGACCGGCTCTACACCGACGTCCAGCTCGCCGCCCGGCGGTCGCTGGCCTCGATGACCCTCGACGAGATCCTCACCGACCGCAACCGGCTCAGCGAGGACATCCAGCGCGACGTCTACAAGACCGCCGGCTCCTACGGCGTCGCCATCAACCGGGCCGACGTCAAGGATCTGGTCTTCCCGGGAAACCTCCAGGAGATCATGAACAAGGTCCTGGCCGCCGATCGCACCAGCCAGGCCCAGCTGGTCGAGGCCCGCACCCGGGCCGAGCTGCAGCGAATCGAGGCCGAGACGAAGGTCGAGACCGCCCGGCGGCTGGCCGAATCCCAGGCCGAGGCCGAGCGCCTCGCCGCCCAGGCCAGGGCCGATGCCCTCCGCCTCGAAGCCGAGGCGGAGGCCCAGACCCTCCAGCTCCGGGAGCAAATGGCCAACGCCCTAGAGAAGCACCCCAGCCTGCTTCGGCTCCGGGAGCTGGAGTCCCTCCGGGCGATGGCCCAGTCCCCCGGCGCCCGGATCTACGTCGACTTCGACCGCCGAGCCCGCCAGGATGCCTCCCGGCCCGACGAGTCGTGAGCGACCGCCGTCGCGCCAGCCGTCTTCGCCGGGCAGGGGCGATCCGAAACCGCGCCGCGGGAGATCGCCTGCCCCGCTCCTTGCTCAGAGCTGCGAGTGGCCGACGACCTCCTCGACCTCCGGCGCCGGGCCGTCGACCTCGCCGGGACCGGTGCGGATGGGACGGCTCGAGCGGACCAGGGCGATCCGGCCGGTGCGGGCCAGCTCTCGGATGCCGTAGGGGCGCATCAGCTCGATGAAGGCCTCGACCTTCGACTCCTGGCCGCTGACCTCGATGATCAGCTGCTCGGGGCCGACGTCGACGATCCGGCCCCGGAAGTCCTGAACGAGCCCTCGGATCTCGGCGCGGCGAGCGGGGGGAGCGTCGACCTTGATCAGCATCAGGTCGCGCTCGACGAACGCCTCTCGGGAGATGTCGATCACCCGGACGACCGTGACGATCTTCTCCAACTGCTTGCGCACCTGCTCCAACTGGCGATCGTCGCCGATGACAACGAAGGTGACGCGGGACAGGTGCGCGTCCTCCGTCTCGCCGACGGCCAGGCTGTCGATGTTGAACCCGCGGGAGGCAAGCATGCCGGAGATGTGCGCCAGCACCCCCGGGGTGTTCTGCACCAGGGCGCTCAGCACGTGGCGGTGGCGTCGGTGGTCGGCCGGGCGGTTGGACTCGGACATCGATCCCCTCGGAAGGAGCGTTTCGGTTGCGAGCGGTTCGGGGCGCGTCGGCGGGCTCCGCTCCGGTGCCTCGGCCGCGTCGCCCACCAGTCTACGAGGGCCCTTCCCAACCCCGCAAGGCCGCCCGACGCGACCCGATCCGGAGCCAGTCCCCCCGCGGCCGACCGACACCCATCCCTCCCCCCGGGTTCGGCCCGGCGGAGGCGGATGCCCGCCTGGGAGACGCTCGCCTCCCGATCGCGGACACGGCGGACTCCGGAACCGTGTCCGACGGCGAACGCAACGTCTCCCTGTCGGCCAGCAAGGTCCCGACCTCATCGCCCCGGTCCCTTCAACGCCGCCTTGCACGCATCCCCGATTTTTTTCTTGACGAAGACGTACCTGTATTGGTACGACCAGATAACCTGAGATGGTCTGACCCTGAGATGAATTCCTCGGAGCGTATTCCTATGGAACATCGGGGGGGGGAACGGGTTCCTCGTGCCATCCAAACCGGAAGCGTCCGTCGGCCTCGATCCCGGTTGATCGGCTGGATCGGAGTGACCGGACTGGTCGGAGTGTTGATCTCCGGCCTGATCGTCGTCGCGCTCCCGTCCACACCGTCGCCGCCTCCTCCTCGATCGTCCCTTCCGAGAACTCCGATTCGGATCGTCCACAACTTCGGGACCACGATCAGCGACGGCTCTCCGCTCAGGCACGTCTTCCGGATCAAGAATCCCTCGGATCAATCGTTCCGGATTCTTGAGGCGACCGCATCCAGCCCCTGTTGTTCGGGCATTGAGCCGTTGCCCGACATCGTCCCGGGTGGAGACTGGCTCTCCATCCCCGTCTTCATCCGTACGGCGGGCCGAACCGGCCCGCAACAGGTCATGTTCGCCATCGGCACGGACAGCCCCGCGATGCCGACGATTCTCTGTGTCGCGCTGGCGGATTTGGTCGAGGGGTTCGACCTTGAACCCCTCGACCGGAAGAATGATCTGGTCGTGGGACGGCCGATGAAGATGGTCTATCGGGCTATCCATCGGAGGGTCGCGGATGTTCTGGAGGCTGCTCCGACTTCGGTTTCGATCCCTCCGCCATTCCAGGTGGCCTTTATCAGCCCCGCCCGAGAGCGGATCGGCCCGGATCACCTGATCGAGTGGCAGCGCGATCTCGCGATAGAGATTCCAGCCCCGGAAGACATGGGACGTCTCGCCACTACGTTGCGATTCGACGGGGCCGATGGGCCGGTCGCGAGCCGTTCGCTCAGTTGGGAGGTCCATCCGCCCCTTCGGGCGATGCCAAACGCCCTGGTGATCAACGCGTCGGACGGTGTGGTCGAGCGTCACATCGACCTCCGTTCGCAAGATCTTCCTTTCTCGATCCACGACGTCGAAGGCTCGATCATCGTTGACCACCGCGTGGATGAGCCCCTCGTGATCGAGGGCCAGGCGACGTGTCGGTTGACGCTGCGCCTCGACGGTACCCGGGCGAGCGAACGGTCGAACGCCGTCCGGATCGCAACGGATCACCGCATCGTTCCGGAACTGAGGATTCCCGTTCTCGTGTTGCCCTAGGGAGTCGGGTTGATGAGATCGCGTCGAGGCGCCCATGCCGTCGGGGGAGGGAGCCGTGGGGTCACCCTCATCGAACTCCTCGTCGTCCTGGCGATCATCTCCATCCTCATCGGCCTCCTCCTGCCGGCCGTTCAGGGAGCCCGCGAGGCCGCACGGCGTTCCCAATGCGGCAACCACCTGAGGCAACTGTCCCTGGCGATGCACGCCTACCACGACGTCCACGGGATGTTGCCGATCCCGATCACAAACGGCGAGGAGCCGGGGAGCGGACGGTCTTGGATGGGGATGTACTCGATCCACGCCCGGATGTTGCCGCACCTCGAGCAGCGGACGCTCTACGACGCGATCAACTTCGACTCGGGCACGACGCCGTTCGAGCTTCCCGGGGGCCGAAGCGAACCCCTGGCTCACGAACGCTCCACCCTCGAGATGAACCGAACCGCCTTCCGCACCGGGATCGCCTCGTTCCTCTGCCCGTCCGATGGCGGGCCGTTCGAGGAGGCCGGATGCAGTTACCGGGGAAGTACCGGAGTCGGGCCCAACCATTACGCCCCTGAGTCTCCCGACAGCGGGAACGGATTGTTCCCCGTAATCGACCGGGTGACCTTCGCCGGCGTGCCGGACGGATTATCGCACACCGCCGCGTTCAGCGAGCGCCTGAGAGGGACCGGCATCCCCGCCGATCCGGAGCCGGCACGAAACACCTTCGCCCTGCCCCTGATGGTCTCCACCGCGGATCAATTGCTCACCGGGTGTCGCGTCGCCGCCCGGCCCCTCTCGGTGAACTTCGTGTTCGGCGGGCGGTGGTGGTTCTGGTCGGGGTTGGAGCGCACGCTCTACAACCACGCCCAGGAGCCGAACGGCCGCATCCCCGACTGCCTCATGTCGAACCTGATCGGCGGAATGGGCCAGCTCACGGCCCGCTCCGGCCACCCCGGCGGGGTCAACGTCGCCATGGGGGACGGCTCGGTCCGCTTCGTCTCCGAAGCAATCGATCGCCACGTCTGGCGCAGCCTGGGAACCCGTAACGGGCGGGAACTCGTGGAGTGACCCCACGGCCCGACCGCGATCGGGAAGGTCGATCGGGATTCACCCTTTATTCTGGAGATCAATCGCATGAGCGAACGACAGTCTCCTAGCCGCTCGTCAAGACTCGTTTCTCTCTTCCTGGCCGCTGGATCGGCATGCATGGTGATCGCCGTGATCGGCTCGATTCCACCCAGCCTGAACAACTCCGATCTGGCAGGCGTGTTCGGCGCGGACAAGAATCTCCAAGACCATCCAGAGGCGGCCCGAACGTGTCCCCAGACGACGCTCGAGGCGTTCCAGAGAATCGGAGATCCGATCGCCGATGGCGTCACCGCCGCTTGTACGCAGGCGGACACTGAGTTGGAACCTCCGAGGAAATGCTGGGAGTGCGAGCATCAAGGGAATGGATTACGTGATCGGGAGATCGCCTTCACTAAAGTGCCACAGGACCCAGGAATCTTGCCCTGGCCCCGAAATTGTGGACAACTTAAGCAGGGGCGATGTGCCATGGTCGACCCTGATGGAGACGGCATCTTTTCCCCTGGCTGCGATGATGCCCAATTTGTCGACGATTATTATTGCTCAATTGTGACGGACAGAGCTTATCAGAATTGAGGGGATGGCCGACTTTGATCAACGGAGATGAACCGATTTCCGTCTCGGATGGGTGCGAGGGAATCTGTTCCGTACGGCCACTCGCGCCGGTCGGTTGATCAAAGCCGGTCCGATTCACGCTGCTGGTGTTCTCAGCCTTCGCGCCGTCGTGGCGATCGGTACGCCGCGATCGGAAGCGACGGCTCGATCGGGAGCGAGGGGCCATGTCAACCTTCCGGATGTTCGGCGGTCTGTTGGCCATCGTCCTGCTTTGCGAGACCGTCGCGAACGCGCGGCAGGATCCCGTCGCGGACGCGAGGCGGGACACGATTGCTCGGCAGGATCTCCGCGCGCTGCTGCTCGCCGCCCAGGCGGACCTCCGCGATGTCGAGTTTCTCTACGAAGGGGGATTACGGAAACTCCAGAACCTCGACTACCATCGCGTTCCTCCCGAGAACCGGTCCCCGACGCCGCGCGGGCCCGATCACGTGACGGCGTTCCAGGGGAAGTTCGCCTATCGGAACGAGACGTTCGCTCACCTGGACCATTATCTCTGGGACGAAGACGGTGAGGCGAGACGTCGGGTTTCCTGCCTTCCCGGCGACTATGAGTTCCAGAGCAGATCGTTCCACCTGGGTGGCGGTCCCGACGGTCCCCTCGCTTCCGAACCGGGCTGGATTGGCGATTTCTTCGGCAGCACCTTGCCGCTGCGTCTCTTCATCGCCCCGTACCTTCTGAGCTTGCTGAAGCAGGAGGCCGCGTTCGGCTACGAATGTGTCGGCTGGGAGCCCGTGGACGATCGAGAATGCCTGAAAATCCAGCTATTCCAGGGCCGCAATCGATCCCTGCTAAAAACGTTTTGGATCGACCTGGAGCGACAGGGGCATCCCCTGCGCTATGAGTGCAAGGTGGCCGGCCAACTCCTCTGTCGGATTTCCGACGTCACGCTCGAGGAGGTGCCGACCCGCGACGGGAAGAAGGTCTGGCTCCCGATTAAAAGCCAATACGATCATTTTTGCGATTTGATCACATATTCAGATCGACCAGTCATCGAGGAGACGTTCGGGGTGGTGCGCGGCTCCTTGCTCATCAACCAGGATCTCCCGGATTCTCGGTTCTCGATCGACTACCGCCCGACGGAGGGACCGAAGCCTCCGCTGGAAGCGGTCGCCGAGGTTGAGTCAGTCGGCCCCCGGACGGTCGACGAGCAGCTTGACGAACTGATCAAGGTGGCGGATCGCCAGGCCGCGGAGTTGACGGCCTCGGCGCCGAGCCGGGAGCCCTGGATCCATCGCCACGCGGGTCAGCTCGGAATGTATGCCCTCGGCGTGGTGTTGATTAGCCTGGCCATCGCCGTCAGGCTCCGGGGCGCGCCATGACGACCCGCGTTGCCCGCCTCCTCGTCCTCTTCGGCCTGATCGCGGGGCTCTGCGTTACCCCGCGGGAGCCGGCTTCGGCCACCGGACCGGCGCGGGACGCATCGGCGGAGCCGGGCGCCGGTCACTCGTGCGGCGCCCTGGCACTGGCCCTCTTCGGGCGACTTCAGGGCCTCGCCTGGGATCCCGCCGAGGTTGATCGGAGGCTCGGACCCGACTCGGGACCGGGTCATTCGATGGCCCAATTGATCCGGACGGCCAACGCGATGGGCCTCTCGCTCCGGGGGGTCCGGCTCGACCCCGCAGCCTGGCCGATGTCCGGGCCGGCGATCCTCCACCTCCAGCGCGGACGCGCCGGTCACTTCGTGGTGATCCGGCCCGTCGGCCAATCGGGCCGCCTCGTCCAACTCCTCGACCCGCCGTCCACCAGCGAGGTCCTGGAACTCGACCGGCTCGCGCGATCGCCCGAATGGACCGGGGCCGCGATCGTCGCTCGGCCGGCCTTCGGCGCGAGCCCCTGGGGCCTCCTCGTCGCCGGAGCGGCCTTCGTTCTCGTCGGCATCGCGGCCATGCGGACGCGGGACCGATCGCGCCGGGTGGGGGAACACTCGTGACCCGGGAGGGGTCCGGTGGACGGAATTCCCCCCCCGACCGACGGAATTCGTTAGCCAGGGTGCCCCGGGCGGCCGTATCATGGGGATCGCGTCGCGATCGAACCAACCCGATGCGCCGCGACGCGATCCATCCGATCCCGTCCCCGGGGCCGAGCCGCCCGAGGTCCGATGGCCGCTTCCGACGCCGACATCCTGCTGATCTCCCAGGTCCGAGACGGCGACGCCCGCGCCTGGCAGGTGCTCATCGAGCGCTACGAGGGCCGACTTCTGGCCTTCGTCGACAGCCGGCTGCACGATCGGGCCACCAGCGAGGACGTGGTGCAGGAAACCTTCATCGGCTTCCTGACCAGCCTGCCGAACTATGATGAACGCCGGGACCTGGAAGCGTACCTCTTTTCCATCGCCGCGCACAAGCTGACCGACCAGCTCCGCCGAGCCGGCCGGAGGCCGATCGACCAGTTCGGTTCCGACGACCACGGCCGACCGCTGGAGGAGGTGGCCGGCCCCGCCCGGGCCGCCAGCAGCATCGCCCGAAGCTCCGAGCGCCGAGAGGCCGAGGAGCGGCTGCTCACCGAGGCCCTCGGCCAGATCATCCGGGACTGGCGAGACAAGGGGGACTTCCCCCGTCTCCGCTGCCTGGAGCTGCTGATCGTCAAGGGCTGGGCCAACAAGGATGTCGCCGCCTACCTCGGCCTGACCGAGCAGGCCGTCGCCAGCTACAAGTTCCAGACCGTCAGCCGCCTGAAGGAGATGGCCCGCCGCGCCGGCATGAGTCTCGGCGGGCTGGACTGAGCGACTGAGCGACTGAGCGACTGAGTGACCGAGTGGTCCGACCGCCCCCTCCGACCGACCGCCCCCGACCGATCGGGACCGCACCCATCATGGCCGACCCCGCCCCCCCCGCCATCGACGACGAGACCCTCCGCGCCTACCTCGCCGAGTCGCTGCCGGCCGAGGAGATGGCCCGCGTCGAGCGCGGCCTGCGCGGCTCCGCCTCGCTGCGACAGCGCCTGGAGGACGTCCGCCAGGACCGCCCCGAGTCGACCATCCACACCCTCGGCGCCATCTGGCGGCGTGCCCGGCTCTCCTGCCCCGATCGCGAGGAGCTGGGCAGCTTCCTGATCGAGGCGCTCGACCCCGAGCACATCGACTACATCATCTTCCACCTCGAGGTGGTCGAGTGCCCCTTCTGCCGGGCCAACCTCGCCGACCTGCGCGGCCAGTTCGCCGCCGACACCCCCTCCACCCAGGTCCGCCAGCGGCGCTACTTCCAGTCCAGCCGCCACCTGCTGAGCAACGACGAGTGAGCCGGAGCCCCTCGAACCCGTCCCCCGTCAGGGGACGAGCTCCGGTTTCGCCCGCTCCCCCTCGATCCGCTCGGGAAGCCGCCAGACGTGCGAGCCGTCCCGATCGGTGAAGTAGAGGCGGGAGGGGGAGGGCTCGAAGGCGTGCCCGTCGGCCCAGAGGGCGTAAAAGCCGGGGTGGGCGGCCAGGGGGCGGCGAACGTAGGTGTGGTTATACTCGCTGTCGCTGGTGAGCGTCTTGAAGCGATCCCAGGAGGCGCCCTCGTCCCGGCTGGTCCACATCACCACCTCCCCCCCGGTGCCGAAGGGCTGGGGGCCGGGGTCGGTGAGGGCGATCAGCCGCCAGGTGCCATCGGCCTCAAGGTAGAGGGAGCCGAAATCGTAGTTATGATCCGAGGTCGTGGGTGTGACCGACGAATGATGTAGATCGGGCCGGTTCGTCCGCCTATGCTGGGGCTCCCCTCACACTCCGGGAGCCACCGCCATGGCCGCCACCATCGTCGCCCGATCCGAGACCGGCTTCACCATC
>NZ_RYZH01000092.1 GCF_003977685.1 Tautonia sociabilis | reverse complement strand
AGATCGCGCGGCGACTGGGGATCGGCCGGACGTCGGTCCGCCGCATCCTGGCCGCCGGCTGACGGCCAGGGCCGCCCTGCGCTCGGGCCGCGCGGGCGTCAAGGATGGTCTTCACCGGACGGATACCGCTGGTTCGCCTCGCAATCGTGCTCCAAGAGCCGGAGCGGAGCCGTGGGCGCCCTGGCGAGGCGCTGATGAATCCAAGAACCCGCCAACCCCTTCCGTCCTGGGTCGGGGGTCGAGACAATTTCACGAGTGTCCGGAATCATGCGGACGAGCGGGCGTGTTCCCGAACACCCGCTCAGCGGCCGAGAACCTGTTCGCCTCCCAGGGGAGGCCGCGAGGACGCCGACAGGACGAACCTGATGGCTCGAACGAAAAAGACGGCATCGACCTCGAACCGCCCGATTGAATCCTATGAGCATCGGGACAAGCAGCGCGTCAACAACCCCCCCGTGGGCCTGGTGACGCCGGAGACCGACCCCGACGCCGGGCGGAAGAACCGGACCTACGCCTACGACCCGCACCTCGATCCGCAACTGGTTTGGGCGGGCAAGGCCGAGCACACCTCCTTCGAGGTGCCGACCGTCTCGCTCCACGTCCACGAACGCATCGCCCCGCGCACCATCATCGAGGCGGTGAAGAAGAGGAACAACGGCATCGGCGAAGCGCGACAGTTGACGCTGTTCGAGCAAGAACGCCAGGAACCCCTGCGCGAGGCCATCGAGTTCTACCAGCACCAGCACGGCTGGTCGAACCGGCTCGTCGCGGGCGATTCCCTGCTGGTGATGAACTCGCTGCTGGAAAAAGAGGGCATGGCGGGCAAGGTGCAGATGATCTACATCGACCCGCCCTACGGCATCCGCTACGGCTCCAACTTCCAGCCCTTCGTCAACAAGCGCGACGTGAAGGACGGCAAGGACGAGGACCTGACCGCCGAGCCGGAGCAGATCCGCGCCTTCCGCGACACCTGGGAACTGGGCATTCACTCCTACCTCACCTACCTGCGCGACCGGCTGCTGCTGGCGCGGGAACTCCTGACCGAGAGCGGCAGCGTGTTCGTGCAGATCGGCGATGAGAATGTGCATCTTGTCCGCAACCTTATGGATGAGGTTCTCGGGGCCAACAACTTCTGCGCGCAGATTGCCTTCCGCACTTCCGTTCCACTTACATCGGCCGGGTTAGCCGGCGTTTCCGATTACCTATTGTGGTATGCCAAGAATAAAGACGCAATCAAGTATCGCTATGTCTTTGCCGAGCGTGCAGTCGGAGAAGGCACGGTGTTTACCTCGGTTCAGCTTCCTGACGGAACTCGGCGAGCAATGACGCCGGAGGAACGTGCAGAGCCGAAACTGCTGCCGAAGGGTGCGCGTGTGTTCGGCACAGACAATCTTGTCTCAAGCGGGTACACCCCAACCTGCATTTTCCCGATCGAGTACAACGGTCGGAAGTTTGACCCGACATCTGGCAAGAGCTGGAAGACAAACCGAGTTGGCATCGAGGCGCTCAAGAGAGCCGACAGGCTATCTGCTTCAGGGAAGACGCTCCGATACCTCACATTTGTCGACGATTATCCGGTGATGAAGCTATCGAATCTCTGGACGGATACCAAAGGCGAGTCGGAGAAAGTGTTTGTTGTGCAAACCAGCGCGAAGGTCATCGAGCGTTGCATGCTCATGACCACCGACCCCCGGCGACCTCGTCTTCGACCCGACCTGCGGCAGCGGGACGACTGCCTACGTTGCCGAGCAATGGGGCCGCCGCTGGATCACCTGCGATACCTCCCGCGTGGCGCTCACGCTGGCGAAGCAACGCCTGATGACAGCGGTCTTCGACTACTACGAGCTGGCGCATCCCGAGGAGGGCGTCGGCAGCGGCTTCAAGTACAAGACCGTGCCGCATGTGACGCTGAAATCCATCGCCAACAACCCGGACATCAAGGAGGGGATGACGCGCGAGCAGATCGACGCCGCCATCGCCCGCCACGCGCCGCAGGAGACGCTCTACGATCAGCCCTTCGTGGACCGCAAGAAGGTGCGCGTGACCGGGCCGTTCACGGTGGAGGCCGTCCCCGCGCCGGCGGTCAAATCACTGGATGAGATGCTCGAAGACAAACCGCAACCGGCGGATGCCTCCATCGCCCGCTCCGGCGAGACGCTGCGCCAGGCCGAATGGCGCGACGAACTGCTGCGCGCCGGCATCCGCGGAAAGAGCGGCCAGCACATCCGCTTCGCTCGTCTCGAGCCGTTGCCCGGCTGCCGATGGCTGCACGCCGACGGCGAAACCCGCCCCAGCGACGAGGGGGCCGATTCGGTGCGCGAGACCGGCCCGGCCTCCAGCCCGATGCGCGTCGTCGTTTCCTTCGGCCCCGAGCACGCGCCGTTGGAACAACGCCAGGTGCAGCGTGCCTGGGAGGACGCACAGCAGCTCGTGCCGAAACCGAACCTGCTGGTCTTCGCCGCCTTTCAGTTCGATCCCGAGGCGGCCAAAGACATCGACGCGATGAAGCCCGAGCTGGCCGGCATGCAGTTCCTCAAGGTGCAGATGAACGCCGACCTTCTGACCGACGACCTCAAGAAAAAGCGCGCCAGCAACGAATCGTTCTGGCTCATCGGCCAGCCGGATGTCGAGGTGCGCAAAGAGAAGGAGGGGAACTACGTCGTCTCGGTGCACGGCTTCGACTATTACAACACCAAGACCGGCGGCATCGAATCGGGCGGCTCGGACAAGATCGCCGTCTGGCTGCTCGATACCGACTACGACGGCCGAAGCCTTTATCCGCGGCAGGTCTTCTTCCCGATGGCGGGCGCGAAGGAAGGCGGCTGGGCGCGGCTGGCGAAGAACCTCAAGGCCGAGATCGACGAGGAACGGATCGAAGCCTATCGCGGCACGGTGTCGCTGCCCTTCGAGGCGGGCGAGCACAATCGCATCGCGGTCAAGATCGTGGACGACCGCGGGATCGAAAGCCTGAAGGTGATGGAGCTGGAGTGATGGCGAAGACCACCATCGATCGGCTCATCATCAATTCGCCATTCGACGAGCCGCTGCGGCACTGGCGCTACGACCGCGAGACGCGCACCTTTGATTTGGTGGAAGGCCGCCGCCCGGCGGGTTACGTGGTGGCCTCGGGCGAGTCGCGCGCCTTCGACGATCCGGGCATCTTCGTCGAGATTCCGATCGTCAATCAGATCCGCCCGCGTGTGAAGGCCTGGCGCGAGGCGGGCTACCCCGGCGTCACCAGCATCACCAAGCGGCTGCTCGATCACTGGCGCGACCCGGAGGAGTTCGACACGCGCCGGTTCTTCTTCTGCCAGTTGGAAGCGGTGGAGACGCTCATCTGGCTGATGGAAGCGCCCGCCGCCGAGCGGGTGGGCATCGCGATCCCGGGCGATGGCGGCGCGTTCGCTCGCCAGTGCTGCAAGATGGCCACCGGCTCGGGCAAGACGATCGTCATGGCGATGGTGATCGCCTGGCACATCCTCAACAAGGTGGCGAACCCGAGGGACGCTCGGTTCTCGAAGAACGTGCTCGTCGTGGCCCCCGGACTGACGGTCAAGAGCCGCCTGTCGGTGCTGGAGCCGGCCGCGACCGGCAACGATTACGAGGCGTTCCACATCGTGCCCTCAGCGCTGCTGGATCAACTGCGGCAGGGCAAGGTTCTGGTACGCAACTGGCACGCGCTGGCGTGGGACAGCGAGGAACAGATCAAAAAGCGCCGCAGCGTGGACAAGCGCGGCGCCAAGAGCGACGAAGCCTACACGCGCGAGGTGCTCGGCGAGATGGCCAGCGCCCACAATCTGCTCGTCATCAACGACGAGGCGCACCACGCCTGGCGCGTCAGCCCAGAAGCCGCCAGCAAGTACAAGCGCGAAGACGTGGAGGAATCGACGATTTGGATCGGCGGACTGGACCGGCTGCACCGCTCGCGGGGCATCCTGGGCTGCTACGACTTCTCGGCCACGCCCTTCACCCCCTCGGGCAAGAAGAGCAGCGAGGAAGCGCTGTTCGGCTGGATCGTCAGCGACTTCGGCCTGAACGACGCCATCGAGTCTGGGCTGGTGAAGACCCCGCGCGTGGTGGTGCGCGACGACGCGGTGCCGGATGCGAAAACCTGCAAGTCGCGGCTCTACCACATTTACAACGATCCTGAGGTCAAGGACGACCTGAACCGCAAGGCGCAGCCGGAAGAACCGCTGCCCGACCTGGTGCTGAACGCCTATTACCTGCTCGGCTACGACTGGCTCGAGGCGAGGAAGGCCTGGAAGGCGGCGGGTCTGCCGACTCCGCCGGTGATGATCACGGTCGCCAACCGCACCGAGACGGCGGCGCGCGTGAAGCACGCCTTCGACTCGAAGCGCATCCACATCGACGAGCTGTGCGACCCAGATCGCGTGCTGCACATCGACTCGAAGGTGCTGGAGCAGGCCGAGGCCAAGGAGGACGCCGCCGAGCCGCTGGAAGTCGTCGACGAGAGCGGCGACGACGAGGAGGTGGGCGGGCCGGTGGAGCGCAAACTGACCAAGGCCGAGCAGGCCGAGCTGCTGCGTCAAACCGTGGACACGGTGGGCAAGACCGGCCAGCCGGGCGAGACGATCCAGAAGGTCATCTCGGTCGGCATGCTCTCGGAGGGCTGGGACGCCAAGACGGTGACCCACATCATGGGCCTGCGCGCCTTCTCGTCGCAGCTTCTGTGCGAGCAGGTCGTGGGGCGGGGCCTGCGCCGAACCTCCTATGAGGTGGACCCGAAGACGGGCCGGTTCGAGGCGGAGTACGTGAACATCTTCGGCGTGCCCTTCACCTTTCTGCCTCACGAAGGCGGCGAGGATGGCCCACCGCCCCCGCCGAAACCGAAAACCGCCGTCGAACCGGACCCGGCCAAGGCCGAGTTCGAGATCCGCTGGCCGAACGTCGTGCGCATCGACCGCGTTTTTCTGCCGGCGCTGATGCTCGACTGGTCGAAGGCGAGCCCGCTGGAGCTGGACGCCGCGCAGACCGCTCGGGTGGCCGAGCTGGCTCCGATCCTGGAAGGCAAGCCGGACGTCACCAAGATCAACCGCATCGAACTGGAGCGGCTGGCGCGGGAGTTCCGTACCCAACGGATCATCTTCGAGACGGCTCGCGACGTGTTCGACCAGATGAAGCAGACCTGGCAGGGCAGCCGCGAGGTGCTGCTGGCGCAACTGGTGCGGATCGTCGAGCGGTTCATCCGCTCCGACACGATCACCATCTCGCCGCCGCTGTTCGGTCAGGACGAGCTGCGCCGTCGGCTGATCATCACGCTCAACATGTCGCGTGTGGTGCGGCACGTGTGGGAGGCGGTGCGGCAGGAGAACACCGAGCGTCTGACGCCGGTCTTCGACCGCGACCATCCCATCCGTGCCACCGGCGACATGCGCACCTGGTACACCGGCAAACCCTGCGAGCGCACAAAGAAGTCGCACATCAACGTCTGCGTTTACGACAGCGCCTGGGAGGCGTCGGATGCCTTCGCGCTGGATGAGTCCGATGCGGTGGCGGCGTGGGTCAAGAACGATCACCTGGGCTTCGAGGTGCTGTACGTCGACCGCGGCGTGGTGCGGAAGTACCGGCCCGATTTCATCGTGCGGCTGAAGAACGGTGATTGTCTGGTGTTGGAAACCAAGGGTCAGGAGACCGAACAGGATCGTGTCAAACGATATTATCTGAATGAGTGGGTCCAAGCGGTGAATGCGCATGGTGGGTTCGGCCAATGGAGATCGGCTGTGGCGAAGACGCCCGGCGAGATTCGGGATCTCTTGATGCTGAAGCCCTCGACTCGGTCGTAATGGTCGGTCGTGCTCCTGGTGTGCGTGATCCTCGGGGAGGCGGTGGCTGGGCCGACGGCCGAGGGCCGCGATCGAGGTTGTCCGCCCCAGCGCCGGTTCGATACAGTGGTCGGCGACGACCAGGACGTTGTGACCCGAACACCCCGATTGATCGGCCGATTCGATTCGAGGAGCGTGTCGCGGTGCCGGCAGTGCTGGAGACGAACCTGACGGGCCCGGCGAAGCGATCGGGCAAGGTCCGAGACGTGTATGACCTGGGGGATCGGCTGCTGATCGTCGCCACCGATCGCATCAGCGCCTTCGACTGGGTCCTGCCCACCGGCATTCCCGACAAGGGCCGCGTGCTCACCGGGCTCTCCGCCTTCTGGTTCGATCGGCTCGACGTGCCCCATCACCTTCTCGCGACGGACCTCGACGCCGCCGGGCTCGACCTCTCGGCCGAGGACCGGGAGCGGCTCGAGGGGCGGATCATGGTCGTCCGCAAGGCCGAGGTGGTGCCGTTCGAGTGCGTCGTCCGGGGCTACCTGTTCGGCAGCGCCTGGCGGGAGTACCGCACCCGGGGCACCGTCGTCGGCGAGCGGCTGCCGACCAGCCTGGTCGAGGGGGCCAGGCTCGATCCCCCCCTGTTCACCCCCGCCACCAAGGCCGAGCAGGGGCACGATGAGAACGTCTCCTTCGAGGAGATGGCCGGGGCCGTGGGCGCCGACCTGGCCGCGACCCTCCGGGACCTGAGCGTCCGCCTCTACCGAGAGGCCGCCGACCACGCTCGCTCGAAGGGGCTGATCCTCGCCGACACCAAGTTCGAGTTCGGCCGAGACCCGGAGTCCGGTACGCTCCTGCTGGTCGACGAGGTCCTCACCCCCGATAGCTCCCGATACTGGCCGGTCGAGGCGTACAAGCCCGGAATCGTGCCGCCGTCGTTTGACAAGCAGTTCGTCCGGGACTGGCTCGACTCGACCGACTGGGACAAGCAGAGCCCCCCCCCTCCCCTGCCCGAGGAGATCGTCGCCCGGACTCGAGCGAAGTACATCCAGGCGTTCGAGCAGCTGACCGATCGGCCGTTCCCCTGGAAATGACCGCTCGGCGGCACCGGTCCGGCAAGGCCCGGGAGCGGGTTGAGGTCCGGCCCGGATGGGGCCGCCTCCGGTCGTCGCGGGCGGACGGTATAATGCGGGGGTTGTGGCGCCGCCGGACGAGCCGGACCGCCCCCGACTGATCGACCGAACCGCGAGACGACGCCCCCATGCTCCGCTACCTGACGGCCGGCGAGTCGCACGGCCCGGCCCTGACGGCCATCGTCGAAGGCTTCCCCTCGGGCGTCACGCTCGACGTCGAGGTCATCAACGCCGAACTCAAGCGGCGACAAGGGGGGTACGGCCGGGGCAAGCGGCAGACGCTGGAGACGGATCGGGTCATCGTCGACTCGGGAACCTACCACGGCGTCACCACCGGCGGGCCCATCACGCTGCGCCTGGTGAACAACGACGCCAAGCTCGAACGTCTTCGAGAACCGGCCGCTCCTCGGGGGGGGCACATCGACCTGGCCGGCTCGATCGCGTATCAGACCGGCATCCGCCAGGTGCTCGAGCGGGCCAGCGCCCGGGAGACGGCCATGCGGGTGGCCGTCGGCGGCCTGGCCAGGCTGTTGCTCAGGGAGCTGGGGATCGAGGTCTTCGGCTTTGTGAGGGAGCTGGGGGGGATCGAGGCGCCCCCGGTGGCCCTGGATCCGGGCATCCGCGACGCCAGCCCCGTCTATTCCTGCAATCCCGAGGTCGACCCTCAGATCGTCTCGGCGATCGACGCGGCCCGGGAGGCGGGGGACACGCTCGGCGGGGTGGTCGAGGCGGTCGTCACGGGGTGCCCGATCGGTCTGGGGAGCCACGCGCAGTGGGACCGGAAGCTCGACGCCCGGCTCGCCCTGGCGGTGATGAGCGTGCAAGCGATCAAGGGCGTGGAGATCGGCCTCGGGTTCGAGGCGGCCCGGAGGCCGGGGTCGGGGGTCATGGATCCGATCCGGTACGAGGCCGACCACGACCCGGGCGACCGCCGCTTCGGCTTCCGGAGGCCGACGAACAACGCCGGGGGAATCGAGGGGGGAACCAGTAACGGAGAGCCGATCGTCGTCCGGGCGGCCAAGAAGCCGATCAGCACCCTGGCGGCCCGGGGGCCCTCGGTGAACATGGCCACCAAGGGGGAGGCGCCGGCCAGCTACGAGCGGTCGGACGTCTGTGCCGTGCCGGCGGCGAGCGTGATCGTCGAGGCGGTGGTGGCCTTCGAGGTGGCCTCGGCGGTGGTCGAACGGTACGTCGGCAGCAGCCTGGAGGCGATCCGGGCGGCGATGGCGGCAATGCACGAGCTTTCGCGGCGTCACCTGGACCAGTTCTGGTCGGCCGAGGCGCCCGGCGGGGGATGAGGACGCGGCGGAATCGGTCCGGCCCCCTTGTTCGGTTCCGCCACCGAGACGTACACTGCTCTGGACGGAGGCTCGTGATTGACCGGCGTGCCTGTCCGTTTCCCGACGGATCGGCACGGGTGAGTGGAGACCGCGCGGGGAGCGAGGTCCCTCTCCGCTCGGCGATCGCGCACCGCGCCGGCCGCGAGGCATCCCCTCCCCTTCTCCGCCGACCTGCGGTCCCACGCGATGCTCGACTTCTTCGGCCTCCTGTTCGACACGACCGGCTTCCCCGCGCGCTGGCATTGCGGCACCGGCTGGACGGCAGGGCTGGGCTGGTTGCACATCGCCGCCGACGTGGCGATCTTTGGCGCGTATCTGGCCATCCCGTGCGTGCTGCTGTTCTTCGTGAACCGGCGGCGCGACGTGCCGTTCCACGGCCTGTTCTACTTGTTCGGCGTGTTCATCCTCTCCTGCGGGATGACCCACCTGGTTGACGCGGCGATCTTCACCTGGCCGGCCTACCGGTTTCTGGGGCTGATGAAGGTGGTCACGGCAACGGCCTCGTGGCTGACGGTGGCGGCCCTGATCCCGATCGTGCCCCGGGCGCTGGAGCTGCCGGGAGTCATGCGGCTCAATGAGCAGCTCACCCGGGAGGTGGCCGAGCGGACCAAGGCCCAGGCTCAGCTCCAGGAGCACGCCCGGGCACTGGAGGCCGCCAATCACCGGCTGGCCGAACTGACCTCCGAGGCCGACGCGGCCAACCGGGCCAAGAGCGCGTTCCTGGCCAACATGAGCCACGAGATCCGGACGCCGATGACCGCCATCCTCGGCTACTCCGACGAGCTGATCCGAGACGCCCGCCCCGGCGACGACCCGGCTCGGCTGGACGCCTTGCGGACGATCCGGGAGAACGGCGAGCACCTGCTGACGCTGGTCAACGACATCCTGGACCTCTCCCGGATCGAGGCCGGCCGGCTCGAGGTCGAGCGTCGGCCGATCGAGTTGACGAGGCTGGTCGCCGAGGTCGAGTCGCTGATGGGGGTCCTCGCCCGCCGCAAGGGGCTGGCCCTGCACATCGGCTTCGACGGTCCGGTGCCCGTGGGCATCCACACCGATCCGTTGCGGTTGAAGCAGGTTCTGGTCAACCTCGTGGGGAACGGGCTGAAGTACACCGACCGGGGAGCGGTTCGGCTGACGACCCGCCTCCGACCCAAGGGAGACGGGCCCGATCGTCTGGAGTTCGAGGTGGCCGATACGGGAGTGGGCATGACCGCCGAGGAGATCAAGCGCTTGTTCACTCCCTACGGCCGGCTGGGCCGAGACGACGACCCGAGGGGAAGCACCGGCCTGGGCCTGACGATCAGCCAGCGGCTGGTCGAGCTGCTCGGCGGCCGGATCGAGGTGCGGAGCACCCCGGGCGAGGGGACCACCTTCATCGTGACCGTCGACCCCGGCCCGCTCGAGGGCGTTCCCCTGTTCGAGCCCAGCTGCCTGGCCTCCTCGGCCGAGGCCATCCGTCGAGAGCTCCAGGCACCAGAGCCTCCGGAGATCCCCGAGGGGACCCGGGTCTTGCTGGCCGAGGACACGGTGAGCAACCAGCGACTCATCCGCCGCATGCTCTCCGACGCGGGCGTGGCCCTGGACGTGGTCAACGACGGGGTTGAGGCCGTCGAGGCGGTCGAGCAGGCCGAGGAGCGGGGCCGATCGTACCACCTGGTCCTCATGGACATGCTCATGCCCAACCTCGGCGGTCTGGAAGCCGCCGCCCGGCTCCGATCGCTGGGGTTCCGCTTCCCGATCGTGGCGCTGACGGCCAACGCCATGGAGGGGGACCGCGAGCGATACCTCCGCTCCGGCTGTGACGGCTACCTCGCCAAGCCGATCGACCGGGCCGAGCTGCTGGCCATGGTGGCCCGGTTCTGCCGCCACGAGTCGGGGCGAGGAGAGGGCCGCCGGGGTGCCCTCCTCCCAGACTCGGACGGGGCCTGATCCCCTCCTTGAGGAGCACCCGGCCCTCCCGGTCCCCGTCCGCCCGGCCCGAATTGCTCGCGACAGGGTCCAGGGCGATCGGGTATGATCGCCGAGGCTGCCGTCCTCAACACGCCCGATCTCCTCCCCCCCGACCTCCTCCCGCCGCCGACTCTCCCCCCGGCGTCTTCCCGAGCGAGCGAACCGCCCCCCATGGAATCCCAGACCCTCCGAGCGGCTCTTTGGATGCTCGCCGGCGCCGTCTCGTTCGCCCTGATGGGTAGCTTCACGCATGCGCTGGGGCCTCGGTGCGACTGGCTGGTGGTCGCGTTGACGAGGGCCGTGTTCATGCTCGGATCGTCCTGGGTGCTGGCCCGTTCGGCCGGGGTGCGGCTGGTGGTCGTCCGGCCGCCGATCCTGTGGGTCCGGAGCCTGGCGGGGAGCGTCAGCCTGGTCTGCAACTTCTACGCGATCTCCCGGCTGCCGGTGGCCGACGCATTGACGCTGACGAGCATGTACCCGCTCTGGATCGTCGTCATCTCGGCCTTCGTGCTGCGGAGAGCCCCCTCGGGGACCGAGGTGCTTGGGATGGCCAGCGGGCTGATCGGGGTGGCGCTGATTCAGCGGCCGCACCTGGGAGGGGACCGCCTGGCGACGATCGTGGCCGTCTTCAGCTCGGCGACGACGGCGGTGGCCCTGATGGGCCTGCACCGCCTGCGGAACGTGGACACCAGGGCGGTGGTGGCTCACTTCGCCGGGGTCGGCACCCTGGTCGCGGGCGCCTGGCTCCTGATCCGGTCGGTCCGGGGAGGCGCCCCGGTCCTGCCACTCGACCCGGTGACGCTGGCCATGCTGGCCGGTGTGGCGGTGTCGGGGACGATTGGGCAGATCTGCCTGACCCGGGCGTACGCCCTGGGCGTGCCGACCCGGATCGCCGTGATCGGCCTGTCGCAGGTGGCCTTCGCGATGGCCTTCGACGTCTGGGTCTGGGGACGGGTGCTGACGCCGATGACCCTGCTGGGCTTCGCCTTCGTGCTCGCCCCGACGGCCCTGCTCACCGCCGTCGCCCGCCGTCGGCTGGCCGACGTGGCTCAGCCTTCCCCCGCCTCCGAGCCTTCCCCCCCCGCTCCGGTCGAGGACGACCCGCACGCCCTCCCGGTGGTCGCCCGGGCGTCGGATTGAGCCAGGCCGGGTCGAGTTGGGGAGGGATCGCCGGGCCATCGTCCTCGGTCGGGATCGAGCGGCCGGCCCCGGCCCATCGCGACGGAGACGGTGCGCCGTCCGGTACGCTCGCGGGCAGGCTGGGGTCATTGTTGCATTTCGTTTTGGTGTAAGGGTTTGTGGGTTTTGTGGCCTGCGGTGTTGAAACTATGAGAGGGGAGGTCGAGCCGACGGGGCCCGGGGCCCCGAGCCGGTGGAAGACTGGAGGTGTAGAACCGAACTCCTGCCCCACCGAACCGGAGGACTCCCGTGCACCACGTCGGCATCGACCTCCACAAGAAGACCGTATCCGTCCGGTGAAGACCATCCTTGACGCCCGCGCGGCCCGAGCGCAGGGCGGCCCTGGCCGTCAGCCGGCGGCCAGGATGCGGCGGACCGACGTCCGGCCGATCCCCAGTCGCCGCGCGATCTC
>NZ_RYZH01000091.1 GCF_003977685.1 Tautonia sociabilis | reverse complement strand
ATCGGGGGGGCCCTTCGGGGTGCTGGCGATTGTCGCTGTGACCCAGTCCACCACGAAGGTGCCTCCCCTTCCATCGAAACTGTCAACCGGGCCCACCCCCATTTCGGCTCTCTTTGCGACAGAGCCGTGACGGCCGGAATCGCCCCGGCGGCCGAGGCCCCGGCGCCTGGCCGGCCGGTTCGGCTTGCCGCCCGGGGCGGCTTGGGCTATCGTCCCGGTGAAGCAGGGCCCGGCACGCACCTCGCCTCGACGCCGGGCGTCGGGCCGGGGCGACAACCGGGACGGCCAGGGAGGGCTGCTCACGATGCCGCATCGTTTCGGGCGCTGGGTCCGGGAGCACTGGCCCGAGGTGGTGCTCGCCGCCTCGGCGCTGGTGACCTTCGCCGGCCTGCTCGGCGCCGTCGACCTCTGGGGCAAACGCGAGCAGCGCGCCGCCGCCGAGGCCCTTGACACCGTCGAGCATGGCCGATGGCTGATCGCCCACATCCAGGGGCGCCCTCGGCTGGAGAAGCCTCCCCTGCCCCGGTGGGCCAGCGCCTCGCTGATGATCCTCACCGGACGCAGCGACGAGGCGATCGTCCGGCTGCCCTCGGCGCTGTCGGCCGTGGCGGTCGCGCTGCTGGTCTACGAGCTCGGCCGACGGCTCGGCGGCCGGGCTGTCGGCATCGCCTCCGGCCTGGCCTACTGCTCCACCTTTTACGCCATCACCGAGCACCGCCAGGCCGGCAACGACGGCCCGCTCGCCCTGTTCACCACACTGGCCATCTACGCCGCCTGGCGCCGCCTGCACGGCTCCCGGATCGGCCCCGACCTCGCCCCGCCGGCCGAGGACCCCGGCCCTCGCGGCTGGTCGCTGGCGATGTACGCGGCCCTCGGCCTGGGCTTCCTCACCAAGGGGCCGGTGGTCCTGGTGCTGGTGGGCCTGACCGTCCTCCCCTACCTCGCCCTTTCCCGGCGTCTCCGCCCCGGCCTTCGGGCGCTGACCGACGGCCGGGGCCTGCTGCTGATGACCGCCCTCTGCCTCTGCTGGCCGGTGCCGGTGGTGCTCGCCCGCTTCGACGCCCTGAGCGTCTGGATGCTGGAGATTGGCCAGAAGGTCGGCTCGGCCGGAGTGGCGCACCACGACTGGCGGATGCCGCTGGCCGCCGAGTGGTTCTGGATGGCGATGCCCTGGACTCCGCTCGCCCTGGTCGGCCTGGTCCGCCCCTTCACCGCCCGAGGCCGGGCCGAGCGGCCGACGATCTGGTTGGCCTGGCTCTGGGCGTTCGCCAACCTGGCCATGTTCAGCACCTGGTCGGTCGCCAAGCCGAACTACTACGTCCCCTGCCTGCCCGCCGTGGCCCTGCTGGCCGGCTCGGAGTGGATCCGGATGGCCCGAGACGCCCGCTCCGGGGCGATCGGCCCGAGGCTGATGCTCCAGTCCCTCTGGGTGGTGCTGTTCGTGGCCGCCTGCGCCGCCCCGGTGGTGGTGGCGCAACGCCAGCCGGAGCACCTCGCCGCGGCCTCGCTCCTGGCGGCGGCGGTGGCGATCGGCGTGATCGGATCGGCCGTTTCCTGGCGGCGAGGGGCCGAGGCCTCGGCGCTGGCCCCCATCGCCGTGGCCGTCTCCTGCGGCGTGCTCATCGCCTACGGCGCCATCGCCCGCCCGGTGCTCGCCGCCCAGAGCCACCGCCCGCTGGCCGCCACCCTCGACCGACTGCTCCCCCAGGACGAGGGGACCGTCATGTTCTTCCACGAGCTGGACGAGGGCCTCTGGTTCTACCTCCGAGACCGCGTCCTCGAGCCCGTCCCGGGCAGCCAGCCCCAGACCAACGACGCCCACGACATGGTCCAGGAGGCTCGCCAGGGCACCCTCGTCATGGACCGCCAGCAGCGGCTCCGCAACGAACTGGCCGTCCTCCTGGACTGGATTGCCGATCCCTCCCGGACGTCGCAGTATCTGTTGATCCGAGATCGCGTCTACGACCGCTTCGCCCCCGCGCTCGACGGCCTCGCCACCGAGGTCTACCGCGAGGCCGACCTCGGCCGCAACGAGCTCGTCCTGCTCCACGTCGCCCCCCCCGGCTCGATCGCCTCCGCCGCCCCCTCCGGCCCCTCGGACTCCTCCCGGCGCTGAGGGGCCTCGGTCCCGATCTCCCCGACGCTCGGGATGACCACGACCGACTCTCGGAGGGTGGACGGCCGATGGCGAACGCAAGACGGCGGAGGGGAGTGAGCCGGTCCATCCTCCGGTCCCGATCTCCCCGGGCCTCCGCCATGCTCCACAGACCTCCCGAGCGACCTGCCGACGATCCCTGGAGCCGAGGCTCGGCCGGCTCCCCAGGCCTCCCCCGGACATGACGGCCCGGAGCGTCGCGACCCGAGACCGGGAGCGGCTCGGCCAGGGCGGCGGCACTCGGACTCGCGGCCGCCACCCGCCTCCGAGCCTCCGCCCTCCCCCCGGATCGAGGTTCCTCCTCCCCCTTCGCACCAGGATCCACCCCCTCCCAGCCGAGGTGCCCCGTGCGGCCGATCCCCCGCTGCCTGACGAGCTGGAAGCCCTGGTTCTACCAGGCCGCGCTGCCGGCGCTGCGACAGCTCGGCCCGGCCCGCTGCGACGCGGCGCTCGGGGCCCTCGGCCGAGTGCTGGCGGCCCACCCGGGCCGGGCCAAGCGGATCGACCGCCGCCTCACGATCGCCCGAGAGGCACTCGGGGCCGACTGGGACCTCGACGCCTGCCGATCCGCCCTGGCCGCCAACCTCGCCCGCTTCGCCGCCCGAGACTGCACCCTGGAGGGGCTGGACGACCAGGAGGCCCTCTCCCGGTTCGACGCCTCGGGCGTCGAGCACCTCGACACGGCGCTGGCCGAGGGCCGCGGCGCGATCCTCCTGGGAGGCCACTTCGGCGCCTACCTCGCGGCGCTGCACTGGCTGGTCCGCCGCCGAGTGCCGCTGCGGGCGATGCTCCAGCGCCCCCGGCACGTCTCGGCCGAGCTGTCCCGCTGGTTCGACCTGGCCGGCACCGCCGACGACCCTCACCGCCCCGGCCCCGGCCCCGGCCCCGGCACCGGCCCCGGCCCGCTTCGCGCCCTGCTCCCGCAGCCTGGCTTTTTCCTCCGCCGCACGATGCCCCCCGGCGAGGGGGTGCTCCGCGTCCTGCGCTCCCGGGCCGCCCTCCGAGCCGGGCTGGCCGTCTACCTCAACGGCGATGTCGCCTGGGACTCCGGCTGCTCCCGCCCCGGCCAGTTGCTCGGCCTCCGGGCGAACTACCAGGCCGCCTGGGCCGACCTGGCGGCCCTGACCGGCGCCCCCGTGCTCCCCATTCTCTGCGTCCACCGCCCCGGCGGCCGCTTCGGCCTGACGATCGATCCCCCCTGGACCCTCCGCCGAGGCGACCAGCAGGCCGCCGTCGACCGTTATCTCGCCCGCCTCGAATCCGCCATCTCCTCCGAGCCCGCCGAGGCCATTGCCCACCTCCTCTGGCCCCCCTCCCTCGGCCCCGAGCCCTCCGACCGCCCCCGCCGGGCCGTCGGCTCCCGGGGAGGCCGATGGCTGATGGCCGATGGCTGACGGCCGATCGTCGAGGCCAGCCGGCCGGAGGGAGGGTCGATGACCGTCGGCAGGAGGCGGATCCGCCTCCCCTCGGCCATCCGCCGGCCTCCCTCCCGCATCGGCCCCCCTCCCCCGCTCACCGGATCGCGAACCCGAACTCGAACGGCTGCTCCATCGCCGTCCCGAACCGGCTCCGGATGCCCGTCCCCAGCCGCACCGAGTACGATCCCGAGGCGGACTGCGTGGGCACGATGATGTCGAACCGCGTGTCCCCCGAATCCTGCACCGGGCGGATCCGCTGCACCGCCACGACTCCTCCCGGCGCGGTGAAGGTGACCACCCCCGGCACGAAGCTGTTCGGCGCGATCGCCCGGTCGAACGTCACCCGGGCCACCCGCATCGGGCCGGAGATCGTCCAGCCCGGCACGGCCGAGACGACCGTCGGCGGCGACCGGTCGGCCACCTCGAAGCCCCCGGTGAACGCCGAAACCATCGCCGAGCCGCTCAGGTCCCGGATCTCCGGCCCGACCGTCACCGAGTACGCCCCCGGCGTCTCCTGAGCCTCCGTCACCAGGTCGAACTGCCGGCCCCCCGACCCCGACACCGGCCGAATCCGGATCGGCCCGACCGGCCCGTTCGGCCCGGTGTAGGAGATGTCATCCGTCGAGAAGCTGTCCGGGTCGATCACCTCCGAGAAGGTGATCCGCACCACCCGCACCGTCCCCACGACCAGGCCCCCCGGAATCATCGCCGAGACCGTCGGGGACCTGGGCGTCCCGATCGTGAACCCGAACCGGGAAACCGAGGCCATCGGGTTCCCGTTGGCGTCCGAGATCGCCGGCCCGACCGCCACCGCGTAGTCCCCCTCGGCCGACTGCGAGGCGATCGTCACGTCGAACCGCGCTCCGTCCGACCCTCCCACCGGCGAGACGGCCAGCACCGCCACCGCCCCCGACGGCCCCGTCACCGAGACATCGGCGGTCGAGACGGTCGAGCCGTCGATCCGCTCGCTGAAGGTCAGCCGAAGCGTCGCCACCGGCCCGGACGTCGCTCCTTCCGGCGCGCCGGAAACCAGCGTCGGCGGCCTCACATCCTGGATCGTGAAGCTCCCCGAATAGGACGTCGCCATCGCCAGCCCGCCCGAGTCGGCGATCTCCGGGCCGATCGAAACGGCGTAGGTCCCCTCGGCGCTCTGCGCGTCGATCACCACCGCATACCCCCGGCCGCCGGTCCCGGAGATCGGCACCACGTTCTTCACCGTCACCGGGGTCCCCTCGGCGAAGCCGGGGGTCAGCGGCGCGGTCACCGACACGTCGGCCGCGGTGAAGCTCTCAGGGTCGATCGCCTCGGCGAAGTCCACGCGAAGCACCCGCACCGGGCCGCTCACCGGCACCCCCGGCAGCAACTGGCTCACCTGCGGCCGGGTCACCGCCGCCGCCCCCTCCGTCAGCGCCCGGCCGACGTCCAGCCGGCCCCCCGTCGCCACCCGGCCCGACAACCCCGAATCCGGGTCCACCGTCGCCAGCAACTGCGCCTTGATCTGCGACCAGGTCCAGTCCGGGAACCTCGCCTTGATCAGCGCCGCCGCCCCGGCCACCATGGGCGAGGCCATCGACGTGCCGCTGTAGGAGCTGTACGAGCCGTTCGGCGTCGTGCTCAGGATGCTCACCCCGGGAGCCGCCAGGTCGACCGTCGTCTCCCCGAAGTTCGAGAAGCCGGCCAGCGCGTCGTTCCGGTTCGAGGCGGCCACCGAGATGATGTTGTCCAGGTCGTAGGACGACGGGTAGTGCGGGGACGAGTCGGTGTTCCTCCCGTCGTTGCCCGCCGCGGCCACGAACAGGTGCCCGGCCTGCTGGGCGTTGCTGATCGCGTTGCGGAGCGAGGTGCTGTACCCGCCGCCTCCCCAACTGTTGTTCGAGATCGTCGCCCCGTTGGCCACCGCGTAGTTGAGCGCCCGCACGGCGTCACTGGTGAAGCCCCCCTGCGGGCCCAGGAAGCGCACGGGCATCAGCCGGACCTGCCAGTTCACCCCCGACACCCCGACCCCGTTGTTCCCCACCGCTCCGATGATCCCGGCCACGTGCGTCCCGTGGCCGTCGTCGTCCATCGGGTCGTTGTCCCCGTCGTAGAAGTCCCAGCCCCTCACGTCGTCGACGAAGCCGTTGCCGTCGTCGTCCGTGTTGTTGCCGGGGATCTCCCCCGCGTTGGTCCAGATGTTCGCCGCCAGGTCGGGATGGGTGTAGTCGACCCCGGTGTCGATCACCGCCACCACCACCTCGCCGCTGCCGGTCGTCACGTCCCAGGCCGTCGCGGCGCCGATGTCGGCCCCGCTGGTGCCGCCCGACTGCCCCGTGTTCCTCAAGCCGTACTGCGACCCGAAGCTCGGGTCGTTGGGCACCTTCCGCACTCGGATCGCGTAATCCGGCTCGGCATAGGACATCCCCGGGGCCGTCCGCATCCGGGCCAGCGCCTCGGGCACGCTCACCCCCGGGGGAAGCTCCACCACCCTCCCCCCGCTCGCCGCGTCCCCCGAGCCTCCCATCGACCCAACCACAATCCTCCCCGGATGGTACGAGTCCGGGTCCACCTCCAGCACCGGGACACCCGCCCCCAGCCCGCTCAGCGGGAGCCGCTCCTCCATCGCCTCGACCGTCAACGCCCGCGCCGACGCCCTCGCCCCGCGCGTCCGACCCCCCATCGCAGCGACTCCCCAAACCAGACCGTCCCGATCACGCCCATTCGAGCCCTCCTCCTGCTCCCTAGGTTCCTCACCCTGCCTGTCAACCGCCCGGCCCCCGGAGCGTCCTCCCGAGGCATCAGCGTGCGGCCTCTGCCCAACGCGGCTCGTCAAGAGGAGCGAACCAGAACGATTGGGTAGAATAGCTCCGATGACGTCTCGCCAGTCGCCCGGGCCTCCTCGGGGACGACCGGGCCCCGGGGGCCCTCCTCGTCGCCGGGGAGGGCTCCGGCCGAGGAGGAGGTCCTCGCGATGCTGCCCTCGATGTTCCTGCCAACGCTGCTCTGGCTGGGCCAGTCCCCCGGCATCACCTTCCTGGCCCCGATGCCCCCCGGGCCTCAGCCCGACTACGCCCGGCCGGTCCTGGAGCAAGGCGGGGGCGTGATCCCCCCCGACCCGGTGATTGTCTGCATCCACCGCCCCGCCGAGTTGCCCTTCGACCGGGCCCAGGTCGACCGCGCCGCCTCCCGGATCCACCAGGTCCTCCAGTGGAGCCGACTGCGCGAGGCCCGGTCGTTCGCCACGCTCGGCCCCCCGGCCGGCTCTCCCCGCCGCCTGATCCCCCGCCAGACCCCCTCCCCCTCGGATCGCCTCCGGCTCCGCGCCCTCTCCGACGCGATCGACCGGCACTGGCAGCTCTTCGAGGCCCGCCTCTCCGAGGTCCGGATGTTCCAGCACCGCCCCGAAGAGGCCCAGCTCGCCTGCCAGCGCGCCGCCGAGGCGTGGGACGCCCTGCTCGGCCTCATCCAGCAGGCCCCCAACCCCCTGCCCGCCGACCTCGCCGAGGAGGTCGCCGAGGTCGATGGCCTGGTCGAGCTGCTCCGCTTCGACTCGTTTTGAGCCCCAGCCCGCCTTCTCCCGCCGGTTGCTTCCCCTCGGTTTCCACGCCGCTGAGGAAAAAAAGCAACATGCTCCCGCCCAAACGAAAAAAGAGCGTCAACAAACGAAATGCGATTCGTGTATGATGGGCCCCGATCCACGGGATCTTCGCCGGGTCCTCACGCGACACCGGGGGTTTCCGCCCGGAGAGGAACGCCGGGATCGTGGACCAGTCGTCCTCGGATTCCTCGGGACAGCGCATGGAGCCTGCACTGATGACCACACCCACCCCGACTTCCCCGTCCTCGGCCGGGAAGCTGGTTCGCCGAGCCCGGCTCGGCCTCGCGCTGATCGCCGCGTTGCTGGCGATCTCGGCGTCCAGGCCGGCCCAGGCTGACCCCTTCCGGTTCGCCCAATTCGACCCCGTCGCGGGAACCGATTCGAACGGCCTGCCGATCTACAACACCTGGTTTTCCGGCACCGGCACGGCGAACAAGCAGCTCATCACCACCACGAGCACGGGAACCACGAAGGTGGTTGTCCCCATCACCTTCCAGTTCACCGCCTTCAGCGGTCTGCTGCCAGCGGCGCTGCTCGGTCCCCAGGCCGCCACGCTGGAAATCGACCTGATGGTTCTCAACGGGGTGAGCACCTCCGGGTCCCGCCTCACTCAAACCTTGGGCGCCGGCTCGATCACCATCCGCCGCTCCTCGACCTTCATGGGCCAGGATTTGCTGCTCCGCGCCGACCTGGTCGGCGGTGAGCTGTCCGGGCGCCAAGGCAGCACGGTGGGCAACTCCGATGTCTCCGTCACCGCCGGCGACTCGATCACCTTCTCCTCGTCGTTTCTGAACTTCTCCCAGGCCACCACCGAAGGCGTCACGCTCGACCTCAACCCCCTGTTCCCGACCATCCAACGGGACAACCGAGGCACGCCGACCACCGCCGACGACGCCTTACGGAACTTCCGGGCGCTGGTCTCCGGTCAGTTCTCGGTCGACGGGAGGATCACCGTCCAGGCCATCCCGGAGCCGGGCTCGCTCACCCTGCTCGCGCTGGCCGGGTTCGTCGCCGGGCCGGTCGCCGTCGCCCGACTCCGTCGCCGCCGGGCCGGCTGATCGGAAACCGCTGCGGCCCCTCGCCCCCGGGCCTCCCCACTCGGCCCGGGGGCGAGGCGATCACCGGTTCCGCGCCGAGTCCCCTCCCCCCCGGACCATCCCCGCGATCCGCCCCCCATCCGGCCTCAGCTCAACCGCGATCATCCGGTCCTCCTCCCCCTTCCTCGGGTGGACCGTCGCGGCTTCCCCCAGCACCCGCACCCCTCCCAGTCCCTTCAGATCCCCCAGGATCTTCCGCGGAGCGACGACGAAAACCGGCCTCGAGCCCGGGGGCAGCGCCGCCAGCCGCTCGGCCAGCGAGCGGTCGTCCGGATGATGCTGGACCGGCAGCGGCAGGTAGTAGCTCACCTGGGGGTCGGGCACGCCGACGACCGACAGGTCCGCCCCTTCGGGCAGCTCGCCGCCGATCCGACGGGCCAGGTCCGACTGGCCTCGGTAGTCGTCGAAGCCGGGCATCGCCAGCGAATGCACCGCGACGAAGCTGGCCCAGGCCGCTCCGAACACGGCCGCCAGCGCCGCTCCGGGACGGCCCCGACGCCGGAGGGCCGCCGCCAGCGCCAGTCCCGATCCCGCCAGCCCCGCCACCAGGGCGGCGGCCGCCTCGATCCCCTTCCCCGACTCGGTCAGCGCGACCCCGGCCGCCAGCCCGACCGCCCCGAGCGCCGCCGCTCCCAGACCATACCCGAGCCGGCTCCAGCGAGCGGCCAGCGGCGAGGTCACCAGCCGCTCCAGCCCCACCGCCGCCCAAATCGACAGCGGAGGCAAGGCCGGGATGATGTAATGCTTGTGCTTCCACGCCGAGAGCGACAGCAGAAGCCCCATCCCCACGGCCCAGCTCCCCAGCAGCCGGCCCGCTCTGCGGCGTGTTCCCTCCCGCCGACAGGCCACCGCCCCCAGCGCCGCGATCGGCGTCCAGGGCAAGGCCAGCCAGGCGGACGTGTACAGGTAGAAGAACGGGTCCTTGCCGCCTCCCGACAGCCGGCCGCTGAACCGCTCGACGTTGTGGCGCCACCAGGTCTCCGGCAGCCCCGGCTCCCGCCAGGCCGCCGCCGCCGGCCAGGCCACGACGATCGCGAGCATCACCCCCCAGCCGACCGGATCCAGCAGCACCCGCCAGGGGCCGCTCCTCCGCTCGACCGCCGCGAACAGCCCGCTCCCGGCCGCCACCAGCGCCGGGCCAATCGGCCCCTTCGCCAGGAACGCCAGCCCCGCCGCCGCGAAGTAGCCGACCGCCCAGAGCCGGCGCCGTCTCGGCGACGGCTCTCCCCCCGCTCCCGAGGCAACCGCGAAGCACCCCATCGCCGCGGTCACCGCGGCGCAGAGCATCATGTCGGCCTCCGCCAGCCTCCCCTGCATGAAGGCGTAGACCGTGGTCGACTGCACCAGGCCCGCCAGCACGCCGGCCCGCTCCCCGAACCAGCGCGCCGCCAAGACGGCCACGACCAGAGCCGTCGCCGAGGCCGACAGCGCCGCCGGCAGCCGGGCGGCCCACTCCGCCTCGGTGCCGAAGACCCCCATGCTCGCCGCGATCGCCCAGTGCATCAGCGGAGGCTTGTCCCACAGCGGCTTCCCCATGATCCGGGGGACCAGCCAGTCCCCCGACCGGAGGAACTCCCGAGCGGGCTCGGCGAAGTTCACCTCGTGGAAGGTCAGCGCCCAGGGCCGGCCGAAATTCACCAGCAAGATCGACAACCCGAAGGCCGCCACCAGCGCCAGCGACCGCCCCGAGAGCCTCCCCGGTGAGGCGACCGGCTCCGCCCCCCCCGGGCTCGTCTCCCCCCCGGCGCGATCCGTCACATCCATCTCCACGATCCTCGCCTGATCCGAGCGGGCGGGGAGGCCCGGGCCCGATCGTCGCCCTCGCGATCCGGGGGAGACGTGGCCGGACGCCTCCCCTCCGGCCGGAATCTAACCCGTTTTTCGGTTCCGTCGCCAGACCGCTTGAAGCAATCCGGCCCCGACGCGCCGGCCTCCCCTCACACACTCGACAAAGCTCCCAGCACGTCTTTACATCAATAAAGGACATCCTCCGCGACCAGCCGGAGGGCCAGGACCGGAGCCCCGACCGTGATCGGGGGAGCGCGGGCCAGTCATCATCGGCCCCCGATCCCCGACCTCGACCCGAACGCCCTCCACCAGCCCGGGCCGGGCCGGCTCGGGCCGGGCCGGCTCGGGCCGGGCCGATCGACCCGAGTCTCCCTCGCCGAGCAACCGACCTGGGACGGATCGCTCCGGGGCGGTACACTGGGACCCGGCCGCCGGCCGAGGCGCCCGACGGCCCTCCGCGACCGCCCCGCCCGACCGCCGACCGCCAGGGACCGCCGCCCCATGCCCGGCCCTTCCTTCTTCGACTTCGGTCACGACCCCGATGCCGACGCGATCGAGCAGGAAGCCGCCGTCGGCCTGCCCGGCGGTCCTCCGCTGCTCTCCGTCTCGGAGTTGACCGCCCTGGTCAAGGAAGTCGTCGAAACCGGCTTCGCCGACGTCGGAGTCTGCGGCGAGATCTCCAACCTCTCCCGCCCCAGGTCCGGCCACGTCTACTTTGACATCAAGGATGAGGGCGCCCGCATCCGAGCGGTCCTCTGGCGTCGCCAGGCCGCCCGGGTCCCCTTCGACCTGGAGAACGGCCTGGCCGTCCGCGCCTGGGGCGGCCTCGACGTCTACCCTCCCCAGGGGGCCTATCAGCTCATCGTCCGCAAGATCGAGCCGGAGGGGATCGGCCCGCTGGAACTGGCCTTCCGACAGCTCTGCGACCGCCTCCGTGCCGAGGGCCTCTTCAACCCCGCCCGCAAACGCCCTCTCCCCCCTTATCCGGCCCGCATCGTCGTCGTCAGCAGCCCCACCGGCGCCGCCGTCCGGGACGTGCTCACCGTCGTCGGCCGCCGCTGGCCGGCGGCCGAGCTGCTCATCGCCCCGGCCAAGGTCCAGGGCCAGGGAGCGGCCGAGGAGATCGCCGCCGCCATTGCCCTGGCCAACCGCGTCTCCGGCGTCGATCTCATCCTCCTGGCCCGAGGCGGCGGCAGCCTGGAAGACCTCTGGGCGTTCAACGAGGACGTGGTGGCCCGGGCGATCGCCTCCTCCGAGATCCCCGTGATCACCGGGGTCGGCCACGAGACGGACACGACCATCGCCGACCTCGTGGCCGACTGCCGAGGGCCCACGCCCAGCGGCGCCGCCGAGCAGGCCGTGCCCGACGCCCGGGAGGTGCTCTCCCGGCTCGACGCGATCGCCTCCCGGATGGCCCGCGCCCTGACCTCCCGGGCCGTCGACGCCCGCTCCCGGGTCGAGGCGCTGGCCGACCGGGCCGAGCTGGCCCTCACCCGCCTGCTCGACCGCCGCCGGGACCGCCTCGCTGCCCTTGCCGCCCAGCTCGACGCCCTCAGCCCGCTGGCCGTGCTCTCCCGAGGCTACAGCCTCACCCAGCGTCTCGAAGACTCCCGGGTTGTCCGATCCCCCGACGACGTCGCTCCCGGCACCCTCCTGCGCACCCGACTGGCCTCCGGCTCCATCCTCAGCCGAGTCGAGCCCTCCGACCCCCTGCCGGACGCCCCCGCCGCCGACGCGACCGCCTCCCCCTCCTCCGAGCCGACCGACGTCCCCCGGCCCCCCCGA
>NZ_RYZH01000090.1 GCF_003977685.1 Tautonia sociabilis | reverse complement strand
TCCGGTTCGGTGGGGCAGGAGTTCGGTTCTACACCTCCAGTCTTCCACCGGCTCGGGGCCCCGGGCCCCGTCGGCTCGACCTCCCCTCTCATAGTTTCATTGAATCTCCACAAGCCATTGGTATCGCACGAGAAATGAAATCACGTCCAAGCGCACCGCTGGGCGCGCCGCCGCGTCCGGCGGGCGTGCGACGCTCTCAGATCGCCCCGGTCGGCACCGGCGGATTCCCCCGATTCGGAGACGTCCCGAGGACCCCGGTGGTCACGGGCGACGCCCGAGGGGAGCGACGGGATCCTGGGGCCGTGTCCCCCCTGGCCCCCCGAGCCGACGATCCGGCGACGCGCTGCGCCCTCCGGGATGATCGAAGGTCGGAGCGGCACGGGAGGAGCGGCCGCCTCCTGCTGGAAGTCCGCGCGGATCGAAGTCAATTGCCGCCTCAAGTCGTTCTTCGGAGAGGAGATCAGCGATCGGCCCGCGGCGTGCTCGGGAAAGGGTCGCGGTCTTGGGCCGCGCTCGGGTGGACGGCGCCGACCGTCTCGGTCGAGCGGCCGAGCGGTTTGTCCGGGCAGAACTCCTGGTTCTCTGAGCAGTCTGGTTCTCGAACCGATTCTGGCCGGACCTCACTCCGTGCGCTCGAATGTCCTGCCTGCGAGCGACGGGACGTTGCGTCGCTGGGGCAACGGTCACCCTCGCGGCCAGCGGAGGGTGAGCCTTCTCGCACTCAGCGCATTGTCGCTGGTCTGGAAGCGACCCGGCCCGCTCGACCGGAGGTCCGGGCCAGGTCCGGCCCCCCCGGTCGGGTCGCCTGCGGAGTCACCTCAGAAGCTCGTGTCCTGGATCGTGTCTCCCGAGGCGTGCGGGATGAACTGCCAGGAGAGCTCGGCGAGGACGACCTCCATGAACTTCCGGCGGAAGGCGGAGCGGTTGACCGTGGCACTGATGGGCATGGCCCCCTGGGTGCGGGGGAAGGCGGTCTCGATGACCTCGTCGAAGGAGACGATCACCTCCTTGTCGCGCCCGGGGATGGGCTTGCCCTTCTCGTCGGTCGGGCTGGTGAGTTCGAAGACCTTGACGTGGATGCGGGAGAGGCCCTGGAAGAGACCGGGGCTGCTGGGGTTGTCGATCTCGATCTGCTCGACTTCGAGGAAGACGACGGCGTCGGCGTCGAACTCCAGGCCGGCCTCGGCGGGGTCGGTGTAGTTCGGGTGGGCGTCGGCCCACATCTTCACTCGGGAGTAGGGGACGATCTCGACCTTCTTCACCTCGGCGGCGATGGCGCGGCTGAGGCCCTTGGCGAGGTCCTCCTCCAGGTCGGGGAAGTCGACCGTGGTGCCGGTGGTCGCGTGGGTGAGGATCACGACCTTCTTGCCCTTGAGCGATGGCCCGGGCGGTTCGATCCGGGGCTCGAAGGGTTGGAGAAAGTAGGCCAGGGCGCGGGGGTCGCACCCGGCGGCCAGGGCGAGCGTGCCGAGGCCCAGCGCCGAGGCGGCGAACGCGCGTCGCGTCCGAGGAGTTGGCCGAAGGGTCATCCGTGTCCCCTCCCTTTGTGCCTTACCGGGTCCAGTAGGTCCGAAGCCACCAGGCCGCCCGGGTCGCCGCCGAGGCCAGCACGGCTGCCCCGGCGATCGGCCCGGCCACCGACCGCGAGCCCCTCGGGCGTCCCGAGGCGGCACAGGAGAGCAGCCAGCCGGCCATCGCCGCGGTCGCCGGGGCGAGCAGCGGTCCCGCCGGGTGGGCTCGCCAGCAGGCCGCGAGCTGGCCCCGGGTCGCCAGGGCCAGGCTCGTGGTCATCCCGCAGGAGGGGCAGGCCGCTGCCGTCGCCAGCCGGGCGCCGCGGGGCGGCAGTCCCAGGCGCTGGTGCGTGCCGAAGCCCCTCGGGTCCGGCTCCAGGAGCCGGGCCAGGCCCAGCGGCGCCGCCAGGGCGACCGCGGCGAGCACCAGGGCGGCTCGAGTCCTCGGGCCCAGCCTCGGTCGCGGTGGGTTCATCGGCTCGGGTGCGGCTTCGGATCGCCCCCGGCTCGGGGGGCGGCGACGGGCGAGGGCCCCGGGGGGCCGTCCGGTCCTTCAGCGCGGCGCGTCGGCGACGTGGCCGGCCAACCTATCCCGGATCGCCCCGGCGGGCAAGTCCAACCCCGTCGCGTCGGCCGGGCCCGACGGCCCGGCGTCCCGGCGCGGGGGAAAGCCCCGGTCGACTGGGGAAACCGGGCGGAATTGGTTCGATCCGGCCTTCCGGGTACCTTAAAATCCAGTCCGATGCCGAGCGGGGCGGGGCGCGGCGCCGTCGCCGCGCCAGGACGCGAGCAGACCGGGGACGATCGCCATGGCCGACGACGTGATGACTCGGGGCGAGGCGGGGATCGATGACGAGGCGCTGGTGCGGGCCCTGTTTGACCGCCAGCTGCTGTCGACCGACCGGCTGCTGGTGGCCCAGCGGCACGCCCAGGAGCAGGACATCCCCCTGGTTCGCGCCCTGCGCGACTTGCATCTGGTCACCCCCGAGGACCTGGAGCGGGCCATCACCGAGCGCCGGGCCGAGCTGGAGGCCGCTCAGACCGAGGCCGGCCCCGCGCCGCCGCCGGCCGAGCCGGCCGGCGACGAGGAGCGGGCCGAGCGCGACCTGCGGGCCGAGCTCCGGGAGATCGCCGCGACGGCCGTCCCCTCCGACCTGATCGAGCAGATCATGTTCCGGGCGCTGGTCGCCCGCGCCACTGACATCCACCTCGACCCGCTCGACGACCGCTACCAGGTTCGCTTCCGCATCGACGGCAAGCTGCACCAGATGGTCGACCTCGACCGGGAGACCGGCCAGGCGGTCGTCCGGGGGGTGAAGATCCTGGCCCAGATGAACCTGGTCGAGCACCGCCATCCCCAGGACGGGGCGTTGACGATCCGGTACCTCGGCCGGGCACACAACTTCCGCGTCTCCACCCTGCCCACGACCCGGGGCGAGAAGGTCGTGCTCCGGGTGCTCGAGGCCATCTCCGTCCAGTTCGACCTCGGCGGCCTGGGGCTGGAGCCGTCGCAGGCGACGCTGATCAACCAGTTCCTCTCCCGGCCGTATGGCGCCGTGCTCGTCGGCGGCCCCGTCGGCGCCGGCAAGACGACCACGCTCTATAGCTGCCTGGAGCGCGTCACCCACCCCAGCCGCAACGTCGTGACGATCGAGGACCCGGTCGAGTACCGCTTCTCCGGGGTCAACCAGGTCGAGATCAACACCCAGATCGGCCTGACCTTCGCCCAGGGGCTGCGGGCGATCCTCCGGCAGGACCCCGACGTCCTGATGATCGGCGAGATCCGAGACGACGAGACGGCCGCCATCGGCATCCGGGCGGCGCTGACCGGCGTGCTCGTCTTCAGCACGATCCACGCCTCCGACGCCGCCGGCACGGTCACCTCGCTCTTCAACTACGGCGTGCCCGGCTACACGCTCAGCAGCGCCTTGCAGGGGGTGGTCAACCAGCGGCTGGTGCGGACGATTTGCCCGAACTGCCGGGTCGGCTACAAGGCCGACGAGACGGTCATCCGCGCCCTGAAGCTGGACCCCTCCGAGCACCTCGGCCTGACGCTCTACCGAGGCCGGGGCTGCTCGGCCTGCTTCCACTCCGGTTACCACGGCCGGATCGGCATTTTCGAGGTCATGGATGTTTCCGAGCTGATCCGGGAGCTGATCCTGCTGCAAACGACCAAGGAGGTCATCCGCCAGGTCGCCCGGGACGAGGGGATGAAGACCCTCCGGGAAGCGGCCATCACCAAGGTGATCGAGGGCGTGACCACGGTCGAGGAGATGTACCGGGTGACGATCTGACCGCAGGGCCGGCGGCGAGCGAGGGCAGACCGCCGGCCGGGTCGGTCAGCCGTCGGCTTCTGGTCCCGGGGCCGACGAGCCGACCGGGACGGGTTTGCCGTCTCCTCGCCCGTCGCCGCCGGAGGACGAGCCGACCGCCTTGCCCCGCTCCGGTTCCCGGTCCCCCTCGGCCTCGGCCTCGGCCTCGTCCTCGGGTTGTTCCTCCTCCGGCCGGGGAGCGGCCAGGCCGATCCGGCCCAGCCAGGTCGACTGGATCGCCAGGGCGGCGAAGGCCGTCAGGAAGCCGAGCATCGCGACCAAAAGCCGGGCGATGACGTACCCCTCACTCTTCAACTCGCCGTAAGCGGGCACGATCAGCCGGGGCTGCAAGCCGCGACGGAACGACGTCGGCACCGAGCCCAGCAGCGTCGCGCCCCGGCCGAGTCCTTCGACGTAGACCTTCAGCGCCCCTTCCGTCCGGTCGAACTCCACGGAGTTGTCCAGAACGTAGATGCCCGTCTCGACGCGGTCCCCCTCCCCGACCGGGAAGAGGTCCAGGACGAAGACAGGCAGATCGCCCAGAAGGAGAAGCCCGCCCAGCAGGGCCGCCTCGACCACGGCGATCGCCACCAGCGGGGCCAGCAGCGCCCCGAGTGTCCGCCATCGCCGCCGGAAGGCGGCGGCCAGGGCGCGGCGAGGGCCGATCGGCCCGTGCTCGTCCCGGGCCGTCAGCAGGAAGACGACGAAGGGCAGAATCAGCCAGAGCAGCAGGCCGACGACCGGCAAGGTCGGCGGCGGGAGGACCGGCGCGACGTACTCGAGCTGCCGGCTGCCGTCGGCCAGCCAGGGAACCGCGACCAGGCCGACGACGAAGACCGAGGCCAGGATCAGCCGGCCGAGGAGCCGGCCCGGGCGCCAGTCGGCGCGCCCGGACGCCTCAGCCTCCTCCTCCGATTCCAGCGCCCGGCCCGGCTCCTCGATGCGACGGATGTAGCCCAGGGCCGTGGAGATCAGCAGCCCCAGCGCCAGCACGCCTCCCGCCCTGGGGACGGCGATCGCGGCGGTCGCGGCCAGGGCGAGCAGGATGATCGCCGCGATCGACTCTCCCCGGGCGGAGTTCATCGCCCCCCGCAGGCGGGCGACCGGCTTCGGGCCGTCGGGCGACCGGAAGCGGGGCACGACGACCTCGGAGCGGCAGTCCCAGCACCGGATCGTGGTCCGGTTGGGGCTCCGCTGGGCGCGCAGGGTCCGGCCGCACTTCTTGCATTTGACGTAGGCGAACATCGGGCGGCGATGCTCCGGACAGCGTTCGTCGGCTCGGGGGCATGGGCCGCGCGACCCATGGACGCCTCTCTTGAATATCAAGGGCGTGAACCCAATCCGCAAGGGCCGAGCGCCCGGACTCGGCCGGCAATCGTCCGGCGGAGCAGCCCCCCTGGTCCGGCCGTCGGGCCGCGATCGGCACGGGACCTGGACTGGATCAGATACCCGGGAGGAGGAGGCCCGGGACCACCCCGGCCGCCGACCGATCGAGGGACAGGGAGGCGGGCCATGATACGGCCGATCCGCTCGGACAGAAGGATGCCCATCGGCGCCGAGCCCCTCGACGGCTGCGGCGTGTCGTTCCGGGTCTGGACGCCCGGGAGGTCCCGGGTGGAGGTCGTCTTCGAGGGGAACCGGGAGCCTGCCGTCGCGGCGCTCTCCCCCGAGGAAGCCGCCGCCGCCGAGATCTCGCGTCGGGGGCGGCTGATCGAACGGGCCCACCCGCTCTCCCGATCCGGCCCGGCCGCCGAGCTGGTGCTGGCCGCCGACCAGTTCCTCATCATCCCCGCCGGCCTCGTGGAGGACGCCGCCCGCGCCCACGCCGCCGGCGACGAGCTGAAGACGGTCATCGCCGGCTACCATTGGTTCACCGACTGAGGTCGGGACACCATGATCAGCCTCGACGGCCTGACCCTCTGCACCGGCCGGGAAATCGAGGCCCGCGACATCCTCCGCACCTTCGCCCTGGCGATCCGGGACGGCCTGATCCCCAACCTCTACCCCGAGGGGGACAGCCACGGCCTGTACCACACCGCCGACGCCACCCTCTGGTTCTTCCACGCCATCGACCGCGACGTCCGGGCCACCGGCGACCGCCGGACCCTGGAAGACCTCGTGCCGAAGCTCCGGAACATCGTCGAGCAGCACCTGAAGGGAACCGGCGACCACATCCAAATCGACCCGACCAACGGCCTGATCACCCAGGGAGAGGAGAGATATCAGCTTACCTGGATGGACGCCAAGGTGGGGGACTGGGTCGTCACTGCCCGGCGGGGGAAGGCGGTCGAGCTGAATGCCCTCTGGTACAACGCGCTGCGGAACCTGGCCCGATGGGTCGGCAAGCTGCTCGGCGAGGAAAAGGTCCAGCCCTCTTTCGACCACGCCGAGCGCTGCCGGCGCTCCTTCAACGAGCGGTTCTGGTACGACGAAGGGGGGCTACCTCTACGACCTCGTCGACGGCGAGGACGGCCGAGACGATCCCTCCTGCCGGCCAAACCAGAGCTTCGCCATCAGCCTGCCGCACCCGGTGCTGGACGAGTCGCGCTGGCGGCCCGTGTTCGAGACGGTGCACGACCGCCTGCTGACGCCCGTCGGCCTGCGATCGCTCGCCCCTGGGCACCCCGACTACACGCCCAAGTCCTTCGGCGACCGCCGCTCCCGGGACGCCGCCTCTCACCAGGGGACCGTCTGGGGCTGGCTCATCGGCCCGTTTCTGGACGCCTGGCTGAAGGTCCTCCCCGACGACCGGGCCGGCGCCCGGGCCTGCCTCGATGTCCTGATCGCCCACCTGGACGACTTCCGCGTCGGCTCGATCGCCGAGGTCTTCGACGCCGAGCCCCCCTTCCACCCCCGGGGCCGCATCGCCCAGGCCTGGAGCGTGGCCGAGGTGCTCCGCTGCCTGATCCGCACCACCGACGCCGATTGATCGAGAGCCGAGCGCCGGAGGAGGGCCGGTGCGAACGCCCCCCTCCCATCGGGCTCATCCCGGCGTTCCCGGGACGTCGAGGATCCACCCCTGGGCTCGCTGGGGACGGGTCGACCCCGGGTGGGGAGGCCCGCGCCGCTGGGGTCGACACGGCCCCAGACATCTAAAAACACGAACAATCATTGTTTCATGGAATCCGGAATCATCCGAGATCCGGAAACTCCGGGATCACTGCCCCTCGCCCAGCAGCTGGGAGATGGCATCCAGCAGCACGATCTCCACCGTCGGCGCCACCCGAGACGCGCGGTCGCTCGCCTCGTAGCCAACCTGGTAGTAGGCCGAGGCGGTGCCGATGTAGCCGGGGGCGTAGTCGCCATAGGCGGCCATGCAGACGAACAGGTCGGGGCGGATGGCCTGGGCGGCGAGCTGGTACTCGACGAACAGCTCGCCGGGCAGGTGGAGGATCCGGGCGGGGCCGATCGCCAGGCAGGACACCGGGATGGGGTCGCCAGCCAAGCAGCGGCGGAGCCAGGCCAGCCCTCGAGCGGCGGCGATCCGGTTGTCGGCGGAGGGATCCGCCAGCGTGGCCTCAAGGGACTCCTCGACCAGATGCTTGCCCGGCGGCAGGACGACCGGAACGGCCTCCCAGCCGAGGTCGCCGGCCGAGATCGGCTCGCGGCGGCCCGAGGCGGCCTCCCAGGCCAGACGCATGCCCTCGGCGACGCGATCGGCGAGAATCTGGCGATTCTCCGGTGAGCCGTCGTTCCACTTCCCCGCCCCGATGTTCCCGCCGGCGCCGTCGAAGTGGACGTGGGGGACTCCCGTGGCGTCCTCTCGGGCCTCTCGGGCGAGGCCGGGGAAGTCGCAACTGGCCAGGCCGGTGCGGTAGTAGCTCTGCGGGTGGGTGGCGTAGTAGGAGAGGGCGGCGACGGGCTCGTCCCCGTCGAAGAAGGCGAGGAGCTTGACCATCGGGTCGATCGTCCCGGCCGGCTCGGCGCGGACCTCGGGGTCCCGGCAGGCGGTATACCGGGTAACGCGGACCTTGCCGTCGGGGCCGAGGATGCGGCGGTTCGAGGCGACCTCTTCGACCATCCCCTCGCCGAGGCCGACGTGGGAGACGGCCCTCGCCCGCTGCTTCGCCTCTCGGGCGGCCTCGGCGGCTCGGGCGATCACCTCCCGGGCGAAGTCGGGGTCGAAGTAGGAGTCGCTCGGGTCGATCCCGTGCGCGACGAGCAGCTCGGCGACGGTGAAGTCGCAGGTCGGCGCGTCGTGCTGGTGCAGGGCGTGCACGGCCACGCGGTCGGCAGTGGTGCCGACCGCCGAGGCGATCGCCTCCTTGAAGGCGGTCTGCCCGTCGTTGGCGATGCCGATCCAGTCGACCGCCACGAGCACCACCGGCCCCCCCTCGCCGATCAGCACCACGCCCTTGCAATGAAGCGGGTCCTGCACGCCGGCGGTCGGATCGTAGGCCATCGGCGTGCCGACCGGCGGCGAGGCGTCGATGTCGAACGTCCCCACGCGAAGCGGCTCGTCCGCCCGGCCCGACGGCGCGAGGCCCGCCAAGGCAAGAATCATGAACGTGATGACACTTCGATTCATCGATTTTTCCTCCTCATCACGGATCCGCCGGCTCGGTGGGTGGTTCGCCCCGACGTCGATCGGGCGAAGCCGCTTGCCCCGGTTCTACACGGTCGGCAAGCATGCCGGAAGAGGCGGCCCGATGGTCCTCCCGGGTCGTCGAGGAGGAGCACCCCGGGGAGAGAAGACACGACCGATCGGCTGGCCGGCCCCGAGACTCGGCCGAGGTCCCCGCTCTCCGGCCCGATCCCCGCCCTTGGAGAGCGGGACCGGGCGGAGCTTCGACTCAAACGCCGAGGGACCAGTTGAGCCAGGCGTAGGACCGCTCCTGGGCGACGGGGGGGAAGGCGTGTCCCTGGCGGTGGTTGAACAGGCCGAGCGAGCCCGGAGCGCCGAGCAATCGCCAGAGGGGCAAGCACACGTCGATATAAGGCCAACTGCGGTCGCCGTCGGCGGAATCGCCGCCGATGAGCAGGAAGGGGCGGGGAGCGACGAGGGCGAGCATCTGGGCGTGGTCGAGGGGGAAGCCGGGACGGCGGACGGCGTCGCCGTGATACCAGGGGGCGTCCCAGTTGGAGTAGCCGATGCCGATGCCGCCCTCGCTGGAAACGGCGGCGGCCACCCGGTCGTCGAAGGCGGCCAGGACGAGGGCCTCCTTGGCGCCGAGCGAATGACCGATGGCGGCGACCCGGGAGGGATCGACGTCCGGCTCGGCGGCGAGCAGGTCAAGGGCCCGCCGGGCGTCGTAGAGCATCTGAGCGGTGCCGGTCGCCCCGGGGTGTCGGCGGCGCTGGCGGGCGACGGCCTCCTCGTAGCGGCCCTCGCCCTGCTCCCACAGGAAGCAGCGGGGACACACCGCGGCGTAGCCGAGCCGGGCGAGGTGGAGGCCGATGAACGTGTCGCTCGGCCCTTCGAGGCCGGCCGGCTGCCGGATCGTGTCGTCGACCGTCGAGTGGAGCACGACCGCTCCCGGCCGGCGATCGGCGGGGGCGGGGGCCTCGGGGCGAAGCAGATACGCCTCGACGGGCCGGCCGGGCTCGGCCTCGTACCGAATCAGCGAGCGATCGACGGCCGGCTGGCCGTCGGCCTCGGGGGGAACCCGGTCGCGCTCCACGACCTCGAATCCCGGGGGATCCTCGGGGGTGGGAAACTCGCCGAGGAAGGTGCTCCAGGCTCCCCTCAGCTCGGCCCGGCGGCGGGCCCAGTCGTCGGGCGAGGAGATCGGCCGGTGCTCGGCGTCGAAGAGCACCGGCGCGGGCCGATCGGCGTCGCCGGGAAGGGAGGCGGGGGGCGTCTGGACCTCGGACAGCCAGGGTGGGGGGTTGGGGCGGTCTCGCATGGGGAGGGCTCCGGGTCGGATCGCATCGGGCAAGAGGGAGCGGGCGGGCGTCCGCTCTCGATCCCGTCTCGGGCGGCACGGAGTCGGATCGTCGCGACGGATCTCGATACGATGGGAGGGGGCGAGGATGCGACGCCCGGCCGGGCGCTGTGACCTATGCTATCGGCGGGAACGCCAACGGGCAGGAGGTCGCCGCCGGGGTCTGCTCGCTCCGGGTGTGTCGGAGGGCCGGGCCCGTCGTGGGCCGGCCCGATCACCCGTGATCGTCGCCTCGAGCAGAGATCGAGAGGATCATCGAGCCATGAGGACGCAACAGGACCAGACCCGCCCGGCCCGATCGGTGATCGCGGCCCTCGTCGCCGCGACGTCGCTTGTGGCCCCGGGGATCGCCGGGGCCCGCCCGCAGCAGGCCGCGGCACCGGCCCAGGCGGCGCCGTATTCGCCGATCGCCCCGGGGGAACTGTTCGCCTCGAACCTGGGCATCTACTACCGATTGGAGCCCTACGGCAGCTCCCAGGGCGCTCGCCTGACCCGCCCGCCGCTGCCTGGATCGGCGGCTGCTCAGATCTTGCTGGAGCCGGGGGACCTGATCATCGCCCTGGACAGCCAGCCGATCTTCGGGCCGAACGATGTGCTGAACCACGTCGCTCAGACCTCGGTCCAGTTCATCAACATCCGAACTGGCCTGCCCCAGACGAACTGGGTCCAGATCCCCGCTCCCGGCCCCGTGCCGCCGTTTCCGAACCCGAACCCGAACCCCTTCCCGCCGCCGGCTCCCCCGCTGGGCCCCTTGCCGTACACGCTGGGCGTGACGACGGTGCTGACGACCGTCGGCAACGCGCCGGTTCCCGCCTCGCCGTATCTGAACCAGCCGAACCTGGCGATGCGACCGGCCTACGGGCTTCAGGTCACGTCCGTCTCGCCCGGCAGCGCCGCCCATCGCTCGGGGCTGGAGCCGGGAGACGTGATCCTCTCGGCCAACGGCCAGCCCATGAGCGACGCCCACGCGCTGCGCCGGGTCATCGCCTCCTCCAACGGGGTCTTGAACCTGGTGGTCCGAGACGTGCGGAACCCGGGACACAACGTCACCGTCACCGTGACGCTCGACCCAACCGGCGGCCAGATCTACGCGAGCCCAGCCCCGCCGCAGTGATCGGGGCAACCCGGCCGGAGGGGCGCGGGTTCGAAGCGGCCGATCGCCGATCGCCGACTGTTCCTGAACGCTCTTCCTCCGGCATCTCGCCGCGCCTCAGGACCACAAACCCCGGGCCGGCCCGCTCGACGACCTCCAGCCGGACCGGAATCGCCGGCCGCCAGGCGGCCACCGACCGGATCGGCGTCGCCCTGTCGGCGTCCTGCGCGGTCCACTGCCTGCTGACGCCGCAGACGATCCCGCCCGGTCGCCGGACACCCGGGAGGAGGATCCTCCCGACGATCAGCTCCGCCAGGCGGCCGATCAGCCCGCTGGCCGCCTCCGCCGCCGAGGGCCCCGTCCCCGGAAGCCAGCCGGGCCTTGGGTCCGAGGGTGGCACCGGGTGGAGGTCGGCCGCGTTGGGGATCGCGTCGATCGGGAACGCGATCGGCCGGACGATGAGGCGACCGCCCGACTCCAGCGGCCGTTGCGCCGCTCAGAGCCCGAACGGGAAGCCCGTCCGCAAGCAGACCGTGCCGACCGGGTACTCGCCCCGGACACGGAGGAGGTCCGGGAACTCGCACTGGGTCTGCTTCAGCCCGGCACCTCGGCGAGGTTCACCACCGAGTCGTCCGCCTCCCCGCCGCGCAGGCGGAGGCCCCAGGAGCCGACGGACAGGGAGTTCGTCACGATCAGCCGCGCCCGAGTTCCCTTGCCCTCGACCGTTCGCCAGTCCTCGAAGACCAGGCGGCCCCGGAGCGTCATCAGGCTCACCTTCGGCCAGATCAGCCCGAGCCCGATGACCGAGCCGACGCCGATGAGCAGGAGATCGGCCCGCGCGTGCCCGAACCCGCCGCAGAGCACCGCCGCGATCGCCGCCATGAGCAGGCTGCCCAGGGGAGAACGCCAGGGCAGGTCGACATTCACGAAGGAGAGGTGGTCCGCCTTGACCAGGACGTGCCAGATGCGGAGCAGCCACCGAGGGATCCGCGCTCCACCCGCCCGGCCTCCGCGGGGGATGCTCCGTCCGGTCGTTTCGGGGCCGATTGCTCGATTCGATGCTCATGGGCGGCCTGGTGCTCGCGACGGGAACGCGGTCCGAGGAGGGCCCCCCGGCGACCGAGGGGCCG
>NZ_RYZH01000008.1 GCF_003977685.1 Tautonia sociabilis | reverse complement strand
GCCGACGTGGTGCACGGGAGTCCTCCGGTTCGGTGGGGCAGGAGTTCGGTTCTACACCTCCAGTCTTCCACCGGCTCGGGGCCCCGGGCCCCGTCGGCTCGACCTCCCCTCTCATAGTTTCAATCGGGACGCCGTTGGGACGAGGGCGCTCGGCCGGAACTCCTTTGAAGGGAGCACGTTGCGCGTCGCTGGCCCTGGTGGGCCTCCCGGCGAGCCGGAGCGCACCGTCCGCGTCCCGGGCGGATCGGTTCAGGCCGGGGCGCCGAGGCGGTCGAGCAGTCGGGCCAGCAGGGGTTCGTACAGCTCCTTGCCGCGCAGGGCGTCGAGCCAGCGCGGGGGGATGGCCGAGAGGCCGTCCCGGAGCCCGGCCAGGCCGCCGGCGACGCACGCCGTGGTGTCGGTGTCGTGCCCGAGGGCGACGGCGGCCCGGACGGCCTCCTCGAACGGGCCGGCCTCCAGCGCCAGTCGGGCGGAGCGGAGGCAGTCGACGACGTAGCCGGTTCCCCGGCCCGAGGGGGGCTCATCGGGGCGGATGGCCCCCTCCAGCTCCCGCATCAGGGGGGAATCGTCGTCGCAGAGGCCGCGGAGGGTGGAGACGGCGTCCCGCCACGGATTGGGCTCCCCCTGGAGGATGCGGCGGGCCCACAGGCAGTACAGGGCGCAGCAGGCCTGCGACCGAGGGTGGCCGTGCGAGACCTTCGACTGCGAGCAGGCCAGGTCGATCAGCTCGGCGTCGGTGCCGCGGTGCCAGAGGGCCAGGGGGAGCACTCGCATCAGCGAGCCGTTGCCGTTGTCCCGATCGCCGCTGGGGCCGGCCAGCTCGGCGGGGACGCCGTCGCGCAGGGCGCGCAGGGCCCGGGAGGTGGTGATGCCGATGTCGAAGACCACGCCGCCGACGGCCATGTACCCCGAGTCGTACCAGTCGACCAGCCGGCGGCCGAAGTCTTCCAGGTCGAGCTGGCCGCGGTCGAGCAGCGAGGCGAGCAGGCAGAGGGCCTGCGCGCCGTCGTCGGACCAGGTGCCGGGGGGGACCGAGGCGTGGGCCCGGCGGAACCCCTCGGGAGGCGTCATCTCGATCCGGTCGGCCGGCGGCAGGGCCTCTGGCGGGTGGAACTCGAAGGGCACCCCCAGCGCGTCTCCCACCAGCAGCCCGACCAGGCCGCCGGCGACTCGATCGCGCAGGAGGATCGGGTTGGTCGTCACGGGGGGCCTCCGTCCGGAGTTCCGAGGGTGGGGTCGATGCTCCTCTCCCGCCGTCGAGCATACGCGACGGAGGGCGACGGAACCATCGGCCTCGGCGGGGAGGGCCAGGGCGGCCGACAGCGGCCGGATCGCCCCCCGGAGGAGGCGGGCGATCCGGCTTGAGATGGGATGGCCGGGGCCCTCCTCCTTGGGAGCGGGTCCCGGGGGCGATCAGCCGAGGGGGGCCGGTCGCTTCGACCGTCTCCGGAGCATCGCCCCCAGGCCGACCAGGGCGCCGGCGGCGGCCATGGCCAGGGTCGAGGGCTCGGGCACGGCGTTGATCTGAACACCCTCGGGGATGCCGAAAATCTGATCCTGGTTGGTCGGGGTCGCGGCGATCGAGTTCGGCGGGTAGTCGATGAACCCGATCGTGCTGATCCCGGAGGAGTCGGTGTTTCGGGCGTTGAGGATCGCGTTGGCGAGCGTGACGACGTCGCTGTTGCCGGTCGCGGTGCCCGAGAAGGTCAGCGCGCCGCCGCCGAGGTAGCCGAGGGCGCCGCTCGAAGCGCCGTTGGTATCATAGGCGGCCTCCCAGATCGCCAGCTGCATCGCGGCCTGGGCCTCCTGTTGGGAGAGCGAGCCCGAGGAGAGGCCGCTGAACGATTCGAGAGCGGCCAGCGCTTGATTCGCGAAGTTGTTGAACACCCAGCCCGCGGCGCCGATGTTCCGCGTGACCTGGCGCTGGTCGGCCGCGGTCCCGTTCGTGGTCGAAACCAGGGCCGTGACCACCTGCCCCGAGGCCAGGAAGGTCGAGATGTCGACGCAGTAGGTCAGGAACGGGGAGTTCGCGCTGCCGAACGGGTTGGCGGTCGTCCAGGAGGACGAGAAGCTGCCGGCCTGGGTCGAGACGGAGAACGCGATCTGATTCGGGCTGGGCAGGCCGTTGTTGTAATGGGCGGTAACGCCGATGCCGCCGTTGAACGTCGTGCTGGCCTGGAGCTGCATGCCCGCCCGGGCGGACCCGGGGACAAGGGCGACGCAGACCAGCGCCAGGGCGGCCGCGAGGACGAGCCGGGGGGATTTCCGGCGATCGGGCCAGGCGGCCCGGGTGCCGCTCGGGGGTCGTTTCATGAGTGACGGACCTTTCTCTATCTACCGTTGCTCAGTTGATCAGATGAGAGGTGTGAGCAAGATCCCCCGAGTCGGATCAGTGAACTTCGGCCGGCCGGCTCGCCCACCCGCCGCGCACACACGATCGGCCGACCTGGTGCTGGGGTCGGTTCAATCCGATTGGCCAATGGGGTCGCCGGATGATCGGCCGAGAGGGCCAGGCGACGGTCAGAAGGCTCCATCCCTGGGGGGATCCGGTCCCGGGCGCCTCTGCCCGGGACTCGATACCATCCTTGACGACGAGGGTGAACTGATCAACCCTCCGATGGAGCATGGAACCAGTTGTTGCTGAGCGCATGCATAAGAACGCCGCCCGGACCAGGCCGCAGGCTTTAGGAAACCGGGCCGGCCCGCGACGGTGTTGCCCGGGGACAACATGAGCGGCGGGAGGGGGTTGCCCTCGGGCAGCGTGGCGGTCGGTTCGGCCCGGCCTGTCGCCGACTGGCAGTCAGGAGGCGCGGCCTCGGGCGGCCTCCCCTTCCGGGACGCCGGGAGGGGTCTGGGGCCCGACGGGTCGGGGCCTTGTCCCTTCGCCTCGGGCCCGGGAGGGGGCGAGGGCCCCTTGAACCGGGGGGCGGGGATCGGCCACAACGGTATCGGGGGGACGGCCGCCGGGGGACGGCCCGGGTCGAGTCGGCTCGTCCCCTGAGCCGGACCGAGGAGCGCGCCGACCGATGGAGTCTCCGATCTCCCCCGAGGCCGACCGGCCGACGCCCGAGCCCGCCGGCTCCTCGCCCCGGACCCGGGGCCGGACGGGGCGGCCGGCGTGGCCGGCGGCGGTCTTCGTCGTCGCGGCCTCGGCCAGCTTGGTCGGCTACTCGGCGTTTACCGACCACATCTGGGAGGACTTCTTCATCACCTTCCGCCACAGCGAGAACCTCGCCGAGGGCCGGGGGCTGGTCTACCAGCCGGGGGAGCGGGTGCACGGCTTCACCTCGCCGCTGGGGGTGCTGCTGCCGGCCCTCTGCCACGAGCTGACGGGGAGCCGGTCGTACCGGGAGGCGATCGAGGCGTTCCGGCTGATGAGCGTGGTCGCCTTCGCGGCCGCCGGGCTGGTGCTGCTGCGACGGGTGGCGAGGGAGTCGGGGGGCCGGGGGCTCTCGTGGTGGGCGATGGCGGCCTTCCTCGTGCTGGAGGTCAAGTCGGTCGCCTTCTCGGTCAACGGCATGGAGACGGCCTTCCTGCTGCTGTTCCTGGCCGGGACCCTCGCCCTGATCGCCCGGGACGACCTGCCCCGGCGATGGCTGCCGATGGGCCTCTGCTGGGCGGGGCTGATGTGGTCGAGGCCCGACGGCTGCGTCTCGATCGCGGCGGCGATCGCCGCCGACCTGCGGTTCGGGCCGGGGAGGCCCCGGTCTCGGGCCGTCGACCTGCTCAAGGCGGGGGCGGTCTGCTCGGCGGCGTACCTGCCGTGGTTCGCGGGAGCGTGGGTCTACTACGGCTCTCCGGTGCCCCACACGATCCTCGCCAAGATGAACCTCGACCAGAAGCTCGACGCCGGCGTCGGCCCCCTGGGACGATTCCTGGCGACGGCGAGCCGGGCGTTCCTGCCGATCTACCACAACGTGGGCGACGGCCAGGGCTGGCACCCGGCGCTCGTTCCTTGGGCGACGGCGCTGGGGGTGTTCTCGGCGTCGTACTGGCTGGTGCCGGTGCGCGACCGCTGGGGCCGGTCGTGCTCACTGATGTTCACGATCCTGGTGCTGTACCTGTCCCGGCTGAACTTCTCGTTCCCGTGGTACCTGCCCCCGGCCTCGGTGCTCGGCCTGGCGGCGATCGCCCGGGGAGTGCCGGCGCTGGCGGCTCCGCTGGCCCGGAGGTTCCGGCCGGCCTGGGCCCTGGCGGCGGTCCCGCTGGTGGCGGTGGGGGCGGGCCTGACGCTGATCTATGCGCTGACGGCGATCCAGATGCGGGTGCAGGCCTCCGTGGTCGAGATGGGCAACCGGGCGGAGATCGGCCGCTGGCTGGCCGGCCGGGTGCGGCCGGGGGATCGGGTGTACCTGGAGTGCGTCGGCTACATCGGCTACTTCAGCGGCGCCCGGATGGCCGACTGGCCGGGGCTGGTCTCCCCCGAGGTCGTGAAGACCGCCCGGCAGTACCGCACCGACTTCGCCACCACGGTCGCCGTCCTCCGCCCCGAGTGGGCGGTCCTTCGCCCCTGGGAGGCCGAGGAACTGGCCCGGCGGGTGCCGGCCTTCCGGGCCGACTACCAGCTCGTCCGGATCTTCGACGTGAATCCCGAGGTCTATTCCCTCCGCGTTCCCGCCCTGCTCCGGCCGCTCGTCCCCGACGCCAACCTGCCCGGCATCGGCTACCTGACCTATGACGCCAAGTTCCTCGTCTTCCGCAGGAGGGACGCCGGGGAGGCGCAGGGAGGGCAGGCCGATGCCCGAGGCCGGCGGATCGAGGCGGGATCGCCCCGCGCCATCCGGCCTCAGACGCGGACCAGGCCGAACATCTTGGCCACGACGAGGGGGAAGGCCAGCGGGCCGGGGAAGCGGGCCCCGGAGCCGTCGTGGCGGAGGACGATGAGCGTCTCGTCGTCGGCGGCGGGGCGGCCTCCCCGGTGCCGGGCGACGGCGTCGATCAGCGCGAGGCCGAAGCGGCGGGGGTCGGACGGGTCGAGCCCTCGGCAGAGCTCCAGCAGTCCGGTCTCGCCGAGCATCCTCCCGGCGGGGTCGGCGGCCTCGGTGAGGGCGTCGGTGTAGAGCAGGACGACGTCGCCGGGGGCCAGGACGGTGGAGAACTGCTCGTAGGGGGCCTCGTCGTCGACCCCCAGCGGCAGGTTCGCCCCGGCGGCCGCCGCCGAAGACGGCGCCAGGACCTCCCACGACCCCGACTCGGCCCGGTAGAAGAGCGGCCTCGGGTGGGCGGCGTTGCTGACCGTCAGGCGGTTGCTCCCGGGCAGGAAGGTGGCCACGACCGCCGTGGCGAAGCGGCGGAGGCCGGCCTCGGCGCCGAACTCGCGATTCAGCGCCTCGACCAGCCGGGTTTGGTCCGATCGCGCGATGTGCTTGCGGACCAGCCGCCGCAGAGCGGCGGAGAACTCGGCCACCGAGGCGCCGTGGCCGGAAACGTCGGCCACGACGACGCGCACCGTCGCCCCGCCGCCGCAGACGGAGATGTAATGCACGTCCCCCCCGGTGGCGGAGTCACCATGCGGCCGGCTGTAGACGAACGCCTGCAGGCCGGGCAGGTCGAGGGCCTGCTCGACGGCGGCCGTCCCGCCGCGGATCTCCAGGCATTGCATCGTCTGCGGCTCGGCGGCGGCGGCGCTCATGGCGGCGACTCCCCTCGGGCGATCGGGCCCTCGGCCCTGAGCCAGATACGACGGCGGCGCCTTCCCTGTTCGATCGGGCCGGCCGATCCCGCCGGTCCCGGCCCCTCCCGCCGGCTCTTGCCGATCGCGACCTCTCTGTTGCCCCCGTCGGGGAGGATCGGGAGGGACGGGGAGTCGGGTCCTGGGACAGCCTCGGCCGGCTCGATCGGGCACCAGGGGGTCGGCAATCGGGGGGCCGATCCGGAACGCCGGCCCTCGACCTGACCAGGACTGGTGAGCGTCGCGCTGGCTGCCGACATCGACTCGCGTCCCCTCGGGGATCGGCCTGGGAGTGGTCCCGATCGAGGAGGGAGGCCGATCGCCCCGGCCGCCCGCGTCGGTCGATTCTACGGCGCGGCAGGGGGGCGGTCGGCCGCGTCGGGGCCGGGGGGGAGGGGCGGCTCGACCGTCGGGAGCACGCCCGAGGGGCGACCGGGCGCCTCGTCGGTTCGTCTGTTTCCGGATCGGTTGTGGAATCGAGCCAGGTCTTGCGTTGTAATGGCCCTCATGTGCTCGTACTCGATGCCCGGGCTGTCCCAGGTCGATCGGCCGAGGGGTGTCGGCACCCGGCGTCTGCCCGTCCCCATCGCCATCTCCCCCGATCGGACGGCCGACCATGACCGAATCGCCCTGCTGCCCCGGTTGCCGGTCCTTGCTGACGATCGAGCCTCGCCACCGGGGGAACACCTTCCGGTGCAAGCGTTGCGGCCAGGCGTTCTACGTCCCCGGGCACGATCGGATCGCCTGCGAGCACTGCCGGGCCGAGATCCGGATCCGGCCGGAATACCTGGGTAAGACGGTTTCGTGCCGGAAATGCCGAGGCCGGTTCGTCGCCCCGGCGTCCGGGACATTCCGCATCCGGGCCGTCGACGATCCCTCGGCCCCCGAGGTCTCGGCGGCCCCAGCCCCCGGCGAACCGGGTCGGCCCGAGGAGCCGGGAGGCGTCGAGGCCGAGGCCCTGGCGGCCCGCCTCGCAGCGGAGCGCGACGATGCGATCGCCGAGGCCGAGCATCTGCGGGCCGATCGAGACAGCGCGCTCGCCGAGGTCGAGCGTCTGAGAGCCGAGGGCGAGCAGGTGCGATCTCTGCTGGCGGAGGTTGAGTCCGAGCGGTCCGGGAGGGAGAGCCGCGTCCGGGATCTTGAAGCCGAGGTCGAGGCCCTCCGGGGCCGGCTGGGCGACCTCGACGCCCGATCGGGGGTCGGGGCCGGGGACGCGAGCCGGTTCGAGGCGATGGCCCGGGAGCTGCGCGCGACGCACGGCCGGTGGGGAGCGGATCGCCGCCAGGCTCGGGAATCGGCCGCGGCCCTGTCGGCCGAGTTCTCCCGGGCTCGGGTTGCCTGGCGGCGGCACTTCGAGGGGCTCCGGGCCGAGGCCCGGGCGCTGGTGGATCGGCTCCGGGGAGAACTGGCCCGGGTCGTCACGGAGCGGGATTCGGTCCTCGCCGAACGGGACCAGCTCCGCCGGGCGCTCACCGAGGCCGGCCAGGAGCGGGAGCGGCTGATCGCCCGGCTCTCCTCGCTGGAGGCGGGGACCGGCCCGGCTCGCCCGCCAGCCGGGCCGAGAGCGGCCGCGCCTTCCTTCCGCTCGGCGAGCGATCGGGCCCACTCGGCCGGCTCGCCGGCCGTCGCCCCTCCTGGCGATCCGGTCGACTGGGTCGACCTGGCCCTGGACGCCTGGGAGGTCGACCTGGCGGAGGAGCTGGGGCGGTCTTCCCCCTCGCCTCCCGCCTCCTCCCGAAGCTCGCCTCCCCGCTGAGGGCCGGGCCCGGCTCGACGGGAGCCGCCGCCGACGGGCCAGGGGACCGGTCAAGCGGGCCGGCCGCTCTGATCGAGGCGGGGTCGGATGAGCCTCGGCGTCGGTGAACCGGCGAGGCGGGCGAAGGCCCTCCCCGCGGGGGCCGCTCAGCCTTCCGAACCGACGCCGTCGGGATCGGCCGAGGGCGTGATCTGCTCGGAGGCCATCCAGCTCCGGGCCCGGGCGCGATGCTCGTCGGTGATGAAGGCGGAGATGGCCGTCAGGGCGCCGGTGAGGACGGTGACGTCGTCCATCAGGCCGGCGAAGGGGATGGCGTCGACGATGGCGTCGACCGGCAGGACGAAGTAGGCCAGGGCCGCGGCGGCAATTCCCTTCACCCACTTCGGCGTGGCGGGGTCGAGCATGCAGAAATAGGCGGAGGCGACCTCTTCCGCCATGGGCAGCTTGGTGAGGAAGCCCTTCGCCTTGGCGGCGAAGCCCTCTCGAACGTAGCGCTCATTCCGGTCCTGGTCGGAGCCGACGAAGTCCTCGGCGCGAATGGGCTCGGACGGAGGGGGGACGCCGGCCTCGGCCTCGGCCTTGCGGAACCAGCGGGTGAGGCGGTTGTCGGGCATGGCGGGGTCCGGGAGTGGGATGGCGAATGGCGAAGGCGCGATGATGGCGAATGCGCGATGGCGGAGGCACGATGGCGGATCGGGGTTTGGGGAGCCGGGGATCGCGACTGGACCGGACCAGACCAGACCCCGAGGCCCGTCCGCTCCCCTCCGTCATCGGGTCTTGCCCCTTGGCAATTCGCCTTCCCTCATCAGGAATTCGCCATCGGTCATCCGCCATCGCGCGACGATCGGGTCAGGCCCGCTGGGTGCGGGCGAAGTCGAGGGCCGTCTCGGCACGGGCGAGGAGGTCGTCGATCTGGGCCGGGGACTCCAGCCCGACGACGATGGCGTCGACGAAGCCCAGCGAGAAGACGAACCGGAGCGAGGCGTCTCGGCGCTCGGGCTCCTTGAACTGGCCGTTGCCGCAGATCTTCATGCCAATGACGCCCTTGCCGGCGTCGTGCATCGCCCGGAGCTGCTCGGTGACGTCGGCCGGGTCGGCGCTGTCCATCACGGCCCCCTCGGGGTTGACCCGGGCGAGGTCGACCTCGACCCAGGGGTGCCGGGCGGAGGTGCGCAGCGGGTCCATGCCGTGGCAGCTCGTGCCGTGGGCGCGGACGAGGCCCTGATCCTTGGCCTCGCTGATGTACTCCATCGCCCCGGCGTTCTGCTCGGGCCAGTCGGCGGTGGTCATGCAGTGCAGCAGCAGGGTGTCCACGTAGTCGACGCCCAGCTCCATGCGGTAGCGCTCCAGGTGGCTTTTGGCCTCCTTGTAGTCCCTGGCGTGGGTCTTGGTCTGGATGGCGTACTGGTCTCGGGGGATCCCCTTGAGGGCCTCGCGGAGGTAGGTGTGGGAGCCGTACTGGTCGGCCACGTCGAAGAAGCGGATGCCGGAATCGAAGGCGTGGCGGATGACCCGGGTGAATTCCTTCAGGCCGAGCTTCGTCTGGTTGCTGGCCTGGTTCACGCCGTTGCTGCCGGTGCCGATGCCGATGAGCGACACCTCGATCCCGGTGTCTCCCAGCCTCACCCGGTCGGTCGGGCTCTTGGGGACCGGGTTCAGCGGCCGGGCGGCGGTCGGGGCGGCGTGGGAGGCCGGGGAGAGGGCGACGGCGGCCCCGGCGGCGGCGGTCCCGGCGAGGAAGTCGCGACGGTGGATCGGCGGCAGCATGGCGATGGCCTCCGGATTGGCGTGGCGTGCGAATGCGGTTCGGTCGGATCGATCCGACATCGGGTCCGGCACGACCCCGGCCCGGTTCCTGTCGCGTCGCAGGGGAGGGCCGCCCTCGCTCGGGCCGACCCGGGCCCCATTCTATCGGCCGGATCCGCCCCCGGGCCAGAGGAGACGGCCGTCTCCTCGGGCCGATCGCTGGGCTCGGTTCGGGTATCCTGGCGGCGTGCCCGCCAGCGGCCCCCGGATCCCGTCCGGCGGGCCTCCCGGTGCGGACGCTCCGATCGATCCGGCGCCGCGGCGATCGGCCGTAGTCGCTTCGAGCACATTCCAGATAGAATGGACATCCCGGCATCTCCCGATCGCCGACCGCCCCCGATCGAGGACCCCCACCATGCCCAACCCTGAGGCCTCCCCGGCCCCGTCGGCCTCGCGACGGCGATTCCGGCTGAGCATCCGGGGCCTGCTGCCGCTGGTCGCGGGGATCGGTCTGGCGATGGGCCTCGGGCGGTTCCGGCTGGCCAACCGCGACCCTGAGCGGGCGCGCGACGACCCGGACGGCGAGGTCCGCGACCGGGTCGCACAGGCCGTCAACCAGCTCGATCAGCGGGCCTGGCCGGAGCAGCTCACCTTGGTCGAGCCCGACGAGATCCTGTCCGAACCGCTGACGCTCCTCGGTTCGGACCAGCCGGTGGTCGGTGGCGATCCCGACCACTGGACTCACCGGGGAGGGGGCCTCCCCTCCGAGCCTCCCGGCCGCCGCGCTCCGAGGCGCCCATCCCTTCCGATGATGCCCCAGTGACCGCCGTCCCTGGATCTCCCGCCGGGCGGAGCATCCCCGTTCGTGCGCTTGCCCTCTCGAATCGAATCGAATCGAAAGGATCGCGATGTTCACAGGACTGGTCGAGGCCCTCGGCCGCGTCGAGCGCGCCCTCGAGGAGGAGAACGGCCGCCGGTTCGCCATCCGGTGGCCGGGGCTGGACCCCTCCGGGCCGATGGCGATGGGGGAGAGCGTGGCCGTCAACGGCTGCTGCCTGACGGTGGTGGCCCTCGACGGCGAGGTCTTCGAGGTCCAGGCCGGCCCCGAGACGCTGCTCCGCACCAACCTCGGGGCGAAGGGGCCCGGCGGCCCGGTGAACCTGGAGCGCTCCCTCCGGGTCGGCGACCGCCTCGGCGGGCACTTCGTCCAGGGGCACGTCGATACGACGGCCGAGCTGGTCGAACGGCGACGCGAGGGGGAGTGGGACTTCCTCCGCTTCCGGATCGACCCGAAGTGGACGCCGCTGATGGTCGAGAAGGGGTCGATCGCCGTCGATGGCGTGAGCCTGACGCTCGTCGACGTGGGGGAGGACTGGTTCTCGATCATGCTCATCCCGCACACGATGGCCGTGACCACGCTGGGGACGATCCGGCCGGGGGATCGGGTGAACATTGAGACAGACATGCTGGCCAAACACGTGAGGAAGCTGCTGGGCAAGGAGTGAACGCCGTTCGGCGGGCCTGAGGGATGGGAAGACCTCGCGCAGAGTCGCAGAGACGCAGAGACGCAGAGACGCAGAGACGCAGAGACGCAGAGACGAAGAGACGAAGAGACGCAGAGACGCAGAGACGCAGAGACGCAGAGACGCAGAGACGCAGAGACGAAGAGACGAAGAGACGCAGAGACGAAGAGACGCAGAGACGCAGAGAAGAGGAGATCGGAGGGGAGGAGATTGGAGGGGGAGGGAGGGGAGGACAATGAGGGAGAACGTGGTGTCGGGGATGGTGGTGGATGCGGCGTTCACGATCCACTCGGCGTTGGGGCCGGGGTTGCTGGAGTCGGTGTCTGAGGCGACGATGGTGCATGAACTGAGGAGCAGGGGACTGGAGGTCGAGACGCAGCGGGCGATCCCGGTGGTGTACCAGGGGGTGAAGCGGGAGCTGGGGTTCCGGGCGGATCTGATCGTCGATCGCCTGGTGCTGGTGGAGCTGAAGTCGATCGAGGAGGTGGCCCCTGTCCACCGGAAGCAGCTCATCACCTCCCTGCGGCTCACCGGCCTCCGCGTCGGCCTCCTGATCAACTTCAACGTCGTCCTGATCAAGGACGGCATCGCTCGCCTCGTCAACGGCCTTCACTGACTCCCTCTCCTCCTCTGCCTCATCTTCTCTGCGTCTCTGCGCCTCTGCGCGAGGTCTTCCCTCCCATGACCACCCCCCGCCAGACCCTCTCCTACCTCCGCCACCTCTTCGAGCACCGCGGCATCGCTCCCAACCGCCGCTACGGCCAGAACTTTCTCATCGATTTGAACACGCACGACCTGATCGCCCGGTCGGCGGAGCTTGGCCCCCGGGACGTGGTCCTGGAGGTCGGCCCCGGGGCCGGGGCGCTGACGGCGATGATGGCGGAGAAGGTGTCGGCGGTGGTTACCGTCGAGATCGACCCGGCGATGGCCCAGCTCACCCGAGAGGCCGTCTCGGGCCTGCAAAACGTGCGGGTGCTCCAGCAAGACGCGCTGGCGCGCAAGAGCGAGATCGCCCCGGAGGTGCTCGACAGCCTCCGAGCCGGCCTGGCCGTCGCCCCGGACCGGACGCTGAAGCTGGTGGCGAACCTGCCGTACCACGTGGCCACGCCGATCATCAGCAACCTGCTCGTCCATCCCGAGCTTTGCCCGAGCCTGATGGTCGTCACCATCCAGCGCGAGCTGGCCGATCGGATGATGGCCGAGCCGCACGGCGAGATGTACGGCGCGCTGTCGGTGCTGGTCCAGGCGCTGGCCGACGCGGAGATCGTCCGCATCCTCTCGCCCAAGGTCTTCTGGCCGAGGCCGAAGGTCGAATCGGCCATCATCAAGATCGTCCCCAGCGCCGAGAAGCGTGCGGCGATCCCGGATCTGCCCTGGTTCCACGAGGTCGTCCGCCGCGTCTTCACGCTCCGGCGCAAGAACCTGAGAGTCGTGCTCTACCGCCTCTGGAAGCCCTACTGGCGGGACAAGGCCCAGGTGGACGCCCTGCTCGAAGCGCTCGACCTGACCGGGGACGTTCGAGCCGAGGCGCTCAACGTCCAGGAATTCATCGACCTGGCCGAGGCCCTCCGGTCCCGGCTCGGCCCCTCCGCCGCCGAGCTGCCCGACCCGGACGACTCGGAGACGCCCGAGTCCGATGACCACCCCGCCGACGACGAGGACGGCGATGGCGACGGCGACGGCGGGGGAGACGGGGGAGGCGAGGGAGGAGGAGACGGCTGAGCCGGGGTCGGGCGGCCCGGCTTGAGATCCGCCCGACCGCCCTCCCGCCGCTCCGATCGCGGTATGATGGCGGACGATGCGGTCGATCGTCGGAGGGCAGGGTAGGGGGGAGGGCGGTGTGGCGCTGGACCTCGGGGGGGGGAGGCGGCTGGTCCTGGCCGTCGGAGACGAGGGGTGGCTGTGGCTGGCGGCCGGGGCGGCGGCGGCGGTGCTGGTGCTGGTGCTGTACCGGGCCGAGCGGCGGCTGGTCTCCCGGGCGACGGGCCGGGTGCTGCTGGCGCTGCGGCTCTTGGCGGCGGCGGCGCTGGTGGTCGCCCTGATGGAGCCGATGACGCGGCGGTCGTGGACCGACCGCGTCGAGGGCCGTCTGATCGTCGGTGTCGACCTGTCGGCGAGCATGGAGACGAGCGACGCCCGCCGCCCCGAGGACGAGCGCCTCGCCCTCCGGGACGCCCCCGGGCTGGCCCCCGAGGCCGAGGGGGGCGGGGCGTCTCGCCTGGAGGTGGTCTCCCGGATCCTCCGGGGAGAGGCGATGGCCGAGCTGTCCCGCTCGTTCGCGGTCGAGGCGGTCGCGTTCGCCCGGACCTCGGCCGGGGGGAGCGTCTCGGACCTGGCCGGGGCGATTGACCGGGGGGAGCCGGTCCTCGGCGGGGGGGAGGGATCGGGTGATCGGCTGGCGACCGACTGGGGGCCGGTGCTGGACCGGGCCGTCTCGGGGGACGGGGAGGCCCCGGTGCTCGGCGTCGTGCTGCTGACCGACGGGCACCGCAACGCCCCCTCCGGCGGAGACGGCCGGCGGGACCCGGCCGATCTGCTGGCCGAGGCGGGCATCCCGGTCTTCCCCGTGCTGGTCGGCGCGACGGTGCCTCCCCGGGACGCGGCGGTCTCGGCGATCCGGGGGCCGGCCTCCGGCTTCTCGGGGGACTCGGCGGCGGTGGTCGTCGAGGTGAAGGCCGACGGCTTCGAGCCGGGCGAGGAGATCCCCGTCGCCCTGGAGGTCGCCGGCTCGGACCCTCTGCTCGCGGTCGTTCGCGCCGGCCAGGACGGCGAACGGCTGCTCGCCCCGTTCCGGGTGCCGATGGGGGAGGCCGGCCTGATGGAGCTGGTCGCCCGGGTCGAGCCGCCCGGCCCTCCCGACGAGCGTGGGGACAACGACTGGCGATCGGCGGCGATCCGGGTCACCGACGAGCCGGCCCGGGTCCTCCTGGTCGACGCCGAGGCCCGCTGGGAGTTTCGCTACTTGCACAACGCCCTGAACCGCGATCGCCGGGTGGCGCTGGACACCGTGCTGCTGGCGCCTCCTCCCCCCTCGGCCGGTTCGGAGCCGACCTATCCGAGCGCGCTGCCGCCGGCTCCCGCGAGCAGGTCGGACGAGCCGGACCCGTTGAACGCCTACGACGTGATCATCCTCGGGGACGTCCCCCCCGGGCTGGCCCCCGAGGGCCTCTGGGGACGGCTCGAGGCCTACGTCGCCGATCGGGGAGGGTCGCTGGTGATCGCGGCGGGGCCGAGGGGGTGGCCGTCCCCCTGGTCGGGGGACGAGGCCGCCCGGGCGATGCTGCCGGTGCTCGACCCGGCGGTCGTGGCGGTCGACCGGACCGAGATCGACCCGAGGCGACCCGCCGTGCCGCCGGGGGTGGCGGTCGTGCCGGAGCGGTCGGCCGGGGAGTCGCCGGTCGACTGGCCAATGCTCCAGTTCGCCTCCGATCCGGCCGCCAGCCGGCAGGCGTGGCAGGCGATGCCTCCCCTCTCCTGGGCGATGGCCGGGCGGGCGAAGCCGGGGGCGTCGGCGCTGCTGGTCGCCGACCGGCCGGGGATCGACCCGGATGCCGGCGTTGTGGTCGCGGCGCAGCCGTTCGGGCTGGGCAAGGTGCTCTGGGTCGGCACCGACGGCACCTGGCGATGGCGGCTCCGGGTGGGAGATGCCTACCACCACCGCTTCTGGGGCCAGGTGGTCCGCTGGGCGGCCGAGGAGCCCCCCTCGGGAGGCAACCGCTTGGTCCGCTTCGGCCCGGATCGCCCCCGGGTCGCCGAGGGCTCCCCCGTGCCGATCCGGGCCCGGTTCTCGGCCGACCTGCCGGGCGTCTCCCCCGGCCTGCTCGCCGCCGTTCGGATCGTCGCGGCCCCGGCCGAGGGGGAGGACGGGGAGGGGCCCTCCGGCGCCGACTCCAGGGAGCCGGTCGCCCTGATTCCCCTCCGGGCCGATCCCGACCGCCCTCGCACCTTCGAGGCGACCGCTCCCCCGCTGCCGACGGGCCGGTACCGGGCGGTGCTCGACGCCCCGGTGCTGGCCGAGGCGTTCGCCGCGGAGGGCCTGCCCGCGGCCGAGGCGATCTTCGAGGTCTTCCCCGAGCCGACCGACGAGCTGATCGCCCTGGCCGCCGACCCCGGCCCGCTCGACCGCCTCGCCTCGATCACCGGCGGCCGGGTCGTCCGGGACTTCGAGGCCGGCCGGCTCCCCGAGCTGATCGGCCCTCGCTCCGTCGAACGGCAGCGCACCGCCGAAACCCCGCTCTGGGACACCCCGACCGGCCTGATCCTCTTCTTCGCCCTGCTCTCGGCCGAGTGGATCATCCGCAAGCGGGCGGGGCTGCCCTGAGCGGATCGCCCTCCGACCGCCTCTCCTCCCGACTTCGATCGGCCGGCCGCTCCCCTCGAGCGGGGAGCGGGCCGGCGGGACGAGGCGACTGAGGCGTCTCAGGGGACGCGACGCCAGCTCCTCGGGGAGACGGAGTTCATGATCGAGCCGCCCAGGCCCCCCAGGCCATTGACCGTCTGCTGGGGGAGGTAGACCGGTCCGGTCCGGAGCGGGCCAGCGGGGATGCCGGCGTACACCCCTCCCGGATAGGCGCCGTAGTAGCCGCCGTAATAGCCGCCGTAGGGATAGGGATAGGGATACCCATACCCGTAGAAGCCTCCGACCGGCCCGACCGCCCCGAGCCCCGGGATGACCGCGGCGCCGCCTCCCAGGCCAGCCCCACCGACCGCTCCCAGGCCGCCGACTCCGCCCGCGCCGCCGAAGCCGCCGATCCCCCCTCCCGAGACGGCCCCGGCGGTGAAGGTGAACGGCTGGACGTCCCGGATCGCGGAGACGTTCGCGTTGATGCCGCCGAGCCGGACGTGGCGGCGGTCGGCAGTCACGACGGGGGTGGCGTTCAGGAAGACGCCGTCGTTGAACGCGCCGACGTTCGGCTGGAGGCCGATCGCCCCCCCCTGCGCCTTCGCCTCGGGGGAGGCGGCCAGCGACAGCAACGCGGCCAGGCCGGCCGCGGCGGTGATCCCGGTGTGACGTCCCATGATCGGCCTCCTCAAGGAATCAAGAGTTCCCCGCTCTCCCGCGGGGATCGGGTCGGGCGACCGTCGGATCGGACGCAATCATCATACCGAGGCCCGGCCGCGCTCCGCCCGCGCGATCCTCCCGCCCGCCGCCCCGGCCCGTTGGTTGATGGGGCGGGGCGGAGAATCATACGTCGAGATCTACCCGCCGTCGCCGACACCGATCCGGCCGGGAGCCGGTGAGGGGACCGTCCCAGCGCCGGGGGGCGTCCCGAACCCGCCGGGCCCCCTCCCGACCGGACGGCCGGCGGCTCCCCGGGGGGACCGGCGCCGAGGCCGGCCCGGATCGGCGTCCTGGTGCCCGTCGGGAGGGGGTTGCTCGGGGGGTGAGGGTCGTAGGCCCGTCTCGGATTTGAATTTGCGCCGGGGTCAAGCCGCGGGGGCGCCGGGCCGATAACCATAGGGCCCGGCGGCGATGGACGACGTCGCGACGAGGCGGCGACGGGCCGGCTCGCCGGGAAGCGAGGGGAAGGGGCGCGATCGGCTGGCGAATCCGGCCGGCTCGTGCCACAATAGCCAGCCCGAGGCGATCGAGCGCATGCCGGCTGCGGCCCCGCCGTCCCGACCTGATCGGTCGGTCGGACCCCGGCCCGCGTGCGTTCGCCGACGCGGGCGCCCCCAAGAACTGGCACCCGGGACGCACCACCGCGCGGCGGCCCCCGACCTCCGGTCTGGGGGACAATGCCCAATACCCCGCCCGAATCGGCATCATGCGGGGGTTGGGGGCCGTCCCGCGCGTCGAGTTCTCTGGCACACCGTCGGGATCACGGGGGAAGGTGCGGCGGCCGGGTCCGATCTCGCCCATCGATCCGGCTCCCCTCCCCCGTGACTCCCCGGTGGTCCCGGTCTCCGGGCCGCTCGCACCCGCCGACGCCCCTGGCGACCCGGCCGCCGAGCTCCCGGCCGACGCTCTCCCGACGCCCCGCGCCGCGGGCGACTCGGCGGGCCGATCCCCCCGGATCGGGAACCCGGCCCGGCCCCGCCCGGACGGAGCGGAGGGCCGGCGATGATCTTCCGAGACGGCCCCTGGCCGTCGTTCTCTCCTCCCGAACCCGAGCCTCACCATGAGCAGCATCCAGCCGAACATCGACACCGTCGGCCACTACTCCGTCCGGGGCCAGAACGCCCCCGGAGGCACCGGCCCGGCCACGATCGTCGCCGTCAAGGGACGCGAGATTCTCGACTCGCGCGGCAACCCGACCGTCGAGGTCGACGTCGTCCTCGCCGACGGCACCCTCGGCCGAGCCGCCGTCCCCTCGGGGGCGAGCACCGGCGAGTACGAGGCGGTCGAGCTGCGCGACGGCGACAAGGGCCGCTACCTGGGCAAGGGGGTCCGCAAGGCGGTCGACAACATCAACGTTCGGCTCTCCCGGGTGGTCGTCGGGAGGGACGCCGCCGACCAGGTCGGCCTGGACCGAGCGATGATCGAGGCCGACGGCACCGAGAACAAGGGGGCCTTCGGCGCCAATGCGATCCTCGGCGTCTCGCTGGCCGCCGCCCGAGCCGCCGCCGCCAGCCGGGGCCTGCCGCTGTACCGCTACATCGGCGGGGCCAACGCCCGGGTGCTCCCCGTGCCGATGGCCAACATCATCAACGGCGGCAAGCACGCGGATAACAAGATCGACTTCCAGGAATTCATGGTCATGCCCGTCGGCGCGAACTCGTTCGCCGAGGGGATCCGCATGGTGGCCGAGGTCTTCCACACCCTCAAGTCGCTGCTGAAGAAAGCCGGGCACACCACCGCCGTCGGCGACGAGGGCGGCTTCGCCCCCGACATCGACAACGAGGAGGCCCTCAAGTTCATCATGGAGGCCGTCGACAAGGCCGGCTACTCCGCCGGCCGAGACGCCGACTTCGCCATCGCGCTGGACTGCGCCAGCTCCGAGCTGTTCGACGAGGGGGGCAAGCAGGGCTACAAGTTCTGGAAGTCCAACCCCGGCAAGCTCTTCTCCGCCGACGACATGATCGGTCTGTTCTCCCAGTGGGTCGACTCCTACCCGATCGTCTCCATCGAGGACCCCCTCGACCAGAACGACTGGGACGGCTACGCCAAGTTCACCCAGAGCCTCGGCTCGAAGGTCCAGATCGTCGGCGACGACTTCTTCGTCACCAACACCCGGCGCCTGGCCGACGGCATCGCCCAGGGCTGCTGCAACAGCATCCTGATCAAGGTCAACCAGATCGGCACCCTGACCGAGACGCTCGAGGCCGTCGACATGGCCACCCGGGCCGGCTACACCTCGGTCATGTCCCACCGCTCCGGCGAAACCGAGGACAGCACCATCGCCGACATCGCCGTCGCCACCAACTGCGGCCAGATCAAGACCGGCAGCGCCAGCCGGTCCGACCGCATCGCCAAGTACAACCAGTTGCTCCGCATCGAGGAGGAACTGGGCGCCTCGGCCGTCTACAACCCGGCCCCGCTGCGCCGCCGAAAGGGCTGAGCCGGGCGGCGACCAGCCCGGATCGCAGGCGACGGAGCAGTCGGCCCGATCGGCGGCCGACTGCTCCGTCGGTCGGTTCCGGGCCTCCTGGCCTCCCGGAGCAGGGGGCGGGCTCCCTGGCGACGATCGAACGGGAGCCGAACGTCACGGGCGCTTCCTGGCCGTCGGCCGTCGCTTCCGGCGCTGGTTGAGGGAGCAGCAGGGGTACGCGGGGGTTTCCTCCGTCGCCGATCCCCGGCCGGCGGTGCCGGGGCTGTCGGCCCGGGCCGTGGCCGACGCGGAGCCGGATCGGAAGGGGCAGGGGGGGCGGCAGCATGGCCGGGCGTTGAACGACCGGGTCGGCACCCTGGGGAACCGGATCGGCCAGCTTGCCCGGACGGATTGGATCTAGTGCCTGGAGGACGACGTGATCCCGCCGCCGGACGGCCTGGACCGCCTGCTCGACCGGATGGCTCCGGGGGGCGACGGCGTCTCGGCCGGCTCCTCCGGCTCGCCTTGCTGAACCTGTCGGAGACCCAAGTCACCGCCGCCGGCATCAGCCGCCTCCGGGGCCTGAAGCGCCTGGCGGAGCTCCAGCTCAACCGCACCCGAGTCACCGAGGCCTGCGTCGACGACCTGCTCCGGCTTCCCCGCCGGGAACGCCGGGAGGTCCGGGACACCGGCCTCTCCGACGAGGCGGTCGGGCGCCTCCAGGTCGGGCTCCCGGGCCTCCGGGTCGTCCGCTGAGGTCCGGGGAGACGCCCCGATCGATCCGCGCTGGTCGATTGGCCGGTTCGATCGATCAGCGCTGGTAGATCGGCAGATAGCGATACTCGACCGCCAGTGCCAGCACCCCCATCGCCGTGCAGTAGTTCCGGCCCCCGGTGCGGTCGTTCCCCGAGGGGGAGTACCAGGAGCCGTCGGCCTCCTGGCGGTCCAGCAGGATGGGGACGAGCCGGGTGTAGTACGGGACGAAGTACGCGTCGCCGAGCTGGAAGAGGGCCTGGGGGCAGTAGTACGCCTCGTAGAAGAAGTAGTCGGAGCCCCAGTTCGGCGGGTGCTCCCTCAGGTACTCGGCGCCGGCGATCGCCTCGGGGGTGCCGTGCTCGCCGCAAAGCTCCAGCGAGAGGATGCCGGTCCCGGTCCTCGGGCTGTTCGGTCCCCCCCGGCCGGCCTGGTAGCTGAAGCCGCCGGAGCGGGGCTCGACACAGCGCCGGACGTAATCCACGGCGTCGTCGATCGCCTCGGAGGGGACCGAGCAGCCCGCATCCCGAGCCGCCCGCAGCGCGACGACCTGCCAGCCGCTGACGCTCAGGTCGCTGTCGTAGCTGCCCGGCTGGTATCGCCAGCCGCCGGCGTGGTCGTCGGACTTGGGCACGCGCTGGGCTCGGACGATCAGCGCGACGGCCGCCGCCAGCGCCGACCGGCAGCGGGAGGCCAGCGCCGGATCGGGGCACATGCCGACCACCTCGGCCAGCATGAGCGTGCTGATGCCGTGGCAGTACATCGGCCCGTGGCTGGTGTTGGAGACGAGCATGCCATCGGGCCGCTGGTGGTTGAGCACATAGGAGATCCCCCGTTCGATCACCTCGCGGTACGGGCCCGGCTCGCCGGGGACGTGCCCGCAGGCCAGAAAGCTCATCACGGCCAGCGAGGTGACGGAGGTCGCCTTGCCGAAGCCTCCCGACTCCCACGAGCCGTCGGCGTGCTGGCTCCGGGCCAGGAAGTCCAGCGCCCGTCGGGCGGCGGCGTCGGTCTCGGCGTTCGAGACGCGCCGTGGCGGAGGCCCGGGCAGGTCCTGGCCGGTCGCGGCCGGGGCCGGGCCGATCAGCAGGGCCAGGCCCAGCAGCGTCGCGGCGGCTGGGGACCGGATCATGGGGCGGCGTCTCCTCTCGACGATTCGGCCCTCCCCTCCCCGGCCGGGGGTCGGGGTCGGCAGACGGGAGGGCGGCCTGCCAGTGTAGCCGACCTCCTCGCGATGGCCAGCCCGCCCCGGCCTCCGGAGCGAGGTTCCCGCCCGCCCCTGGTGCCGCCGGCCTTCGATGGCGTATCCTCGGTCGGAGGGGAAGTCGACCCGAAGCCGATCGAGTCCGAGTGCCGGTGCCGCCGATGGCCGACCCGACCCGAGACCCTGACGAGATCGGGACGCTGGCCGAGGCGATCCTCGAGCGACTCCGGCGGGGAGAGCGCCCCACGGCCCCGGAGCTGGCCCGGGACTATCCCCGACTCGCCGACCGGCTGCCGACCTTCGTCCGGCTCGCCAGCGAGGCCCCCGAGCTGGCCGAGGAACTCGCGGCGCTGCTGCGGCTCTCCCGGGCCATGCCGGCGCTGCTGGTCGAGTGGGTTTCCCGGGGGGGGGCCGGGCCCCGGACCTGGTCCGGGGGACGGGACGGGGAGGCCGCCACGCCGGGAGGATCCCCGGAGGGCACAGGGCTGGTCCGGCTGGGGGACTACCGGCTGCTCCGGGAAGTCGGCCGGGGGGGGATGGGGGTGGTGTACGAGGCCGAGCAGGTGTCGCTCGGCCGTCGGGTCGCTCTGAAGATCCTTCCCCGCCTGGTCGCCGCCGACTCCCGGGTGCTGGAGCGGTTCCGGCGCGAGGCTCGGGCCGCCGCCCGGCTGCATCACTCGAACATCGTGCCGGTCTTCGAGGTCGGCCGGGTCGGCGACGTCGCCTACTACGCCATGCAGTTCATCTCCGGCCGGGGGCTGGACCGGCTCATCGAGGAGCTCCGGGGCCGGCGCGCCAGGCCGGCCCCCCCCGGGTGGGGAGGGGCCGGCGATCCGGTGGAGGGGGCCCCACGGCGGTTCGGCTCGTCGGCCACCCTCCGGCTGGAGCCCGACTTCTCTCCGGACGATCACGGCGACCCGCTGGAGGAGATTCGGTCGTCGGCGGTTCAAACCTGGTCGGACCTGGTTCCGTCGCCGGAGCCCCTCGGGTGGGGGGCCGTTCCCCTTCCCTCGAGCCGACCGCCAAGCGACTGGCTCGAGGCCGCCCGGATCGGTCGGCAGGTCGCCGAGGCCCTCGCCTACGCCCACAGCCGGGGGATCATCCACCGCGATATCAAACCCAGCAACGTGCTCCTCGATGACGAAGGGGTGGCCTGGGTCGCCGACTTCGGGCTCGCTCGGATCCAGGAGGATCATCCCCTCACCCGCACCGGAGATCTGGTCGGCACGCTCCGCTACATGGCCCCCGAGCGCTTTCGAGGCGTCGGAGACGGCCGGGGGGATGTCTATGCCTTGGGGATGACCCTCTACGAGCTGCTCACGCTCCGCCCGGCGTTCGAGGCCGCCGATCGCCTCGAACTGATCGACCGGATCAAGTCCCAGGAGCCTCCCCGGCTCCGGGCGATCGACCCGACCATCCCCCGGGACCTGGAGACGATCGTCCTCAAGGCGCTCGAGAAGGACCCCGAGGCGCGCTACCCGACCGCCTCGGACCTGGCCGACGACCTGGGGAGGTTCCTCGACGACCGGCCGATCCGGGCCCGGCCGATCGGACAGGCCGAGCGGCTGGCACGCTGGTGCCGGCGCAACCCCTCCCAGGCGGCCCTGGGGGCGGCGGTCCTCGGCCTGCTGGCGGTCATCGCCGTCGTGTCGACGACCTTGGCGATTCGGCTCGACCGCCGGGCCCGAGAAGCCCGGGCCTCGGCCCTGGCGGCCCAACGAGCCGCGGCCCAGGAGGCTGAGGCCCTCCGCCGGACCGACGCGGCCAACCTCGGACTCGAGCGCGCCCGAGACGCGCTGAGACGCAACCTCTACGCCTCCCGGGTCAACGCCGCCCTCGCCGCCTGGGATGCCAACGACGTCGGCCGGTTCCTCTCCCTGTTCGAGCTCGTCGGGGAGCAGCGTGCCGACGACGACCTCCGAGGCTGGGAGTGGGACTACCTGCGACGCCTCGCCGGCCAGCCGTCGCTCACCTTCCGGGGGCACGACCGGGAGGTCTGCCGTCTCGCCTTCCGCCCCGGCGGCCGGGAGATCGCCTCGGCGCAGTGGGGAGGGCGGCTGATCCTCTGGGATCCCTCCTCGGGAGCCGTCCGCCTCGACCTCGACGGCTCGCCGGACCCCGGCATCACCGGGCCGCTGAGCCGGGGCGTCTTCGGCCTGGCCTTCCGCCCCGACGGCCGATCCCTGGCCGCGCAGGGTCCCGACCTCCGCGTCGCCCTGCTCGACGCCGACTCGGGCCGCCTGCTCCTGGAGTTCGAGGGGGACCACGGCGCCGTGACCGATCTGGCCTTCAGCCCCGACGGCCGGACCTTGGCCGCCGCGACGGCCATGCACGCCCTGCTGCTCTGGCGCGTCGAGGACGGGAAGCTGCTGGCCCACCGGCCCCGGGCCCATGCCGGGTCGGTCGCCGACGTGGAGTTCAGCCCCGACGGCCGCACCCTCGCCTCGGCCTCCAACGACGGCGAGATCCGGCTCTGGGACCCCCTCCTGGACGGCGAGCCGGTCGTGCTCCAGGGGCACGAGGGCCCCGTCCGGGCCCTGGCCTTCCCCCCCGACGGCCGCTCCCTCGCCTCGGCCGGCGCCGACGGAACCGTCCGGCTCTGGGACCTCGGCGGGCCCGGTCCCCAGCCCGGGGACGGGGCCATCCTCCGGTGGGGCGGCGCGGACGTCATCGCCCTGGCCTACTCCCCCGACGGCCGCACCCTCGCCTCGGCCGGCACCGACCAGGTGGTGACCCTCTGGGACCTCGACTCCGGCCGGGAGCCCCGCGCGTTGAAGGGGCACGCCGATACCATCTACGCCCTGGCCTTTAGCCCCGACGGCCGCCTCCTCGCCTCGGCCGGCGCCGATCGAACCGTCCGGGTCTGGAGTGTGGAGGAGGCCCCTCAGCCTCGGGTGCTCGTCTCCGACGACGCGATTCCGTTCCGACACCGCCCGTTCGGCCTGGCCTTCAGCCCCGACGGCGCCTGGCTCGCCTCAGGGTTCGAGGCCGGGATCGTCTGCCTCTGGGAGATGCCCAGCGGCGTCTGCCGTCTGACGGTTTCCGCGGTCGATGACCGGCCCACCGACCTCGGCCTCAGCGTCTACAGTGTCGCCTTCTCTCCCGACGGCCAGATCCTGGCCGTCGGCGATCCCGACAACCGGATCACGCTCCGGGACGCGGAGACCGGCCAGCCGCTGCGTCGGCTTGTCGGCCACGACAGGACGATCAAGGATCTGGAATTCAGCCCCGACGGCCAGACCCTCGCCTCGGCCTCCAATGACGGCACGATCCGGCTCTGGGATGTCGCTTCCGGGATCGAACGGTTCCGATCCGCGGAACCGACCCCGGGGATGCTCGACGTCGCCTTCAGCCCCGACGGCCGCTGGGTGGCCTCGGCCTCCCGAGACGGCCTCGTCCGGATCCGGGACGCGGCCGACGGCTCGGAACGGCATCGGTTTCCCCTGCATGCCAGCGGCGCCTCCTGCGTTTGCTTCAGCCCCGACGGCCGCTGGGTGGCCTCCGGAGGGCTGGACGGCATGGTCCTGATCCAGGATGCCGAGACGGGCCAGATCCTCCGAACGATGGCCGGCCACTCGGCCGCCGTCAACGCCCTGGCGTTCAGCCCCGACGGCCGCCGTCTCGCCTCGGCCGGCTCCGACCGCACGATCCGCATCTGGGACCCGACCAGCGGCCTGGAGCTGCTCACCCTGAAGGACCACTCCGGCTGGGTCCGCCGCGTCGCCTTCAGCCCCGATGGCCGCCTCCTCGCCTCGGCGAGCGACGACGGCACCGTGAAGCTCCGGGACACCGGCCCCCGCCGGCCGCCGAGTGCTTCCCGCCCCCCTGCCCGCTCCGCCCTGTCCCACGACCCGACCCGGACTCCTCCCCGGATCATCTCGGAAGGCTCGGATCGCTGAGGATTCGGATCGGATCGGATCGGTGCCGTTGGAGGCGTCAGGTGGGGCTGGGGAAGCCGCGATGGTTCGAGAGCGGGCCATCGGGCCGGGGTCGATGACTTTGTGCGGAATGCTCCCCCTCTTGCTTCTCCACGAACGCCGCCCGATCCCGCCGCCCGCCTTGGTCGGAGATCGTTCCCGGTGCGGATGTCTTCATGACCGGCGTTCCGTGTTGTCCTTCGCCAGGAGGGGACGAGACTGCCTGCCCTGGGGGGAGGATGCCGACGCTCTCGGACCGAGAGACGGGGGATCGGGGGGGCGGATCGGGCCTGGTTTGGATTCGGTCACGGGGCGGTTGAGCCGGAGGCGCCGCGGGCGATTTCGCGGAAGTAGAGGCGGATGGTGTCGGCGAAGTCGGGGCGGTAGCGGTCGGGGGAGGAGCGGAGCAGTTCGGTGCGGAGGTGGCCGGGGAGGTCGCCCCAGGAGTGGGAGGAGCGGAGGGAGAGGTCGGCGTCGGGGTCGGAGGCGCCGGCGGCGGCGGAGCCGGAGGGGGAGGAGCCGGGGTCGCCCTCGGAGGGGGGGGCGGCGGGGTCGGGGGAGGACTGGGCGAGTTGCCGGGCGAGGCGGTCGGCGCGGGAGGAGGGGTCGGCGGGTCCGGAGGCGAGGCGGAGGCGTTGGGAGGCTCGGCGCATGGCCTCGGCGGCGGCCCGGGTGGCGTCGACCGACTGGGAGGGGTCGCGTTCGTGGGCGCGGTCGAGCTGGCGGCGGGCGGCCTCGGCGTCGGCCCGGGCCTCGGCGGCGTCGTCTTCCAGGGCGGGGGCCTTGCGCAGCAGCTCGGCGAGGGCGCGGGCCAGCTCTTGCTGGGAGGCCTGGAGCTGGCGGAGGTCCTCGGGGTCGATCGGCGGCGGGGGAGGGGCGTCCGGGTCCGGCTCGGGGGCAGGGGGGGCGTCCTCGGCAGCGTCGGCGAGGGCGTCGGCCTGGTCGGCGAGCCGGGCCTCGCGGTCGGCCAGCTCGGCCAGCTCGGGCCGGGCGGCGGCGGCCCGGGCCAGGGCGTTGAGCTGCCGGTTCAGGTCGTCGAGCCGCTTCGAGGCCGCTCCTAGTTCGGCCTCGGCCCGGCGGAGGTCGTCGAGCCGTTCGTCGGCCTCGGGGCGACCCGGCTCGTCGGGCAGCCGGGCGTCGTCGAGCGCCTCCCTCGCCGCGTCGGCCTCGGTCTCGGCGGCCTCTCGGACGGGATCGGCCAGCGCGCCGAGCGTCGGGTCGGCCTCCAGGTCTCGGGAGAGCAGGTGCAGGCGGTCGACCAGCGCTCGGGCGGCCTCGGCGAGGCGGTCGAGGTCGTCGGCCTCGTCCTCGGTCCACGCCTCGTCGTCTCGCCGGGAGCGGTCGGCCGCGTTGCGGAGCGGGACGACGCGGCGGTGGTTCTCGGCCGCTTGCCGGGCGAGGGCCTCCAGCGCCTCTCGGACGGGGCGGAGGCGGGCCTCGAGCTGTTCGGCGTCGCGTTTCTCCACGTCGGCCACGATCGCCACCGGCATCGGCGCCGACCACCCCTCGTTCGGGCCCCTCGGGGCCGGGCGGTTGTCGAGCACCCGAACCCGCACCGACACCGAGTCGCCGTCCCCCAGCCCCAGCGGCGCCAGGTCCAGCTCGGCCACCCCCTTCGCCTCCGAGGAGCCCAGCCCCTCCAGCGCGATCGACCGGACCTCGACCTCGTCCAGGGAGGGGCCCGCCCCGGCCTCACCTTCACCTTCGCCCGTTCGCCCATCGCCGGCCCGGGAGATGGCGACGTGCAGCTCGGCCGAGCAGACCGCCAGGTCATCCCGCGCCGCCACGGGCAGCAGCAGGAGATCCCCCGGGCCGGCGGCGCCGTCCTGGTCGGCCAGCGCGACCACCGGAGGGGCGTCGGGCAGCACCTCCAGGCTCCCCGACGTTCCGGGGCGACCGATCAGCCCATGCTCGTCTTCCGAGATGATTGCGAACGCCCCCGACACCGAGGCCGCCACTTCCGCCGTCCAGGAGATCCCGTCCTCTGAGGGCTCCAGCTCGACCTCGACCGCCCGATCCGCTCCCCCGTCCTCCGCGACGGGCCAGGTCAGCCAAACGCGGTGGGCCGGGCGGTCGGTCTGGACGACGATTGTCACCCGGCTGTCCTGCCGGACGACGGCCGCCGTCGGGTCGACCAGCGTTTCCCCCGCTTCCCCGGTATATCCGGGAGGCTCGACCGTCCACCGGGCCGACGCCACCCGGGGAGGATCGACCACCTCGACCCGGAACGCCCGAGTCCGGGCCGATCCGGCCAAGACCCGGTACGAGATCGGTCCCGAGACCGACGGCAGCGCGATCCCGAAGCTCCTCCCGGCCGGCTTGTCCCTGGTCCCGTCCCCCTCCTGCGGGAAGGGCTCCATCGGCAAGGAGTGCGCGGTGCCGTCGGGGTCGGTCCACTCGATCCGGGCGGCGTCGGGCGCCGAGGTCCCGAACCGGGGCCGAAGGTCGGCGGCCACCGCCAGTTCCTCCCCTCGGGCGAGCACCACGTCTCCCGGCTCGACCTGGATCGCCAGCAACCCGACCGAATCCTCATCGCTCCAGGGGCGGAGAAACCGGAGGGCGAGCCGGCCGATCGGGTCCGGCACCGCCACCGCCGGGAGGGCCGCCAGCCCGGCCGCCGCCAGGCCGACGGCCAGCCTCCGCCGGGCCTGGGCCAGGGGGACGGCCCTCCTCGGGTCGATCCGCCGGGCCTCGGCCGCCGATCGGTCCACCAGCGCCGCGATCAGCTCGGGAGAGCCGTGCGCGGAGGGCCCCCCCTCGGCCAGGGAGACGGCCGAGGTCAGCACGCGCCCCCCGGCCTCGTCCGGGCACCCCCGGGCGGCGACGGCCGCGAGCACGTCCTTGCGGTGCCTTCGAGCCACGGGCCGGATCGCCGACGCGACCAGGACCGCCGCCGTTCCCCCCGCCCACGCCAGCCACGCCGCCCACCGCGCCGGCCCCGGCATCGGCCGGACGAAGTCGACCGCCATCGCCCCCGCCGCGATCGCCGCCGAAACCGCCAGCAGCGTCCCGAGCCCTCGCATCGCCGCCGCCGCCCGCAACCGCCGGGCGACTCCCCGCAACGCCCTGCGCACCTCCCCCGGCAGCCTCGGCGCCGGTGCCCGGCTCGGTTCCGGGGGAGCGATGGTCATCGTGGGCTCCTTGGGCCGGGCGGCCTCGCGGATGATCGGTCGGAGATGACGAATGAGCGATCGTTGGGAATCGTCCCGGACGTCTCGGATCGCTGATCACGCTCGAGGGCCGGGGAGGCCGGCGTCGTGTCGATCCCGGCCTCTCCAGGCCTCAGGACTCGGTTCCCCGCCAACGGGGCCCCCAGGGGACTGGCCGTCCAGGTCCCTCGGGCTCCCAAGCCATCGTTCCGCCAACGGCGACCCTTCGACCGCCCTCCGCGCTGCGCCCTCCGCCGGTTGGCCATCGCCCCCTCCGAGGGCGGGGGAGCGGGACGTTGCCCCAGTCTATCCCGGCCTCGCTTGCCCGGCCACCCGGCGGGCGAATCGGCGAATCGAGCGAACGCCCCTTGCCGGGGGGATCGGGCTCGACATACGATGGTCACACCGGCGATCGTGGTTCCGGAGCGATCAAGCCGAGTCGGGGAATCGCCGGTGCGAGTCGTTGCGCAACGCGAACCGAGCGCGGGCGAGGTTTCGCCTGGCGGCTCCTCGGCACCAGGGATGGAGCATCGCCGATGGATCGGACGGCCCGCCTGTCCCGGGCGAGAGACGGCTTCCGCGCGGCGTCCGTCGTCGCCCGGACCACGATCCCAACGTCCCCCGGCCGGGACGCGGCAACCTGGACCCGGGTCCTGGCCCTGGCGTTGCTCGTCGTGCCCGGGGTCCTGCTTTGCGGGTGGGCCTTCGGCGCCTTCCCAGCGGGAGCGCTGTTGCTCGAGGCCTCCGCCCGGGTCCTCCAGGGGATCGGGCGCGATCGGCTCTCGTCCCCCGCCGGGGCGGGATCGAGCCTCCTGAGCGTCGGCCTGCTGGTCTGCGGGCTGAGGGCCGGCAACGGCGGCGGCCGGGAGAAGGCCGGGCTCCCCGGCCCGTCCGGCCCAGGGGCTTGCGACCGGCAATCGCCCCGGGGCCAAGCGGCCAATCCCGAGCCGGGGCAAACCGCCCCGCCCCGCTCGCCGGCCCGATCCGACCCATCGCCCCGGCGCGGGCATCTGCTGGTTGTCGACGACGACCAGGCGGCCACCGAGCTGATGGCCGAGCTGCTCCGCTTCGACGGCTTCGACGTCTCGGTCGCCCACAGCGTCGCCGCCGCGATGGCCGCGCCGCTGGACCGGATCGACTGCGTCATCACCGACCTCGACCTGCCCGACGGCACCGGCGCCGACCTGCTTCGCCTGCTGAGAACCGTCGTCGACGTCCCCGTCGTCGCCCTCTCCGGCTTCGACTCGCGCACCTTCCCCCCCGGCGACGCCCCCTTCGCCGCCCGCCTGGTCAAGCCGATCGACTATCCCACCCTCGAGGCCGCCATCCGAAGCGCCCTGGCGGCGTCCTGCCCGCCGCGCCGCGCCGAGTCGCCCTCTGGGCCCCGACCCGGCTAGGGGCCGCACCGCCGGCAAGGAGAGGAGGACGGGCGGCCGATCCGGGATGGCTCTCGCCGGAGTCCTTCGAGGACGGAGTGTCGGGGCGGAGAGGACGGGGTCGGCACAAGGCCCTCCCGCTCGAGCCGTCCGCTCGGAGCGACCGCCCGCATCAGCGGGCCTCCGGCCCTGGCCTGCCAGCGGCCCTGACCGATCGACCTCCTCAGCCGCCCTTCTCCGAGCGTGGGGGAGGCGGCTCGGTTTCGGGCTCGGTCCACTTCAGGGCGCGGGCGCGGCCGATGGGAGCGATGCGGAGGACGATCTCGCCGTTCTGGAAGAGGCGGACGGTGCCGGTCGACTCGCTGACGGCCACCGCCACGGCGGTGGTGGCCTTGGTGATGGCCGCGGCGGTCCAGTGGCGGGTGCCCAGGCCCTTGGGCAGGGCGAGCCCGGCGGTGGGGGCGTCGATGAGCTGGCAGGCGGCCTCCACCGTGCCATCCCGAGCGACGATGATGGCGCCGTCGAGCTGGGCGATCTCCTTGATCGCCTCGCGGACCCGGGGATCCCGGATGTTCCGCTCCTTGCGGCGGTAGCCCTTGACCGGGTCGAAGCCGATGGTCCGCGAGCGAGCCAGCACCTCCCGAGTGTCTCCCACCACGATCATCGTGCCCACAGGCTTCCCCTCGCGCCCCTCCCGGCCGACGGCCACGGCGACGTCCACGATGGCCTTGAGCGTCTCGAACGGAACGCTCGTCTCCAGCGCCCGAAGGTCTCTGGAGCTGAGCCGCTCGAGTCGCTCCCCCAGTCGGATCGTGCTGATCGAATCCAGCTCGGCGTCGAAGGCGGCATAGGCGACGACGATCCGGGCCCCGGAGCGCAGCAGGTCGTTGGCCACCGACTCGATCAGCGCCAGCGTGATCCGCTCGACGATCCCCGCCTCCGTCGGCTCCACCTCGACCGGGATCAGCCCCGCCTCGGCCACGGCGGCGAGCTGACGCTCGGTGACGGCCACCAGCACTCGGGTCTTCCCGGTGACCTCGCGCACCGCCTTCCAGTCGAGGATGCCATCGGGCAGGAGCAGCAGGCCGGCGGCCCCGAGCTGGTCGACGGCCGCACAGGCCATCTCCAGCAGACCGGTCGTCGCCTTGTTCAGCACGCTGGACGGCGTCACGGCGATGGGACCCCCGGGCCGGGATCGGACGGACGAGAGGACGGACGAGAGGACGAGCGGCAGATGCAGGGGACGGACCCCGATCGCAACGCGATGGGTACGCTCCCCGGTCGGCCATCGCCCCGGCCGGAACACCCCTCGAACCCGCGCCCCCGAGAGCCCGGCAGCTTACCAGCCCGAGGCGGATCTGCCAAGGAGACGGTGGAATTGTGGAAATGGGGAATTCCCCAAAGGCGACCCAGCAGACCTCGGCCGGGTCCGGCCAGCCCTCTCAGCCGGGTCGGTCCTCAGCATCCGGATCCGGGCCGTCTCTGGTCCGATCGGCTCCCGGAGGAGAGTCGTTCCACCCGGGCGCCGGGCACCGGCCCGAGATCGGCCAAGCGACGAGTCGCCAGACGGTCCCCCCGGCTGAGCGCGTCTCCAGGAGGGCGGGCGATGGCCGGCTTCGCCAGGGAGTCGAGGAATCAGCAGGCACCGCCCCTCCCTCCAACGACCGGGCTGATGGGCGGAGTCGCATCGGAATCGGAATCTCGGGCCGATCCGGGCCGATCCGGGGCGGGTCGGGTTGGGAAACCCCGGCCCGATCGGATCACCGGGCAAAAACGAGGGCGCCGAGCCAGGCCAGGAGGGCGTGGCCAGTCATCCCCCCGACCGGAGTCGAGTCTCCCGACGGCTCCTGGCGGAGTGTGCGGATGACTGGCCAGGGGCCCGGGGACCTGTCGACCCCGGAACGGGGCCTTCCGGATCCAAGGACGATCCGACCCGGGCCACCACGATCCTCGAATGGCCAGCCACCCGAGCGACCCGGGATCAGTTCGGCTCCTCAGCCGGAGCGGGTTCCTCGGCCTTCGGCTCCTCCGCCGGGGCAGGCTCCTCGGCCGGAGCGGGTTCCTCGGTCTTGGGCTCCTCGGCCGGGGCAGGCTCCTCGGCCGGAGCGGGCTCCTCGGCCTTCGGCTCCTCCGCCGGAGCGGGTTCCTCGGTCTTGGGCTCCTCGGCCGGGGCAGGCTCCTCGGCCGGAGCGGGCTCCTCGGTCTTGGGCTCCTCGGCCGGAGCGGGTTCCTCGGTCTTGGGCTCCTCGGCCGGAGCGGGCTCCTCGGTCTTGGGCTCCTCAGCCGGAGCGGGCTCCTCGGCCGGGGCGGGGGCGGGCTCCTCGGCGGCGGGCTCGGCGGAGGCGGAGCGGGCGGCCTCGAGGTAGGGGCGGAGCGCCTCGGCGCGCTGGTCGAAGAACTCCTTCAGGCCCTCGCTGGGCTGGCGGATGCGGACGTTGGCCTGGGCGGTCAGGCCCTCGGGAGGCTCGGCGTAGCCGGTGAAGTAGGCGGCGAAGGCCTCGGGGTTGACCAAGCCGACCTGCGTGTCGGTCTTGTCCTTGGCGGCCTCCAGGTCGGTCTTGTCCGAGGCGCGGCCAAGGATCAGGATGTCGAGGATCGGCGGCGGGTCGACGTTCGTCTGGACCAGCCCGGCCTTCTCGGCCGCGACGATCAGCTCGGCCACGGCCTTCAGCGCCGCCTCTCGCTTCTGCTGGACCTCGGGCGGCAGCTCGCCGGTGCTCGTCGCCGGGGCGGCCGGGGCCTCCTCGGCGGCGGCCGGGGCCTCGGACGGCGTCGGCTCGTCCTGGGACTCCTGCGTGGCCTCCGCCGGAGCCGGCGCCGGCTCCTCCTCCTGGGCGGCCGCCGGGCGGATCGCGCCGAGGCCAAGCCACAGGACCAGGGAGAACAGGACCGTCAGGAAACGGTGCACGTCTGACTCCTTCCGTCTGGACAATCGTTCCGATGGTTCCGCCCAATCACGCGGAGACGCGCCGAGTTTACCCACGCGATCCCGGGTCGACCAGTGGGCGCCGCGCCCCTCGCGATGCCGCCAGGGCCGGTTCGCCCCCGTGATCGAGAGGAGATCGACGGGAAGGGCGGCGGCAGCCCGAGGGAGGCAGGCCCGGGCCCTCCGCCCCCCATCGCTCCCGATTCGTCCATCGCTCCCGATCCGACCGTCGTTCCGGTCCGCTCCCCGGGGCTCTGGCGAGAGGCCCGTTCCCTCGACCGATCGGCCCGGTCCGGCCCGGCCCGTCAGTCCTCCTCCCGCTCCCGCACCCGGGTCTGCTCGTCGATCCTCCGCAGCCAGAGGTGGTCGAGCGGGCCGTTTCCTCGGCCGAGCCCGGGGGCGTGCTCGATCGCCCCGAAGACGAACCGCTTGGCCCCGGCGCACGACTCGCGCAGCGAGTGCCCCTTGGCCAGCAGCGCGGCGATCGCCGCCGAGAGCGTGCAGCCGGCCCCGTGGGTCGACCGGGTGACGATCGGCGCCCCCGGGATCGCCAGGGGGAACTCGGCGCCGTGGCCGTCGATCAGCAGGTCCAGCGCCCCGGCCAGCGCCTGGCCCCCCTTGACCAGCACCGGCCGGTGCCCGACCAGCTCGAACAGGGCGAAGGCCGTCCTCCTCAGGTCCTCGGGAGACTCGATCGGCCCGGTGCCGGTCAGCAGGCTCGCCTCGTGCCGGTTGGGGGTCACCACGCTGGCCAGCGGCAGCAGGCGGTCCCGCAGTACGAGCACCGCCTTGGGGTCCAGCAGCGGATCCCCGCTGCGGGCGACCATCACCGGGTCGACCACCACGCGGAGCTCCGGAGTGCGGTCGAGCTGCGCCTCGATCGCGTCGGCCACCGCGGCGATGATCGCCGCCGAGCCGAGCATCCCCGTCTTCACGCTCGCCACCGGCAGGTCGTCGAACACCGACTCCACCTGCTGGGCCACGAAGGCCGGGTCGACCAGCTCCACGCCCTGCACCCCGGTGGTGTTCTGGGCCGTCAGCGCGGTGATCGCCGCCGCGCCGTAGGTCCCCAGCGCGGCGAAGGTCTTCAGGTCGGCCTGGATGCCGGCCCCCCCGCTGGGGTCGCTCCCGGCAATCGTCAGGCAGGCGGTCTGCTCGGGCATGGCGAGGTCGCTCCGGCCGATTCCGGGCGGCCGTCTGGTCCATCGGTTTCGGCCGGCCGCCCCGAGCCCGATCCTATCGGACCGGCACGACCGAGGCCAGGGGCGTGCGTTGAAACCATCGGCACTCGTGAATTCGAACGCGGCCAAGAGTCGTAAGCGGGTGATTGTTTCTCTGGGTTTGGTATGAGCCGTTCCGGCGCCTGACGGCGGACTGGCCAGGCTGGTCGAACCCGGACCAGGGGGCATCGTGCCCAGAGCGAGTTGGGCCGTTCCGAGGCCACTCCTGGCGACCGGAACGGGCGGAATTGGGCCGGTGAGCGGCTCGAACAGGCCGAATCGGCATCGGGTTCGCAACGATTCATGAGCGATCGGTGACGGTCGTGTCGCCGCGTCTCGGCCCCGAGCGGGCCGGGGCTGATTCCCCGAAGGAGCACCCACGCCCATGTCTCGACCCGACCGAATCAGGAGCCTTCCGGCCCTGAGCCTTCCCCTGATGCTCGTGCTCGTTGGTCCGGTCGCCGGTTGCGGCGGCCAGAACGAGGACGGGTCCGGCACCGGCGGTCCACCGGTTGCTGAGCCGGGCCAGATCGCCATCCCCGAGGTCGGGACTCCGGCCGGGTCGGGCGAGGGGGGTGCCGCCGTTGATGTGCCCGTGACTGAAGAGCCTGAGAACCCCGGCCTCACCCCCTGATCGGGCCTCGTCCGAACGGGGTCTTGGCGCTCTAGACGTCAATCGATCGCGTTTTCGCAGGTTCAAACACAAAGGAGAATCATAACGTGCGTATTTTGAATTGGATTGCCTCCGCCGGTCTGGCGGCGCTGGTTCCGGCGGCCGTCTCCCCGGCGGTTGGGCAGGACTCGAAGGTTGACCTCTACTTCCCGACCGGAGAGGAGTCGACCAGCCTGCTGATGATTCGCGCCGAAGCCCCGGAGGAAGTCCGGGTTGGTCAGCAATTTCAGTACGCGATGACGGTCCGGAACATCGCCAAGGCCGTCACGCTGGAGGATATTCGGATCCGCCACGACGGCTCCCAGTATTTCTCGATCGAGGGCAGCCAGGTCGGCGAGCACCCAGCCCAGGGGCAGGATGGCCAACAGGCCCGGGCCGGCCAGAGGCAGGATGGCCAACAGGCCCGGGCCGGTGAGCGACGACAGAACCGGGATCCGCAAGGCGAGGGCATCCGGATCGGCGAGCTGAAGCCGGGAGAGTCGAAGACACTCCGCATCCGGGCAGTCGCCGAGCGGGAGGGGACCGCGGGCGTCTGCTTTCGAGTCTCCTACAACCCGACGGTCTGCCTGGTGACCCGCATCACCAAGCCCGAGATCCAGGTGACCAAGGCTGTGCCCGAGGTCGCCGATATCTGCCAACCGCTGCGCTTTCGTTACACGGTGAAGAACACCGGTACCGCCGACGTCCGCAACGTCGTCGTCAGCGACGACTTGCCCGACGGCCTTCAGACCGAGGACGGCAAGACCGCCGTTCGCCACGAGATCGGCGAGCTGCCGGCTGGCCAGTCGAAGGAGTTCACCGTTGACCTCTGCGCCACCCGCACGGGCCGATTCGCCAGCCGGGCCGTGGCCGAGGCCGGCGAGCTGCACGCCCGGTCTAACAACCCCTCCACCCAGATCGTCGCCGCCCGGCTCTCGGTCAGGATGGAGGGCCCCGAGGCCCAGTACCTCAACCAGCCGGCCACCTACCGCGTGACCGTCCGCAACGAGGGAGACGGCCCGGCGCTGGACACCCGGCTCGAGGTTGACGTCGATCCCCGCACCCGACTGATCCGTACCAGCCGCACCAGCCTGAATTCCGTCGAACCCCGCCAGACCGACGACCGCACTCTGAGGTGGGACATCGGCACCCTGGAGCCCGGCGAGGAGACCGCCGTCAGCTTCACCGTCGATCTCAACCGCGTCCCCGCCGAGGGCGAGGCCGACCGGCAGGGCGGTCAGGACAGCCAGGGCCAGCAAGCCTTCACCTTCCGCCACGTCGCCGAAGTCACCTCGCGCTGCGCCGATGCCAAGGCGTGTGCTGATGAGGAGATTCGCAAGTCCGCCGCCGCCTCCGTCAATCGCGAGGTCGAGCTGGTGACTCTGCCCGCGCTGCTGCTCGAGCTGGTCGATCGCTACGACCAGGTTCCCGTCGGCGAGAATGTCGATTACGTCCTGACGATTATCAATCAGGGCTCCGGCGCCGACAGCAACGTCCGGCTCACCGTCACCCTGCCCGACTCGCTCGAGTTCGTCCGCGCTGACGGCATGACCGAGGCCCAGCACGACGGCCAGCGGGTGAGCTTCGAGCCGATCGACCGCCTGGCTCCGGGCGAGGAGGCTCGCTTCGAGGTCGTCGCCCGGGCCAATCGCGCCGGCCAGGTCAGCACCAGCGCCGAGCTGGCCAGCGACTTCCTCCGGGTCCCCGCCCGCGAGGCCGAGCCCACCGTTCTGATCGGAGAGGGCGTCGACCCCCGCCCCGCTCGCAACGACCAGGGGCAGGATCGAGACAACAGCCAGAAGAATGACGAGAACACCAATCAGGGCCAGGGCGGCGGCTCGAACTGATCGCCCCCCGGTCCTACCCGATTCGATCGATCGACGGCCGGGTCCCTCGCGGGCCCGGCCGTCGTTTCGTTCCGATCAGCGCTCCCCTCCGCCGACGAGCCGCACCAGCCTCGATTCCAGCTCCACCCGCTCGAACTCCAGTTCCAGCAGGTTCTGGGGGGAGATGGCCACCCCCTCGGCGTTGGCCAGCTCCCGGTAGACCTCCTCCAGCCGGCGCAGCTTGGCGACCTCTCCGGCCATCGCCTTGCGCCGGTCGTCGTCCGAGCCGGCTCGCTCCAGCGTCGCGTCGAGCCGCCGGGAGGACCATTCCAGGTAGTCCATGATCGCGGCGTGGAAGGTGCCGCGCTCGGCGGTCGGCGAGGGGGGCTCGACGAACTTCACCAGCGCGAATTCCATCATCTGTTCGGCGATCTCCGAGCGGCGGCTCGCCAGTTCCGAGGCGGCCGGCAGCCCGGCGATGAGCTGATCGGCGTCGACCTCCACCCCCTCCCTGAGGATCGTCGCGATCTGCCGGGCCGCCGCCACCCTGGGTGAGGCTCCCCCCAGCGGCCCGCGTCCGGGGACCACGTCCTGCCCCCTCGCCGCCTCGGGGCCGCCCGGCCCGATCCCCCCCGCGCCGACGGTCGCCAGCACCGCACCGAGTACGAATCGCCCGATCATGTTCCGATCCTTTCGCGAGAATCGATCGACGTCGGCCGGCCCCGTCCCGTCCCGGGACGGGCCGGGACGGGCCGGCCATTGATCTTCGCAACGCCCCGACGGCCCGGCAACGGGGGACCCCCGCCCCGGGGCTCTCGGGCGGCGGCGGCGAGAGTGCAACGGCTTCGCATATTTCGAAGGCGCGGTTCACTTGACTTCTCCTCCCTGCAACCTAGTTCATCCATGTAGCCTCCGGGAGAGGCCCCGGGGCGAAACCGACCGGCCACCGCACGAGGGGAGGTCGGATTGCTGATGAGGTTGCCCCGGCGATTTCCGTCGCCATCGATTTGACGCCCGACCTCTCTCGTGCGGCGGTCGGTTTCTCTGAGGAGGCGCGACGATGCGCGTTCGACGACCCGGATCCCGGCCGTTCCGACTCGAGCGGCTGGAAGAGCGTACTCTGCTCAGCGGAGGCCTCGGCGAGGGCCGGGGGCCGACGATCTCCCCCGGCTCTTACGCCCCGGGTCGCATCCTGGTCGGCTGGCAGGATCCGCAGGCGTCCGGGCGCCCGGCTGGTGTCGAGGTCATCACCCTGCCCGAGGGCGTCGGGGTTGACGAGGCCGTCGCCTCGTTCCGCACCGCCCCGGGCGTCCGGTTCGCCGAGCCGGACTCCACCTCGTACCGCACCGCCTCCCTCCCCAACGACCCCTACTTCTCCCTCGAGTACTTCCTGCGGAACACCGGCCAGAGCGGCGGCTCCATCGGCGCCGACATCGGCATCGAGACGGCCTGGAATGTGACGACCGGATCAAGCGATGTGACGGTCGCCATCATCGACACCGGCGTTGATACCAGCCACGTCGAGCTCGCCGGCAACATCTGGACCAACATCGGAGAGATCCCCAACAACAGCATCGACGACGACAACAACGGCTACGTTGACGACGTCAATGGCTGGGACTTCGTCGATGGCGACAACATCCCCCAGGATGACGACAGCCACGGCACCCACATGGCCGGCATCATCGGCGCCCTCTCCAACAACGCGATCGGCGTGGCCGGCATCAACTGGTCGGTCAGCATCATGCCGCTGCGGGTGATCGGCCCGAGCGGCACCAGCAGCAGCGACATCGTCTCGGCCATCGAGTACGCCGTGGCCAACGGTGCCGACATCATCAACATGAGCTTCGAGTCCCCCAACTTCAGCCAGGCCGTCTCCGACGCCATCGACGCCGCCGTCTCGGCCGGCGTGCTCATCGTCGCCTCGGCCGGCAACGACGCCCAGGACAACGACACGACGCCGCGGTACCCGGCCTCCTACGCCTCCAACGGCATCATCTCGGTGGCCGCGACCGACCGCAACGACAACCTGTCGAGCACCTCCAACTCCGGTGCGACCAGCGTCGACGTCGTCGCCCCGGGCGTCAGCATCCTGAGTCTCACGCCAGGCAACACCTACAGCTTCCTCAGCGGCACCTCCCAGGCCGCGGCGCAGGTTTCCGGGGCCGCCGCCCTGCTGAAGGCGGAGTTCCCGAGCTGGACGGGGGCGCAGATCAAGGCCCAGTTGCTCGCGACGGTCGATCCGATCGAGGGGTTCGAGGAATACGTCGCCACCGGCGGCCGGATCGACGTCGGCCGGGCCCTGACCGAGCTCGGCCCCCGGGTTTCCGGTCTGCTGCCGGGCGTCGCCGTCAGCGGGCCGATCCGGGTCATCCGCACCTCCTTCACCTTCCCGATCGACCCGACGAGCTTCGACGCCTCCGATGTCGCCGTCACCGACCCGTCCAGCAACTCGGTTTCGGTCCAGCAGGTCCGGGCCGTGCCCGACAGCAACGACCAACTGTTCGACATCGTCCTCGCCTCGGCCCAGTCGGCCGTCGGCTCCTACGGCGTGACGATCGGCCCCGACATCCTCAACCCGTTGACCAGCCAGACGATGACCTCGGCCTACGTCGGCAGCGTCACCATCCGAGACTCCTCACCGCCGACGTTCGTCTCGGCCACCCCCTCGGGAGCCACGACCGGCCCGGTCTCGGTCCTCCAGCTGTCCTTCTCCGAGCCGATGGACATCACCAGCATGTCCGCCCAGGACTTCCAGATCCTCGGCCCGAACGGCGCGGTGAACGTCTCGTCGATCGACCCGGCCGGCGGCGGCACGCTCTTCGACCTCGCGATCGACGAGCAGTCGGCCGACGGCGACTACCTCGTGAGGATCGGCCGGCAGATCACCGACCTGGCCGGCAACGCGCTGGCCTCGGCCGCCTCCTTCCACTTCACCCTCGGCGCCGTCTCGGCGCCCTCGGTTTCCTCGGTGAGCCCCGGCTCGACGGTCTCCGGCCCGGTGCGGGTCCTCCGGGTGACCTTCTCCGAGGCCATCGACGCCAGCAGCTTCACCGTCGACGACGTGAGCCTCTCCGGGCCCGGCGGGTCGATCACCCCGAGCCGCATCCACCAGGCCGGCCCGTCGGAGTTCTCCATCATCATCCCGTCGCAGTCCCAGGAGGGGACCTACACCCTCCAGATCGGCCCGAACATCGCCGACCTGGCCGGCGCGATGATGGAGGCCCCGCATGAGGCCTCCTTCACCATCCTCGACACCTCGGCGGCCCCCCAGCTCGCCTCCGCCCTGCCGGGAGGGACAATCAACGGCCCGGTCCGCATCGTCCGAGTGACGTTCGACCGCCCGATGGCCCCCTACTGGTTCCTGCCCCAGTTCATCACGGCGACCGGCCCCAGCGGCTTGATCACCGTCGAGCGGGTCCGGCCGGTGGACGGGACCAACGACACCCAGTTCGACATCCGGCTGCCCAGCCAGTCGGCCTCGGGGGACTACTCGGTGTCCATCGGCACCGCGATCCGAAGCCGGTACGGCATTCACCTCACCGAGCCGGTCGCGGTCAACTTCACCATCCGCTGACCGACCGCCCCTCTGGGGCCGTCGTCCGAGGCGACCGGGCCGGATCCGGGGGCACGCCCCTCCCCCGCGATCCGGCCCGGTCGCGCGCGCTTCCTTCCCCCCGCGGTCCCTCGTTGAGCCGTCGCGGCGACGGCCGTAGACTACGCCTGTTGCACAAAGGTTGGAGATCCCGGGCCGACCCGACCCGTCCCCCGACCGACCGGAACCCGAGCCGAGCGAGGGCCTCCCATGCCGACCGACCGCCGACGTTCCGCCGCCCTGATCGACCGTCGCCGCTTCCTCGGCGCCTCGGGCCTTGCGCTGGCGGCCACCCTCGCTGGCTCCGGCCCCCGCGCCTGGGCCGCCCGAAAGGCCCGGGGGGCCGACTTCCGCGTCGAGAAGATCGAGCGCACCACCGTCCGCCTCCCCTTCCGAGAGACGCCCGGCCGGGCGATGGCCCGGGAGATCCCGCACTGGGATCTGTTCGAAATCTGCGAGGTCACCCTCGGCTCCGGCCACGTCGGCTTCGGCGAGACGATGCTCTACTACACCTGGGGCGTCACCAGCGACGAGGACGTCGCCCGAGCCCAGGGCCAGAACGCCGCCGCCCTGATGTGGGACGACTCCCTCGGCTCGGGGCTCCAGCAGGCCCTCTTCGACGCCGTTGCCCGCGCCCTCGACGTGCCGCTGCACCGCCTGCTCGGCGAGCAGGTCCACGACACCACTCCCCTGTCGTGGTGGAACATCGACATCCCGCCGGCCGACTGGGTCTCCGAGTGCAAGGAGGCCCTCGCGCAGGGCTACCTCGCCATGAAGACCAAGGGCCGCCCCTGGTTCGACATCTGGGCCTGCGCCGACGCCGTCCGGGACACCCTCCCCAAGGACTTCAAGATCGGCGTCGACTTCAACGACACCCTGCTCACCGCCGATCGCGGCCTCCCCATCCTCAAGGAGCTGGAGCAGACCCCCCAGGTCGCCATCTTCGAGACTCCCATTCCCCAGTCGGACGTCGAGGGGAACGTCCGCATCCGCCAGGAGGTCGAAACCCCGCTGGCGCTGCACTACGGCACTCCCCGGCCGGCCGTCGTCATCAAGCGGGACGTCTGCGACGGCTTCGTCGTCGGCGGAGGAGCCAGCCGACTGATCGACACCGGCGCCGTGGCCGCCACGGCGGATCTGCCGTTCTGGCTCCAGTTGGTCGGCTCCGACATCACCGCCGCCTGGTCGCTGCACTGCGGCGCCGTGCTCAGCCACGCCACCTGGCCGGCCGTCAACTGCCACCAGCTCTTCGCCAGCCGGCTGCTGAAGGAACCCATCGTCGTCAAGGAAGGCCGCTCCGCCATCCCCACCGGCCCCGGCCTCGGCTTCGAGCTCGACCGAGACGCGCTGGACCGCTACCGCGTCGAGAAGCCCGCCGAGCGCCCCGATCCCCCCCGCCTGATCGAAACCTCCTGGCCCGATGGCCGACGCATGTACACCGCCAACACCGGCCGAGTCAACTTCATGCTCACCGCCGCCAACGCCGGCGTCATCCCCTACTTCGAGCGGGGAGTCGACTCCCGCCTGGTGCCCGACGACGGCTCCGACCTCTGGCGCTCCCGCTACCAGCGCGCCCGATCCGAGGGCCCGTTCCTGGAACGCTGATCCCGGAGTCCTCGGCGGTTGCTCCTCCGGCCCGGGGAAGCCCGGGCCGGGTCGACCCCGGGACGGCCCGATCGGAGGCCGGGTCACCGCCAACCGCCCGGCTTCCGATCATCTGGACAGGGGAGTCGCCTTCCCCGGGGCGCCCTCCGTCCGCCCCGCTCTTTGGCAAGCTCGACGACCGTGCACCTGGATCCCCCCCGACCGCCGGGGCGCCCCGCCTCCCTCCCCAGCCTGACGACGACTCGAGGCATCATCCGGCGCACCTCGCGACGGAACGAAGCCATTGTGTTGCCGCAACTTCATGTTGAAAAACAAGATCCGGAATGGGGCCCGCGCGCACCCGCCGGGGATTGGCGGCGCACCGCTCGGTCCTCTCCTCCCCGCCGATCGGCCCCCGGAGCGGCGGGGACACCCCGGTCGAACCGAGACGGAACGAAGCCATTGTGCTTGCGTAACTTCTTTGGGGGTTAATGGTTGAGGAATCGTTCCGGCGCGCGCCGCTCCCGGATCCGGGCCGTGCCGGGCGAGGAGGCCGGCATGCGAGGCGAGTGCCGGGGCAAGCGGGAGAGCCGGGGGGAAATCGGCAGGGGTGGGCGTTCGATGGTCGTCTCGGCCTGCCCGTTGCTCTAGAATGGGATTCCATGCACACCCCCGACCCCGGCGGCGAGGGCCGACCTCCCGGGCCGGATTCCCTCGGGATCGGGGCCGGGCTCCGCGACCGGAGCGATCGGCGCGGGGGCGTCCCGGCAGGACGACGCGGGCAGGAGCCGGGCGGCGGGTGGTCGGCCCCGATCGTCGGCCGCACCGAGGACCGAGGCGAGATGGGGCAGGGCAGCGATCGGCTCAGGGCTTCGGCGAGGAGATGGCGAGGGATCGTCCTGCTGGCGATCTCCCCGGTCGTGCTGGCGGCCGGCGTGCGCTGGATGGTCTCGGCGCCGATTGACGCGGCGGGGGCACCCTCGTCGTCCTGGGCCCCGGCCCCCGAGCTTCCCGTCTCGGAGGCCGGGCCGGCCCCCGACCCCCTCTCTCCCGTCGGCTGGCCCGACGGCCCCCTGACCGGTCCCGAGGCGAAGCGGAGGCTCCACCGAGCGATGCTCGCCCTGGTCGGCCGCCTGGAGCGGCTCGACGGCTACGAGGCGATCATCCGCCGCCGAGAGCGGGTCGGCGGCTCCTGGCTCCGGGAGCAGAGGCTGCAGATGAAGGTGCGGCATCGGCCCGCGTCGGTCTACCTGAAGGACATCGGCGTGGACGAGGGCTGCGAGATCATCTACGTGGAGGGCCTCCGGGGCGGTAAGCTGCTCTCGCATCCCGGCGGAGGGCTGCTCGGCCTGCTCGTGCCGCCGATCGAGCTGCACCCGGAGTCTCCGCTGGCGATGTCGCAGAGTCGCTTCCCGATCACCGAGGCCGGCCTGCTGCCGGTCGCCCGCCGCCTCCTCGACGCCGCCGACCGCGACCGGGAGGACCCCGGCGCCTCGGTCGTGCTCGACCGGGTCGAGGGGGAGGACGGCCGGACCGAGCTCCGCTCCGTCCAGCGCTACGACGCCCCCGCCGACGGCCGCCCCTTCGCCCGCGTCGAGGTCCGCTTCGACCCCGAGACCCTCCTGCCCCGCTCTTACCGCTACCACGACTGGCCCGACTCCCCCGGCACCCCTCCCCCCCTGGGAGGCTGCTACATCGTCGAGTCGTTCGACCCCGACGCCTCCCCCGTCGACCTCGACTTCGACCCGACCAACCCCCGCTACCGCTTCCGCTGACCCTCCGCCCGGATCCTCCCCGGCTTGCTTGACACCGGGGGTCGCGGCCCCCAAGATCGAAAGCCCTCTCCCGACCGGGCTCATCCGATCGCGGGCGCCCCGGCGCCCAGCCGCCGCAACGAACCCGCACCTTCGAGTCGAACGACGATGCGCACCACGACCCGGACCCGCCGAGTCCCGGCGGCGATGGCCCCGATGCTCGCCCTCCTGCTGCTGTCCCCGGCGGCCTCGGGCCAGATCAAGAACGAGAAGTACCGGCAGGAAGACAAGTTCCGCCAACTGGAGGAGATCCTCCCCACCCCCAACGAGGCCCGCACCGCCTCCGGCGCCCCCGGCCGAGGCTACTGGCAGCAGCGGGCCGACCACGTCATCGACGTGGAACTCGACGACGAGGCCCGCCGCATCATCGGCCGAGAGACGATCACCTACACCAACAGCTCTCCCGACCCCCTCGGCTACCTCTGGCTCCAGCTCGACCCGAACCACTTCCGCCCCGACGCCGACGCCGTCACCACCGCCACCGCCCCCAATCTGGACGGCCGAGTCCCGTTCGATGCCCTCCGTCGCCTGCTCGCCCGCCGCGGCTTCGACGGCGGCGTGAACATCCGCAGCGTCGAGGCCTCCTCCGGCGACCCGCTGGCGTACACCATCAACAAGACCATGATGCGCATCGACCTGCCCGCCCCGTTGCAGACCGGCGAGCAGTTCGTCTTCTCCGTCTCCTGGGACTACGCGATCAACGACTCCGACGTCATCGGCGGCCGGACCGGCTTCGAGTACTTCGAGCAGGACGGCAACTGCATCTACGAGATCGCCCAGTGGTTCCCCCGCATGGCCGCCTACACCGACGTCAACGGCTGGCAGCACAAGCAGTTCCTCGGCTCCGGCGAGTTCACCCTGGAATTCGGCGACTACCTCGTCCGCATCACCGTCCCCGACGACCACGTCGTCTCGGCCACCGGCGTCTTGGTCAATCCGGAAGATGTGCTCAAGCCCGAATGGATCGAGCGCCTGGAGCAGGCAAGGACCGCCGACGCTCCCGTCTTCATCGTCACCCCCGAGGAGGCGAAGGAGAACGAGAAGTCCAAGCCCTCCGGCAAGAAGACCTGGATCTTCCGCGCCGAGAACGTCCGCGACTTCGCCTTCGCCTCGTCCCGCAAGTTCATCTGGGACGCCCAGGGACACGACGTCGGCGGCAACCAGGTGATGGCCATGTCCTTCTACCCGAACGAGGGGGAGCCGCTCTGGAGCAAGTACTCGACCGCCGCGATCATCCACACCCTGAACGTCTACTCGCGCTATACGTTCGAGTACCCGTATCCGGTGGCCCAGTCGGTCAACGGGCCGGTCGGCGGGATGGAGTACCCGATGATCTGCTTCAACGGCCCCCGGCCGGAGGAAGACGGCACCTACTCCGAGCGGACGAAGTACGGGCTGATCTCCGTCATCATCCACGAGGTCGGCCACAACTACTTCCCGATGATCGTCAACAGCGACGAGCGCCAGTGGACCTGGATGGATGAGGGAATCAACACCTTCCTCCAGTACCTCGCCGAGCAGGAGTGGGAGGAGAATTACCCCTCCTGGCGCGGCGAGCCCAAGGATATCGTCTCCTACATGCGCAGCACCGACCAGGTGCCGATCATGACCAACAGCGAGACGATCCTCCAGTTCGGCAACAACGCCTATGCCAAGCCCGCCACGGCGCTGAACATCCTCCGCGAGAGCATCCTCGGCCGGGAGCTGTTCGACTACGCCTTCCGCGAATACGCCCGCCGCTGGAAGTTCAAGCGCCCCCAGCCGGCCGACCTCTTCCGCTCCCTGGAAGACGCCTCCGGCACCGACCTCGACTGGTTCTGGCGCGGCTGGTTCTACACCACCGATCATGTGGATATCGCCATCGATGACGTGAAGCTCTTTGCCATCGACACCGGCGACCCCGAGGTGAGGAAGGCCCTCGAACGCAAGAAGCGCGACGAGGAGCCCACCACCCTCTCCCAGCAGCGCAACAAGGACCTGCCCAAGCTCGTCGACGAGAAGCCCGGCCTGAGGGACTTCTACAACGAGTACGACGAGCTCGCCGTCACCGAGGACGAGACGCAAGCCTTCGAGAAGTTCCTCGCCGGCCTCTCCGACGAGGAGAAGGAGCTCCTGCGGACCGAGGCCAACTTCTACGTCGTTGACCTGGCCAACCTCGGCGGCTTGGTCATGCCCGTGATCCTCGAGCTCCAGTTCGAGGACGGCACCACCGAGGAGGTCCGCATCCCCGCCGAGATCTGGCGCCGGAACTCCGAGAAGGTCTCCAAGCTGCTGCTGACCGAGAAGGAGATCGCCTCGATCACCCTCGACCCGCACCTGGAGACCGCCGACGTCGACCTCGACAACAACCACTGGCCCCCCCGCGCCGTCCCCACCCGCTTCGAGCTGTTCAAGTCCGCTCGCCGAGGCGGCGACAACCCCATGCGCCGGGCCCAGAAGGCCGAGGAGGAGAAGAAGCAGGAGGCCGAGTCGGAGGAGCCCGGCCAGCGGGACGACGACTCCGACGACGGCAATTGACCGCTCCGCTCGCCATCGCCGGGAGCCGCCGTCCGCCCCCGGCGATCCCGCGGCCAGGCCCCGGACCGCCCGATCCCCGAGGTTTCCCCGAAGGGGCCCGGTCTCATCCGGGTTGATCCCGGCGGGGTCCGGTCTGAGGGGCATCGTCGCCGAACTCGTCGCCGACGCCGAGGTTTCGGAGAGGACAGGTCCTCCCCACCGGATCAGGAATTCCAGGCACCCCGGACGCGATCGGGCGGCTCCGGGACCTGGCGGACAACGCGACGGCGAGTAAGATGAAGCCGTTCGCGGCTGCCGCGCTCGACCGGCTGACGAACCGCGAGGCCCCTGGAATCGGGGACGCCGACCGGCCGAGTCCGTGCCGGGAGTCGCGGCGGCTCCCGGTGGCTCGGGGCCTCGAACCCCGGGAGACCGTCCCATGCGACACCGGATCGGCACCGTCTCGACGCTGGCCGCCACGATCCTCGCGGCCGGCCTGATCGCCTCGTTGGGGATGAGGGGGGAGGGGGGTGATCTGGAGCAAGCCGAGGCGCTCGCGGCCCTGCTCCAGGGCCGGGCGATCGACCTGACCCACACCTTCGACGAACAGACCATCTCCTGGCCGCTCGACGAGCCCTTCCACCACGAGCGGACCCGCTGGGGAGTGCTCGAGGGAGGCTGGTACGCCTCCGCCACCTACGCCGGCAGCGAGCACGGCGGGACCCACCTCGACGCCCCGATCCACTTCGCCGAAGGGCAGGAGACGGCCGATCAGATCCCGATCCGACGCTTGATCGGCCCCGCCGCCGTGGTCGACGTGACCGAGGCCTGCGCCGCCGACCCCGATTATCAGCTCCGCGTCGAGGATCTGACCGCCTGGGAGGCCGAGCACGGCCGCATCCCCGACGGGGCAATCGTCCTTGTCCGCACCGGATTCGGAACCTTTTGGCCCGACAAGAAGCGCTATCTGGGAACCGATGCCCCCGGCGACGTCGCCAACCTCCACTTCCCCGGCATCGGCCCCGACGCCGCCCGCTGGCTGGCGACCGAGCGGGCCGTTTCGGGAGTCGGGCTGGACACGGCGAGCCTCGACCACGGCCCCTCGAAGGACTTCGCCACGCACCGGATCCTCAACGGCGCCGGCCTGTTCGGTCTGGAGAACGTCGCCAACCTCGACCGGCTCCCCGAGGCCGGCGCCGTCGTCCTCGCCTTCCCCATGAAGATCGGCGGCGGCAGCGGCGGCCCGACCCGGATCGTCGCCATCCTGCCCGAGCCTCCCGCCGGCCGCTGAGCCGCCTCCCCCCCCTCGGCCGATGCGTCCCTCGGCGCCCCCGTCCCGGGACGCCGAGGCTGGGCCCCTCATCCGTCCTCCAAACCCCCGAGTGCGTTCCGGGGAGGAGGCCGTTCCCGGGCCCGATCGGACGGACCCGGAGTCATGTCGCCAAATTTTCGTGTTTCCTGGCCAATAATCGTGCGATCATCGCTAAGATCTCGGTAGCGAGGACCCTCCCGCATCCAGGAGGGATCTCGCGGGGTGATCCGGAGCCCGGCATCCCGGGGAGGCGAGCGCCGAGTGGCGATCGATCCGTCCCCGGTTCTGGGGGATCGTCCCCTCCGATGGGCGGAGGTGGGCCCGTGTGGGCCGGCCCAAGGAAGTCATCGGGAGGACGGCTTGCATCACGCAACCGATGATCGGTTGCGCGAGCTCGAGAGGCGATCGGTCGGCGGGCGACCCGTCGACGGGCACCGTGTCCTCCGTTTCCCCCGCCGCTGGCGATGTCACCGGCGGGTGTCGGTGGGACGGTCGGACGTCTGTCCTTGATTTCGAGGGCCGAGGTTGCTCGAGTGCTCGTGTTTATATAATTACTTGATTGCTATGTGAGTGGGAGGATGGACAATGGGCTTGAATCTCATCCGGTTACTCGGCAGGCTGACCTTCTGGAAGGGGAACGTGGCGGGCTGGCTGGGGGGGGGTCTGCTCGGGAGCGGGTTCCTGGGGTTCTTGCTCGTCGAGGTCGGCCCGACGACGGGGACGGCGGTCGTCCACGTGGTCGAGCCCGATGTCACTGTGGCGGTCGGGGGCGTGACCTTCGAGATCGAGGGGAGGCGCTTCGCCCCCCTGGTCGTCGAGCTGTCGATGGGGGCGCACCGGCTCGTCATGACCCGGGGCGGGGTTGTGCTGGACGACGAGCCGTTCGAGATCGACGGGGGAGACTCCGTGGTGCTCAGCGCCTGGGACCAGACGCGACCCCCCGGCGATGGCCAGGGGGCCGGAGCCCGGGATCGTCCGGAACCGGATCGGGGCGAACCGGGGCTCAAGGGCCATCCGGACCGATGAGGCGGCGCCGATGCCGGAGCGGGTGGGCAGTCACCTCAAGGCACGTTGACGACCTCACCCCCATTCCGGCTCGCCAAGGCTCGCCAGACCATCGGGTCGACGTTGCTTCGCTCGAAGAGGACGCGCCCGTCCGCGAAGAGGAGGTTCACACCGGCCCGATGCAAACTCCCCGAGGTCCAGGCCCCCTCCTGATAGGCGGTCTGGTTCAGGCAGCTCTTCTCGCCCGGTGTGAGCACGTGGTTGTAGAGACAAGAGCCGAACTCGCCGAAGAACCAGTTGGCCCCCTTCGGATGGACCGTGACCGGTGCCTCGATCGGATCCACCGCCTGGCAGGCTGCCGCGAAGAGATCGAGTTGATCCGGCTCGATGAGCGAGGTTGGAGTCCGGAAGACCGAGCGGAGCGGGTCGCGGATCGCGGGAGATTGGGGCCCGATCACCCATTCCGAAACCGCCGCTGTCTGGCTCGTCCCATCGGTAATGTCGCGGATCCGAACGGCCTCGAGTCCTCGAAAGACGCCGTTGAAGCCGTATTTCTGGACCCCGCTCCCCTGATTCCCCGCGTAGTTTGTCGCGGAGGGCCAGCCGGCGAGGTCGGCCCCGTCGGATGGACACAGCAAGACATCAAGCGTCGTCGTCATCGCCGTGCGGTTCGGCTCCCAGACACTGGCCAGACGGACCTGGAAATTGATCGCGTTGTAGAGGGATGAGTGTTCCAGATGGGGGAGCACCGCCACCAGGAACGATCGAGAGCTGGGGGGGCCGCTCGTCGCCGTGGGGAACGCCCCCGATGCCGCCTCGTAGGCATGCAAGGCGAGCCCGATCTGACGCAAGTTGTTCGCACAGTCGGCGCGACGCATCGCCGAGCGGGCTGCCGAGACGGCGGGGATCGCAATTCCGATGAGGATGGCGATCACCGAAACAACGACCAACACCTCGATGAGCGTCAACCCCCTCTTCCGGAGGCTCACCCTCGTCATGCGGAGGTCTCCTCTTCGGCTCATCCGGCTGGGTTCTTATTCGGTCATTTTCTTCGCCGTGACCTTGATCGCCGGGGCCTTGAATTCCTGAGACTCCAGGACAGGCGGCTGATCGCCAACCTGGGGTTGTGCCAGGTGGGTCGCAATCACCACGGCGTGGATGGAATAGGTGCCTTCGGGGGCCGTCTCCGGCAAGCGGAGCGAGCCGGAGAAGCGAGAGCGGGCGTCTGACGAGGGCGGACGATCGGCCTCGGGCGCGAGTCCGGCCGAATCGTACGTAACAGAACCCATCCTTATCTGAACGCCCACGGTCGTGGGCATCCCAGCGTTTGAGAGGTTGCCCACCTCAACTGTGACCTCGAACGGCACCCCGATGGGGATGACGCTGCCGTCGCCCGGCGTTTCAATCCGGACCTCGAACTCCTCCGGTTCGGTCGCGATCCGAGGCCACGAGGGCTCCTCCTTGCCGCAACTCGAGAGAGCACCGACGAGCGGGAGCAGGACAAACAATCGCCATCGCCGGGCTCTCGGCACGCTTCGGTCTCGCGCCATCCGGGTCTCTCCACTCCGGCATTTGGTGGATCAGGAACTGACCTCTACTCTTGTCAATAAGAGGAGCTATAACAATAAAAAAGGGGGGGGTCAAGGACAAAATGGAGCCGATGATAAAAATAAGCGGCGCGACTGCGGATCCGACATCCTGCTTCACCGAGCCGTCGTCGAGGCGACAACCTCCGGCTCACAAACCGATGGTTTCCGCCGCCGGCCGAAGACGAGAAGGTAGCCGACCCAGAGCCCGGCCGGGATCAGGGTCAGCACGACCAGTAAGGTCGACGAGCTGCCCGCCCAGGAGCCGGCCCAGGCCATGAACAGGCCGACGGGCACAGAACCGAGCACCAAGGCGGCCAGAAACCGGCCGAAGTGCATGCCCGCCAGGCCGGCCAGCAGCGTGAGCACCTCGGGCAGGATCGGCAGCGCCCGAGAGCCGATGATGCCGGCCGCCCCCCAGCGGTCGAAGACGCGGCGGAACTCGGCGAGCTCCGCCTCGCTGGCCAGCCTTCTCGCTCCTCGCTCGCCAAAGAGCCGGGCGACGCCATACGCCGTCAGGCCCGCCAGCACCGAGCCGACCGAGGCGATCAGGCCGCCGGCCATCGTGCCGTAGATCGTCCCCAGGGCTGCCATCACCGGAGGAGTCGGGATCGGCAGCACGAGGTCCCCCACGATCAGGCCGAGGCCGATGAGCCAGGCCACCGGCTTGATCGACCGCAGCCACTGCCGGTACTCGGGCGAGGCGAAATAAGCATCCATCTGTTCATGCCAGAGGAAGTACGGCGTCAGCAGCACGGCCACGATGCCGACGACCAGGAGGATCAGCTTGTGTCGGAAGCTCATGACGGCGGGGGCTCCGCGAGGGGGGAGGTCGGTCGGATCGCTGGATCGAGGCCGGGGCTCCGCTCGATCCCGGCGGCCCGGGCGACCGGCCTCGGCAGGTTCGGCATCGCCGTCAAAGTCTACCATCTCGGGGCCGGTCGCGACGGCGATCGGCTCAGGGGGTGTCGGCGGCCTCGGCCTCGGAGGCCACCTCCTCGGGCGAGAGGGGGCGGAGGACGATGTCCTTCAGGGCGCCTCCGGATTGCCAGGTGGCGAAGCCGAGCGGCTGGCTGACGCGGGTTTCCAGCCGGGTGCCGAGGTGGTGGCCGGTCGGGTCGAACGAGACGAGTTCCTCGTCGTCGACCCAGCAGCGGATGGCGGCATCGGTGACCCGGATGCGGAAGGAGTACCAGGTGTCGTTCTCGAACTTGTGGTAGGTGCCGGTGAGGTTCTCCGAGGCGTCGGCGCCATCGATGCTGGAGAGGCCGGTGACGGAGCCTCCCCAGCCTCCGTTGACGAACGTCAGGTAGGTCTCCCCCACGGGGAAGGTGGCGGCGGCGAAGAAGTCTCGGCCCTCGGTCCGCTTGGCCCGGTAGGAGAGCTCGTAGTCGATCCGGGGCAGGTCCTCCCGGGAGGTGGTGATGCCGGTCATGCCGCCGGAGGCCTCGCTCTTCTTCAGGAGGATCGCGCCGTCCTCGACGACGACCTCGCCGGCCTTGTAGAAGTCGGTCGGGGTCCAGTTGGCGAGGGTCTGGCCGTCGAACAGGGGGATCGCCCCGGGGGCGTCGTCCCCCCGGGCGAGGGCGGCGGGGGCCGGCAGCAGGACGAGGCTCAGGGCCAGGGTGAGGGCGTCGGATCGGTTCGGGCGCATGGAGGTCCCCCGGAAAGGTCGGGTCGGATCGGATCGGGTCGGGCCTGGCCGATCGGCCGGGCCGGGCGGAGGCCGAGGTGGCGGCCCTCGGCGGGCCGGCTTACGATAGAATGGCGGGCGGGGGCCCTGCGACGCAACGCCCCGGCCCGGCCGGCCTCGTCCCGACCCGGGGAGCCCCGCATGGCCTCGACCCCCGACCCGGCCCCGTCGCCGACCCCCATGCCGTCGCCGGCCGATTGGCGGAGGCTGTCTGCCTTCGGCCTGCCGCCGGGGAGCGTCCGGGCGCTGCTGGCGCTGCTGGTGGCCGCGACGGTCTGCGGCACGCTGGCCCTGCACCCGGAGCGGGAGGTCCCGGCCTATCTTCGCGACCTGATGTTCATCATCCTCGGCCACTACTTCGCCGTCCGGGGGCGGTCCCGAGGTCCCGGCGCCCCGGGATCGGGGGAGTCGGGCGTCGCCGTCCCGCCGCCGCTGTACCTGCCCAGGGGGACGGTGCGGCTGCTGCTGGTGCTGGGGTTTGTGGCGGTGGCGGTCCTGCTGTTCCGGCGGGGCAGGCTGCTGCCGATCGAGGAGAACCCGGGGGCGGTCACGCTGCTGCTCGTCGCTGGGTTCCTGCTCGGGGCGCTGGTCAAGGCGGTTGCCTCTCGGTTCTCGGCCGGGGGCCGGCCGCGATGGTTCCGGGCCCTGGAGGACGCCAAGGCGACGGCGGCCTTGCTGGCGGCGGCGGTCCTGGTGGTCCTGGCCTGGGACGACGCCTCGCCGTTTTTGCCGGAGGGGCTGTCCGCGACGGTCCCCCGCCTGGGGGAGCACGGCCCGGAGCACCTGGCCGCCGCGCTAATCGGGTTCTACTTCGGGTCGCGATGAGCCGGGCCGCCCCAGGCCCGAGCGATCGACCGACCCCCCCGCCGGTTCGCCTGTTCGCCGAGGATCGGGGGCCCGCTCGGGCCGGCCTCCCGAGGCTCCTGGAAGCAACGGAATCATCGGCCTGGCCTGCGATCCGGTTCGATCGGGAGGGGGCTTCGGCCTTCCTCCTCGCCGCTCTGTTTGATAATCTTCCAACATGGAGTTGCCCCTCCCGATTGGGCCGGGGCGTCGGACGCGAACCGGTCCCGGAGGGGAGGCGATCGGCCATGATGAAGCTTGGCGGCCCGGCGTATCGGTATTGTGACGGGCAGACGAGGCGGTCGTTTTTGAAGATCGGCGGCCTGGCGATGGGGGGGTTGAGCCTGCCGCAGTTGCTCAGGGCGGAGCAGGCGAGCGGGGTGGGGAGGTCGCACAAGGCGGTGATCATGGTCTACCTGTCCGGGGGGATTTCCCACCAGGACACGTTTGACCTGAAGCCGGAGGCGCCGGAGGAGATCCGGGGCGAGTTCCGCCCGATCGATACGGTCGTACCGGGGGTGCGGTTCGGAGAGCTGCTGCCGAAGCTGGCGTCCTGCGCGGACAAGATGGCGGTGATCCGGTCGATCGTCGGCCTGAGGGACGAGCACTCGAGCTGGCAGAACCTGACCGGCTACCCGATGAGCCAGGCGCAGCGGGAGGGGAAGCCGCACTTCGGGTCGATCGTGACCAAGCTGCAGGGGGGCGTCAACGAGGTCGTGCCGCCGTTCTGCGACCTGTTCCCGACCATGCGGCACCGGCCGTACAACAGCGGGGGGCCCGGCCATCTCGGCCTGAGCTTCGCCGGGGCCCGTCTGGGAGACGGCGACCAAGAGCTGATGACGCAGAAGACGGTCGAGCCGGCTCGATTCGACCGCCGCAAGGCGCTGCTCGACCGCTTCGACGACTGGAGGAGCCGCATGGACGGCCAGCCGGTCGACGGTCTGGACGCGTTCTACCGGCGGGCCTTCGACGTGCTCACGTCGGACACCGTGGCCAAGGCGCTGGATGCCTCGAAGGAGGACCCGAGGGTCCGGGAGCGGTACGGCATCGGCTCCTCGACGCACCTGGGCGACGGCGCCCCGATGTGGAATGATCAGTTGCTGGTTGCCAGAAGGCTGGTCGAGGCCGGCGCTCGGGTGGTGACGGTGGCCTACGGCTTCTGGGACACGCACGGCAACAACTTCGGCCACCTGCGCGCGCACCTGCCGCTGTTCGACCAGGGGATCTCGGCGCTGGTCGAGGACATCTACGCCCGAGGGCTGGACCGAGATGTGACCGTGGTCGTCTGGGGGGAATTCGGCCGGACGCCGAAGGTCAACAAGGACGCCGGTCGGGACCACTGGGCGAAGGTCGGCAACGCGCTGATCGCCGGCGGAGGGCTGAACGTCGGCCAGGTGATCGGCTCCACGGACAAGGTGGCCGGCGCGGCCGTCTCGACGCCGATCCATTACCAGGACGTGCTGGCGACTGTCTATCACACCCTCGGCATCGACCCGCACGGCTTCGTCGCCGATCTGGCCGGCCGGCCAATCCCGATCCTGCCCAGCACGGCCAGGCCGATTCGGCAATTGATCTGATTTGATGAGATCAGATCAGATCGGATTGGATTTGATGAGATTAGATCAAATTTGATCAGATCAGATTAAATTTGATGAGATCAGATCAGATCAGATCAGATTCGATCAGATCGGATTCCGATCGGGCCTCCTCTCGGATCTCCGGGACGCCCCCGGCCCGGCTGGGGGGGCTCTGGTTCGGTCCGGTTCGGGGGAGGCCGATCGGGAGGAATCGGGGGATCCTCGGCGGTGGCGGGGTTCGCTCGGACTCGTAAAATCGAAGGTGATCGATGCGGCGCCCGACGACGAGGCCGCTCGGGTTTGGTCGGGCTCCCCGAAGGTGGGGAGTCTGGCCGGGGCGGGGCGGCCGTCGCATTGGCCCGGGGGCGAGGAGGCCCCGACCCAATGCGATCGAGCCGATCCCGCCCGGATGTCCCGCCCCGTCACCCCCCCCGCTCGCCGGCTCCCCGGGGACACCCCCGTGATGCGACCCTCCCGCCCGGGCCGGCGAGTCCCAGAAGGATGGAGAATTCGCGATGAGAACCCCGATTTCCTTCGGCGTCCTGCTGGCGCTGGTGCTGGCCATCGCCGAGCCGGGCCGCTCTCAGGAGGCGGTGACGCTCGGCGACCCGAGCCTCACCGCCGGCATCCCCGGCGAGGGTCCGCTGACGATCGAGCAGATCACGGCCTGGCTGGCCGACGAGGCCAACCACGAGCCGCTGGAAGTTGCGCTGCCGCTGGGCCTGTCGGCCGGGGCGGCGCAGATCGTCGGCCTGGAGGAGAACCCGATGACGAGGGCCAAGATCGAGCTGGGCCGGCAGCTTTACTTCGACCCGAGGCTGTCGGCCGACGGGACGATCAGCTGCGCCTCGTGCCACGCCCCCGATCTCGGCTATGCCTCGAACACGAGGTTCGGCGTGGGGATCCTGAACCAGGAGGGGACGCGCAACGCGCCGACCGCGTACAACCGCATCCTCTCGGCCGCCCAGTTCTGGGACGGCCGGGCCCCCTCGCTCGAGGAGCAGGCCAAGGGGCCGATCGCCAACCCGATCGAGATGGGCAACACCCACGAGGCCGCCGTGACGACGATCCGCGAGATCCCCGGCTACGCGGTGCAGTTCGCCGCGATCTTCCCGGCAGAGGGGGTGACGATCGACACCATCGCCCGGGCGATCGCCACGTTCGAGCGCGCCATCGTCACCGGCCCCTCCCCCTTCGACTTCGCCGAGGAGCTGGCCAAGTTCGAGCGGCTCGACCCCACCGAGCTGGAGGACCTCAAGGAGTTCGAGCCGGAGCTGTACGCCCAGTACCTCGCGGCCAAGACGGGAGCCGAGGAGAACCCGATGTCCGAGTCGGCCCGGCGCGGCCGGGAGCTGTTCTTCAGCCAGCGGGTCAACTGCTCGGCCTGCCACGTCGGCCCGAACCTGACGGATGAGCTGTACCACAACCTCGGCGTGGGCCTGGAGGGCGACTCCCCCGACGTCGGCCGCTTCGCCGTGACCGGCGACCCGAAGGACTGGGGCGCCTTCAAGACGCCGACGATCCGGAACGTCGCCCAGACCGCCCCCTACATGCACGACGGCAGCCAGCGGACCCTCGAGGAGGTCGTCGAACATTACGCCAAGGGGGGTGTCCCGAACCGGAACCTCAGCGAGAAGATCACCAAGATCGACCTGACCCCGCAGGAGAAGCGCGACCTGGTCGCGTTCCTGGAGGCCTGCACCGGACCGCTGCCGGAGGTCGAGACCGGCCGCCTACCGGAGTGACCGGGCCGAGCCGGGCCGGGGAACGGTTGGCCCCGGCCCGGCGCCGTCGTATCGTCGAAGAAGGGACGGGCGGCCGCGCCGTCGGATCCGGGACCGGCCCCGGTTGGCGGTCGGTAGGTGGCGTGATCGTGATTGCATTGATCATGGTCTGGGAATCGCATAGACTTCAGCACGGCAGCGGTCGGCTCGACCGGTCCGGACCTCCCCGTCTTTCCCGAGAGTCCTTCTCATGCGAACGCCCGTGATCCCGCCCCGATCGCGCCCTGGCTTCACGCTGATCGAGCTGCTGGTGGTCATCGCGATCATCGGCGTGCTCGTGGCGCTGATCATGCCGGCGGTCCAGTCGGCCCGAGAGGCGGCCAACCGGACCCAGTGCAAGAACAACCTGAAGCAGCTCGGGCTGGCCGCGCAGGAGTACCACGACTCCTTCGGCAGCTTCTTCTCCGGCTGGTACTGCAACGAGGAGAACGACCCCAACTGCGTCCTCCAGGCGGCCAGCCCCTACATGTGGAACGGCCTGACCGGGCTGTTCCTGAAGCTGGAGGCCGGCAACCTCTACGACGAGATCAACTTCGACCTGTCTCCCTACGCGATGGACAACCGCACGGCGATCCGGCGGACCAACTCCGTCTTCGTCTGCCCGTCGCACCGCAAGGCCGAGCCGGTCGACGTGCAGCAGATCGGGTCGGACAACCAGACGACCACGCTTCGGGTCGGCCCGTCGGACTACCGCGGCAACATGGCCGCCGGCCAGCTCGCCGGCTGCACCGACGTGAACGACCCAGACTGCTTCCACTACGACAACGGCATCACCTTCCGCAACTCCCGAATCAACATCTCGGGCATCAGCGACGGTACCTCGAACACGATGCTCATCGGCGAGAGCCTCATCGGCACCTGGCCCGACGCCACGAATTGCTGCGTGCGGACCACCGCCCAGCGCCGGTTCAACAAGGCGAACACCGTCTCCGGCCGCCGGATCCCCTACTGGGAGAGCATGCACCCTGGCCTGGTGAACTTCGCCAAGGCCGACGGCAGCGTCAGCTCCCTCCGCGAGGGGATCAAGATGGACGTGCTGATCGCCCTGATGACCCGATCCGGCGGCGAGAGCATTTCGGCCGACGACTACGAGTGAGCGGCCCGGCCCCTCGAATCCGGGGCCGGCCTGCCGTTAGAATCGCCCCCGACCCGACCCGACCCGACCCGATCCGATCCGACTCGACCCGATCGGCCGGGGGACCGGGAGGCGGCCCACCGGCTCGGCCTGCCCCGGCCCGGCCGGGCGGGAGCCGCACCGTCCCGGGAGCCTCCGCCATGCGTCTCCGACTCGCCGCCCTGCTGCTCGCCGCCCTCTCTCCGGCCGCCCTGGCCCAGAACCCGGCCTTCGCTCCGATCGAGGACGACCCGGCCTTGCCCCGCGTCCTGCTGCTGGGCGACTCCATCTCGATCGGCTACACGATCGACGTTCGAGAGGCTCTCGACGGCGTGGCCAACGTCCACCGCCCGGCCGAGAACTGCGGCCCCACCACCCGAGGCCTGGAGCGGCTCGACGCCTGGCTCGGCGACGGCGACTGGGACGTCATCCACGCCAACTTCGGCCTGCACGACCTGAAGTTCGTCGACGACCAGGGGAAGAACACCTCCCCCGAGTCGGGCCATCGCCAGGTGCCGCTCGACGAGTACCAGGAAAACCTCGCTCGCATCCTCTCCCGGCTGAAGGAGACCGGCGCCACGGTCATCTTCGCCACGACCACTCCCGTGCCCCACGGCGAGCCCCAGCGCAAGGCCGGCGACGAGCGGGCCTACAACGCCGCCGCCCTCCGGGTCGCGGATCGGCTCGGCGTGGAGGTCAACGACCTGCACGCCTTCATCGCCCCGAAGTTCGAGTCCGTCGCCATCCGCCCCGGGAATGTCCACTTCAGCGGCGAGGGCTCCAAGCTGCTGGGCAACCGCGTGGCCGAGGTGATCGAGGAGGCCCTGCGCGACCGGCGATGAGCCGGGTGGCGAACGCCGGCCGATCGGCGTATCCTGATCCTCCGAGGCATTCTCGGCCGTCCCGGCGACGGCCGAGGCGACCGAAGACCGGAGGATCTCCGCCATGCCGACGCGACGCCCCCGGCCCCTCGTCCCGATCGCGAGCCTGATCGGGCTGGCCGCCCTCGCCTTGATCGCGACCGCCCAGGAACCCCGCCCCCGAGGCCGAGGAGGACCCAACCCGGTGTCCGACACCACCACCCCGGCCGCCGTCACCCTGCCCAAGGACGACGGCGAGGCCCGCATCCTCGACGCCATCCAGCAAGCCCGCCAGGGCGAGCGCTTTGCGAACGTCTCCGACGCCGACGGCCGCCTCCTCCGCCAGCTCACCGAGGCGATCGGCGCCCAGCGCGTGGTGGAGCTCGGCACCTCGACCGGGGAGTCCGCCCTCTGGTTCTCGCTCGCCCTGCGCAAGACCGGAGGCGTGCTGCACACCTTCGACATCGACCCCGACCGCCTCGCCGTCGCCCGGGAGAACTTCCGCCGAGCCGGCGTCGAGGACCTGATCGTCATCCACGAGGGGGACGCCCACGTCGAGGCCCCCAAGCTCGACGACCAGCCGATCGACCTCCTCTTCATTGACGCCGAGAAGCAGGGCTACGACGCCTACCTCCGAGAGCTACTCCCCCTCGTCCGTCCCGGGGGCCTGATCCTCGCCCACAACATGAGGAGGCCGGCCCCCAACCCGGCCTACCTGGAGGCGATCACCAGCAGCCCGGATCTCGATACGAGCTTCCTGCTGATGGACGGCGCAGGCATGGGAATGACGCTCAAAAAGCGCTGATGCTGACGATCGACTCCCGGCGGTGCCGCGGAGCCGTCGGGAGTGTCGGCTAGGGAGAACTTACGCCCCCGGCTTGGGCTCGTCCTGGTTTGCTTCGAGTTGTGCCTGGGTCGGTGTTGGGCTGGGGACGCCGTTCGGGGGGACGTCGGCGCCGGAGGCCCAGACGATGGCGTTCAGGACGACCGTGCGGAAGTTGTCGTCTCCCCAGTTCCAGTGGACGTGGCCGCCGGTGAAGCCGAAGCCCCGGCCGCCGTCGGGGCGCTCGAAGGCCCAGGAGACGTGCTGCGGCTCGCCCCGGGAGACGGCGGCGCGGACGGCGGGGTTGCCGCTGCGGTCGCCGTCGGGGCGGGAGAGGGTGGACTCGGGGGGCAGAGCGGTCAGGATCGGCGTCACCCCCGCCATGTCGGGGCGGAAGCGCATGTGGTAATACCATTCGTCGTTGATGGCGAACGGCGTCACCCCCCGGGTGATGGGGTGTTCGGGCAGGGTGGCGAATTCGGCGGTCCAGTGCGGGTTCACTGACCAGCCCAGCTCGAAGTAGCCGCCGAGCCAGTTGAGGAAGTCGTTCCCCGGCTGGCCGGCGGGGACCTCGACGGCGAAGTGCAGGCAAACCAGGCCGACGCCGTCGTTCATCATCGCGCTGAGTTTCTCGCGGTGCGGGATCGCCGGGTGGCCGTCGGCGCCGTCGCTGTAGATGACCACGGCGTCGGCTCCCTCGAAGACCGATTCGTCCTCGGGCCAGCCGCCGGAGACGACCTCGGCCTCGAAACCGGGCATGCCCCGCTCCAGGGCCTCGGCCAGCAGCAGGCAGCCGGCGCGGTGCTCGTGGGCGCCGTAGCCGTGGCTCTGCGGCCCGGCGACGAAGACGACCTTCTTCGGCGGGGCGTCGGCGCCGGGGTCGTCGGCTTGGGCCGGGGTCATCGAGGGGGAGGCGAGCAGGGAGGCGAGCAGGAGGGAGAGGGTGGTGCTCATCGGTCGTCCTCATCCGAGGCCGGTGGGGTGGTTGTTGGCCCCCCGGGCGGTCGGGGGGCCGGGCCGGCGTCGATCGACGATACCGGCGCCGGCGTCCTCGTGCCAGCGGCGCGGAGTGCCGGGCGGGTCATCAGGGCCCAGCCGTGGGCCAGCAGGTTGAGCTGCGAGGCGCCGAAGCAGATCAGGAGGAAGGTGGCGGCCGTCGCCCCTCGTCGGATCCAGCGAGGGGCGGCCGATCGGAGGTCGGCGAGGCGGGAGCCGGCCTGGTCGAGGCGGTCGAAGAAGGAGCCGATCTGGTTCCGGGTGTCTCCGAGCGTGCGGTCGACCTCGCCGAGCAGGTCGCGGAACTGGTCGAGCTGGCGGGGGGAGAGGGCCTGGCCGGATCGGAGGCGGTCGAGGGTGCGGGTGGCCTCGTCGAGCAGGTCGGCCGCCTCGGCCAGGCTGGCGGCGACGGTGATCAGCGGCCGGTCGCCGGGGGTTCCGACGGCGGGGGCGATCCGGCGCGGGAGGATTGGCAAGGCGTCGAGCATCACCAGGGCCCGGTGCAGGCCTCGGAGGCTTTCTTGCAGGGCGAGGATGAAGGCCTCGGCCGCCTCCAGTCGGCGAGCGATGTCCGGGTCGAGCGTTTCGAGCAGTGAGGTCTCCTCTGGGCGCCGGTCGGCGGCCGAGGCCAGCTCCTCGACCGTCTCGCTCACGAACCGGACCCGGTCGCGGGCCGCGTCGATCAGAGCGAGCGTCGCGTCTGCCTGGTCCTGCACCGACGAGACGACCCGTTCCATGTCGCCCACGGCCTCGGGCACCTCCCGCTCGAGCCGATCGGCCAGGCGCCACGCCTCGACGGCCGCCACCCCGCTGAAGATCGCCCCCGAGGCTCCGATCAGGGCCGCGGCCGCGCCGAGGATCCGTCGGAAGTGGCTCATTGGTTGGGGAGGGACTCCAGACGGGGTGATCCCGGAGCTTGCGGACGACCGAGTCCTCGTCCGGCGTCGGCCAGGCCGACGCCGGCCGGGGAGTCAGCCGGGTGATCCGGCGTTGGGTCACTCGGGCTTCTTGAACAGGTCGAGGAAGCGGTCCTCGTACTCGTTGTAGACGCCGAGGCGGTCGAGTTCGCGTTTGAGCTCGTAGGCTTTGGCGCGGTCTCGGGCGGCCTCGTCGAAGAGGCGGTCGAGGAGACGCTGGTCGTCGGGGGAGAGGCTCAGGGTTTCGCCCTCGCCCTCGTCGTCGGGCTCGGTGGGGAAGGGGGGTTCCTCCTCGCCGGCCTCCTGATGGGACTCGATCGCGTGCTCGACCTGGGAGAGGAGCTGGCCGAGCTTCCGCTCGACGTCGGCGGCCTGCTCGGCGAGTTCGTCGAGGTCGATGGGGATGGCGGCGATTGTCGAGAAGACCTCCAACACGGCCAGGGCCGCTTTGGGGAAGGGGAGCTGGGCGAAGATGTGGGGCATCTCCCCCAGCAGGCAGGCGCCCGGCAGGCCGGCCTCGGCGGCGACGCCGAGCAGGACGCCGTTGAGCCCGCTGATCTGCCCGTCGTCCAGGGGGGTCAGCTCCAGTTGCTTCAGCTCGTCGAGCGTGGCCTCGTCGGTGGCGGCGCCGAAGACTCGGGAGTTGTGCGAGGGGTGCATCTGGGTCGCCATCGAGGCGAAGGTGAAAACGCGTTCCACGCCCAGGTCCTTGGCGAATTCGATCAGCCGTCGGCAGAAGGCGAGCTTGCCTCGGGGGGGCTGGGCCTCGCCGATGAAGACGACCAGGTCGTGATGTCCCTTGGGGTCGATCCAGGCGAAGAACCGGCTGCGGGGGAGGCGGCCGGTGCGGATGAGGCCGCGCTTGACCTCGACGTATTCGACATCGAACAGTTCCTCGGCCTGGAACTCGGCCATGAGGTGCATGCCCAGCTTGGCCATCAGGTAGTAGCCGGCGCTGATGGCCACGTGCCCCATGCCGGGCCAGACGGCGACCAACCACGGCTTGTTCAGTTTGATCTTGTCGGCCATGAGACTGCCTCCCGATTCGTCCCCCGCCGGCCGTTGCGACCGAGACCGCGACCGCATCGCGGTCGATCGCCCGGCCCCGGGGCCGCCTCGGATGGGGCCCGGTCGCCTCCCCCGCCATCGGAGCGGGTCGGCCGGGCCGTACCTGACCCAGGATCGGGGGAAGGGCCGGGGAATTCTACGCCCGAGCGGTCGATCCGCCGACCCCGTTGCCGGACGCTCCTCCCGGGACGAGCTAAGGTAAGAGCGTCAACGGGCGTCTTGCCGCCATGCTCGGCGGCCGGCCAGGGATTGGGAGGCGATTGAGGGGAAGGGATGGCCGCGATGGCGACGACCACCGGGAGGAGGGGGGATCGGGGCGGGGCCCGGACCCGGAGGGGGGCGACCGGGGCGGTGGCCGCCCTGGTCGTGGCGGCCTCCGGCCTGGTACTGCTCGGGATCGATCCGGACTGGTTCTGGCACGACGACTTTCAGACCTACCAGCTGGCCGTCTATCGGGACGTGGCCCGGGCCTGGAGCGCGGGGGAGCTTCCGCTGTTGAGCCCCTCCTCCTGGCAGGGGGGCGCCCTGGCCGGCGAGTACCAGCCGGCGGTGTTCTCCCCGGTGCTGACCGCCGGCCACCTGCTGCTCTTTGGCTTGGGGCTGTCGCTGCCTCAGGTCGCGGCGGCGCTGGTGATCGCCCACCTGGCGCTGCTCGCCGCGGGGACCGCCCGCCTGGGGGCCCGCCTCGGCCTGCCCGACGACCTGGCGACGTTCGCCGCGCTGGTGGCCGCGTTCAACGGCTCGGTCATGCTCTGGGGGGCCCGCGCCTGGTTCCCCGCCCTGGCGAGCCTCGCCTGGCTTCCCTGGTTCTGGTGGGCGGCGTTGGGGGCGATCGACCCGGGCCGGGGGCGGGCTCGGTTCGTGCCGGCGGGCCTGTTCCTGGCGCTGATTGTCGCCTCCGGCTGGCCGTTCTCGGTGTTGATGGCGGCTGTGCTGACGGCCTGGCTCTCGGCCCGGGAGGTCTGGCGGCGGCGGTCGATCGCCTCCTCCTGGCCGCTGGCGGCGGCGTGGGCGGCGGGCCTGGGCCTGTCGGCGCCGGCCTGGTTGATGCTGGTCGAGTACTCCTCGGCGACGATCCGGGGGGGGACCGCTCCCTGGAGCCTCGGGGACAACTGGTCGGTTCCCCTGGAGAGCCTTCCCGGCCTGCTGTTCCCGCCCCATGTGGCGGACTGGACCATCTTCCGGGGCAGGAAGCCGCACGCGAGCCTGGAGCTGGCCGGGGCGCTGGCGCCGCTGGTCGTCCTGCTGGCCGCGCTGGGGAGGCGCCCCGGCCGCCTCGTTCGCGAGGCGGGCTGGGAGCTGGCCTTTCTCGGGCTGCTGATGGCGCTGGCGATGCTGCCCGGCGTGGGGAACTTCCGCTGGAGCTTTCGCTGGCTTCCCTTCGCGTTCCTGGTTCTGGGGATCGCCTCGGCCCGGGTGCTGGCCGGCTGGCGGGCCCAGGCCTCCTTGGCGGAAGGGGGAGGGCAGGGGGGGCCTCCTCCCTCGAACCTGGGGCTCTGGGCGGTGTCGCTGGTGCTGGCGGGCTGGATGCTCCAGGAGCCGGGGACCGACCCCTCCGGCTTCGTCGACCGCGTCGGGCTGGCCCTGACGGGGATGGCCCTGTTCTGGGCGGCGGTCGAGGGGTGGCGGGGGTCGGCCGCGGTCCGGTCCTCGGGGATGCCGGCGCTGTTTGTCGTCGGCTCCGGCCTGGTTTCCTACGTCGGGGTCGATCCCTTCGTCGAATACCCCTGCTGGCGGCCCTCCCCGGCCGACGCCGCCGCGCCGGCCGATCGCGACGCCCGCTCTTTCGGGATCTATGCCTACAGCGACGTCTATCCGGGCCGGGACCCGTTCCGGGCCTTCGCCCCCTGGGACGACCTCGGCCGGGGGACCTCGCTGCTGCCGGGGAACTCGGCGATGTACTCGGGGGTGGAGCAGGTCAACGGCTACAGCCCGATGCTCCCTCGAGCGCTGGCCGAGCTGTTCGACTTCGGCTACTTCGGGCACATTGAAGGCCCCCTGGACCTCGGCCCGCCGCCGACGGTCCTCCGCCTGTTCGCCAAGGACGCCCGGCCCGGCGCCCTGCTGGACCGCATGGGGGTCGATGCCCTGATCGTCTCCAACCGCTACCTCGGGCTTGCCGGGACGCTCCCGGGCCAGGGCTGGCGTCGGGCCCGGACGCTCCCCGACGGGGCCGTCTTCCGGAGGGTCGGCGGGGCGCTTCCCCGGGTTCGGGCCGTCCGCCGGGCGAGGGTCTCGGGGAGTCGAGAGGAGGGCCTCGCGTTCCTCCGGGACCCCGAGGCCGACCCCGAGCTGCCCGTCCTGCTGGCGGAGGGGCATCAGGGATCCCCGGCCGGGAGGCCGTTCGCCAGGGCGAGCGTGACGACCCGGCGAGCGTCGCGCTGCCGGGTGGTCGTCGACGTCCGGGCCGAGGAGCCGGGTCTGGCGGTGGTCGTCGCCTTCGCCCGGCCCTGGTATCCCGGCTACCGGGCGACCTTCGAGGGGAGGCCGGTGCCCGTCGATCGCCTCGACCTGATCCTCCCGGCCGTCCGCCTGCCCGCCGGGGCGGCCGGCCGGCTGGTGCTGGAATACCGCCCTCGGTCGTTCCGGTGGGGAATCCGGGTGGCGTCGGCGACCGGCCTGTTCGTGCTGGCGGTCACTCTGGGATCATGGGGGAGGAGGCCGTCGGCCGATCCGGGGGCCGTCGGCTGACGGCCTCCGAATGGCGGGCCGCTTCCGACGAGACGGAATCCCACCCCCGGAGCCGAGAGCCTGAGCCCATGGCCATTTACGTCGACGCCGATGCCTGCCCGGTCAAGGAGGAAGTCTACCGGGTCGCCCGACGGCACGGGGAGAAGGTGTTTGTGGTGGCCAACGCTCCCCTGCGGGTGCCGGCCGACGAGGCGATCGAGCTGGTCGTCGTTCGGGGGGGCTTCGAGGCGGCCGACGACTGGATCGCCGGCCAGGTTGGTCCCGGCGACCTCGTCGTCACGGCCGACATCCCCCTGGCCGACCGCTCGCTGAAGGCCGGCGCCCGGGCCCTGGGGCCGAAGGGGATCCCGTTCGCCGACGACTCGATCGGAGAGGCGCTGGCCACCCGAGCCCTGCTCGACCAGCTCCGCCAGGCCGGCCAGTACGGCGGCGGCCCTCCGCCGTTCGCCAAGGCCGACCGCTCCCGATTCCTCGGCAAGCTCGATGAGCTGCTCGTCGCCATCCGGAAGGAACGCGATCGCGCCTCCCGGAGCCGGACCGACCCTGGTCAGGGCCGCGCCGGAGGGCCGATGTAGGAGCGGGAGATCACCACGTTGTCGAACAGGACGATGTTCACCGGGTTTTTCGTCCAGCGGTCGGTGACGTAGCTCTCCAGCGTCAGCGCGTTGGCCCGCAACCGGGGGTCGTTCCGCCAGTTGATGCCGGTCCAGTGGCCGAGCAGCTCGCCGTCGATCCAGAAGGCCTGCTCGCCGTCGGCCTCCCCCGGGGTGTTGTGCTTGAGCAGGAACTCGACGCAGATCCACTTCCCCCGGGGGATGTCCGGCTGCTCGGCGGGGCGGAAGGCGTTGCCCCAGTACTTGCCGTCGGGCGACTTCTCCATCTCGTGCCAGTAGCTGTAGAAGTTCCACCGGCCGGGAGGGGGGAGCTTCCCCCAATCTCCCCAGGGCTCGATGGCGGTGGAGAAGCGCTCGTGCCCCTCGGGGCGGACGCCGGCGCTGCCGAAGCCGCTCCAGCGGTCTCGGCCGGTCAGCCCCCGGTTGGCGCGCAGGGTGACGAAGTGGTGCACGTAGTCGCACTCTGGGTCGAACTTGACGAGGAAGCGGACGAAGACCTCCTCCCCGGGCTCGAACCAAGTTGTCAGGCCGCCGCCGGTGTTCTCCCCGAGCTTCGCCGTGACCTTCAAGGACTTCGAGCCGACGCGGGGGTCGCTGGCCGACTCGTCGACCAGCGCCAGTACGGCGCCGGCGTCGTTGCGCATGTCGTCCCACTTCAAGGAGTAATGGGCCTCCCCCTCGAAGTCGTCGGCGAAGATCACGTCCGGGTGCTCGGCGATGCCTCGATCGGCCGGGAAGGCGGCGGCCAGGCCGTCTCCTCGGGGAAGGGGGCTGCCCTCGGCGAGGTTGCGGGAGCCGTCGGGGTCGCCGCCGGGGCCGGGTGTCGGCCCGACTCCGGCCGGCGACGCCGGCGCGGCCGGGGCCGGGACCAGGGCCAGGACCAGGGCGATGACGATCGGGATCGAGCGGGGGAGGCGGTCGCTGTTCATCGCGGACGCTCCGTTGTGGGAGGCGGCCCGGGTTGGCGATCGGCAACGAGAGGTGGACCTCCCAGTCTACCGCCGCCGCCCCCGGTCTTCGAGGCCGACCAGCCTCCGACCCCCGGGCCGGGCCGATGGGATCGTCCATCGGCGCGTCGGTTCGTCCTGGGCCCCCGAGCCCCAGCCGGCCCGGCGGAGGCCCGGGACGAGGCGAGCGGCGTCCCCCGGATCACCCCGGGGCCGATCGCGCCGTAGAGTCCTTTGCAGTTGCGCTGCGCCGGCCCGGGGGCGAGACTTCGCTCCCGGATGCCGGACTCGTGAGAGGACCTGGACGAATCAGGCCAGTTCAGGCCGGGCGGCTCCCGGCTGGGGCCGGAGGACCGGAGCGTCGCTCATGGCGGGCCGGGAAGATGGGGATCTGCTCTTCGGCGTGGTTGCCCTCCAACTGGGGTTGGTCGACCGTGAGGCCGTGCTGGCGGCCATCGGCGCTCGGTCGAGGGAGGAGGGCCCATCGGTCGAGGAACAGCTGACCGGCCGGGGAGGGCTGGGTCCGGAGGACGCGGCGCTGGTGCGAGAGGTGGTCGCTCGGCTGGGGGAGCGGGGGGGGACGTTGCCGCTCCCGCCGGCCGGGGCGGCTCGTCGCAACGGGAACGGCAAGGGGGGCCGGTCGCGTTCCCTCCCGGCGGGGCCGGCGCTTGGGGAGACGATCGCCGACCCGGCGTTCGCCCGGGCGATTGGCCAGGGGACGGCGGGAGCCTCGCCCGCCGGGCTCTCTCCCCGGCCCGACTGCCGCGGCGGCGAGGGGGGGGACGATCCCTTCGCCACCGTCGCCGTCGCGCTGCCCGCCGTGGGGGCGGGGCCGGGTCTTGCGGAGCGGTTCCGGCCGATCCGGTTCCACGCCCGGGGGGGGCTGGGGGAGGTCTGGATCGCCCGGGACCGCGAGCTCAACCGCGAGGTCGCCCTCAAGCAGATCCGCGACCAGTTCGCCGACGACCGCCAGGGCCGCGCCCGGTTCGTGCTGGAGGCCGAGGTCACCGGGGGGCTGGAGCATCCCGGCATCGTGCCCGTCTACGGCCTGGGCACCCACCCCGACGGCCGGCCGTACTACGCCATGCGCCTGATCCGGGGGGAAAGCTACCAGGACGCCATCGACCGCTTCCACGCCGTCGAGGTCTCCGCCCGCAAGACCGGCCCCCGGGAGCTGGCCCTCCGCCAACTGCTCCGCCGCTTGCAGGACGTTTGCAACGCCCTGGCCTACGCGCACAGCCGGGGGGTGATCCACCGCGACATCAAGCCGAGCAACATCATGCTCGGCCCCTTCGGCGAGACGCTGCTGGTCGACTGGGGGCTGGCCAAGGCGATCGGCCGTGGTGAGGGGATCGACGCCTCGATTTCCGCCGGCGAGGAGACGCTTGCCCCCTGCTCCGGCAACAGCGTCGAGGAGACCGTCATGGGGCAGCGGCTGGGCACCCCCGCCTACATGGCCCCCGAGCAGGCCGCCGGCCGGCTCGACGAGGTCGGCGCGGCCAGCGACGTCTACAGCCTGGGGGCGACCCTCTACCACCTGCTCGCCGGCCGCCCCCCGTTCTCCGGCGACGACCTGGCCGGCCTGATGGCCCGCGTCGAGCGCGGCGAGTTCCCCCCTCCGCGGTGCGCCCAGCCCTGGGTCGACCGCGCCCTGGAGGCCGTCTGCCTCAAGGCCATGGCCCGGCGCCCCGAGGACCGCTACGGCTCGGCCCGAGCCCTGGCCGAGGACCTCGAGCGCTGGCTGGCCGACGAGCCCGTCCGCGCCTGGCGAGAGCCGAGGAGCCGGGCCGCCCGGCGCTGGGTGCTCCGGCATCAGGCGCTGGTGGCGGCGGTGCTGGTGGCCGTCGGTGCCCTGTTCCTCTTCGTCGAGGCGTACTTCACCGTGCGGCTCCAGGCCGCCCACGGCTGGGTCGAGGCGCTGGAGTCGGCCGAGATCCGCGCCGTTCCCGATCTGCTGATCGACCTCGGCGCCGACCGAGCCCTGGTCCGGGGCCGCCTCCGGGCGATGGCCGACCCGCCCCAGCCCGACCCCGAGCTGCGCCTCCGGGGCGCGTTGGCCCTGCTGCCCGACGAGCCGAGCCGGGCCGAGTTCCTCACCCGGTTCGTCGTCGAGCCCCAGGCGACCCCGGAGGACGTCCTGGTGATCCGCCAGGCCCTCGTCACCCACGGCCACGCCCACCAGGCCGCCGAGTGGATCGCCCGCATGCTGCCGCCCCCCGGCCAGCCGCTCGACGCCGCCTCGCTGCGCGCCTGCGGCATGATGGCCGGCCTGAACCCCAACTGGTCCGGCTGGCCCGACTACTTCGACGCCATCGCCGACGCCCTGACCCACGACGACCCGATCTGGATCAGCACCCGGGCCGAGGTCTTCGAGCCGATCGCCGACCGGCTCGCCGAGCCGCTGCGGCGCATCTACGCCGACCGCTCCGAGCCCGAGGCCCGCGGCCTGGCCTTCGCGCTGCTGATGGAGTCGGCCCTGCGGGAGCCCAACCCCAATCGCGACGAGGACTTCGCCGCCCTGGTCCCCGAGGCCGACCCCCTGCACGCCTCCCGGATCCTGCAGCAGATCCCCGAGCCCCAGGACCGTCGGCGGATGGTCGAGGCGCTGGTGCCGATGCTCGGGCTCCCCTCCCGGTTCGACGACGCCCGAGCCGAGCGTCAGGGTCGCGTCGCCGCGATGCTCGCCCGCATGGGGGCCGCCGAGCACGCCTGGCCGTTGCTGCGCTCGGCCGAGGACCCGGCGCTGCGGACCAAGCTGATCCACCAGCTGGCTCCCTTCGACGTCGACCCCACCGAGGTCGCCGACCGGCTGCTGGCCGAGCCCGACCCCTCGGCCCGCCGGGCCCTGGTCCTCGCCCTGGGGGAGTACCCGGAAAACGCCCTGGTCGAGCGCCGGCGCGAGGCGGTCGCCTCGACCCTCTTGCAGTGGTTCCGAGACGATCCCGACCCCGGCCTGCATGCGGCCATCGACTGGCTGCTCCGCCGCCGCTGGGGCCTCGGCGGCGCTCTGGACGCCCTCATGCGAGAGGTCGCCACCACGGATCCCGTCGCCGACCGGGACTGGTACGTCAGCCTGCACGGCAACATGACCTTCGTCGTCGTCCGGGGCCCCGCCTCCTTCCTCATGGGCTCCACCCCCCGCTCCGACCCCGAACGCTCCCCCGACGAGGTCGCCCACCCCCGCCGCATCGACCGCGGCTTCGCCATCGCCGACCGTGAAGTGACCGCCGCCGAGTTCGCCTCCTTCGTCCGCAACCACCCCGACATCCCCTCGCACCGCGACCCCTCGATGCGACGGGAGATCCCCACCAGCGACTGCCCCACCGGCGCCGTCACCTGGTACGAGGCCGCCCGCTTCTGCAACTGGGCCAGCGAGCTGGCGGGGATCCCCCAGGACCAGTGGTGCTACCCCGAGCCGATCGGCCCCGGCATGTCCCTGCCCGACGACCTGCTCGAGCGCACCGGCTACCGCCTGCCCACCGAGGCCGAGTGGGAGTACGCCTGCCGGGCCGGCTCCCTCACCAGCCGCCCCTTCGGCGGCTCCGAGCGCCGCCTCGGCGAGTATGCCTGGTCGATCGCCAACGCCGACCGCGTCATGCACCCGGTCGCCTCGCTGAAGCCCAACGACCTGGGCCTCTTCGACATGCTCGGCAACGCCTTCGAGTGGTGCCAGGACCCCTACCGCGAGTCTCCTCCCCTGGCCGACGGCGACGTGGTGCCCGACCGCCTGGAGCCCTCCCCCGTGGTCGACGACGAGCCCCGGGTCCTCCGGGGCGGCTCCTTCAGCGTCGCCGCTCCCGACCTCCGTTCCGCCGCCCGCACCTGGGACCGCCCCAACTCCACCTCCAACGGCTACGGCTTCCGCCTCGCCCGCACCCTGCCGCCCTCCCCTTGACGGCCCGTCGGGAGGGGGGCCGGCTGCGGACCTCCCCGCGCGTCCCCTCCAGGAGGCCGGGGGCGGTAGGACAAACCGGCGCCCAGGGACGGTGCCGCCGGGGAGGGGGGCCCGACCCTCCCCTCCAGGAGGGCCGGCGCGGCGACTCGACGAGCCCGCCGGGCCGCCGTGTCCAGACGCCCGACCCTCCTGCCCCTCGCTCGCCGGGACCGGCCGTTCGCCGATCGGTCTGGAATCGCGGCCGGCGATCCGATGGAATGGTTCCCTCGTAGGAAGGGGCGCGACCCGGCCCAGGGGCCCACGTCGCCGGGACGGGTCGTCCCGGGGGGCCGACCGTCCGGGGCCGGGCCGCGATGCATCGTCGAAGGAGCACCGCACTCATGTCGTTTTTGATCCGAGGCGCGCTGGCCGCGTCCTTGCTGGCATTCCCGGCCCTCGGCCTCCGCGCCGAGCCCCCGGCCGACCCCGAGACAACCTCGGACTCGCTCCGGTCGGGCATCGACCTGTCCCACGCCGACCCGTCCGTCCGCCCGCAGGATGACCTCTTCCGCCACGTCAACGGCTCGTGGCTGGACACGGCCGAGATCCCCGCCGACCGCGCCGTCGACGGCTCGTTCTACACCCTGCGCGACGAGGCCGAAGCCCACCTCCGCGCCATCATCGAACGCGCCGCCTCGGCCGACGCCGAGCCGGGCTCCGAGGCCCAGAAGGTCGGCGACCTCTTCGCCAGCTTCATGGACGAGCAGCGCATCGAGGCGCTCGGCCTCGACCCGATCCGAGATGAACTGGCGATGGTCGACGCGATTGGCTCGAAGGACGACTTCATCCGCGCCCTCGGCGAGCTGGGCCGACTGGGCGTGGACGGCCTCTTCGGCGGCTACGTCGACACCGACGCCAAGCAGTCCGACCGCTACGCCCTCAACCTGTTCCAGGGCGGCCTCGGCCTGCCCGACGAGTCGTACTACCGCGACGAGACGTTCGCCAAGGTCCGCGACGCCTACGTCGACCACATCGCCCGCATGTTCGAGCTGGCCGGCATCGCCGAGCCGAGGGCCAAGGCTGAGCAGGTCATGGAGCTGGAGACGACCCTCTCGCGGCACCACTGGGACCGCGTCCGCAGCCGAGACGCCACCCTGACCTACAACAAGAAGGACCTGGACGCCCTCGCCGAGCTTTCCCCCGGCTTCGACTGGCCCCGCTTCTTCGACTCCTACGGCGCCGGGGGCGTGACCGAGGTCATCGTCGCCCAGCCGAGCTACTTCGAGGCGATGGCCGGGCTCCTCGACGAGATCCCGCTCGACCGCTGGAAGACCTGGCTCTCCTGGAACGTCCTGAGCCGCTTCGCCCCCTACCTGAGCGCGCCGTTCGTCGCCGAGGACTTCTCGTTCTACGGCACCGTCCTCACCGGGGCCGAGGAGAACCGCCCCCGCTGGAAGCGAGGCGTGCAGGCCGTCGAGGTCGCCCTTGGCGAGGCCGTCGGCAAGCTCTACGTCGAGGAGCACTTCCCCCCCGAGGCCAAGGCCCGGATGCGGGAACTGGTCGCCAACCTCATCGAAGCCTACCGCCAGGGCATCTCCGGGCTCGACTGGATGGGAGAGGAAACCAAGCGGAAGGCCCTGGAGAAGCTCGCCACCTTCAACCCCAAGATCGGCTACCCCGACTCGTGGCGGGATTACTCCGCCCTGGAGATCCGGCCCGACGACCTGGTGGGCAACATGCAGCGCGCCACCGCCTTCGAGGTCGACCGCAACCTGGCGAAGCTCGGCTCGCCGGTCGACCGCGGCGAGTGGTTCATGACCCCGCAGACGGTTAACGCCTACTACAACCCGGGCATGAACGAGATCGTCTTCCCCGCCGCCATCCTCCGGCCGCCGTTCTTCAACATGGAGGCCGACGACGCCGTCAACTACGGCGCCATCGGCGCCGTGATCGGCCACGAGATCGGCCACGGCTTCGACGACCAGGGCTCGAAATATGACGGCGCCGGCAATATGAACAACTGGTGGACCGACGCCGACCGCGAGGAGTTCGAGGCCCGGGCCGAGAAGCTCATCGAGCAGTACAACGGCTTCTCCCCCGCGCAGCTTCCCGACCAGCACGTCAACGGCGCGCTGACGATCGGCGAGAACATCGGCGACCTCGGCGGCCTGACGATCGCCCACCGCGCCTACCGGCTGTCGCTTGGCGGCGAGGAGCCCCCGGTGATCGACGGCCTGACCGGCGACCAGCGCTTCTTCATGGGCTGGGCCCAGGTCTGGCGCACCAAGTACCGCGACGCCGAGCTCTCCCGACGACTCGCCACCGACCCCCACTCCCCCGCCGAGTTCCGCTGCAACGGCGTGCTCCGCAACATGCCCGAGTTCCACGAGGCCTTTGGCGTCAAGGAGGGGGACGCCCTCTACCTGCCTCCGGAGGAACGGGTCAAGATCTGGTGATCCGATTCACTCGCCGCCGGGCCGGATCCTTCCTCCGGATTCGGCCCGGAAGGCTCGGAGGGAGGGAAGGGAAAGACCGATTTTGGAAGACGGCCGAGACGATCGGCGGCGGTCCTGGCGGCCGATCGCGTCCCGGCGTCCGCCGCGGTAGCCCGGGAGACTCCCGCCGCCAGCCACGCAAGGGCGATCGTCAGCGCCGGGATCCCGGCCGCCCTCGCCATCGGCTGCGAGACGGTCCCCGCCAGGTACGCGACCCCGACCGGCCAGGCGATCCCCCTCGCCGATCTCCCCGAGCGGTCCAGCTCCCGCAGCGCGAGCACCACGCCCGGGATCACGACCGTCGCATCATAGGCCCCCAGGTGCGGCGCCAGCATCGGCAGCCAGGCCGAGGCCTGCGCCCAGGCCGATTCCCCCCGCTCCTGCCAACGCCGGCCGGCCCGCCACCACCCCGGCGCCAGCCAGGCCAGCCCCGCTAGCAGCAACGCCGCCGCCAGCCAGGTCGAGGCCGGTCCGAACCCGAGCAGCGCGCCGATCGCCGAGCGCAGGTCGATGTAGCTGGCCTGCGAGAATAGCTCCGGCCGGGTCGCTCGCAGCCGGGCCATCGTCGCCGCCGCCTCGAGGAACCCTCCCAGCCCCGCCGGCCCCGCTCCCTCCCAGCCGATCGCCCCCAGCCCGGCCGCCCCCGCCGCGAACCCGAGCAGCGACCGCCACCGGCCCGCGATCAGCAGCATCAGGAGCACGGGCCCCGCCAGCGTCGGCTTGTACGACATCAGCGCCAGCGCCGCCCCCGCCAGCACCGGCCGACGGCCCCGGTCGCAGGCCGCCGCCAGGGAGATCGCCAGCACCGGCAGCGCCGATTGCCCCCCGGAGAGCAGGATCAGCAGGCACGGATACCACGACAACGCCACGAGGGTCGCCGTCGTCCGGTCGATCCCCGCCCGCTCGGACCTCTTCCCCCACGCCAGACCGACCGCCAGCACCATCAGCGCCGCGTTCAGTCCCAGCCAGATCCCGAAGGCCGTCTTGTACGGCAGCCACGAGAGCGGCCGCACGGCCACCGCCATCCACGGCGCATACAGGTAGTAATCCGCCGTCTCCTCCGACAGCGTCGGGAACAGCTCCGCCCTCATCCGACGCTGTTCGTCGAGGTCGTAGAGCCTCTCCCCCCCGACGCGATCGAGCAGCGTTCCCGCCTGGTAATACACCACAAAGTCGCCGCCGAGGAACAGCCCGCCCACCCCGACGTGCTGCCAGACCCCGGCGAACTGCGAGAGCTGGACGATCGCGAACAGCACCAGCGTCGCCGATGCCACGAACCGGGCCCGCGGTCGGATCGGGTCCGCGGTTCTTCCCATCGTCGCGCTCCCCGAGCCTGCCCGCCGTTTCCCCGCAAGGCGCCTCCCCTTCCCGGGGCCGACTCCTCCCCCTCGGGAGCCTAGCTCACTTCGGCCGGCCGGGGTTCTCCCGGATTCCTCTGGAAGAGGTTTCGACGGGAGAAGGCGGGGCAGGGGTGTCGATCCCGGCCGTCCCCGAGATCCGATCGTCAGCCGGCCGAGCGATTCGGCCTCGGGCCTCCCGGCGGCGGGCCATTGGACGGGCGGGCGACGGTCGGTAGGATCGCGGCATCGGGGCGACCCCCGCCGAGGACGGACGATCGCCGGTCCGATCGGGTCGAGGCCGAGGCGAGGTCCCCAGAGGAGGCCGTCATGATCCGAGCCCTGACCGCCACGATCGCCTGCCTTGCGCTCGGGGCCTTCCCGGGCCGCGCCCAGGACTCCCCCGGCCTCGAGGTCGGCGCCGCGATGCGGATCATCACCCCCGACCCGCTGCTCCCCGTCTCCGGGGGGATGGGCGCCCCTCGGCCGGCGACCGAGAAGAAGGGGGAGCTGACCGCCCGAGCCGTCGTCTTCCAGAAGGGGGAGGAGGCCGTCGCCGTCGTCTCGCTCGACCTGCTCGGCTTTCCTTCCGTGCTCGGGGATCGGGTCCGGGCCCGGGTTGGCCGCATTCGGCCCGAGAACATCCTCATCGGGGCCACCCACACCCACAGCGCCCCGGACTGCTACGCCTTTCCCGACGGCCGGGGAGGCCACACGGCCGACCTCTCCTACCTCGACTCGGTCTGCGTCCTCGCCGCCGAGGCCCTCAACGAGGCCATCGACCGCCTCCAGCCCGCCCTCCTCCGCATCGCCACCGGCGAGGCGAGGGGCAAGATCGCCTTCAACTCCTACGCCCCCGACCTGTACGACCGCCGCATGAGCGTCATCCGAGCCGAGTCTCCCGGCGGCGAGGCGATCGCCACCATCGTCAACTACGCCGTCCACCCCGAGGTGCTCGGCAACGACCAGGGGATCCTCAGCCCCGACCTCGTCGGCCCGCTCTGCGACCGCATCGAATCCCAGGCCGGCGGCCTCGCCCTGTTCATGAACGGCGCCCAGGGGGGCATGGTCACGGCCGACAACCGCGACCTCGACCGCCCCCGAGACCCCCTCCGAGGCGACTGGGAGGGAATCTCCTCCTGGGACGAGTGCCTCCGCATCGGCCACCTGATGGCCGACGAGGCCGCCCGACTGCTGGCCGACGCCCCGGTTCAGGACGACCCGACGCTGGCCTGCGACTCGGAGGTCGTCCGCTTCCCGGTCGACTCCGATGACCTCTGGGCCGTCGTCCAGCATTCCCCCCTGGACTACCCCCGCAACGACGACCGCTCGGTGAACGCCCGGATCAACCTCGTTACCCTCGGAAACGCCCAGATCCTCACCATCCCCGGCGAGGCGCTGCCGAACCTCGGCTTCTATCTCAAGCGCAAGATGACCGGCACCCACAACCTCCTCTTCGGCCTCACCAACGACGCCTTCGGCTACATCCTCGCCGAGGTCGACTTCCGGAGCTTCCCCCGCTACGACTACATCAGCCGAGTCTCACTCGGCGAGCGGACCGGCACGATCCTGATCGACGCGGCCCGACGGCTGGTCGGGCGAGCCGCTCCGGCCGGATCAGACTCGGCTCCTGGGCCGGACAACCCGGCTCACTGAGGGGGATGACCGTGGGTCGGGACCGGCTGGAGCCGGTGAAGCAACCCCCTCAGGACACGCCTCCGGCGCCGGTCGGCCGGGTGCTCGATCGTGCCCGATCGCATGGGGATGCCCAGCACGCTGGAGTTCTTCAGGAAGGAGTCGGCCTCGATCGTGCCCGACTCCCAGACGATCTGGCCGCTGGGCAGGTCGCGGGCGAACATCGCCAGCCGGCTGACGCCGTACTGCTCGGACTTCTTCGCCAGCGCCACCTCGGGGATCACCAGCCCTCGAGCCCCGGCCACGGCGCCGACGACGCCGTTGCTCGGCATGCCCAGCAGGCAGGAGGCCGAGTCGGTGGCGTACACGGCGGCTCCCGCCTCGACAACGCAGATGGCCTCCTTCGGGTCGTCGACCAGCCTGACTCCCTGGCGGGCCATCGACTCCCGGATCCGGTAGACCATCCAGCCCTTGTCCACCCCCGAGAGGTTTGAGGTGTCGAGGTAGACCGGAGGGCCGACCAGCGGGGAGAAGTCGATGGCGCCGACGGCGTTGTCCCACGACTGGGAGAGCAGCAGTTGCTCGGTGGCGGTCCTCGGCGTGTCGGTCACTCGGATCGACCCGCAGCCGGTCCCGCCGACGATCGGTAGCAGCAGCACCAGCGCCGCGAGGGCCGCGGCGGCCCGCTTCGGCCCCCGCCCGGGGCGGTCGGACATCGTCGCACCTCCTGACCGACGATCGATCGGCCTCGCTCGGCCCGCCTCGCGTCCGCGTCCGCATCCTGCGGCGCATCGCCCGATGCCGGCGGGCCCGGCCTTCTCTTCCCCCGATTCTTCGGAACGCGCCCTCCCCCGCCCCCAGGCCCAAGGACGCCCCAACCTCGCCGCGTTCCGGTTGTGCCTATTGTGTGGGTTGCCACGGAGTCGCCCCGGCACCAATGCGGCGGGGAGCGGCCAGTGTTCCGGTCGTCCCCCTGGCGCGGATCGCCGCGGCCCTCTCGGTTCCGGGCTTCCCTCCGCTTCTCCTCCCTCTGGTTCTCTTCCCTCTGGTTCTCTTCCCTCTGGTTCTCTTCCCTCTGGTTCTCTTCCCTCTGGTTCTCTTCCCTCTGGTTCTCTTCCCTCTGGTTCTCTTCCCTCTGGTTCTCTTCCCTCCTGCGACTCCAGTCGAATTCCCCCCACCGATGTGGATCCCTCGCCACGCCGGAAGGCCCCAAGGCCCCCCTCCCGGACGCGCATCGCCTACAATCGGGAAAGACGCCCCGCACCCTCACCGACCGGGAGGAACGATCGATGACACGCATCGCCCCGCTGGCGGCCGCCGGCGCCCTCCTGCTGGCTGTTGTCCCCACGGCCTCGGCCCAGTTCCAGGCGAGGGTCGGCAACTCGGCCTGGAACTACGGCTACGGCTTCAACCGCGGGTACGCCGGCGCGAGCGTCGGCGCCTTCAACTACGGCTACGGTTTCGGCGGGCCCCGGGTTTTCGTGGGCACGCCGGCCCCGGCCGCCGTCGCCTCGCCCTACGCCGGCTACACGACCACCGGCTACACCGCCATCACTCCCCTGGGCGGCGTCGTCGCCGGGGCCCCCCCCACCACCTGGTACAGCTCCGGGTATTCCGGCGGCTTCGGCGCGCCCGGCACGATCATCCAGCAGAGCTACACCACCTATCCCCTCAACTCCTTCGGCGCCGGCGCCTCTGGCCTCTCCAGCCCGACCTACGGGATCGTCCCCGGCTATGGGGGCGGACTGAACCTCAATCGCGTCTTTGGCATGCCGTTGCGTTGACCGATCGGACGGCCGGGAGGCCGGTCGCCCCCGGCCTTGCCCGAGGGCTGGGACTGAGCGGACCGTTCTCCTCGGGGATCGCCTTCCTCGTCGCCGGGGGCGACGCGCCGCCCGGCCCCGCCGGCCTGGTCGAGCAGGATCTGATCGTCGCCGTCGACGGCCTCCCGGTCGCCGGCATCGACGACCTGCGGCGCTCGCTCTCCGAGGACCGCGTCGGTGTCCGGAGCCCGGTGCGCGTCTTGCCGCGGCCTTGCCTGCTGGAGGTCCAGCGCACTCCCGAGACGAGAACACCCCGGTCGAGGACCAGGCGCACCTCCGCGTCGCCAACGAGGCCGCCGCTGTCGCCGACTTCCGGGGCCTCGGCCGCCCCGGCCTTGTCCAGGAGGCGCCGGCCCGCCCTCGGGCCCGGTTCCCCTCCGCGCAAACGAACGCCCCCGCGGGCCGGTCTGGCTCGCGAGGGGCGTTTGTTTCCCGGGTGAAGTCGAGCGCCCGACGGCGGGAGAGGGCGGGCCCGGGGTGACAGGGGATCATCGAGGAACGAGCGGCCGGGCCCCCCGACGTCGAGGGGCCCGGCATCGATCACGCGGCGGCGTCAGTCGCCCAGGATCTTCGGCAGGTCGGCGAGAATGCGAGCGATGTCATCCTCGCCGAGCTCGCCAGCGGCGAACGCGTGCTTGGCTTCCAGCTCGGTGTAGCGCCACATTAGGACGGTGACTTCCGCGTCCTCGGCGATCTGGTAGGACGGCGGGCCTGCCGGATTCTCCAGCAGGGTCAGCGGCACGTTTTCAATGCCGCACTCGGTCGCCAGGCCGCGCAGCGCCTTGACGACCTCGGCCTCGCTGTCGGTGTCCGTCAGGCGGACAACGAAGGCCTTCAGGTCCGGATTCTTCTCGATCTGCTCGTCGACGGCCTTGACCAGACCGGTCAAGGGCCCGCTCGTCGTCCGCGTGAAAATGCAGACGACCGGGCTCGCGCCGTACGCTCAGCGATAACAGAGCTCTCGGCCCTGGTTCGGGCCGGTGACGTCGTAGACGTCGAAGGCATCCACGACCGTTCCGAGCTTCGGCCCGGAATCGAGCCCCTGGCCTGGTAGCACGGCCGCCGTCGCCGTTGCGGCGACGACCAGCCCGGCCAGCGCCAGGGTGTGTTTCGATCGCAATCTCATGGAAACGGACTCCTTCGGTCGAGGTCGAGGGCCTCCGCCCCCGCCGCTCGGTCGCTCGACTTCACGCATCATCCTCCGCCGCCGGTCCGCGATCGTCAAGCGCGGATCGCGCCGGCGCGCCGGACTCGCCGCGCGCCGCGCCGTCCGGGGCGGGGAGGACCGGTCCGGCCTCCTGGCCTTATCCGGAGTTGTCGGCGTTTTCCTCGCCCCAGACCTCCGCCTCGAACGCCAAGAGCATCACCTCGGGATCGTTCCGCCAGGAGCCGGGAGGCAGGCCCGCCTTGCGGCAGATGGCCTCCAGGAAGGCGAGCCGGTCGAACCCGTGGTGACCGGGCACCTGCGGCAGCAGCAGGCCCCGGGTCCGTCCCCGGACGATCATCAGGCCATGCCTTCCCAGCTCGATCCGATCCGGGGAGATCGGCCGAGGGGGGGTCAGGACGCTGATCTCGACCCGGAGCAGCCGCAGCTCGTCGGTCGAGACGGGCCGGAACCTCGGGTCGTCGGTCGCGGCGCCGATCGCCCCGGCCGCGACCGAGGCCACCAGGGGCCTCCGGGCCACCGCCTCCCCCCGGCAGCCGCGCAAGGCCCCGGAGTCCCGCCGCCGGAGCGTCACGAACGCCGCCCGAGGCCGGTCCAGCTCCGGCTTGCCGGTTGGCCCCGGCACCTCGACCACCCCGCCGCCGGCGACCGCGGCCGCCATCGCTCCCCTCGCCTCCTCCAGCAGCCGCAGGCGGGCCCACCGGGAGAGCGGCCCGACCGGGAGGCCCGGACCTGGGTCATTCATGCTCGCGCCGGGCTTGAATCGCTCCGATTCGCGTTCCATAGGCCGCATTCTACGCCGCCTCGCCCCCGCCGTCAGGGGCCGAGCGTCCGAAGCCCTCGGTCGGCATCGATCTTGCCCGCTCGCGGGGCGAGGCGGGGTGGGGCGGCCCGATCGGACTCCCCGCTCCCCTCCGCCTCGCCAGCGCACCTTACCGCGAGAGGCGACCATGAGGAGCAACGTGATCGTACCAGTTGCCTTCGGTCTTGGCCTGGCCGCCGCGCTGGCGCTGCCGACGCCGACGCCGCCTCCCGCCCCGGCCCCGCAGGATCGGGAATCGTCCGGGAGGGGATCCCCCGACCGGCCTGCCGAGACCATTGGCGGGAGGGGGATCGGGCCGGTCCCCCCCGGGCGGGCCCCTTGACGGAGGAGGGCCCCGCCCGGGATCCTCGACCCGGGATCGATCGATCTCCGGCCCGGCCGGCCTCCGGTTGCCGGCCGACGCCCCGCCGCTTCCCCCTCGGCCGATGCCCCGCCGCCATGCCCCGAGCCTCCATCTACTGGACCGACGCCGGCCGCCGGGCCGTCCGGGACTGGTACGACGACCGCCTTGCCCGCTTCCCTGTGCCTGTTCGGTCCCGGATGGTCGACTCGGCGTTCGGCCCGACGCACGCCCTCGAGGCGGGCCCGGCCGACGCGCCTCCGGTCGTCGTGCTCCACGGGCTGGACCTGAACGCCGCCGCGATGGCCGGCCTGATCGCTCCGCTGTCGGAGACGCGCCGGGTGCTGGCGATCGACACGATCGGCGACCCGGGCCTCAGCGCCGAGGTCCGTCCCCGGCGGCGGGGCCCCTTCTATGCCGACTGGCTGGCCGGGGTGCTCGACGGCCTCGGCCTAACCGGGCCGGTCGATCTTGTTGGCTTCTCCTTCGGCGGCTGGATGATGCTCAAGCTGGCCGCCGAGCGGCCGGATCGGGTGGGTCGGCTGGCGATCATTGGCGGCGCCGGGCTCTCCTGGCTTCGGTTCCGGGGTCAGCTCGTGATGGCGGGGGCGATGCTCCGCCACGCGGCGGTCGGGACCGACCGCAGCCTGAGGGCCGCCGTCCGCCCTCTCTACGGCCCCGGGCTGGAGCCGGATCCGGACATCGCCCGGCTGCTCGGGCTGGCCTTCCGCCACGTCATCCCGGATCCGACGCTGGCCTGTCTGCGCCCCTTCCGCCCGGGGAGGTTCGACCGCCTCGACGCCCCCGCCTTCGTCTGCTGCGGCGAGCGCGACGTCTTCTTCGACGCCCGAGCCCTGCTCGGCGGCGCCCGACGGCTGCTGCCCGGCCTGGTGGCCGCCGAGCCGCTCCCCGGCGAGGGCCACATCCCGAGTCCGGGGCAGATGCCCGCCCTGGCCGACCGGATCCGATCCGTCCTCGACGCCCCGGCCCGCGCTTCGGAGTGATGTCGGCCGGCCGGTCGTGCCGATGAGAACGGCAACGCGGATCGTCCGGCCCGGTCGCGCCCCTGCGCCGATCGGGAGCGAACCATTCAGGAGGGTGCGGAACATGGCACGGGGCGCCAGCAGGACCAGAAAGGCCCGGCCGGGCCTGGAGCCGATGGAGGGCCGCCGCCTGCTCGCCGGCGACCTCGCCCTCGTGGCCGGCTCGGCCGTCGACGCGACCGACCCGGCCCTGCCGCCGGTCGCCGCCGAGCAGGCCGGGGTCGAGGCCCAGAGCGGCATCCACATGATGGAGGCCCCCCAGGCCGCCTCCCCGACCCCGCCTCCGGTGAAGAACTTCCGGTACGTCGGCCCCCGAGGCGTGCGGGTGGCGGTCAACCTCGTCGGCCCGGGGACCCTGGCCGGCACCCGGGTCCGGGACGACGGGGCGCTGGAGCTGGTCTACGACGACACCGGCCCGAGCACCCAGATCCTCTCCCACGCCACCGGCTACGCTCCCCTGGCGTTCGTCAAGGATGCCGACGTCCCGCTCGACGCCCAGGCCGGCAGCGGCGCCAACCAGGTCGGCCTGGCCGGGCTGCGGGCCTTCAACCTGATCGACGGCGGCACGATCAACCTCATCGGCGGCGTCCGCAAGCTGAAGCTCAACAACGTCGGCCGCAACACCCAGGTCTTCCTCCGCGAGCTGCCCGAGGTCGCCGCCGCCCGGGCCGCCCAGACCGGCCGCGACCTGACCCTCCAGGAGGACCAGCAGGGCGGCATCTCGCTGGTGCTCACCGACGGGAACTTCTTCCCCGTCTTCACCGTCACCGGCACCGAGGACACCGGCCCGCCGCCGGGCATCCGCGTCGAGGTCAACCGCATCCTCGCCGACCCGATCGACCCCCAGACGGTCGTCGACCCCCAGATCTACGGCTACGATCCCGTCGCCGGCCAGCTCCTCCGCTTTGACGTCAAGAGCGGCGCCGTCCTGCAGTCGATCGATGTCCCCAGCATCGCCGACTCCGCCGGCGTGGCCCTGGCCGACGCCGGCAACAGCCGGCTGGTCGTGCTCGTCGGCCAGGCCAACCTCGTCCGGGCCTACGACGCCGTCGACGGCAGCTTCGTCGGCGCCTTCACCACCGACACCCTCGCCAGCATCGACTCGGTCGACGGCATCGGCACCACCGACTACCGCACCATTCTGGTCGACGCCTCCGCCACCGGCCCCGGCGTGGCCCAGGGGATCAACGTCGCCGCCAGCCTGATAACCGGGGCCGCCGTCCCGACGACGGCCCCCTTCGTCCCCACCCGAGACTTCGATTTCCTCGGCGGCGCCACCGGCAACCCCGGCTTCGACCCGCTGGTCGTCCTCGGCCGGGGCTTCTTCGACCAGTACCAGCCGGACACCGAGATCCTCGGCGGCATGGAGATCAACACCACCCAGGCCCGGCTCACCGAGCTGGCCCGGGTCGGCGCCCCCGGCCTGCCGCCGGCCCCCCCTCCCGGCAGCGACGAGGCCCTGGGCAGCGTCGATCAGCTCGTCGCCCGGGTCGTCGGGGTCGTGGACGGCAAGAACGTCGTCAACCTGGTCAACCGCAACACGCTCCAGGGCGGGGCCACCGTTTCGCTCAACTACCCCAACCGCCTGGCCGGCCTCTCCGAGTCGTTCCGCCCGCAGCTCCGCGGATCGGCCGTCTTCGACATCCAGGGCGACACCCAGGCCTTCCTCGCCAACGACGCCCGGGGCCTGGTCCTGAACAACCTCGGCACCCTCTACCTGCTGGGCCTCGGCCGAGCCCGAGACTCCTTCGTCGCCGGCTACCCCGTCGCCCACGTCTTCATCGGCGCCCGGCAGAACGTCCGCATCATCTCCTCGGCCATCCGGGGAGGGACCGGCGTCCGCAACGACATCGAGCTGATCCCCAACCTGCCGCCCATCGGCCCCATCTTCATTCCCTGACCCCCTCCTCGACCCCCCGGGCCGATCCGGTCCCCCCCGGATCGGCCTCGCTTCCCCCCGAGCCGGCCGCCGGACCCCCGTCCGGCGGCCGGCTCGTCGTCCTTCCAAGACGTCCCCCCGCCCGCCTTCCCCTCTCCGCTCGCGCTGCCCCCCCCTCGCTCTCCGTCTGGAGAATCCTCCTCCCGATCCTCCCCGATTTCAGTTTCCCTCACCGCCGGCCGATGGTATACATGTGTTCTGAATCGGTTGGCCGTCTCGAGCGCGGCCTGCCGGCCCCCGGATCCGGGAGGCATCATCCCGGATTTGAGCCACCCTTCCCTTCCCCCGGCCCTTCGGCCGATTCCGGAGTCCCGATCATGTCGCACCGCCTCCTGCTGATCCTGGCCCCCGCCGCGTTGTGGATCGCCCTGGCCCCCGCCCGCGCGGAAGGGCCTGCCGCCGGGGCGACGCCGGCCGAGGGGCTCGACGGCCCCGCCGCGTTCGAGCGGATGAAGACCCTCGTCGGCACCTGGGAGCAGCGCGAGGGGGAGGAGGCCTTTGTCATCACCTACCAGCTCATCGCCTCCGGCAGCGCCCTGGTCGAGACCTACGGCCCCGGCACTCCCCACGAGATGATCTCGGTCTACCACCTCGACGGCGACGACCTCCGCGCCACCCACTACTGCGCCATCGGCAACCAGCCCCGCCTGCTCCTCGACCGGGAGGCCTCCTCCCCCGACACCCTCGTCTTCTCCTTCGACGGCGGCTCCAACCTCGATCCCGCCACCGACATGCACATGCACGAGGGCCGCTTCCTCCTCCACGACGCCGACCACATCACCAGCTCCTGGACCGCCTACAGGGACGGCCAGCCCGCCGGCACCCACGACTTCACGCTGACCCGTCGGAAGGACTGATGCGGGCCGGCGTTCCCGACGAGGCCGGCTCTCGCGTTTTGGCCCGTGTGACTCGAGAGACGACGACGCACCGTCTCGGCGCGGAACGAAGCCAGTTCGGGGATGGCCGTCTGCCGCTGACCTGGAGGTTGACGGTTCCGACCGGGACGAAAAGCCTCGGGGCTCGGGCACAACAAACCAAACAGAGAACACAAGAGAAACCAATCAGGATACACGAGAGATCAGAGGACACGGAGTTCCGCCAGCCCGGCCGGGGCTTCCGAAGCGAGGGGGGAGCGCCGCCCCAACTCCAGGAACCGATCGTCCCTGCGGTGCTCCCCCCGATGCTTGACCGGCCCAGTCCCGCTCCGTAGCGTGATCGGTCTCGGCCCGGTGGTGCCTCGCCGACGCCGCCCCGGGCCCCCTCGAGCGTTCCCGACCCCGGCCCGCTCCCCCCGGTCTTCCGGCGTCGTGCCGCGGCGATTCGGGCCTTCCGCCTTCCGTCATCCGCCTTCCGTCATCCCGGAGCCCTCCTCATGCTCTCCCTCGCCCTTTCCGCCCTGCTGATCCCCCCCGTCCCGCCCTCGTCCGGCGTGGTGAAGCCGGGGGAGACCCTGGAGGTGCTCTGGTCCGAGGGGGAGTTCACCGAGGGGGCCGTTCGGGCTCCCGACGGCGCCATCCTGTTCTCGGACATCGGCAACCGCATCCTGCGGTTCGACCCCGAGACGGGGGCCGTGACCGTCTTCCGCTCCCCCAGCGGGCGCTCCAACGGCCTGATCGTCACCCCCGACGGCCTTCTCATCGCCGCCGAGGGAGCCAACACCGGCGGCAACCGCCGGGTGTCGATCACCGAGGCCGACGGCACGGTTCGCACCCTGGCCGATTCCTTCCAGGGGAAGCGTTTCAACAGCCCGAACGACGTCGCCCTCGACCGCCAGGGGCGCGTTTATGTCTCCGACCCCCGCTACGTCGGCGACGAGCTCCGGGAGCTCGACACCGAGTCCGTCTACCGGATCGACCCCGACGGCACCGTCACCCGGCTGGAGACGACCGCGAAGAAGCCCAACGGCCTGGTCGTCAGCCCCGACGGCACCACCCTGTACGTCTCCGACAACGGCCCCGAGCGCAAGGTCCTGCTCCGGCTGGACCTCGACCCCGCCACCGGCGCCGTCTCCAATCCGAGGGTCATCAAGGACTTCGGCACCGGCCGAGGCATCGACGGCATGACGATCACCACCGACGGCCTGGTCGTCGCCACCGCCGGCGCCGGCCCGCTCGGCGGCGTTTACGTCTACCAGCCGGACGGCACCCCGGTCGACTTCATCGCCGTCCCCGAGAACCCCACCAACGTCGAGTTCGCCGGCCCCGACGACTCCACGCTCTACATCACCGCCGGCGTCTCCCTCTACCGGATCGAAACCACCCTGACCGGCTACCGACCCGGGACGGAGACCGAGTGACCGGATCGCGGCTCCAGACCAAACGATCCCCTCGGCTCGATCCGATGCCCCTCGGCTTGCCCAGGGGGAACGGTCGGAGACGATGGGGTTCGGTCCGTGTCCGGCCCGGTCTTCCCGATGCTCGGGAGGGAAGACTCCCGGGAGCAAATCGCACCCTGCGGACCATTCTTCCAGTTCCGAATCATCGTGTGGTCAGAGCAGGCTCGGCCGGAGCTGGTTGCTCCCGACGCCGCGTCCCCGCCACGTTCACGCCGCTTCCGATGATGAGATCCAGGTCGTAGGCCCGATCATACAGCCGCCCCGCCTTCAAGGGGCGGAGGTCGACGAGGTCCTCGAACCCCTCCTCCTCGAACCAGCGGCGCAGCTCCGGCAGGGTGTGGTGCGACTGGTAGCGGGGAGCATACCAGTCGAAGTTGTCGCAGACGCGGAGGGTCCAGTCGGGATGGTTCGAGAAGTTGAACACCTTGTTGAGCGTCGTGTTCACCACCGGAACGCCGCCGAGCACGCCGAGGCCGACGCTGATCGACTCCAGGAGGCGGGGGGGCATCCGCGTCGTGGCGGCTCGGAGGGCGGTGTTGAGCCACTCCTGAGGAGGGGTGTTGCGGCGATAGAGCCACACCGCCAGCCGGCCGCCGGGCCGCACGCGGCGGGCGATCTCGGCGAAGGCGAGGCGAGGGTCGGGGCTGTGGTGGAGCACTCCGATGGAGAAGACGAGGTCGAAGGCCCCCTCGGCGATCGGCAGGTCGAGTAGGTCGGCCTGGACGATGGCGACATCGGGGAACCGGGCGGTCAGCGCGGCGGCCTTGTCGACGGCGTCGGACAGATCCACGCCGATCACCTTCGCCCCGAACCGGCCGAGCAGCCGGGCGTACCGGCCTCCTCCGCAGCCGGCGTCGAGGACGAGCTGGCCGGCGAGGTCGCGGGGGTGGACGCCCGTCTTGGCCAGGAAGACGGCCTCGTCCTCCTGGTCCCGGGCCACGTCGAAGCGGTTCCACTGCCGGCCGAAGCTGGCGACGTAGGCCTCTCCCGCCAGGCGGGGGACGCCTCCGGCGATCGGGAACGAGGCGCAGCCGCCGGTGCAGCGCAGGGCGGAATCCCCCTCGGGGGCGGGTTCGAGCCGACCCCGGCAGGTCGGGCATCGGAGCAGGGCGAGCAGTTCGGGGTTCATGCCCCCAGTATAATCGACCGGCGATCGCCGCCCGAGCGGCCCGGACACCCTCTTCCCGAACCGAGGGGCCCATCATGACGGCCGAGCCCGCCTCGATTCTCCCCGATCGCGTCCGACGGTCCCTCCGCCGATGGCGGCGTCGGGGGGGCGCCCCCTCGATCGTCGTCGCCGTCTCGGGGGGAGGGGACAGCGTGGCCCTGCTTCGGGCGATGCACGCCGTCGCGCCGGGACTGGGGATCGCGCTGTCGGTCGCCCACCTGAACCACGGGGTCCGGGGGGAGCAGGCCGACCGCGACGAGCGGTTTGTGGCCGAGCTGGCCGAGGCGCTCGGGCTGCCGATCGACCTCGGCCGCTGGCATCCCGAGCGGCCCGGCCACTTCGAGGCCGACGCCCGGCGTGCCCGATACGGTTGGCTCGTCGCGGTCGCCGGCCGGCGAGGGGCCGGCGCCGTGGCCGTCGGCCACACCCGGGACGACCAGGCCGAGACGGTCCTGCACCGGATCGTCCGGGGCACCGGCCCCCGGGGACTGGCCGGCATCCCTCGGCGTCGCCGGCTGGCCGAGGGCCTGGAGCTGATCCGGCCGATGCTCGACGCCTCGCGGGAGGAGGCCCGCGCCTTCCTCGACGCCCTCGGCCAGCCCTGGCGAGAGGACCCCAGCAACGACGACCGCTCGCGGACCCGGGCCCGCATCCGGCACGAGATCCTCCCGGTCCTGGCCGGGCTGAACCCGAAGGTCGCCGAGGCGCTGGTGAGCCTGGCCCGGTCGGAACGGGAGACGGTCGCGCTGGCCGACGAGCGGGTCGTCGAACTGGCCCGGCGGGTGCGGGAGGACGCCGAGCCCGGCACGATCGCCTTCCGCCGCGACCGCCTGGCCGCCCTGCCCCCCGGCGCGAGGGCCGAGGTGGTCCGCCTGGCTTGGCGTCGGCTGGGCTGGCCGGAAGGGGGGATGTCGTCGGCTCGCTGGCGTCGGATCGCCGCCCTGGTGCGGTCCGACCGCGGCCGGCACGCGATCGGAGCGGGGATCGACCTGGTGCTCTCGGCCGATCAGGCCCGGCTGGTGCCCGCCGCCGGGGTGCCGGCGCCGCTTCCCCCGCCCCCGGCGTCGCTGCCGATCCCGGGGAAGGTGCGCTGGGGGGGCCTGACGATCACCTCGGCGCTCGACCCGCCCCCCGAGCTGCCGAGCGACGAGCGGATCGACCGGGACGCCGTCGATCCGTTCGACGACGGCTCGGGCCCGCATCTGCTGATCGGGCCGGCCCTGCCAGGGGACCGCTTCGCGCCGCTGGGCATGGGGGGAAAGTCGATGCCGGTGGCCGACTTCCTCCGGGGGCGTCGCGTCCCGCCGGCCGACCGGGGGCTGGTGCCCGTCGTTCGAGACCGCCGGGGCCTGATCTGGGTCGTCGGGCACCGCATCGCCGACCGGGTCCGCCGCACCGACCAGACGCGCCGGATCCTCGCCCTGCTGGCCGACCCCGAGGGGCCGGGGCCGTGACGATCGCCCACCGGCGAAGGACGAAGTTCGCGCCCGGCTCGCCTCCGGTTCGTTGCCGGCGGATCGCTCCCAGCGGTACGATGCGGGCTGGCCGGGCCGGGCCGGGCTGGTGGAGTGTCGTGTCGAACGTCGACGATCCAATTCGGGGGCGATCCGCCGTGGGATGGTTCGGGTTCGCGAAGAAGACGACATACATCGTCGCCGTGTCGTATGAGGGGCCCAATCGCTTGCGGCTCAACGGCAACCGCTCGGAGGGGGGCAAGATCAAGAAGAACGCCGCCGCCCACGAGCAGACGGTGATCTGGATGGAGGTCACTTCCGGCGGAGGCCGGGTGGACCAGGGGACGGGGCCGTCGTCGGCCCGGCTGGCGCCGGGGGAGCTGGAGGCACTCCGGCGCGACGTGCATCTCTCGTCGGCGTTCAAGGCCGTCGTCGAGGAGCTCGACAGCGGTCGGGACCACGCCAGCAAGTGGTACAAGCTCGGCAAGTGACCGGCCGGCCCGGCTCAGGCCCCCGGCCCGAGCCGGCGGTCGATCGCCTCCAGGGCCTCCCGGGCCCCCATCGCCAGGCCGATCTGGCCGGGGGGCACGTCTGGCTCGCGGGTGTTGATGCGAATGAGCGTTCCCCCGCACGCCCGGGCGACGTGCGCGCACATCCGGCGGACGGTGGGGATGGCGGTGCCGGCTCCGCACTCGACGACGACCAGCGGGACGCCGCCGAGCGGGCGGAGCCAGGCGTCGAACCGCCGCTGCTGGGCGTCGGTCTCCGACGGATCCCAGCCGAGGTCGCCGAACATCAGGATGTTCGGCCGGGCCAGGCCGCCGCACGAGGGGCAGGAGGGCAGCGGGGGGGCGGCCCGCAGCGTCTGGGGGTCGACCGCCAGGGGCCGGGGATCGGCCTCGAACAGCCCGGCGCCGCAGCCGGTCAGGCACTGGAGCCGGGCGATGGCCCCGTGGCACTCCAGGATGCGGGACGACGGGAAGCCGGCCCGCTGGAACTGGCCGTCGACGTTCGACGTGTAGACGAATCCACCGGCGGGGATGCGATCCAGCCACCGCCGCAAAACGGCGAACCCGGAGTGCGGCGCCGTCTCCCGGTAGAGGTTCAGGCGGTGGCCGTAGAAGCCCCAGGCGAGGGCGGGGTCGGTGCGGAACCAGCGGGGGTTGGCCAGCTCGGCGAAGTCCAGTCCGAGCCTCCTGGCGGCCGGGTAGGCGCGCCAGAAGCCTTCGCGGCCCCGGAAGTCGGGCAGGCCGGAGTCGACCCCCATGCCGGCCCCGGCGCCGACGAGCAGGGCCCCGGCCCCGGCCACCGCCTCGGCGGCTCGGGCGATCAGGTCTTCGATCCGGTCGGCCATGGCGAGGGTTCTCCGCGATCCGGGCCGGGGGTCAGCTCCGAGTCGGTCGAGGATAGCGGCCTCGGCGATGCCGAGCGACGGGCTCGGCCCGGGATTGGCCTCGAGCCGGGCGGGTGGGTTGTCGCTCTCGGAAGGGAGGATCCCCCTCGGCCCGCTTCCGGGGCTCCTGGCCGGCGACTACCATAGGGGAGGGCGTCTCCCGCGGGGAGCCGGCCCGTCGGGGTGCGACGGGGCCCGGGAGCGGGGCGGCCCGGGGACGGACGGGGGGATCGGCCGATGGCCAAGAACGTGCTCGGCGGTAACCTGGAGGCTTGCGGCATCGACCCGATGACCGGGTTCTTCCGGGACGGGTGCTGCCACACCGGCGCCGACGACATCGGCCTGCACCTGGTCTGCGCCGAGGTCACGCGGGAGTTTCTCGACTTCTCCCGACGCCGGGGGAACGACCTGGTCACCCCGATGCCCCAGTTCGGCTTCCCCGGCCTGAAGCCGGGGGACCGCTGGTGCCTGTGCGTCGAGCGCTGGAAGGAGGCGATGGAGGCCGGGGTCGCCCCTCCGGTGGTGCTGGAGGCAACTCACATATCGACGCTGGAATTCGTCTCGATCGAGGAATTGAAGGCGCACGCGCTGGGGGTCGACTGAGCGTCGTCGTCGGCCTCCTCGCCCTCCGGTCGTTCCCCGATCTCGGGGGGAGGGGCAGCGGCCTGACGACGGGGGGCCGGGGCGGCTCTGTTGCGGTTGACCGGGGAGGGGGGTGGGGCTAGGATGCCCGGCCACCCTTGCGGCCGGCACCGGGGCGATCGGACCCGAAACGCTCCTCCCCGCAACGGATCGGCCGCCCCCGACGACGGGGTGGCCCACGTGTGCCATGCCCGACTCGACGCGACGATCGCGCTGGACCCGGCACGCGACCCTGCCGTTGATCCTCCTCGTCGGCCTGGGCTTCCGCCTGCTGGCGGCGGCGGCCGTGCAGCTCTACACGCAGCAGAAGGGGCTGCTGGGCGTCTTCGGCGACACGACGATCTACTGGGCGCTCGGCGAGGCGATCCGCACCGGCGCTCCCTACGTCGTGGAGCAGTGGGGCCAGCCGCACTTCGCACTGCGGACGCCGGGCTATCCGGCCTTCCTCGCGGCCTGCCAGGCGATCTTCGGCGAGCACGCGCCGCTGGGGGCCCGGGCGGTGCAGGCGGGGCTGGGAGCGGTGTCGGTGGGCCTGGTCTACGGGCTGGTCGTCTCCCTCTGGAGGGGGGGGGGCGAGGCGGATCGGCGCCGGGCGAGGTCGGTGGCCACGGTGGCGGCGGCGCTGGCGGCGGTCGAGCCGTATACGGTGGGGCTGTCGGCCCTGCTGCTGTCCGAGGCGCTGTTCGTGCCGCTGATGCTGGCGGCGCTCTGGGGCCTGGCGGTGCTCTGGAGGAGGCGGCCGGGGGACGACGGCGAGCCGACGCCCCCGGCCGGGCCTCGGGGGATTGCCTCGGCGGTGGTGGCGGTGCTCTCGGGCCTGGCGATCGGCGGGGCGATTCTGGTGCGGCCGTCTTGGGCGGCGGTCGTGCCGGTGATCCTGCTGGCGTGGGTGCTGTCGGAGCGCAGCGGCAGGGCCATCGGCCTGGCGGCGCTGGTGGCGGTGGCCGTAGCCGGGGCGATGGCGCCGTGGTGGATCCGGAACGAGCGGGTGATCGGCCGGTTCGTGCCGACGGCGCTCTGGGTCGGCGCCAGCCTGTACGACGGGTTGAGCCCGGAGGCCACCGGCGCCAGTGACATGGCGTTCCTGGAGGACCCGGCAATTTCGGCGCTGGGGGAGGTCGAGCAGGACCGGGAGCTGAGGAGGAGGGCGGTCGCGTTCGCGAGGGAGCACCCCGGTCGGGCGCTGAGGCTGGCGGCGATCAAGGTCGCGCGATTCTGGAGCCCGTGGCCGAATGCCGACGAGCTGTCGGCCCCGGGGGTGGAGATCCTCAGCGGCCTGGCGACGATCCCGGTCTTCCTGCTGCTGGCGGTCGGCGTCTGGGACCGAAGGAGGGACCCGAGGGCGTTGGTGCTGCTGCTGGGGACGCTCGTTTCCTTCTGCGTCCTCCATGCGGTGTTCGTCAGCTCGATCCGGTATCGCCTGCCGGGGATGGTGCCGGCGCTGGGGCTGGCGGCGGCGGGGCTGGTGCGCCTGGTGGGGGGGCGGTTCGGCCGGGACACGAGGAAGATGGTGGCCTGGGCGGTCGTTCTGCCGGTGTCGGTGCTGGTGGGAGGGGGCTGGTACGCGGTCGGCCACGCGACGGACGGCTCGGAGCTGGCGAGGCTGGTCGAGCGCGAGGCGGTGCGGCTGCTGCCTGGCTCGGTGGTGCAGGTGGGGCGGGTGACGCTGCGGCCGATCGGCGGCTCGGCGGCGCTGGAGCAGGTGCGGATCTACCAGAGGATCGAGGGCCTGTCGGGGCCGACGGTCGAGGTGGGCTATGTCCGGCTCCAGTTCGACGTGGCGGCGCTGTTGCGGAAGCAGTTCCGGCCGAAGGAGGTGGTCGTGGCGCAGCCGACCCTGCGCCTGGGCCTCCGCCCCGACGGGAGCTGGAACCTGCAGGGAATGCTGGCCGACCCCTGGCCGCTGCCCCCCCCGGACGCGCTGCCGACGATCCTGGTCCGCAGCGGCACGCTGCTGTTCGCTCGGGCAGAGGGAGTGGTCGCGGTGCTCCGGGACGTGGCGATGAAGCTGGAGCCGATCTCCGAGGTGGTCTACCGGCTGGAGGGGAGCGCCCGGGGAGACGGCTTCGAGCGGCTCGACTTGGCCGGCACGTTCGATACCCGGACCGGCCGCGTGACCCTCTCCGGCGGCGAGCTGGTCCGCCTGGAGCTGGGGGACGCCCTCGCCGCGCGCATGCCCGAGCCGTGGCGGCCGGCGTACCAGAAGCTGGCGCTCTCGGACGGGGAGCTGGACGTCCGGGTCCGCCGGCTGGTGGTCGACCCCAGCGCCCCGGCGGGGCCGCTGCTCGACCACGAGGTCGACCTGCTCGTGCGGTCCGGCACCTGGTCCTGCCCGGAGCTGCCGTTCCCGCTCAGCGAGGTCGAGCTGCTGGCGACGTTGCGGGCCGGAGCCCTGGAGGTGGAGCACGCCCGGGGGATCAACGGCCGGACGACGGTGCGCGCCGCCGGCTCGGTCGACGCGACGGATCCCGTCAGCGGGCCGATGGATCTGCTGGTCGAGGTCACCGACCTGGAGCTGGACGACCGGCTTCGGGCCAAGACCCCCCCAGACGTGGAGGGGCTCTGGACGGAGCTGTCGCCGGGGGGCAGGACCCACGTCTATGCGAGAATCGCCCGGCGACGGCCGCGGGGCGAGGTGGGGATCGGGCTGACGCTGGACTTGCAGGATGTATCGATCACCTGCGCCGCCTTTCCGTACCCGCTGGAGCATCTCTCCGGCCAGGTCGTCTGGGAGGGGGACCGGGTCACGATCCCGCCGCCGGGACTGGCGACGGTCATCGGCAACCGCCCCGCCCGGTGCTGGGGGACGATCGACGAGCCGGGGGAGGACTGCGTCGTCGCGCTCGACTTCGAGATGGGCGCGCTGCCGATCGACGAGACGCTGCTCGGGGCACTGGCGCCGGATGTCCGCCAGGTGCTCCGCCAATTCCAGCCGAAGGGGACGGTGCGGGTCGCCCATGCCCGGTTCGAGCGCCGGCCGCCGGACGCCCCCGGCTCCCCGGAGTCGGTGGCGCTGACCGCCACGCTCGACCTGGGGGAGCCGGCCGAGGCCGGCGGCTTCGCCTTCACCTGGGAGGGGCTGCCGTACCCGATCACCAACGTGAAGGGCAGGCTGGTGATCACCCCCGAGCGCTGGGAGTTCCACGACCTGGTCGGCTACAACGGCCTGGCTCGAATCGAGTGCCCGGAGGGCTGGGTGCGCCAGTCGGGGCCGAACGCCTTCGACGCGGAGCTGTCCCTCAGCGCCGAGGATCTGCCGTTCGACGAGCAGCTCCGCCGCGCCCTGCCGCCGGAGTGGCAGGAGACCTGGCGGCTGCTCAACCCGACAGGCAAGGCGTCGCTCGACTCGTCGATCCGGGTGGTGGACAACGTCAACCACACGAGAATGGCGATCCGCCCCGATCCCGGCACGTCGATCCGACTGAAATTCACCCCCGCGCCGATCGATCCCGGCGGGCCTCCCCCGCCGCCGCTGGAGTTGCCGGCGATGGAGGGGATCGACGGAACGTTCGTCTACGACGACGGCCTGGTGACGATGGACGGCGTGGCCTTCCACTTCCGGGGCTCGCCGGTGCGCTTCCGCTCGGGCCTGGTCGAGTTGGAGCCGGACGGCCGCTTCGGCCTCTCGGTGACCGATCTGCGCGTGGCGCGATTCCGGCTCGACAGCGAGCTGAGGAAGCTGATGCCCTCGGTGATGGCCGAGTTCGCCCGCCGGCTGGACGAGAGCCCGGCGATCCCCTCGATGCGGGGAGACCTGCGGCTGGGCTGGTCGGGCCGTCTCGGGGACCCGGCGTTCGTGGAGTGGGAGAACGGCCTGGTGGTGCTCGACGGCCAGACCATCCGCGCCGGGGTGGTGCTGGAGGCGATCCACGGCCGGCTCGCCGGCGTCTCGGGCCGGTTCGACGGCCGACGGCTGGCCCTGGAGGGGCTGGTGGACCTGGACAGCCTGACGATCGCCGGCCAGCAGATCACCCGGCTGCGCTCTCCCCTGGTGGTCGACGGCGAGTCGGCGGCCCTGCCGGCGATCGAGGGGAACCTGCTGGGGGGCCGGCTGACCGGCCAGGTGCGGATCGGCCTGGACGAGGAGCCGGACTACGCCGCCACGCTGGCCGTGCAGGACGCCGAGCTGGCCCGATTCACCGCCTCGCTCCCCGGCAAGCAGAGCTTCCGGGGGTTGCTCTCGGGGATGATCACGTTCCGGGGGGCCGGACCCGACCCGAGGTCGATCACCGGCTCCGGCGACCTGAGAATCCGGGAGGGGGACCTGGGGGACCTGCCGGTGGCCCTGCGGTTCGTCAAGGTGCTCAACACGCTGGACATCGCCGCGCCAGGGGACGCCACCGCGTTCGACAGCGCCGAGGTGTCCGTCCGGATCGAGAACGGCCTGGCCTACCTCGACCCGATCCGACTCTCCGGCGACGCCATCAGCCTCCGGGGAGGCGGCACGATGGACCTCCGCGGCCAGCTCGACCTTCGACTGCGCCTCGTCTACGGCCGAGACGGCCTGCGCATCCCGCTGCTGAGCGACGCCTTCCGCGAGGCCGGCGGCCAGATCGCCGACATCCGCGTCACCGGCCCCGCCTCGTTCCCGCTGTTCCGCCCCGAGGTCCTGCCCGGGGGCCGTCGGGTGTTGCAGTCGCTGGGCAGCGGGGTCTTCAACCTGTCTCGCGAGGAGCGGCCGGCGCTGGTGCGGTGAGATCGGCCCGGGGGGCAGCTGCCTCCCCATCGGGCCCGATCGCCCGCCGCCGACTTGAGCGGCCGACTTGAACAGATGCATCTCTCCGGTTAGACCGGAAGGGTCGCCGGGGCGAGGGGGGCGGCCGATCTCGGCGGGGAGGGAGGCCCCGAGAAGGCCCAGGGGGCGAGAGCCCGGCCGGGCGGGGGGAGGCGATGGGAGGGGACCGTCAGACCGGGGACCGTCGCGGCCGATGGCTGGGGATCGGGCTGGCGGCGGCGGCCGGGCTGGCCGGGCTGGTGGCCTGGGTGGCGTCGCCGTCGGACGAGCAGCGGTGGCGGAGGATCGAGCGGGCGCTGGAGGATCGCCGGTGGGAGGAGGCCGAGGCGGGGCTCTCCCGGTGGCTCGTCCGGCATCCGGACGACGACCGGGCTCGGCTCCAGTGGGGGGCCGTGCTCGGAGCCCTCGACCGGGAGGAGGAGGCCCGGGAGGAGCTGGCCCGGGTGGGGGAATCGAGCCCGGCGTGGGCCCGGGCACAGTTCCTGCTCGGCGAGCTGGCGGCCAATCGGCACGACGGGGCCGAGGCGGAGCGGGCCTACCGGGAGGCGATCGGCCGGGAGCCGGGGGCGATCGAGCCGAGGGTGCGGCTGCTCTCGCTGATGTTCGTCCAGCGGAGGGCCGAGGAGGCGTGCCGGCTGCTCCGGGAGCTGGACCGGCTGACCGGCGACCCGAGGCACCTCGTCACGCTGACCGGCCTGGCGCTGGAGGGCCGGCAGGCCGAGCAGTTCCGGGACCTCGGCGGCGAGGGGGAACAGCTCCTCGACCGGCTCCGGCCGTTCCTGGAGCGGTCGCCGGACGACCCCTGGCTGCGTCGGGCCCGCGGGCTGATCCGATTCGAGCTGGGAACGCCGGCCGAGGCCGTGGCCGACCTGGAGTTCGCCCGGCTCGCGATCGAGAACGACCCGGACGTCCGCCTGGCGCTGGCGGCCTGCTACGCCGCGACCGGGAGGGCGGATCGGGTCGAGGAGGCGCTGGGCCCGATGCCCGCCCTCCCCGCCGACCGGGCGCGCTGGTGGCTGCTCCTCGGCCAGGCGAGCCGGGCCCTCGGCCGGGAGGACGAGGCGATCGATCACTGGCGGCAGGCCGTGGCCGCCGACCCGGGCCACCTCCAGGCCCATTACCGGCTCGGCCGGGCGCTGGCCGAGGCCGGCCGAGCCGATGAGGCCGGGCCGATCCTGGAGCGGGCCGAAGGGATCCGGGACCGGACCGATCGGCTCAAGGCCGCCATCAACGGCGCCCTCTCGGGCCTGGACGGCGCCGGGGAGTGCCTGGTTCTGGGGAGGCTCTGCGAGGAGTCGGGGATGCCGGCCTTGGCGCGTCGGTGGTTCGAGCAGGCCGCCCGGCTCGACCCGCTCGACCGCGCCTCCCAGCAGGGAATTGCCCGGCTGGCGGAGGCGGCGTTCGAGCCGGTCGCCCCCCCGAGGCTCCGGAACGCGGCCGGGACGCCGTCGGGGGGCGTCGCGACGGCCGGTGTCGCGGAACGATCGCCCTCGGGCCCGGTCCGGGCCCGGTTCGAGGACGAGGCGGCCTCCCGGGGGCTGGTCTTCCGCTACGACCCGGGGGAGGCCGGCGACCTGTTCATCGCCGACACGATGGGAGGCGGCGTCGGCCTGATCGACTCGGACGGCGACGGCTGGCTCGACGTCTATTTCGTCAACGGCTGCCCCCTGCCGGTCGACCCGGACGACCCGCCGGCCCCGAACCGGCTGTTCCGCAACCGGGGGGACGGCACGTTCGAGGACGTGACCGATCGGGCCGGCGTCGGGGGACGGGGCTACGGCATGGGCTGCGCCGTCGGCGACTACGACGGCGACGGCGACGACGACCTGTTCGTCACCGGGTTCGGCGCGACGGTGCTCTACCGGAACAACGGGGATGGGACGTTCGCCGACGTCACCGGGTCGGCCGGGGTGGCCTCCGATCGCTGGAGCACGGCGAGCGGCTTCGCGGACCTCGACGGCGACGGCGACCTGGATCTTGTGGTCGTAACCTATGTGGAGGCCGACCCGGCGACCGCCCCGCCGTGCTCGGACCCCTCCGGCGAGCCGATCCACTGCCCCCCCGGCCGGTTCCCGGCGCAGGAGGACCTGCTCTTCCGCAACAACGGAGACGGCACCTTCACCGACGTCTCCCGAGAGGCCGGGCTCGACCGGCCGGGCCGGGGGCTGGGCCTGGCGATCGTGGACGCGGACGAGGACGGGACGCTCGACCTGTTCATTGCCAACGACGCCGAGGCCGACTTTCTGTTCCTGAACCGGGGCGGTCTGCGGTTCGAGGAGCAGGGCGTGGCCGCCGGCGCCGCCTTCGACGGCGACGGCCGGGCGACGGCCAGCATGGGAGTGATCGCCGACGACCTGGACGGCGACGGCCGGATCGACCTCTACCACACGAACTTCCGCAACGAGCCGGACACGCTGCTGCGGAACCTCGGTAACGGGTTGTTCTTCGACGCGACCAGCGGATCGGGCCTGGAAGGGCCGAGCCTGGCGGTCACCGGGTTCGGGGCGGTGGCGCTGGACGGCGAGAACGACGGGGCGCTCGACCTGTTCGTCGCCAACGGGCATGTGGACGACCAGCCTGGGATCGGCCAGCCGATGGCCCAGCCCCCGCGCTGGTATTCGGGCCTCGGGAGGGGCCGGTTCGAGACGGCCTCCCCCGGGGAAGTCGGCCCGTACTTCCGTCGGCCGGTCGTCGGTCGGGGGGCGGCCGGTGGCGACCTGGACAACGACGGCCGGGTCGACCTGGTCGTCGTCCACCGGGACGCACCGGCGAGCCTGCTCCGCAACGTCTCCCCCGGCGCCGGCCACTGGCTCGGCGTGCGGCTGGTCGGCTCGTCGAGCGGGCCGACGCCGGTCGGGGCTCGGGTGACGTGTCGGGCCGGCGGGCGGTCGATGACCCGGGTGCTCTCGGCCGGGACGAGCTACCTGTCGGCCTCGGACCCCCGGCTCCACTTCGGCCTGGGAGCGGCCGAACAAGTGGACGAACTGGAGATCCGATGGCCCTCCGGAGCCGTCGAGCGGCATGCGGGCCTCGCCGCCGATCGGATCGTCGAGTTCCGGGAGGCCGTCGAACCGGCCTCGGAACGCTGAACGACCGTCGGGCCAGCCCCGATCCCCCCTCCCCCCCGGCGCCTGGCCTGCGCGCCGGTTGCATCGCCGCGCTGGTTCTGACACACTAGAAGACACATCCCAATTCATGAAGTCTGATGGGATGTTCACTCTAAAAAGTCAGGAGCACGCGATCATGGCGATCAACCGGAGACGCCTCGGGGCGATGGCCGCGGCGGCCCTGCTCTCGGCAGGAGCCGGGTGCGGCGGGGGCCGGCCGGACGTCGACTCGGCGATGGAGGAGGTGATGGTTTCGGGGAGGGTGACGATCGACGGCAAGCCGGCCGCCGGCAGCACCATCACCTTCGACCCGTCGAACGTGGAACGCAGGGACGCCCAGGCGCGGTCGACGCAGATCAACGACGACGGCACCTACACCATCTCGACGCTGATCGGCCAGAACCGAGTCAGCTTTTCGGGAGGGGAGATCGGCAAGTATCCTGAGATCATCAACGGGGCCTCCATGCACGAGCTCCAGCGCGGCGAGAATACCCTGAATTTCGACCTGCCGCTTGAACAGGATCTGTCGGGGGGCTGAGGCCCCCCCGACGGCGGCCGGCTCGGCGGCTGGCCCGGGGATCGGTGCCGGCCGCCGAGTTGTCGGGCCCCAACGCCGACGGGCGGCGGTTGAGGGTTGGTGGTTGGTGGTCGGCGTTTGCTCAGTACTGGTCGGAGGAAATGACCTCGCCGCCGGCTCGGCTGCCGAGCGCCCACCAGACCTGGGGAGAGATGGACTCCTTGATGAACTTCACCGAGCCGTCGGCGAAGCAGACGTTCACGCCGCCGGGGTGCCGGCTGGAGGCGGTGTAGGCGCCTCCGGAGTCTCCTCCCCAGCGTGAGGTGTTGTAATTGCAACTGTGCTGGTTCGGCGTCATGATGTGGTTGTAACGCGAGTGGCCGAAGCCGCCGTTGTGCCAGTATGAGCCGAAGGCGTAGAAGTTGGGGCTGAAGACCGCATCCGGCGAGTACGGGCTCACCTGCCGGCAGGCCTGGTAGAAGGCTTGCGGGGTGTTCAGGTCGTTCGCGTTGGCCGGCTTGGCGATCTGGACCGGGGTGGCCGAAGGGCGGGTCAGGTCGGGGACGGTGGGGTTGGCGAACCAGCCGATGCCCTTGACGCGCTCGCTGAAGGCGGCGGTGTTGCTGGTGCCGTCTCGGATGTCGGACAGATTGACGACGGGCTTGGTCTTGGCCTCCTGCGGCCTTCTGGGGGTCGTGAACGGGGCGAGGCCGTCCGGCGGCCGGCCGTTCCAGCCGAAGAGTCCGTTGAAGGCGTTGGTGTTGTCCCAGTCGTAGAAGGCGGCTGGGGCGTTACCGGCGTTGGCCGCGTAGTTGTTGTGGCCGTCGGGGGCGGTGAGCCGGTCCTCGTCCGAGGGGCATTGCAGGAAGCTGAGCGTTGCCCGCTGGGCCGTCGTGTTCGCGTTGGTGGCCGGGTTCTGGAGGCCGTAGGAGAAGTTCAAGGCACTGAAGATGCTGTACTGCTCCATGTACGGCGTCATCAGCGCCAGCGACGACCACTGGTTCCACTGGTCGGGCCCGTCTCCCCAGGGGAACGAGCCGGTGGCGCCCTCGTAGTTGTGCAGGGCCAGGCCGATCTGCTTGAGGTTGTTGGTACACTGGGCGCGCCGGGCGGCCTCCCGGGCCGATTGCACCGCGGGCAGCAGCAGGGCGATCAGAACACCGATGATGGCAATGACAACCAGCAATTCGATTAGCGTGAAGCCGTCTACCTTGCGGTGGCGAATGCTCATGCGCGATGGCTCCGGGGAAGAAGGAACGGTGGACGAGTGGACTTGGCTGTCGGATTGTCCGCGCCGTGATCGGCGGGCAGCGGGCCACCGCGCGACGGAGCCGGCGTCACGAACGGCGTCGGCCCTGGGATCGCACGACTGGCAAGGGACTTGGTTCGGGACCATCATTGGGTTGATGGGGATGATCCCACAAGCATTCTGACGTAATGGATCCGGAATGCCAAGAAAAATCAATGTTAAATACTACTATTAAACTGATGCCGGATTCCTGGTCGGGGGGCGGTCCTTTCGGACGGGGGGCCCGGCCGGCGGCGGAGGAGGGCGAGCGGAGAGCGGATTGGCGGAGGGCCGGGGGGGATCGGCCCGGCCCGGCCCGGCCCGGCCGAATCGGTTGGAGCTGGGCAGGAGCCTGCCCGAGGGTGTTCGGTGGGCAACTGGCCCGTCGAGGGCCGGTCAGGGGCCGGGGGAGAGCTCGCCCCGGGCCTCGCCGGTCATCGGAACGAAGGAGACGGGGAGGACTGTCCACTGGCTGATCGTGCCATCATCGGCCTTCTCGGCCACGACGAGCTGCTGGCCGGAGGCGTCCCCCACCGGGGCCACGAGGCGTCCCCCCGGGGCGAGCTGCTCCAGCAACGGGGGCGGGATCTCGGGGGGAGAGGCGGCCAGGATGATCAGGTCGAAGGGGGCGTGCTCGGGCCAGCCTCGGTAGCCGTCGCCGAGTCGGACCGTCACGTTGTCGAAACCGAGGCGATCGAGCCGCTCTCGGGCCGAGTCGGCCAGTTCCTCGACGATCTCGATGCCGTCGACCTCCGCCACCAGCTCGGAGAGGACGGCGGCCTGGTAGCCCGATCCCGTGCCGATGTCGAGGGCGCGGTCCCCCGCCTCCGGTCGGGCGAGCTGAGTCATCAGCGCCACGATGTACGGCTGCGAGATCGTCTGGCCCGAGCCGATCGGCAGCGGCCGGTCGGCGTAGGAGAGCCGCCGGTATTCCTCCGGCACGAACTCGTGGCGAGGGACTCGGGCCATCGCCTCGAGGACGCGGGGGTCGTCGATGTCTCGGGCGAGGAGCTGGAGATCGACCATCGCCCGACGCTGCCGAGCGAAGTCGTCCTCGTCCCCGTCGGGGAGCCCGGCAGCGGGGAGACTCCCCCCGGGTTCTCCGGTCGGGACGCAAGCGAAGATCGGTCCCAGGACGATGAACCATCCGAGGAGGCCAGCCAGGCTTGGCCTCGGGGGTCCGATGCTTGATCTGGACATGGGATCGTCTCCGTCTTCGAGGTCGCCCCTCCGGGGGCCGGCCGCCCCTTCTCCCGACCTCGGGCCTTTGCCCGGCGCCGGGGGGATTCGATGCGATTCGCCGGCCGGGCGGGGAGACCGGGGGCGGCCCCGGGCCGTTCCGGGCCGGCTGGCTCTCCGGATCCTCGTCGAATCGATGCGCCAGAGCAAACGCGATGCGAGGTCGCCGAGCTGGGGCCGGGGGGGGCGCTTGCCGAGGGTTGAGCGCCGCCGGGCGGTCCATTACCCTGGGACCGAGGGGATCCGCCGCGCTTCCCTGGGCGGATCCGGCGTGCCAGGCCAACCCGACCGACCCGACTCACCTGCCAGCTTCCCCCCGCCCGGGACGAGGTCGGCCCCCCGCTCCCGACCGAAGCGAATCCCTGCCGTCCGCGAGGAGACACTGATGACGAGCCGGTCCCGATCTCAGCGTCCGGGGCTCCTCGGCCCGTGGGTGGTCGCGACCGTAGTCGCGATCGCGACCGCGGCTGCGACCGCGCCGGTCGAGGCCGATGATGAGGGGGCGATCGACTTCGGCCGGGACGTCCGGCCGATCCTCTCCGACGCCTGTTTTACCTGTCACGGGCCCGACGAGGCCAACCGCAAGGCCGGCCTTCGGTTGGACCTGCCGGCGGGGCTCTTCGAGCCGTCGCCGTCGGGAGGGGTCGCCGTGGTGCCGGGATCGCCCGAGGAGAGCGAGCTGTACTGGCGGATCACTTCGGAGGACGACCTCGACCGCATGCCTCCTCCCGATTCGGGTAAGGAGCTGTCGCCGGAACAGATCGCCACGCTCACCGCCTGGATCGAGCAGGGGGCGCCGGTCGAGCGGCACTGGGGCTTCGTCCCCCCCGAGCGGCCGGAGTTGCCGGAGGTCTCGGCGCCGAACTGGTGCCGGAACCCGATCGACGACTTCGTCCTCGCCCGACTCGATCGGGAGGGAATGACTCCCGCTCCCGAGGCGGACCGCACGACGCTGATCCGCCGGCTGTCGCTCGACCTGATCGGCCTGCCGCCGACGCCGGAGGAGGTGGACGCCTTCCTCGCCGACGAGTCTCCCGAGGCGTATGAGCACCTGGTCGACCGCCTGCTCAGCTCGCCGCACTACGGCGAGCGCTGGGGCCGGATCTGGCTCGACGCCGCCCGGTACGCCGACAGCGACGGCTACGAGAAGGACAAGGCTCGGTTCGTCTGGGCGTATCGCGACTGGGTCATCCACGCGCTGAACGCGGATCTACCCTACGATCGGTTCATCATCGAGCAGATCGCCGGCGACCTGCTGCCCGACGCGGGGCAGGACCAGATCGTCGCCACCGGGTTCCTGCGGAACTCGATGATCAACGAGGAGGGTGGCGTCGATCCCGAGCAGTTCCGCATGGAGGCGATGTTCGACCGCATGGACGCCATCGGTAAGGCGGTGCTCGGGCTGACGATTCAGTGCGCCCAGTGTCATACCCACAAGTATGATCCGATCTCGCAGACCGAATATTATCGCATGTTCGCCTTCCTGAATAACGCGCACGAGGCGAACGTGGCGGTTTACCTGCCCGAGGAGCAGGAGCGCCGGGAGGAGATCTTCCGCGAGATCAGGGCGATCGAGGATGACCTGAAGGACCGGACCCCCGACTGGGCCGATCAGATGGCCGCCTGGGAGGAATCGGTGCGTGACGACCAGCCGGCCTGGACGGTCGTCCGGCCCGAGCTGGACTCCAGCGGTGGGCAGAAGCATGACCTGCTGGACGACGGGTCGATCCTGGCCGCCGGTTACGCCCCGACGAAGCACACGACCGCGTTCACCGCCCGGCTCGAGGGGCCGACGACGATCGCCGCCGTCCGGCTCGAGGTGCTCAACGACCCGAGCCTGCCGAAGGGAGGGCCCGGGCGGTCGATCGAGGGGCTGTTCGGCCTGACCGAGTTCAAGGTGGTCGCGGCGCCGCTGGACGACCCCAGCAAGGGGGCCGAGCTGAAGATCGCCCGCGCCTCGGCCGACGTGAACCCCCCCAAGGCCCCGCTGGGGGCCATCTACGACGACCGGAGCGGCAGGGATCGCGTGACGGGGCCGATCGGCTATGCGATCGACGGCGACGACCTGACCGCCTGGACGACCGACATCGGCCCTGGCCGCAGCAATGTGCCGCGTAAGGCGGTCTTCGTCCTGGAGGAGCCGGTGTCGTTCCCCTCTGGGGCCGAGGTGACCTTCAAGCTCGTGCAGAACCACGGCGGCTGGAACAGCGACGACAATCAGAACAACAACCTCGGCCGGTTCCGGTTCTCCGTCACCGAGGCGGCCGACGCCGAGGCCGACCCGCTGCCGGCCGTCGTCCGCGAGATCCTGGCGATCCCCCTTGAGGAACGATCTCCGGAGCAGCTCGACGCCGTCTTCTCGTACTGGAGGACGACCGTACCCGAGTGGGCCGAGGCGAATGATCGGATCGAGGCCCTCTGGGCCAAGCACCCGGAGGGGACGACGCAGTTGGTGCTCGCCGCCCGGGAAACCCCCCGGGTGACCCGCCTCCTGGAGCGGGGGGACTTCCTCAAGCCGGCCGAGCCCGTGTCGCCTGGCGTGCCCGAGGTGCTGCACCCGCTGCCCGAGTCGGAGGGAACTCCCGACCGCCTGACGTTCGCCCGATGGCTGGTCGACCGCCGATCGCCGACCACGGCACGGTCGATCGTCAACCGGGTCTGGCAGTCGTACTTCGGCGTCGGGCTGGTGAGCACGCCGGAGGACCTGGGCTCCCAGGCCGAGGCCCCGAGCCACCCGGAGCTGCTCGACTGGCTCGCCGTGGAGTTCATGGACCGGGGCTGGAGCCTGAAGCGGCTGCACCGGCTGATCGTCTCGAGCGCAACGTACCGGCAAGCGTCGTCGGCCGCTCCCGAACTCTATGCGCGGGATCCGGAGAACCGACTGCTGGCGAGGGGGCCGAGGCACCGGGTCGACGCGGAGATCGTCCGGGACATCGCCCTGGCCGCCAGCGGCCTGCTTGATCCCGAGGTGGGCGGGCCGAGCGTCTATCCGCCGGCGCCGGAGTTCCTGTTCCAGCCGCCGGCCAGCTACGGCCCAAAGGTCTGGAAGACCGATACCGGGCCCGACCGCTACCGGCGCGCCCTCTACACCTTCCGGTTCCGGTCGGTGCCGTACCCGGCGCTGGACGCCTTCGACGCTCCTCCCGGGGAGCAGTCTTGCGTGCGCCGGTCCCGGTCGAACACGCCATTGCAGGCGCTGATCACCCTGAATGAACCCCTGTTCATGGAGTCGGCCCGGGCGCTGGCGCGCCGGGTGCTGGCCGAGGCGGGCGATTCGGACGCCGACCGCCTGCGGCGGGCCTTCCGCCTGTGCGTCTCCCGGGAGCCGACCGGGAAGGAGGCCGAGGTGCTGCTCGGGCTGCTCGACCGGCAGCGCGGGCGGTTCGCCTCGGGAGAGCTCGACCCGGCCGGGCTGATCGCGGAGGTCCCCCCGCCCGAGGGCTGCTCTCCGGTGGAGCTGGCCGGTTGGACGGCGGTCGCCCGGGTGCTGCTGAACCTGGACGAGACGATCACGAAGGAATAACGGTATTCGCGCCGACGACCGGACAAGGTCGATCGAGCCCGAACCCCGGAGGCACGCCCCGTGAACTGCCAGGACCATCGCTTCCGACACGCCGATCCCGCTCAGGTGAGCCGGCGCTGGTTTCTCCAGGAGTGCGGCGTTGGCCTCGGCGCCGTGGCGCTGGGCCAGTTGCTGGCCGAGGGAGGTTATGCCGCCCCGGCTCCGGATCCGGCCCCGGCCCCGGCCCCGGCGGCGGACCCCCTCGCCCCGAAGCGGCCCCACTTCGAGCCGAAGGCGAAGAACGTTATCTTCCTGTTCATGGCCGGAGCTCCCAGCCACCTGGAGCTGTTCGACAACAAGCCGAAGCTCGCCGAACTGGACGGCACGCTGCCGCCCCCGCAACTGCTGGAGGGCTACCGCGCGGCCTTCATCAATCCGAACTCAAGACTGCTCGGGCCGAAGTTCCGGTTCGCAAGGCACGGCCAGAGCGGCGCCGAGCTGTCGGAGCTGCTGCCCCACACGGCGAGCGTCGCCGACGAACTGTGCATCGTCCGGTCGATGGTCACCGATGCGTTCAACCACGCGCCGGGCCAGATCCTGATGAGCACCGGCTCGCAGCAGTTCGGCCGCCCGAGCCTGGGGGCGTGGACCTGCTACGGACTGGGGACCGAGTCTCGGGATCTGCCCGGCTACGTGGTCTTCAGCTCCGGCTCGAAGGGGCCCAGCGGCGGCAACGCGAACTGGGGCAGCGGGTTCCTGCCCACCGTGTACCAGGGGGTGCAATTCCGCACCGGGGGAGAGCCGGTGCTCTACCTCTCGAATCCCGAAGGGGTGGACGACGTCCTGCAGCGCGACTCGCTCGACGCGATCTCGGCGCTCAACCGCATGCGGCTCGACGAAACGGGCGACCCGGAGATCGCCACGCGCATCAACTCGTTCGAGATGGCCTATCGGATGCAGTCCAGCGCCCCGGAGCTGATGGACCTGGCCTCCGAGCCGCGGCACGTCCTGGACCTCTACGGCGCCGAGCCGGGCAAGCCGTCGTTCGCCAACAACGCGCTGCTCGCCCGCCGGCTAGTCGAGCGCGGCGTCCGCTTCGTGCAGCTCTTCCACGAGGCGTGGGACCAGCACGGCAACCTCGTCAACGACCTGAAGAAGAACTGCCAGAACACCGACCGGGCCTGCGCCGCCCTGATCACCGACCTGAAGCAGCGCGGCCTGCTTGACGAGACGCTGGTCATCTGGGGAGGAGAGTTCGGCCGCACGCCGATGGTCCAGGGCGGCAACGACGGCCGAGACCACCACCCGAACGCCTTCACCATGTGGCTCGCCGGAGGGGGCATCAAGCCGGGCCTCACCTACGGCGCCACCGACGACCTCGGCTTCGGCGTCGCCGAGAACCCCGTGCACGTGCACGACCTGCACGCGACGATCCTCCACCTGCTCGGCTTCGACCACACGAAGCTCACCTTCCGCTTCCAGGGGCGCGACTTCCGCCTGACCGACGTCTTCGGGAGGGTGGTGACCGACCTGATCGCCTGAGGCCGGATGGCCGATCGATCGCCCTTCTCCCGCCTCCGCTGGCTCTTTCCCCTCCCGGCGCCCTTTTCCCCGGAGGCCGGCGCCGGCGGACTTCCGACCCCCGACTCCCTCTCCCCGGAGCATCCCCCATGAATCGAAGAGACGTGCTCGGGTCCCTGGTCGCCGGCGCGGGCCTCCTGGCCTCGAGCCGCCCGGCCAGGGCGGACGACGAGGGCGGGAGGGCGTCGGCTCCGGGGGCGGAGGAGCTGGCCGGCCTGACGATCCGGGACGTTCGGGCCATTCTCACCGCACCGTCTCGGATCCGGCTGGTGGTGGTGAAGGTGGAGACGAACCAGGACGGGCTGTATGGCCTGGGCTGCGCCACGTTCACGCAGCGGGCCCGGCTGGTGGCGGCGGCGGTCGACCAGTTCCTCAAGCCGTTCCTCGTGGGCAAGAGCCCGCTGGAGATCGACGACACGTGGCAGTCGTCGCTGCTCAGTTCATACTGGCGGCACGGGCCGGTGCTGAACAACGCGATCAGCGGCGTGGACATGGCGCTGTGGGACATCCTCGGCAAGGTGGCCGGGCTGCCGGTCTACCGCCTGTTCGGCGGCAAATGCCGAGAAAAGGTGCCGACGTATCGATCGACCGGCGGCGAGTCGGCCGAGGAGGTCGAGGAGGGGGTCCGGGCCCTGATGGAGCAGGGGCAGCGGCACGTCCGCGTCCAGTACGGCGGCCGGGGGGGCGGCACGACCTACGGCGTCCGCCGGAACTCGGTCGACGAGTCGGCGCCCGAGAACCGCCGCACCTATCCCTTCGACCCCGTTGCCTACGCCCGCCAGGTCCCCCGGCTGTTCGAGCACCTGAGGGACCGGATCGGCGACGAGATCGAGCTGCTGCACGACGTCCACGAGCGCATCCCTCCGGTGCAGGCGATCCGGCTGGTCAAGGAGGTCGAGCCGTATCGGCCGTTCTTCATCGAAGACCCGTTTAGCCCCGAGGACGGCGATTACTTCGCCCACCTGCGCTCCCAGACCGCCGTCCCCCTGGCGATGGGAGAACTGTTCACGAACCCTCGCGAGTACCTGCCGCTGATCTCCGGCCGGCTGATCGACTTCATCCGGATCCACATCTCGATGGTCGGCGGCCTGACGCCGGCGAGGAAGATCGCCTCGCTCTGCGAGTTCTTCGGCGTGAAGACCGCCTGGCACGGTCCCGGCGACCTGTCTCCGGTCGGCCACGCGGCGAACATCCACCTGGACCTCGCCGTGCCGAACTTCGGCATCCAGGAGGGGAGGCGGTTCTCCCAGGCCGAGCGGGACGTCTTCCCCGGCGCCCCCGAGCTGGTCGACGGCTGCTACCAGCCGATCGACCGCCCCGGCATCGGCGTCGACCTCGACGAGGAGCTGGCCGCCCGCTTCCCCGTCGAGGACGACCCGCCCTTCGACATGCACTGGGGGAACCTCCGGCTGGACGACGGCACCGTCATCCGGCCCTGATCGGAGGGCGATGCGGGCCGATCATCACCGATCGGCAGGGGCTTGTGCGAAGGGGGATCGGGAGCGGAACGCCTCCAGCCAGGAGGCGACGATCGCCCCCTTCAGGTCGCCGGCCTCGTTGCATTCCTCGATCGTCTTGCCCCAGTAGAAGCTGATCCAGCCGTCGACGATGTCCTGGCCGCCGTCCATGAAGTCGAGGGTCTGCTCCAGGCCGGCGTGGAGCGGGAAGATCTCCTCGACGACCAGCGGCTTGCCGACCTCGTAGACCCGCAGCGCGGCCAGCGAGCCGTCGATGTCGTCCTTCTTCGGGTAGAAGTGGACGCTGACGAAGTCGAGCGGGCCGCCCGCCTCGGGACCGTGGAAGAGGGGCTTCGCGCCCGGGAAGGTGTGGGCCCAGGGGATGACGCCGACGGTGATCAGGTGGCGGTCGTCGACCTCCCGGATGGCGTCGGTCAGCCGGCGGACCCAGGAGGCGGCTACCTCCTCCCCCGATCGGCCGGCCTTGTCTCGGGTGATGCGCTGGACGAAGTACTTGCCTCCCAGCGGCTCGCCGACGAGCCAGCCGTCCCCCTGGCCGCCATCGAGGACGGGCTCGTTCATCAGGTCGTAGCAGAAGACGGCGGGGCTGTCCTTGCCCACCTTGGCGACGGCCCTCCAGAAGCGGGCCTGCACGTCCCAGCGGTCGGCTTCGGGCAGGGCGTCGTACCAGTCGGGCACGTCCTGTTTGTGGTAGCAGCCCAGGCCGGTGAGGTCGAGATACAGGCCGGTCTGTTCGGCCAGCCGGACGAGGTCGGCGAGCCGGCGGAGGTTGTCCGCGTTCGGCCGGTCGGGGGCGTCCAGGAACCTGGCCGTCTGGAGGTGGATCCGGACGACGTTCGCCCCCAGGGCCTTCATCTCCTGGAAGTCCTCGACGACCGTCGGCCACTCGTCGGCCCAGTAGTCTTCCAGCAGGCGGCCGGTGTCGTCGTGGTCGTAGTTGAACCCCCAGATCGGCACGAGCTCGCCGGTCCCGTCGGCGACGAAGTGGGAGCCGTCGGGGCTCACCGCGATCCAGGGGAGGGGAGCCGGGGGGGCCTCCTGGAACGCTCCCGACGGGGGGAGGACGGGACTGGCCAGGAGGAGGAGCCGAGCGATGACCGCGCCCATGATCGAAACTCCCTCGATTGCTCGACGGCGCGGGGCCCGACCCATCGGAGGGGCCCCGCGACGGCGCGTCAGGCGTCCGGGTTCAGGAACAGCCAGAGGGTCTTCAGCAGCCAGCGGTCCCCCTGCTTGACCCGCATCTGGACGAACGGCAGTTCCTTCTGACCCGTGTTCGGGCGGAATCGGCCGTGGACGACGAGCACCTCGGGGGAGATCAGGCGGGCGAACTCGACGGTGTTCTTGGAGTCGATCGGGCCCTGGCCGTCGAACAGGTCGCGGTAGAACGACGCGACGGCGGCCCGGCCGCGCTTGACGTCCTCCTTCACGCCGGGGTTTGCGTCGCTGATGAGGTGGATCTCGCCGTCCTCGGTATAGGAGGCGGCCAGGCCGGCGGCGTCCTTCGCGTCGAACATCTCGGAGCCGGCGGTGAGGAAGGCCTCGGCGATCCGCTCCGCCTCGGTCTGGGGCTTCGGCGACGGCCGGGGAGCGGGAGAGGGCGAGGCCGACGCGGAGGCAGAGGCGTTCGAGGGCGTCGGGGACCCGGCGTCGAGCCGGGGAGCGGTGACGCCAAGGGCGGCGGTCGCCGTCAGGCCGAGGGCCAGGCCGGCGGCGGCGATCTTGAGGGTCGCGTGCATGATCATGCTCCTCAGAGCGGTTCCCGCGAGGGCCAGGGCCGCCGGGGACGCCCCGGCCGCCGCCAGCCCTCCGGCCGCGGCCCGGGCCGCGGACTGCGTGGTCGATTCGGCCAGCGCGAGCCGGACGGCCCTCCCCGCCGAGGCCCTCGGCAGCGCCGAGGCCCCGAGAGCGGGCAGGGGGGAGAGCCCCCGGCCGGCCAGCCGGCAGCGGAGGCGGTCTCGGCCCCGGGAGAGGCGGCTGCGCACCGTGCCCACGGGCCAGCCGAGCCGCTGCGCCGCCTGCTCGTGGGTCAGCCCCTCGAGGTGGCAGAGCACGATCGGCTCCCGGAACCGCTCGGGGAGGCGGTCCACCTCCTCGATCACGGCCGGATCGAACCCCTCCGGCTCTCGGTCATTCGCCCAGCAAGGGCGGAGGGCGGCCGCTCCTTGCTCGTGGCGACGGCGACGGGCGGCGTCGACCCGGGCCCGGGAGGCGACCCGACGGGCGACGCCAAGCAGCCAGGGGGCGATCGAGTCACGCTCCCGGAGCGCGCCGGCCTTGCGGGAGAGCACGAGGAAGGTCGCCTGGAAGGCGTCCTCCGCGTCGTTCGGATCCGGCAGCAGACCTCGGCAGACGCGCAGCACCATCGGCCCGTGGCGGTCGACGAGGGCGCCAAAGGCCAACTCGCCGAGGCCGTCCCGGTTGGACTCGAATCGAGCCAGCAGCTCGCCGTCGGTCTCCCCCCCGAGCGTCCCCGCCGCGAAGAGCAGGCGGAGTTCCCGGGAGGCGATGCCCCCTCGGATCGTCGGCACGGGTCAAGGCCCCCCTGTCGCGCTGTCCTCCCGTAATGCCTCGGGAGCGGCCGGCCAATCCGCGTTTCTTCGAGTTTGTTCCCGAAGGCGGGGGAATCAGCCCCCCGGCCCGGCCTCGAGGATCGCCCGGTGGGCCCGGACGACGGCCCGGGAGGCCTCCTCGGGCGGGAGTGTTCGGCAGCGAGGTCCCAGGCCCAGCGTCTCCAGCGCCGATCGGTAGAACGAGCCGATCGGCTCGGGGGCCGCGACGACGATCGGCAGCTCGGCCGCCCCCGGGACCGAGAGCCCCCCCAGCTCGGTGCCGATGAGCAGGCCGCTCAGGCGATCGGCGTTCTCCTCCGGGGAGACGCCCTGCAGGACCGACCGGGCGCGGAGGGCGAACAGCTCGCCGAGGAGGTTCGCCCCGGAGGCGTCCCGGACTCCCCGAACGAAGGCGTCTCCCGGCGTTGGGGTCGGGGAGAGCGACGGCCGCAGGACGCTGTGCTCTCGGATGATCGCGAACAGCTCGCCGGTCAGGTAGGTGTGGAAGGTTTCCAGGATCCCGCCGCGGATGACCGCGTGCTTCGAGTGCGTGCCGGGCAGGATCACCAGGCCGTCGGCCAGGCCCCCGGCGACGAGGCCGAGCAGGATCGTCTCCTCTCCCCGCATCACGTCGGAGTCGGTGCGGACGCCGGAGACGAGCCGCACGGGGCAGGGCAGCGCGGCCGACTCGATCCGGGAGACGGGCAGCGACCGGGCCGACATCGGCAACGGAGCCGTCGCGTAGGGGAGCTCTCGGAGGCCGATCGAGGAGGAGGCCATGCCGGAGAGCACGAGCGTCAGGCCGGACAGGTCGGCCCCCGAGGCGGCCCGCAGGCGGTCGACGGCCGGGGCGATCGCGCGGAGGTAGAAGCCCTCGCGCTCGGCCGGCTCGCCGGCCTCCTGCCAGCGGCGGAAGGTGGGGCCGATGCCGTCGTCGGACTCGACCTCGGCGATCGAGTCCAGCGAATCGGCGTCGACCAGGCGGAGGCGGAGCCGGGAGGTGCCCCAGTCTCCGCTGACGAAACGCTCGGTGGATCCGGACATCACAGGGCCTTGCTCACCAGTCGACGACGGAGCCGTCGAAGACGTCGTAGGATTCGGGGTTGGTCCACTCGTGGCCGATCTTGTCCGCCATGGCGTCCTCGTCCAGCTCGATGCCGAGGCCGGGGCCCCTCGGCAGGTCGATGTAGCCGTCGACGACCCGGAACGGCTCCTTCAGGTAGCCGTCTCCCAGGCTGACCTGCTCCTGGCAGAGGAAGTTGGGGATCGACGCCGCCAGTTGCAGGCCGGCGGCCAGCGAAATCGGCCCGAGCGGGTTGTGGGGGGCGATGGCCGCGTAGTACGACTCGGCCATGCCGGCGATCAGCCTCGTCTCGGTGATGCCTCCGGCGTGGCACAGATCCGGCTGGAGGATGCTGGCGGCCCCCTTCTCCAGGATCTCCCGGAAGCCCCACTTGGTGAAGATGCGCTCGCCGGTGGCGATGGGAAGGTGGGTGCCCCGGGCGATCTCGGCCATCACGTCGACGTTCTGGCAGGCGACAGGTTCCTCAATGAACATCGGCTGATAGGGCTCGAGCGCCTTGATGAGCAGCTTGGCCGTTTGCGGGGAGATGGCGCCATGGAAGTCGATGCCGATGTCGGCGTCGTCCCCCGCCGCCTCGCGGAGGGTGGCGAAGCCATCCGCCACCTTGCGGACGAAGGCCGGGTTCTCGACGATCCGGGCCGGGCGGTCCTTCCTCGGCCCGGTCTTGAAGGCGGTGAAGCCCTGCGCCTTGCTCCTCTGGATCGCCTCGGGAGAGCCGGCGTGGGCGTAGACCCGGATGCGGGACCGCGTCGGGCCGCCGAGCAGCTCGTAGACCGGGACGCCAAGGGCCTTTCCCTTGATGTCCCAGAGGGCCTGGTCGATGCCGCTGATGGCGCTGGTGAGCACCGGGCCGCCTCGGTAGAAGGCGTGGCGGTACATCGCCTGCCAGTGGTGGGCGACGGGGCGGGGGTCCTTGCCGATGAGGTAGCCTTCCAGCTCCTTGACGGCGGCGATGCAGGTTTCGGCCCGGCCCTCGACGATCGGCTCACCCAGGCCGACGATCCCGGCATCGGTGTGGACCTTCAGGAACAGCCAGCGGGGCTTGACGAGGATCGTCTCCAGCCGGGTGATCCGGATCCGCTCTCCCGAGCCCGCGAAGGACTCGGCCAGCTGGCGGCCTCGGACGACGCCCCGGGAGTCGTTCTCATCGGCCTCGTCGCGGGGCCGATTGTAGGGATCCTGAGCGGCGAACGCCCCCAAACCGGCCGCGCCTCCGGCGGTGCCAAGCATCGAGAGCAGGAACGAGCGGCGGTGCCGCGAGCGCGGGCCGGGCGTCGACATGGCGATCACCGGGGTTCGGGGTCGGTGGGACAGTCGGTCGGGAGGGGGCCGGCGGCCGGGGCGATTCCTCGCTCGATCGCCCCGGGCGGCCCGGCTGGCCCCATTGAACCACCGGACGCCCCCCCGAGGAACCCTCTGCCGCGGCCGGGCGGCCGGGATCGCCCGGTCGGGGGCGAGCGGGCGGCCCGATCACTGGCTGGCCTTGAGGAACTTGACGAGGTCGGCCAGCTCCTGGGCAGTGAGCTGCTGGTCGAGGCCGGCGGGCATGATCGAGGTGGTCCCGGGCTGGAGCTCCTCGATGTCGGCTCGGGGGACTCGGACGGCCTCCTCGGCGTTGAGCTGGAGGGTGACGTGGTCGGGCCCCTCGTCGACGATCAGGCCGGAGAGGACGCGGCCGTCGAGCGTGGCGACCACCACGGGCTCGAAGCTGCGGACGAAGCTGGCGCTGGGGTAGGCGATCGCCTCCAGCAGGTCGCGCTCGGTGCGGATCCGGCCGATCCGGGTGAGATCCGGCCCGATCCGGCCGCCGACGTAGCCCATCGCGTGGCAGGTACGGCAGGCGGCCTTCTCGCTGTTGAAGACGGCCTGGCCGCGGCGGATGTCAGCCCGGTCGACGAGGGGGAGCAGCCCCTCGATCTTCGCTCGCTTCCGCTCGGCGTCGGCGTCGATGGCGGCCAGCAGCGTCGCGGCCCGCTCGGCGACGGCCGGGCCGAAGCGGTCCAGCAGCGTGCGGAGGTCGCCGGGCCGGAGCACGGACCGGCTCGGCGAGGCCTCCAGAGCGGCGACGAGGCGGAGCCCCAGCGCCTCGCTCTCCTGCTTCTCGAAGGCGACGAGCAACCGGGGGACCGATAGCGGCCCGGCCGAGGCGATGGCGTCGGCCAGCTCGAGCCGCTGGGCATCGGTCAGGGCGGCCGAGGCGATCAGGTCGGCGGCCCGGGTCTGCTCGGCGGCGGGGGCGTCGGGGTCGAGTAGGTCAAGCAGGAAGGTGAACAGATCCTCGTCCGGCTTGCCAAGACCTCCAGGGAGGGCGGCCAGGGCGTCGAGCCGGGTGGCGACCCCGGCCTGCTCGTCCCGGGCGATCCGGAGCAGAGGGGCACGCAACGCCCCGGCGCGATCGGGAGCGACCCGAAGCGACCGGCAGGCCGCGATGGCCGGCGCGATCGCCTCGGGATGGGCGTCAAGCACGCTGGCGACCGCTTCGACCCAGCCGCTCGGCGACGGGTCGAGATTGGCTCGGGCGATCGCCCCAAGGGCGACGAGCCGGGAGGCCTCGGACCGGCCCTCGTCGGTCAGCGCGGCCGTCACCACCGTCTGGATCTCGGCCGACGAGCCGAGGCGGGCCAGCTGGTCGGCCAGCGCGGCCCGGTGATCCTCGGGCATCTCGCCAGCCCGAAGGAGCTGGCGGTTGAAGTGCTCGGCCAGGTCGCCTCCCCATTCCGGGTGCCGGCCGGCGATCCAGGCGGCGGCCTCCCGGAGATCGGGATCCTCGGCGGAGAGCAGCGGGGCGACGTCGTCGCTGGAGAGGAGGCCGCCGGGCATCTGGTCGAGGGCGATCAGCGCGACGCGGCGGACGGTGTCGTGCGGCGCCGAGAGGCCGAATCGGGTGGCGTCGGGCTCGGCCAGTTCGATCAACGCATAGGTGATCGAGTGCAGGATGGTCCAGTGCGGCGGTTCGGGCACGTCGGCCGAGGCCTGGAGCAGAACGGGAACGGCCGTCGGATCGCCCAGGCGGCCGGCGGCCTCGGCGGCGGCTCGGCGGTTGTGGGGGGAGCCGGTGTGCAGCAGGTTGAGCACGCGGTCGATCGCCCCGTGGTCTCGGCGGACGCTGACGACGTGCAGGGCGGCCTGAACCACCGTCTCGTCCTCGTCCTGCAAGGCGATCCGGGAGATCGCCCGGGCGTCCGGGTCGTCGATCCGGCTGCTCGCCCAGACGGCGTTGCGGCGGGCCTCGGCGTCGGCCGAGGAGCGGACGACGGATTCGAGGGCCGGGACCGCCTCGGCCCCCAGCCGCCCGAGGGAGGCGACGGCCCGATCCCGGACGGCGGGGCGGGGGTCGCCCAGCCGCTCGGCGAGCTGGTCGGCGGAGGCGTCCTCCCAGGCCAGGGACAGGCCGCGCGGGTCCTCGACCTTCGGGGAGCCGACGCGACGGATCCGGTAGATCGCCCCCAGCACGTCGGGCTTCCAGAGCTGCGAGGTCGGGCAGCAGAGCTTGTACCAGCCGCCGGTGTCGACGACGAGGATGGACCCATCGGCGTCCTCGAGAACGTCGGTGGGGTGGAAGTCGGTGTTGTCGGAGGAGATCAGGTCGCTGTCGATCGTGGTGAAGGAGCCCCCCTCGGGCGTCAGGACATGTCGGCTGACGGCGCGGAGGTTGAACTGGCAGGCGAGGATGTTGTCCTTGAAGTCGTCTCCCAGTCCGGTGCCCTTCAGCCGCTCCAGCCCGGCGGGGGCGGCGGGGCCCAGGTGGGTGAGCACGGGAAGCACGCCGGGCCGGGTGCGGGGATGGCCCTCGATGACGTCGTGGACCTTGCCGTAGACGCCGCCGTACAGGGCGTGGATCAACCCGTCCCGGAAGCCGCCGGCGGGGTACTGAAAAAAGGTGGTGGTGAAGATGCGCTCGCCGCCGGGGGTGAACACGACGTCGACGGGGTTGTCCATGCCTCCGGTCATCACCGGCTCGATCGGCCCCGAGCGGTCGGGACGCCACCGGAAGATGTGCGAGGCCCGGGTCACGAACGGCTTGCCGTCGGGGCGCTCGTAGGTCTGCTCGGCGAAGGCCCCCTTGCACCAGTAGATCCAGCCGTCCGGGCCGGCGTAGGGGCCGTGCAGGTCGTTGGCGCAGCCGGTGAGGGTCCCGGCGTCGAGCCAGACCGCTCGATCGTCGGCCTCGCCGTCGTCGTCGGTGTCGGTCAGCCTCCAGATCTGAGGGGGGGCCGAGACGTACAGGGAGCCGTCGAGCCACATCGTCCCCTCGGGGAACATCATCCGGTCGGCGAACACCGTGCGGCGGTCGAACGTCCCGTCGCCGTCGGTGTCTTCCAGGCGGAGGATGCGGTGCGGCTTCTCCTCGAGTTGCACGTTGACCGGATCGTTCGAGCCCGACGACTCGGCGACGTAGAGCCGGCCCCGCTCGTCAAAGGCCGCGGTGATCGGCCGCTCGACCAGCGGCGGCCCGGCGGCGACCTCGACCGAGAAGCCGTCGGGCAGCGAGAAGGTATGATCGCCCAGCGCGACGATCTGGTCCGCCGTCGTGGCCGTCGTCGGCAGGAGGAGCGAGAGCAGGGCCGGAATCGTCGTCGCGAAGGCTCGCATGGCGAGGGGTCCCCTGGGGGAAGGCTCGGGTCGTCGGCCCCATTCTGACCCGATCGGCCGCGACGGACAACGATCCGGGCCTCTCCGGCAGGGCGATTGCAAGGTCCTCCTTGGCTGATTCTCTCTTGAGTCTTCGGAAGGGCGTCCTGTTCCCGTCCGAGGGCTGCCCCCGATAATCACGACACCGGCGGACTCGCTGCGAGTTGCCTTCCAACACCGGACCGACCCGCGGCGTTCGCCACCCCTTCGCCTTCCTGCTGACCCTGGCCATTCTCGGCCTGCGACCACGCGGCGGCTCTGGTGCGATGCGGTGACCGCCGAGGCGGTGCGCGAGGCATTGAGCTTCGCTGGGCTGCGGAACCTGGCCCGGGTCGACTGCCAGACGCGGCCGCCTGACGGCATGGTGATGCGCGAGACGTGTCCCTTCGCCGCCAGCCCCGACCCGACGCGGGTCATGCCGGCGCGGCTGCTGAAGCTGGAGCGGAGGCATTGGGAGGTCGAGAACGGGCTTCACTCTGTGAAAGGACCGATCGTGGGACGAGGACCGGCACACCGGTCGAGGTTCCGGGCTGGCGGCCGGCTGCACGACCCTGCGGCCGGCGGCCCTGACCGTGCTGCGGAGCAGCGCGTCTGCCGCGGTCGCCGGGTCGATGCGAGGGGTGGCTGACGCCCTGTGCTCGGGATGTCGGCCGGGCGATCAGCCTCATGAGAGGCCCAGACTTCTGAACGTTGCGGTCGTCCTGGAGGCCGCCGGCCCAGGCTTGCCATTCCCATCGACACCCGTCTCATGCCGTTCGGCCCGTCCGGGGCCGAATCGACCTCGTTGCAGGGGCCGCCATGTGGCAAAGCCCCCTATCGGCCGGTAAAATCGGGAGGAAAAGCGGATTTGCGGGCCGTTTGCGCGGTTTTTCCGCGCTTTTGGCTCCGGGCGGCTTAAGAATCGGCGGAGGTCCTCGCCATGCTCATCGAATTCCGAGTCGAGAACTATCGCTCGATCCGCGATGAGCAAATCCTCACCATGGAGGTAGGCCGATCGGGTTCCAAGGAAGATCCAAGGGCGAGGGAGGTCGCCGGGTATCAGAGGAAACTCCTGCCGGTCGCTGCCCTCTACGGCGCGAACGCGAGCGGCAAGAGTAACGTGCTCTTCGCCTTGGCGTCGATGCGGGATGCCGTGCTCCTCTCGCTCCGGCACTGGTCACCCGACGAGGGCATCCCCCAGGACCCATTCGCGTGGGGGAAGAAGCGGGAAGAGCCGACGTCCTTCGAGATCGAGATCGTCCTGAACGGCACCCGCTTCCGCTACGGCTTCCGCTTCAATGACCGGGTCTTCCTGGGTGAATGGCTCTTCGCCTGGCCGAATGGCAAGAAGCAGATCTGGTTCAGGCGGGAGGGAGACTCCTTCTCGTTCGGAGACAACCTGAAGGGGGAGAATAAGGTCATCGAGGAGGTCACGCGACCCAACGCGTTGTACCTTTCGGCGGCCGCCCAGCTCAAACACACGCAGCTTTCCCCGATCTATTCGTGGTTTAGCTCGATCGAGACGTTCGGCTTGCGTCCCCGCAGGCCTACCGGATCGATGTTCGTAGGACCAGGTTCGTCGCAGTACACCATCGCCACCATGCTGGAAGAGGCGACTCAGCCGACCCTCTTCTCCGACGAGGGGACGCCCGGCCCCCTTGCGCAGCGATTCAAGTCCCTCCTCAGAAACGCCGACGTCGGCATCGTCGACGTCCGGGTCGTCAGGCAAGACCAGGGTACGAGGCTCCCTTGGCGTTTCGAGTTGAAGCATCGGAGCGAAGAGGACGAGGCATGGCTACCGCTCGAGGAAGAGTCTCGCGGGACGCAGACCCTGTTCCGGCTCGCGCTGCCGATCTTGAGGGCGATTGAGCGGGGGAGGCTCCTGGTCGTCGACGAGTTGGAGGCCAGCATGCACCCCAACCTCGCCATGCATATCGTGCGGCAATTCAATGACCCAGACATCAACTCCCACGGCGCCCAGCTCATCTTTTCGACGCACGATACCAATCTGCTCGGGACGCTTTCCGGCGAGCCGGTCCTGAGGCGAGATCAGGTCTGGCTCACGGAGAAGGATGAGCACGGCTCAACGGTTCTCTATCCACTTTCCGACTTCAAGCCGCGGAAGGACGAAAACGTCGAACGTGGCTATGTCCAGGGGCGTTTCGGGGCCATCCCATACCTGGGCAATTTTCGCCTCGGCGCGGAGTGAGCCGCAATGAGCTTCGGCCCCGATCGCCGCCGAAGGCCCGGCCGGCGCCCTCCGACTCGTTCCCCGAAACGAAAGATCCTCATTGTCTGTGAGGGAGCGAAGACCGAGCCCCAGTACTTCAAGCAATTCGCCAGCGTGCATCGCGCCGCGATCGTGCAGGTTGACGTCATCCCCGGATCGGGCGTACCCCTGACCGTCGTTCAAGAGGCGAAACGGAGAAAGGCCAAGGCGTCAGAGGACGCGAGGAGGGAGAACGATCCCTACCTGAAATACGACCTCGTCTGGTGCGTGTTCGACGTCGACGATCACCCCCACCTGAAGGAGGCCCTCCAGACGGCCGAACGCAATGGGATCGATGTCGCGTTGTCGAACCCATGCTTCGAACTTTGGCTGATGCTCCACCTCAGGGACGCACCGGGGTCCATCCATCGACGTAAGGCCCAGGCGATGATGAAGAGGCTCGTCGCGAACTATGACAAAAGTGTAGACTTCGATGTCTACCGCGACGGATATGCAAGCGCCGTTGCCCGAGCGAGGAAACTCGATGAGCTTGCGGAGGCCGATGGTGAGCCGGGCAGGAATCCAACGACGAACGTGTATGTGTTGACGGAAATGATCGCGAACCCCCCGGGGGGCTTGTCGGTCTGAAAATGCAGATGGCGCTCCCGATCTTTTAATGATCGACATTAAATCGTTTGATTTTGCCCCTGCGGTCCCACTGGACATCCTGACGCCAGCGCCCGGAGGGGGCGAACACCATGCCCGCGAACGCCCGACACTCAGAGACGCCCAAGAACCTCGGTTTCACCGGGTAAGATCGAGGAGTTCCGCGAGATGCCCGCGGCGGTCTCGCAGGATCTCGATCCCGACCTGTTTCCGTCCGAGGGCTGCCCCCGATAATCACGACACCGGGTGACTCGCTGCGGGTTGCCTACTAACACCGAGCCGACCCGCGGTATCGCCGCGGCGTTCGCCACCCCTTCGCCTTCCTGCTGACCCTGGCCATTCTCGGCCTGCGACCACGCGGCGGCTCTGGTGCGATGCGGTGACGGCCGAGGCGGTGCGCGAGGTGTTGAGCTTCGCTGGGCTGCGGGGCCTGGCCCGGGTCGACTGCCAGACGCGGCGGCCCGACCGCACGGCAACGCGTGAGAGGCATTACATCACCGCCAGCCTCGACCCGACTCGGGGCATGCGGTCGTGGCCGTCGTGGCCGTCGTCGGCAGGAGGAGCGAGAGCAGGGCCGGAATCGTCGTCGCGAAGGCTCGCATGGCGAGGGGTCCCCTGGGGGAAGGCTCGGGTCGTCGGCCCCATTCTGACCCGATCGGCCGCGACGGACAACGATCCGGGCCTTTCCGGGAGGCAGCTCGGCGGGAGGCGGCCAGAAAAAAGAGAGCCGGGCCTTGATCCTCACGCGGCGTGAGGTCGTACCCTTCCGACGGTCCCGGCGACCGCCGGCGACGGGAGCATCGGCATGATCGGCGATCCGCCCTGGAAGGTCGGCGAGCTGGCCCGCGGAACGGGCCTGACCGTGAGGACCTTGCACCACTACCACGAGATCGGCCGGCTCGTGCCGAGTCTGCGCAGCGGATCGGGCCACCGGCTCTAGTCCAGCCGGGAGGTCGAGCGGCTCCAGCAGATCACCTCGCTGCGGGAGCTGGGCTTCCGGCTGGCGGAGATCCGCGCCTGCCTGGCGGTTCCGGCCTTCTCGCCCCGGAGGTTGGTCCGGGCCCATCGGGAGCGGGTCGAAGCGGAGATCGGTCGGCTGACCCGTCTGAGCGATCGGCTGGGCCGGCTGGCTATCAGCACGCCGATGATCGCGATCACCACGAGCAGCGCGATCAGCGTGAACCCGAGTCGGGACTCGGGGGTGCTGATGCTCAAGGCGCTCCACGAGGGTGAAGAGGAGGGCGGGATCGGCCGCCTGCGGGCTCGCCCTCGGCAGGCGCGGGGTGGTCCTGGAGGCTCATCGGGCATGGGGAGGGCGACCGCGGAGCGGCCGGTGCCGCCGGAGAGCCGCACGATCCGAGACGGGCGACCCGGCTCGACTCGGCTTCGTGCCCGGTTCTTTAGAGGAAGTGGAGGCCGGACGATCGGCCCCGCGCGTGTCGGCCCCGGCGGTCGTGCGAACCGGCCGGCGGCCAGGCGGGACACTCCAGTGTAGGCCGAGGAGAGACGGATCGTCCATCATGCATTGGTATCGTTGAGCCGCTGATGCAATCGCGACGGCCGGATACCCCTGTCGTCGGCGACGCCGCCCGCCGTGCGCGCGACCCCGATCCGCTCGCAGCGGGGGGGATCGACCCCGGTCGGGGGGCCGGCCCTGGCTGCGCGCGCCCCGAGATCGGGCGGGGCTCCCGGATGAGGGGAAGCGGCCGGCCCCAAGGGGGGGGCGACGCGTTGTCCAACACCCCGGGACCCCCTATGATGAGGGGTCGGATGGCGACATCGGTCGGGGTCGGCCCGCCCCGGGACGATCGGCTCGCGCCTCCGGGAGTGTGCCCAAGGTGATCGGCACGACGCTCAAGCGGCGGTTCCTCGTCGAGCGCGAGCTGGGGCGCGGCGGGATGGGTGCGGTCTATCGCGCGATCGATCAGACGCTGCAGCGCAGCGTCGCCATCAAGATGCTCCGGGAGCTCGGCGGCGAGGAGGTCGGCGAGCGGCTCCGCCTGGAAGCCCGGATCCTCGCCCGGCTGCAGCACGACCTGATCGTCCGCCTCTACGACTTCGACGAAGAAGACGGCCTGTTCTACTTCATCATGGAGGAGGTCCAGGGGCCGAGCTACTACCGCCGCTGGAAGTCGCTGGCGATCCCCGAGCGCCTGGCCGTGCTCGCCGGGGTGGCCGAGGCGCTCGACTACGCCCACCACCAGGGGATCATCCACCGCGACATCAAGCCCGGCAACGTCCTGCTCACCCCCGACGACCGGCCGAAGCTCTCGGACTTCGGCCTCTCGGTGGTGATGGAGCAGGGCCAGGAGACGGGCGTCGCCCGCGGCACCCCGCTCTACATGAGCCCCGAGCAGGCCCGGGGAAAACGGCTCGACCCGAGGTCCGACCTGTACTCCCTCGGCGTCCTGCTCTACGAGGCCACCGTCGGCGAGACCCCGTTCCAGGGCTCTCCGATGGCGATCATGGCCCAGCAGGTCAAGACCGCTCCGGTGCCCCCCCGCTCGCGCAATCCCGAGCTCTCGGCCGAGCTGGAGGGCCTGATCCTCCGGCTGATGGCCAAGTCTCCCGACGCCCGCCCCTCCTCCGGGGCCGAGGTCGCCCGGGAACTCCGCGCCCTGCTCGAGGGCGACGGCTGGCGGGCCAGCGGCCGATCGGCCGGAGAGGTGATGGCCGAGACGGTCGCCGTGACGGCCCCGGCCTGTTCCAGCGTCCCGGCCCTCCGCGACGCCCCGGCCGCGTCCCCCGCCCGCGTCGCCGCTCCGGCCCCCATCGGCAGCAAGGCCGACGCCGAGGCGATGATCGCCGAGGTCGAGCGCGTTCCCATCGCCCTCTCCCCCGAGGAACGCTACCTCAGCGGCCACTACCTCGCCTACCTGCTCGGCGGCTCCCGGCGCCGGGGGATCTTCCTCCGACGGCCGCTCGACCCCCTCAACGCCGACCGCGCCCGGCTGATCCTGGCGATGGCCTGGCTGATGCTCGGCGAGCCCGGCGAGGCCGAGATCGACCGCGCCGCCCGGATGCTCGACGCCCGCCCCGACATCCGCCCCCGCCTCAGCCCGATCGTCGTCATCAAGTACCTGCGCAGCCGAGACGAACCCGCCAAACGCAAGCGGTTCCGCAAGGTCCGCAACCAGCTCCACGAGGCCTCCTCCCGAGCCAAGGAGTACATGACCGACGCCCGGGGCCTGCTCAACCCCGGCCTGATGCCCCAGGTGCTCGCCGACCTGAGGAAGATCGCCCCCGACCGCGTCGCCGTCGACGACGATCTCGTCTCCCGCTGGAACCGCCTGGCCGAAATCTGGCGCGCCCGCCCCGAGTTCCGGCGCTCCGTGCTCCGCTACGCCACCCTCCGCGCCGCCGACGACCCCGTCAGCGTCGACCTCTGGCCCGAGGTCGTCCACCCGCTGATCGAGCGAGCGCTCTGGCAACGCCGCCTCCGCTCCCGAGCCGAGGGCTTCTGGGACGCCGCCGGCCGCGTGCTGTTTTCGCCGCCACCGGGCGTGCACCTGGACCGCCAGATCGTCCGCTCGGTGCCGACCCGAGACGTCGACGAGCTGGACGAGTCGATGGAGCACTTCCAGGCCGAGCCCGAGTACCTCGAGGCCGCCCTGGAGGACGACGCCCCCGCCTCCGCCGAGCCCGTCAGCGGCAACCTGACCATCAGCCGGGAGTCGCTCCGCGCCATCACGGCCGAGGGCGAATCCTCCCGGGAGTTCGTCCCGCTGCTCGCCCCCGACCCCGAGTGCTTCACCCTGGGCGAGCTTCGCGAGCTTCGCCGCGAGGCGATCGCCGCGCTCCGGGACCGCTCGGGCACGCAGGGGCACCGGGTCGTCCCGGTCGGGCCGTACCGCCTGGTCGTCGTGGCCTCGGTTCGGGGGAACAAGGCCGGCACGGTGGCGATCCAGGGGATGCCGAACAAGCAGATCGAGCTGCTCGTCCCCTCGATGGCCGGCGGCGGCTCGGGATCCCGCCCGATCGTCGCCGTCTGGCATCATGCCAACCGCAGCATGGTCATCGCCCACCTCGACCAGCGCGGCCAGCCCCGCTACGTCCTCTGGAACGCGGCGATCAACCAGCAGTCGGTCCACCCCGACGTCGCCGACCTCAACAGCGAGCTGCTCGCCCAGAACCTGGAGGCCCCCGACCGCCCCGACCGGGCGCTGGTCAAGGGCTCCTGGTTCTCCGGCAGCCGATCGTAGCGCGGGCTCCCGTCGCCGTCCCACCGTCCGGCCGATCGCTCGATCGCTCAATCGCTCGGGGGGCCGTCCCCGATTCGGGACTCCCCGGCCAGGACGGGGCGGCCGCCTCCCTCGGCGACCGGCTCTCCCCGATCCAGTCTGGTCCGATCTGATCCGATCTGATCCGATCCGATCCCCGGGGGAACGACGACGGCGAGCCCCTGGGCCGTGGGGCTTATCGGCGGGCGGGTCCTCTGGTACAACGGCATCGAGGAGGGGCTCCACCCCGTCCGGGACGTCGAGCACGGCATCCTCGTCGATTCGATTCCGGAAGCCGCCAGGCAGGACGACCTCCGGCCGCCGTTCCGCTCGCCGATCGGGCCGATCGGGGCCGATGACGGGGGCCCGACGTGCCCTCCCCCGGCCCGGCCCGGTTCCACCGCCCGAGCTCCCCTGACCGACTCCCGCCCCGGCCCGGAGGACGACCGATCGCCATGCCCGCCCCCACCCTCCGCATCCTCGGCGGCACCGTCTACGACCCGATCCACGACATCGATGGCCAGACGATGGACCTCTGGGTCGCCGACGGCCGGCTCGTCCCCCCTCCCGACGACCCGTCGACCTTCTCTGGCAAGACGATCGACGCCCGGGGCTATGCCGTGATGCCCGGCGGCATCGACATGCATTGCCACGTCGCCGGGCCGAAGGTCAACGCCGGCCGCTTGATGAGCCCGGCCTCCTACCGGGAGACGCCGGGCATCCCTCGGTCGGCCGCCACCCGGTCCGGCCTTGTCGGCCGGGTGCCCACCACCTCGGCCACCGGCCACCTGTTCGCCGGCATCGGCTACACCACGGCGATGGACGCCGCGATCCCCCCTCTGCACGCCCGAGCCGCTCACGACGAGCTGCGGGACACACCGATCCTCGACAACGGCTTCTATGTTCTTCTGGGCAACGCCCATCGCGTGCTCGACTGCGCCGCCCGGGGAGACCAAGAGGCGCTGGACGCCTACGCCGCCTGGGCCCTCGACGCCGCCAAGGGCTTCGCCCTCAAGGTCGTCAATCCCGGCGACGTGGAGGACTACAAGCAGGTCAGCCGCAAGGCCGTCCGAGAGCTGGACGAGGACGTGACCGGCTTCGGCGCCTCTCCCCGGCAGGTCGTCGTCGGCCTGGCCGCCGCCGCCGACCACCTGGGCCTTCCCCACCCGGTCCACATCCACTGCAACAACCTCGGCATCCCCGGCAACTGGCGGACGACCCTGGCCACGATGCAGGCCCTCGACGGCCGCCGAGGCCACTTCGCTCACATCCAGTTCCACAGCTACGACGGCGACCCCGCCGACCCCCGCAGCTTCTCCTCCGCCGTCCCCAAGCTGCTGGACTACGTCCGACGCCACCCCGAGCTGACCCTCGACGTCGGCCACGTCAGCCCCGGCCCCGCCATGATCCTCACCGGCGACCCCCGCGCCGGCGACCGGTTGCATCGACAGCTCGGCGCCCCCTGGTACAACGCCGACATCGAGCAGGAGAGCAGTTGCGGCGTCATCCCCATCGAGTACCTGCCCCAGAAGAACCTGATCGCCGCCGTGCAGTGGGCGATCGCCCTGGAGTGGTACCTCCTGATGGACGACCCCTGGCGCCTCGCCCTCACCAGCGACCACCCCAACGGCGGCGCCTTCTACCGCTATCCGGAGATGATCTCTCTCCTGATGGACCGCGCCTTCCGCGCCGAGGCCCTGGCGACCATGCCGAAGGGGCTCCGAGACCGCTCCGTGATCCACGAGCTGGACCGCGAATACTCCCTCTTCGAGATCGCCATCCTCACCCGGGCCGCCCCCGCCCGGATGCTCGGGCTCGACGCCCGCAAGGGGCACCTCGGCCCCGGCGCCGACGCCGACATCGCCATCTACTCCCCCAATCCCGACCGCCGCGCCATGTTCGAGCGTCCCCGATGGGTCCTCAAGGCCGGCGAGCTGGTCGTCGACGACGGCCTTGTCGTCTCCGAGCCCGCCGGCCGCACCTTCACCGTCTCCCCCGAGTTCGACCCCGGCCGCCTCCCCGCCATCCGAGCGTGGTTCGAGCGCGACTACTCCATCCGCTTCGCCAACTACGCCATCCCCGCCGACGATCTCCCGGCCGCCGAGGTCGTCTCCCCCCGCCGGGTGTGATCCCGACGTCCTCGGTCGCCTGTCGCGCTGTTGCCACCCGCCACGCATTCCTCCAGCCAGTCCTCGAACCGGCTCACCCGGAAGGTCCAGCCCATCCCCCTCGGAGGGCGCCCCCCCAACTCGGGCTGGAGCGCTCGGCCGATCCGTGGTAGAGAGGGGGTTCGACCCGGGCCAGGAGGGCCCGGGGAAGGCCGGGAAGGATGGTGGCAGGGAGGTCGCCGATGAGGATCTGCATGGTCACCACCTTCTTCGGCGCCCACAGCTTCGGCGGCGACGCCGCCTACGTCGAGCGCCTCTCCGGGGCGCTCGCCCGGAGGGGGCATGAGGTCCACGTCGCCCATTGCGTGGATGCCTTCGAGTCGGTCCGAGGCCGGCACCCGCTCCGGCCGTTCGAGCCGCCGCCGGGGGTGACGGTCCACCCGCTTCGGAGCCGGTTCGGCATCCTCTCGCCGATCGCCACCCAGGCCACCGGCCGGCCCTACTTCAAGGCCGAGGCGCTGCGGGGGCTGATCGACGACCTGAGGACCGATGTCGTCCACTTCCACAATATCTCGCTCGTCGGCGGGCCGGCCGTGCTGGAGCTGGGAGCCCATGCGATCCGTCTCATGACGGCGCACGAGCACTGGCTCATCTGCCCGATGCACCTGCTCTGGAAGTACGACCGCCGCCGCTGTGAGACGCCCGAGTGCGTGAAATGCTGCCTCGTCGGCCGCCGGCCGCCGCAGGTGTGGCGGTCGACGGGGCTGATCGACCGCTCGCTCCGGCAGCTCGACGCCCTCGTCTTTCCCAGCCGCCACGCGCTGGAGGAGCACCGCCGGCGCGGCATCGGCGCGCCGCTGGTCCATCTCCCCTACTTCCTCCCCGACGACTGGTCCGGCGGCATTGAGGACGAGGACCCGCCCGAGTCGGCTCGCCCCTACGTGGCCGCGGCCGGCCGGCTGGTCCGCATGAAGGGGTTCCAGCGGCTGATCCCCCTGATGAAATACCTCCCCGAGGTGGACCTGCGGATCGCCGGCACCGGGCCCTTCGAGGGCCGCCTCCGCGCCCTCGCCGCCGGCCTGCCCAACGTCCGGTTCGAGGGGCTGCTCGGCCGGGAGGAGCTGGCCCGCCTCTTCCACGGCGCCCGGGCGGTGGTCGTCCCCTCGCTCTTTCCGGAGACGTTCGGCTACGTCGTGCTGGAGGCCTTCGCCGTCCGCACCCCGGTGATCGTCGACGCCGAGGGGGGAGCCCTGTTCGAGAACGCCGCCCTCAGCGGAGGGGGCCTCGCCTATCGCTCCGACGCCGAGCTGCTCTGGTCCATCCGCCGCCTCGTTCACGACGACGAGCTGCGCGACGAGCTTTCGCACGCCGGCTACTCCCGACGGATCCAGGAGTGGTCCGAGGCCGCCCACCTCGACCGCTACTTCGACCTCATCGCCACCATCCGGGCCGGCCGGGCCTCCCGGGGCCCGCACCTTCCCCGCCTCGGCGAGCTCGCCTCCGGGAGCCTCCGGGAGCCGACGACGGCGGATGGCTGAAGCCGGATGAGGGTCGTCGGATCGGGGGCCGGCAGGCGGCCGGCCGCCGATCGATCAGGCCCCGCGACGGCCGGGGACCAAACACGGCCGGAAGGCCGAGGGACCGACGCGATCGGTCCTCGACCCTCCGGCCTTCGTCCTTGGCCTTCCGCGATCGGTGCCGGGCGTCCCGGCCGCCTTACCGAGAGCCCGCCACCTCCGGCGACGGCGCCTTGGTCATCCCGGAATGGCCGTTGCCGCTGCCATTGCCGTTGGCCGAGGGATGGGCCATCGGGAAGCCTCCCAGCGCGGTCTCGCCGTGCTGGCTGAGGTCGAGGCCGATCAGCTCCTGCTCCTCCGTGACCCGGATCGGGATGATCAGGTCGACGATCTTGTACAGGATCAGCGATCCGAGGAACGCGAACGCCGAGACGATCACCAGGGCCAGCATGTGATAGCCGAACAGGGTGAACTCCCCCTCGGCCAGGCCCCCGTCGGCGAAGACGCCGGTGAGGATCATCCCCACGATGCCGCCGACGCCGTGGCACGGGAAGACGTCGAGCGTGTCGTCCAGCGTCGACCTCGTCTTCATGTGCACGGCCAGGTTGCTGACCACGCTGGCCACCAGGCCGATGACGATGCTCTCTCGGACCGTGACGAAGCCCGCCGCCGGCGTGATCGCCACGAGGCCGACCACGGCGCCGATGCAGGCCCCCAGCGCCGAGGGCTTCTTCCCCAGCATCCAGTCCCAGAAGATCCAGCCGAGCATCGCCGCCGCCGAGGCCGTGTTCGTGGTCGCGAACGCGGTGGCCGCCAGCTCGTTGGCCCCCAGGGCCGAGCCGGCGTTGAAGCCGAACCAGCCGAACCAGAGCATCCCCGTGCCCAGCAGCACATACGGGATGTTCGCCGGCACGTGCTCCTCCTTCGCCTTGTGGCTGTGCCGGCGGCCCAGGATCATCGCCCCGGCCAGCGCCGCGAAGCCGGCCGACATGTGCACCACCGTGCCGCCGGCGAAGTCCAGCACGCCCCAGTTCCGCAGCAGGCCGTCCGGGTGCCAGGTCATGTGCGCCAGCGGCGAGTAGATCACCAGGCTGAAGAGCACCATGAACAGCAGGTAGCTGGAGAACCGCACCCGCTCAGCAAACGAGCCGGTGATCAGCGCCGGCGTGATGATCGCGAACTTCAACTGGAACAGCGCGAACAGCAGCAGCGGGATCGTCGGCGAGAGCGCCTCGCTCGTCGCCCCGCCCACGCCGTCGAACATGGCGAACGTCAACGGGTTGCCGATCACCCCGCCGATGCTGTCGCCGAAGGCCAGGCTGAAGCCGACCGCCACCCACAGCAGGCTGATCACCCCCAGGGCGATGACGCTCTGCAGCATCGTCGACACGACATTCTTGAACCCGACCATGCCGCCGTAGAAGAACGATAGCCCCGGCGTCATCAGCAGCACCAGGGCCGCCGAGGTGAGCATCCAGGCCGTGTCTCCCGTATCCGCGGCGCCGACGGGCGCCACCTCGGACGCGCCGCCCTTGACGAACAACGCAACGGCCGCCAGGGCCACCAGGATCACGAAGGGGAGAGGTTTTGCGCGATTCATGAGCATTCCTGTCGCCGAAAGAGGCAGGAGTGGAGGCCGGTCGCGGGCGGCTCGGTGCCCGGATGCGGCCGCCCGACGCGGATCGCATCCGATTATCCCGTTAAACTGAAACAGCTTGCGGCGAAACGTTCCGCCTGGCCGCCCCACGACTGCCGGAGAGGATTTCGAACGACAGACCCGGAGAAGGCATCCGGCGTGCCGTCGCATTCGGAGGCAGGCCCGGGCGCAACTCCGGAGGCCCGCGGTTCGCCCGGCAAGCGGGCTGGCCTCCCTTCGGCCGTCCCGCTGCCGCGCTCGGCGATCGGTCAGCCCTCCCCGACGATCAGCTCCAGCTCGGCGAAGATCGGACGGTGGTCGGAGGCGACCTCCTCCTCGAGGACCCGGATCTCGACCACCCGCCACCGGGCCTCGGGGCGGACGAGGATGTAGTCGATCTGTCGGGTCGGCTCGACGGCCGGGAACGTGGGCATCGGCTCGGCGTTGGCCCGGGTCCAGTCCTCGTCGAACCGAAGGAGCACGGCGCTGTCGGGCCGGGCGTTCAGGTCCCCCATCAGGATCGTCGGCCGATCCGGGTGCTCGGCCGCGATCTCGGCGATCCGGGCCGCCGAGGCCAGGCGTTCCTCGTCCGGCGGCCGGTAGTCCAGGTGCGTGGCGAGGACCCGGATCGAGCCCTGTCCCCCCGGCGCTTCCAGATCGACGACCAGGCAGCCCCGCTGCTCCCCCTCGTAGGAGCTGGGCAGGGGAACGTTCCGGCTGGCCTCGATCGGCAGGCGGGTCAGCAGGGCGTTGCCGTAGTCTCCTCCCTGATAGGAGATGTTCCGCTCGAAGACGGCCCGGGTCCCGGTCAGCCGGGCCAGCTCGGCCGGCTCGTCGATCCGGCCGCTCCGTTCGACCCCGCGGTCGACCTCCTGCAAGGCGATCACGTCGGGCCTCTCGTCGTTGATCACCCGGGCGATCCGATCCAGGTCGACGACGTCGTCGGTCCCTCGCCCGTGGTGGATGTTGTAGCTCAGGACTCGGATCCGCACCGGCTCGTCGGCGGAGGCCGGCACGGCGACGGCCGCCGCCAGCAGGAGGGCGGCCGTCGTGCGGAAGCGATTCGGGACCATGGTGTCCTCGCACTCTCGGGAGTCGTCCGGGAAGCAGAGCGGGCCAGTGTACCCCGGGATCGCCGGCGCCGTCAGCCGCCCCCCCGCCCTCCCGCCCTCCCTCCCGTCGGCTTCCGGCCGGGGCTTGCGGGGAGGAGGCGGCCGGCGTAGCCTCCGAGCCGGGCCGGGAGAAGCTCCAGAGGCGATCCCCCGGCCCGACCCGAACCCGACCGACCGGAGGCCCCGATGCGCACCCTCCTCTCCCCGGCGATCGCCGCCCTCGCGCTGCTCCCCGCAACCTCCCCCGCCGCCGACCCGGTGCCTCGGTTCGGCGTCTTCGAGGAGGCCCTGGAAGCCGATCGCGACTACGACAACCCATTCTGGGACGTCGATGCCACCGTCACCTTCGCCTCCCCCTCGGGAAAGCGAACAACCGTCGATGCCTTCTGGGACGGCGGCCGGACCTGGCGCGTCCGCTTCAGCCCCGACGAGGCCGGTTCCTGGTCGTGGCGGTCGGCCTCCTCGGTCGGCGACGTCGGCCTCGAGGGCAAGACCGGGGCCTTCGAGTGCCTCCCTGACGAGGGGGACAACGAGCTGCTCCGCCGCGGCCCGCTCCGGCTGGCCGACGACCGCCGGTCGATCGCCTTCGCCGATGGCTCCCCCTTCTTCTGGCTCGGCGACACCGCCTGGAACGGCGTCCTCCGCGCCCATCCCGAGCACTGGGACCGCTACCTCCGCACCCGGGCCGACCAGCGCTTCACTGTCATCCAGTTCGTGACGACCCAGTGGCGGGGCGGCCGAGCGGTGCTCGACGACCTCGCCTTCGAGGGCGAGCAACGCATCCGAATCCATCCGAGCTTCTATCAGAAACGCGACCCGATGATCGCCGCCATCAACGATCACGGGATGGTCGCCGCGCCGATCCTGCTCTGGGCCCTGACCGAATCCGACCCCGGCCGCGCCCTACCGATCGCCGACGCGGTGCGGTTGGCCCGCTACGAGGTCGCCCGCTACGGCGCGTATCAGGTCGTCTGGCTGCTCGGCGGCGACGGGCACTATCTCAGACCGGACGAAGTCGAGCGCTGGAAGGCCATCGGCCGAGGCGTCTTCGGCGACGACGGCGGCAACGACCGGGGCCGCCTCGCCTCGCTTCATCCGTCGGGGCAGGCGTGGGTGGGGGACGTCTACGCATCGGAGCCGTGGTACGACCTGATCGGCTACCAGTCCGGCCACGGCGACAACGCGGATCACCTCCGCTGGCTTGTCCAAGGGCCGCCGGCCCGACCATGGACCGAGCAGCCCGAGCTGCCGATCATCAATATGGAGCCAAACTATGAGACGCACCCGTCGTACCACAGCGACACGGTGTTCGGCGCCTTCGAGGTGCGCCGGGCGTCGTACTGGTCGCTGCTCGTCTCTCCCCCGGCCGGAGTGACCTTCGGCCACAACGCCATCTGGGTCTGGAACGACCGCCCCGGCCTGGCCGAGGGGCACGAGGGCATCGGCACCGTCGCCCCCTGGACCGAGGGGCTCGACACGCCCGGCGTCCGCAGCATGACCGTCCTGCGCGACTTCTTCGAGTCCGGCCCCTGGCCCTCGCTGCGGCCCGATCCATCCCTGCTGCGGAGCCAGCCCGGCTCGGACGACCCCTCCCGGTTCGTCGCCGCCGCGAGCACTCCCGATGGCTCCTGGGCCGTGTTCTATTCGCCCCGAGGGGGGACGATCTCGCTGGACTCCTCGAAGTTCGACCGTCCGATGGCCGCCCGCTGGTTCGACCCCCGCTCCGGAGCCTTCCGGGAGGCCGGTCCGGTCGGGAAGGGCCCGGTTTCGTTCGAGGCCCCGAGCGATGAGGACTGGGTCCTCGACCTGCGCCCGGCCGACGCGTGACGCCGGTTTGGTCGGAGCGGGGAGGACCCCCTCGGGGGGAGGCCGAGGGGCGATCGCCACCTCCCCGTCCCTCCGGGGGGACCGGGATCGATCGCCTCCGATCGGAGGCGGCCGAGCCCCGGGGTTCTCCCCGTTCGAGCCGGGCCTCTCCTCTCGGGAGGCCCGAGTCAGCGGCTCGAGACCTTCCGGCCCTCGGGGGCGCGGAACTCCAGCGGGGCATCGGCCACGAAGGTGGCGACGAGGCCGGAATCGGCGCCGCAGGGAAGGCGGAGGATCAGGTCATGAGCCCCTCGGGAGAGATCGACCTCGACTGACCGGGTCGGGTCGTCGCCGGAAGGATCGGTCAGCTCCAGCGGTCGGCCGTCGAGCCAGGCGAGGAGCCCGGCGGCGGGGGAGTCGATGACCAGCGTGGCCGGCAGGTCGGCCGGGGAGACGATCGGGGCGTGCAGGTAGACGGCCTGCTTCGGGTCGTCGCCGACCAGGGCGGAGAGGTCGACTCGACCCTCGGCGTCGGCCCTCAGGCGCCGCCAGGGCTGCGATCGGCCGTCGGCGCCGCGGACGTCGATCGAGGTGTCGATCGGGCCGCTCGGGTCGACGGCGGGTTCCCCCTCAACCTCGGCCAGCGGGCCGACCGCCTGGAACTCGCCGACGATGCTGACGGGCTTGCGCAAGGTTTCCAGGAACGCGAGCAGGTCGACGAGCTGCTCGTCGGTCATCTGCTGCGCCAGCCCCTCGGGCATCAGCGAGACGTCGCTGACCCGCTTCTCGTCGATCTCGGCCGGGTCGACCGCGATCCGCTGCCCCTCGGCCGTCTTCAGCACCAGGCGGTCGGCCGACTCCTCCACCGGCAGGCCGGTGACGACTCGGCCGTCGGCCAGCGCGAGCACATAGCTCCGATAGTTGTAGCCGATGGCGGCGCTGGGGCTGAGGATCGAGGTCAGAAGCCCGTCTCGGCCGTACTTGGTGCCGATCGTCGACAGGTCGGGGCCGACCCACTGCCCCCGGCCCTGGACGCGGTGGCAGTCGGCGCACTGCGACTCGCCGGCGGAGGAGAAGGCGATGCGGCCGCGCTCCGGATCGCCTCGGCGGGAGAGCAGCTCCTCGAACGAAGGCAGCGGCCGGTCGCCTCCGATGCCGGCCAGCGGCAACACCTCGGCGGCCCTCCGGCGGATGTCTCGGTCGGGGTGGGCGTTGAGCATCGTCGTCGCCTCGGCCTTCAGGTCGTCGGGCAGGGCCCCCTCCCCGGCGCGATCCAGCAGCAGGCGGGCCGACTCCACCCGCATCGAGGCGGCCCGCAGCGCCTCGCGGCGCAGGCCGAGCGGATAACCGTCGTCGGCGACGATGGCGACCAGCTCGTCGCGGTCGAGTCCCAGCTCCGGCAAGGTCCGCAGCGCGGCCTCGGCGACCGGGTCGGAGCCGCCGGACTGCCGGGCATGGCCGATGAGGGCCTCGAGCATCTCCCTCGCATCGGGGGGCCGGATGCTCCCGAGCGCCTCGACGGCGGCGATGCGGACGGGGAGAGGAGCGGTCGTGTCCTTGACGAAGGACATGATTTTGTCCGCATGCGAGCGGTCGCCGGTCGCGGCGGCCGCGGCGATCCCCTCGGCCCGGGTTCCGGGGTAGTCGATCGCGGCGGCGATCGACTGTCGGACGCGGGGATCATCGGCCGCCTCCCGCCAGTCGCCGGCCAGTCTCCTCGCGAGCGTGGCGAGCACCTGACGCTCCCGCACCGGGTCGTCGACCGCGAACAGCAGGTCGGCCAGGGCGACGGCCCCGGCGGGGTCGGACACCTGGGCCAGCACGTCGTCGGCCGCCTGCCGGAGGTCGGAAGTGGCGAGCCGGGGCAGGATGCGGGAGAGCAGCGGCAGCACCTCCGGCCCGTGGAGCTCCCACATCAGGCCGAGCGTCTTGCTCAGCGCGTTGGCCGGCGGCAGCTCCTCGCCGGTCGCGAGAAACGCCTCGTTGCGGTCGACCGGGAAGTACGGCGGCAGCGCCGCGGCGGCGGTGCCCCCGGCGGCGTCCAGGTCGAGGTCGCCGTAGAGGGTGCCGTCGAAGAGCTGAGCCAGGTAGTCCGGCTCCCGGTCGCGGAGGGCCAGGCCCAGCGCCTCCAGGTACCAGCGGTCTCGGCCGTCCCACGAGGAGGCCAGTTCCCTCAGCGCGTCGCCGACCTGATCGGTCGGGAGGTCTCGGAGTGCCAGGATCAGCTCGCGACGGACGCCGGGATCCGGGTCGATCGCCCGGGAGAGCAGGGCGTCCAGGTGCCCCAGCGCCGAGGGGGGCCGCGGCCGGGCATCGCCCTGGAATTCGATGGTCCCCTCCCGGCTGACATCCCGGCCGAGGATGCGGACGGCCTGCTCCCGGAGCCGAGGGTCGGCGTCCGAGAGGGCGGCGATCGCCGGCTCGTCCCCCTGGATCGCGTGCCGTACCCAGAGGGCTCGGGCCCGGTGGATCGGCTCTCCCTCCCGGTCCAGGGCGTTCAGGGCCTCGACGGCGGCCTCTCCCCGGGCGATCAGTCCTCGTCTGGCGGCGTCCTGGGTGGCGACGACCGGCGACTTGAGCGCCTCGATCAGCCCGCCGATCGTCCCGAAGTCGGGCGCCGGCCGCCCGACCTCCGCCCTCCTCGGGGCGACCCGGTAGATGCGGCCGGTGGTCTGGTCGCTGAAGGCGTGGCCGCCGACGCCAGCGTCGTACCAGTCGGCGACGAAGAGGGAGCCGTCGGGAGCCGAGGCCATATCCACGGGGCGGAACCAGGGATCGTCCGACGACATGAGCACCTTGTACTCGGTGCGGAAGGCGGCGCCGTGGCGGGTGATCGGGAAGAAGTTGATCTGCCGGGTGCCGGCGTCGGCCTCGAAGACGCCGCCGAAGTACCCTTCGGGCAGCAGCGATCCCTCATACACCATGATCCCGCACGGGCTGCCGTTGCCCGTGCCGACGAGCTTGGGCACGTTGCCGGGCACGTCCTCTCCCCAGTGCCGGGGGCTGCCGGGAGTGCGGTAGCCGTAGGAGCCGCCGTCCATCACCCAGATCACGCGAGAGCCTCGGTTGCCGTCGTCGTCATTATCCGAGGTGAATATGTTCCCGAATGAGTTCAGACTCGTCTCGTAGTTGTTCCGCTGGCGGTCGGCGATGACCTCGAACTGCGTCCCGTCTCGGTTGACGCGGAGGGTGGTGGCGAGCTGGTCGGTGGAGACGCGGCGGCCGGAGGCGTCGGTCACGTCGAAGTTCTGGACGATGGTACCGCCGTCGGGCTGGACGGAGCAGCAGCCGTCGCCGTGGGTGAAGTAGAGCTTGCCGTCGAGGCCGAGCACCATGCCGTGCACGCCGTGGTCGCTGTCGATGCCGCCGAAGCCGGTCAGCAGCGGGTATCGGGCGTCGGCCCGGTCGTCGCCGTCGGTGTCCTCCAGCACGAGCAGGTTTGGGCTGTTGCCGACATAAACTCGGCAGCCGGCGTAGCGCCCGTCCTCGTCGTACCGCTCCTCGACGGCGATCCCCATCGGGACGGGGAAGATCGAGTCGGCGAAGACGGTGACCGTGTCGGCGGTGCCGTCGCCGTCGGTATCTTCGAGGATCTTGATGGCATCGGCGCCGTCGATCCGGTCGAACTTCGGGTTGCGGGTGGGGCGGTAGTTGAGCCCCTCGGTCACCCAGACGCGCCCTCGGGAGTCGATGTCGATGGTGGTCGGGTTGACGACCATCGGCTCGGCGGCCCAGAGGGTGGCCTCCAGGCCGTCAGCCACGATGACCCTGGCGGCGGACTCCTCCGGCCCCACCTGGGCTCGGGCGGTCGGGACGGTCGGAGACAGCATCCCGAACGCCGCCAGCGCCGCGGCGGCGGCGGTCACGATGCGGTGTGATCCTCGGCTCGGATGCGACATCGTCGGCTCCTGGGCTGGCTCGATCGGCATCGCGACCCCCCGGACGGGCGGGTGGGGCGGCTCGCGGGAGATCGGGCGGACGGACCCCTTGGGCGCGGCGGGACGAGAGGACGGCCGCCGCGGGACGGGTCCATTGTCCCGAGGGGGGGAGGCGGAGTCCAGGCTCGGGGCAGAGGGAAGGGCCCTCGCCAAGCGGTCGGGCCTCGGGGAAGCGATCGAGCAGGCGATGCCCGCTCCCCGTGCCCGGCCCGGCCGGGCCTCACTCCGGAGGCCGGAGGGGAGGGCGGGGCCCGAGGGCCCCTCGAAGGGCGGCGACCTCCCGATCGGTCGTGCCGCAGCAGCCGCCGAAGAGGCGGACCCCCCGGGCGAGCAGCCGGCCGATCGTCTCCGGAGCCGGCTCGATCTCCGGCCCGGCCCCGACCCAGGGCCCCGACGGTTGCAGCACCAGCGGCAGGCCGACCGGCTCCCGGATCCGACCGGGCAGCCCGACCGCCCTCGACGGCGGGACGCAGTTCCAGCCGATCGCCCGCACCGGCACCCCGTCGAGGCCGTCCCCGAGGGGAGGCAAGGGGGCGTCGTCGGCCACCAGGGCGAAGGTCACGATCAGCGGCAGGCCCGTCTCGGCGAACAGCAGAGACAGCCTCGGGCCGATCGGGGAGGAGGTCGCGTTGGTCTCCAGGATCAGGGCGTCGACGCCGCCGGCCGCCAGGGCTCGGGCCTGGTCACGCTCGGCCTCCGGCGACCCGGCCGTCGGCCCGATACAGCCGAGGACCAGGCGGTCCGGCCCGGCGGCCGCTCGGGCGATCGCGGCGGCCTCCCGGTTGATGGCCGCCGCGTCGTCGGATCGGCCGAAGCGGGAGAGCCAGGAGCGGTTGGCGCCGAAGGTGTTCGTCGTCAGGGCGTCGGCCCCGGCCAGGGCGTCGAGCCGGTGGACCCGGGCGACCTCCTCGGGCCGGTCGAGGCACCAGAGGCAGGGGTCGTCCGAGGCCGGATCCAACCCCCGGGCGATCAGCCGGGTGCCCATCGCGGCGTCGAGCACCAGCGGGTCCTCGCCCAGCGCTGCCATCAACAATTGTCCGCTAATTATTGATCGTGATTTGTTGTCGGTTGGACGGTGTCGGTCAGCCCCGGGTTTTCGTCCGCTTGCGGTACTTGGTGCTGACCCGGGTGAGGAAGCGCTGTTCCTCGGGGGAGAGGGAGTCTCGGCCGGAGGCGTGGATCTTGGCGAGGATCTCGTCCATCCGGCGTTCCTCGGCGGCCTCCTTGGCCGACTGGCGCTGGCGGCGGGCCTCGGAGCGCCGGCGTCGCCAGCGGGCCAGGGCGTTCTCGCGGTAGGGGCGGACCTTCGGCCCGGACCCTTCGAGGCTGGTGTACCCTTCGGAGAAGTCGTAGCCGAAGAGGTTGTCCTCGTAGTAGCCGCCGTCTTCGAGCATCCGGGTTTCGTGGCGGACCATCACCTCGATGAGGATGGCCAGCGAGAGCAGCTCGAAGCCGCCGGCGCTGGGGCTGAAGAACAGGATGCGGATGACCCCGGTGATCGCCAGCAGCACGGCGAAGGAGCGGGCCATCCAGGGGGCGATCAGGCCGTCCTTGGTCGAGGTGAGCGACGGGCCGGCGAGGTAGGCGCGGAGCGCCCGGCCGCCGTCCAGCGGCAGGGCCGGGATCAGGTTGGCCAGGAAGAGGACCCAGTTGAGGTAGCCGAACCAGCCGATCCACCAGATGGCGGAGAACGCGACGGCCGGCTCGCCGTCGATCATCGGGGCGCCGCTGCCGGTGCCGCCGTGGCCGAAGGGGTTGAGCACCAGGTGGGCGTCGACGAACAGCAGGCCGCCGAACAAGAGCGCCGCGATCGCCAGGCTCGTCAGCGGGCCGGCCAGGGCGACGGTCATCGCCTCCCGAGCCCGGGCGACGGACACCGGGGCCGGGCCGGCGAAGTTGCCCAGGGGCCAGAGCCGGACCTCCTCCGAATCCAGGCCGAGCCGTCGAGCCGCCGCGGCGTGCCCCACCTCGTGGGCCGCCAGCGCCAGGCCGAGCAGGCCGAGCCACGACGCCGTCTCGAGCGGGTCGACCGAGCTGTCGGCGTCGAAGAGAGTCGCCCCCAGCAGCTTCACCGCCGCGAAGACCACCAGCAGGAAGTGCAGGCGGATCGGCACGCCCGCCCACCGGCCCAGGTTGATTGACCAGGAGAAGGGATCGGACATGGCGGTCCACTCGCGGGGGAAACCGGGCGGAATTCGGCCGTCAGCCGCCGCTGTCGCCATCGGCAATCGTGCAGGTTCAGTGTAGCAGTTCGGCCCGGCGGCCCGCAACGACGCCCGATGCGTCCGGGCCTGGGGGCCCCGACCCGCGATCGGCCGCCGCAAGCCCAGCGCCTCCCGGGCCGATCCCCTCCGGTCGGGGAGCGATCCCCCTGCCGATCGCCGGCCCTCTTGGTCGATCGGAGGATCCGGATGGGAAGGCGCCGGCCCGGGGGCACCCGGAGTGATGCTCCGATGGCCGATCGGACCCGGGCCGGGCCTCGCCCCGCTTGACCGGGCCGAGGGTCGGCCGCTACAGTCGCCCGGTCGGCGGCCGGGCGGCCGGGGGACGGTTTCACCGCCGCCGAGGGGGATCGAGGCCGAGCCGTGACCGACCGACCGCCGGACCAGGACGACCAGGCGACCAGCCCCGGGCTCACCGTCCCGGTGCCGCTGGGAGATCGGTCCTACGCCATCCGCATCGTCTCCGGCGATCCGATCGGCTTCGGCCCCTTCGCCCGGTCGAGCCTGGACGCCTCCCGGGCCGGCCGGGGTTGCCGGGTCGCCCTGGTGGTGACTGATGCCAACGTCGCCGCCCTCGCCTCCCGACATGCCGAGGCCCTGGCCGGGCAGGGGATCGCCGCCGAGGTGGCCGCCGTCCCTCCGGGAGAGGGGAGCAAGTCGCTCGACCAGGCCGCCGTGCTGCTCGACCGGCTGATCGCGATGAAGGCCGACCGCCATGCGGCCGTCGTCGCCGTCGGGGGCGGCGTGGTGGGGGACCTGGCCGGCTTCGTCGCCGCGACCTACGCCCGGGGCGTCCCCTTGCTGATGGCGCCGACGACCCTGCTGGCCCAGGTGGATAGCTCCGTCGGCGGCAAGGTCGCCGTGAACCGCCCGGCGGCCAAGAACATTGTCGGCGCCTTCCACCAGCCGGTCGGCGTCTGGATCGACACCGACTCGCTCGAGAGCCTGCCTCCCCGAGAGCTGCGCTGCGGCATGGCCGAGGTGGTCAAGTACGGCGTGATCCTCGACGCCTCCTTCTTCGACGAGGTCGAGCGCACCGCCGACGCCATGCTCGCCCTCGAACCGGGAGTGGTCCGTCGCGTGGTCGCCCGCTGCTGCGAGTTGAAGGCCGAGGTCGTCTCGCAGGACGAGCGTGAGCAGACCGGCCTCCGCGCCGTGCTCAACTTCGGCCACACGATCGGCCACGCCATCGAGGCCGTGGCCGGCTACGGCGGCCCCTTCCAGCACGGCGAGGCCGTCTCCGCCGGCATGGTCGCCGAGGCCCGCCTGGCCGAGCGCCTCGGCTGGATCGACGACAGCCTGGCCGACCGCCTCTCGAACCTCCTCCGCCTGCTCGGCCTGCCCACCTCCGCCCCCGGCCTCGACCCCGACGCCCTGCTCGACGCCATGACCCTCGACAAGAAGAACCGCGGCGGCCGCATCCGGTTCGTCCTGCCGCGTCGCCTCGGCCTCGTCGAGCTGACCGACGCCCCGACCGAGGCCGACCTCCGGGTCGTGCTGGGCGAGCTGACGTCGCCCGCGGTTTGACCAATCGCTCATTTCCTGGGCCGGAAGGCGGCGATGCGGTCGGGGTCCGTCTCCAGGCGGGGGCCGCCGATGAGGTCGACGCAGTAGGGGACGGCGGGCATCACGGCGTCCAGGCACTCGGCGATCGCCCGGGGCTGACCCGGCAGGTTGATGATGAGCGACCGGCCTCGGATGACGGCGGACTGTCGGGAGAGGATGGCGGTGGGGACCTTCCGCAAGGAGACGGCGCGCATCAGCTCGCCGAAGCCGGGCATGGGCTTCTCGGCGACGTCGAGCGTGGCCTCGGGGGTCACGTCCCGGGGGGCGGGGCCGGTGCCTCCGGTGGTGACGATCAGGCAGCAGCCCTCGGCGTCGGCCAGCTCGATCAGGGCGGCGGCGATCCGGTCGCGATCGTCGGGGACGAGCCGAGGGACGGCGTCCCAGGGGCTCGTGAGGACCTCGGAGAAGTACTGGTGGATGGCCGGGCCGCCTCGGTCCTCGTACTCGCCCCGGCTGGCGCGGTCGGAGACGGTGACGATGCCGATGCGGGCGGGGGCGGTCGAGGGGGTGGGCGCGTCGGTCATGGCTCGGGGATCCGGGTCCGGAGGTGTCGGGTCGGGTCGACCGGCCTATTGTGCCGGGGGGCGGCGTCGGGGCACAATCGGCCGGGCGTCGCGGGGAGGCGGCGCGTCGCGTCGAATCGGAGGCAGCGATCATGCCCGAGCCGCAGGAGATCCCCGAGACCTTCGGCCCCGAGGCGTTCCGCCTGCTCGCGCGGGAGGTCCTGAAGCTGGGGCTCGATGACGAGCGGCTCGAGGCCCTCCGGCAGGGGGTCAACGGGCTGGTCGCCGAGCTGGAGCCGATGGCCGAGGCCGACCTGTCCGGGGTCGAGCCGGAAACCGCCTTCGCCCTGGATCCGGAGGGCTGGCCGCGATGATCGAGCTGACTCAGACCACCGCCCGGGAGGTCGCCCGCCGGGTGAACGCCGGGGAGCTGAAGGCCGTCGACGTGGCCCACGCGGCGCTGAAGCGGATCGAGGCGCTCGACGGCCGGCTCAACGCCTTCATCACCATTGTCGGCGAGCAGGCGATCCGGGACGCCGAGGCGGTCGACCGGGCGGTTTCCCGAGGCCGGTCGCTGCCGCTGGCCGGGGTGCCGCTGGCGGTCAAGGACGGCTTCTGGACCAAGGGGGTCCGGACGACCAACGGCTCGATGGCGATGATCGACTTCGTGCCCGAGAGCGACGCCGAGGCCGTCGCCCGCCTGCGCCGGGCGGGCTGCGTGCTGGTGGGCAAGGCGTCGATGCACGAGTATGCCTACGGGTTCACCAACGAGAATCCGCACTTCGGCGACGCGGTCAATCCCTGGCTCGCCGGCCGCATTCCCGGCGGCAGCACGGGGGGAGGGGCCATCGCCCTGGCGACGGGCATGGCGCTGGCGGCCGTCGGCGGCGACACGGGGGGATCGATCCGGCAGCCGGCGGCGCTGTGCGGCGTGGTCGGCCTGAAGGTGACGTACGGCCGGGTCAGCCGGCACGGCGGCATCCCGCTGAGCTGGTCGATGGACACCGTCGGGCCGATGGCGCGGTCGGTCGAGGACGCCGCGCTGATGCTCTCCGTCATGGCCGGGCCCGACCCGAAGGACCGCGCCACCGCCCTCTCCCCGGAACTGCCCGAGCCGCTCGTGCCCGAGGGGACGAACCTGGCCGGCGTCCGCGTCGGCGTGCCGGGGGGGCACTTCTTCGACCTGGCCGAGCCGGAGGTGGCCGAGTCGGTCCGGGACGCGATCGAGGTCCTGCGCGGGCTGGGAGCGGCCGTCGTGCCGGTCGACTTTCCGAAGGTCGATCTCGCTCGGGCCGCCCACCGGGCGATCATCTTCGCCGAGGCCGCCTCCGCCCACGAGGACGCCGCCCGCGACCTCGACAACGGCATGAGCGACGACATCCGCCACCTGATCCTCTCCGGCCTGTTCCTCAACGGCGACCAGTACCTCGACGGCCAGCGCGCCCGTCGCGTCGTGATGGCCCAGTACCGCGACCTCTGGCGGTCGTTCGACGTGCTCGCCACGCCGACCAGCCCGCTGACGGCCACGCCGATCGGCCTCCGAGAACTGGCGGTGGACGGAACTCCGGTGCCGCTGGTGTACGTCTATCTCGACCAGACGATGCCATTCAACCTCTCCGGCCAGCCGGCGCTGTCGGTCCCCTGCGGGTTCTCGGCGGCCGGCTTGCCGATCGGCCTGCAACTGGTCGGCCGCCCCTGGGAGGAGCCGCTGCTGCTTCGGGTCGGCGCGGCGTATCAGTCGGCCACGCACTGGATGGAGCGGGTGCCTCCGGGAATCGGGGCGTGAGCGCTCCGGATTGATCGCCGACCGTGATCCCGGAACCGGAAGCCACGAATCGCGGATCATTCCGGGCCGGGTGAGGCGAGGCTCGGGTCGCCCCCCGCGTCGGGGGCCGCTCCCAATGGGGGCGACCCGCCCCCCGCCTCCCGTCGCTCGGAGATGATCCCCCTCGGTCCTCCGCCCTCGGCCACTCGCATTCCGAAGGAGCCCGCCATGTTCGATCTGCCCGCCATCCAGGACGCCCTCCGCCAGACCGGGCTCGACGGCTGGCTTCTCTACGACTTCCGGGGCAGCAACCTGCCGGCCCGTCGGGTGCTGGACCTGGCGGGGAAGCCGGTGACGTCTCGGAGGTTCTTCTACGCGATTCCGAGCGAGGGGCCGCCGAGGAAGCTCGTGCACAAGATCGAGCCGGGGGCGCTGGACCACCTGCCCGGGGAGAAGACGGTCTACCTGCGCTGGCAGGAGCTGGAGGAGGGGGTGCGCGCCCTGATCGGCGGGGCGAAGCGGGTGGCGATGGAATACGCCCCGAACCTGGCCAACCCGTACATCGCCCGGGTCGACGCCGGCGTGGTGGAGTTCGTCCGGTCGCTGGGGGTCGAGGTCGAGTCGTCGGGGGACCTGATCCAGCGGTTCGAGGCCTCGTGGACCGACGAGCAGTGGGCGATGCACCAGGAGGCCACCGAGCACACGACCGAGGCCTTCACCATCGCCTTCGGCCTGATCGCCGAGCGCACCAGCGGCGGCGGCTCGATCCGGGAGACGGAGGTGCAGGCGGTCATCCTCGACCACTTCTCCCGGAACGGCCTGACCACCTCCTCGCCTCCGATCGTCGGCGTCGGCCCGCACAGCGGCGACCCCCACTACGAGCCCAAGGCCGGAGCGGACGCCGAGATCCGGGCCGGCGACTTCGTGCTCATCGACCTCTGGGCCAAGATGGACCGCCCCGGGGCCGTCTACAGCGACCTGACCCGGGTGGGCTTCGTCGGCACCGAGGTCCCGGATCGGTTCGAGTCGGTCTTCCGCGTCGTCGCCCGAGCCCGGGACGCCGCCATCGCCCGGGTCCGGGAGGCGTTCGCCTCGGGCTCCCCGCTGCGGGGCTTCGAGGTCGACGACGCCTGCCGCCAGGTGATCGAGGAGGCCGGCTACGGCCACGCCTTCATCCATCGGACCGGGCATAGCATCGGCGAGGAGGTGCACGGCAACGGCGCCCACATGGACAACCTGGAAACCCACGAGACGAGGCTGGTCCTCCCCCGCACCTGCTTCTCGATCGAGCCGGGCATCTACCTGTCCGAGTTCGGCATCCGCTCCGAGGTCGACGTCTTCGTCGACGCCGGGGGGCAGGTCCACGTCACCGGAGGGCTCCAGACCCGGGTCCTGCCGATCCTCGCCGACCCGGCCGCGTCGGGACGATGACCGGCCGGTGCGCCGCTCGGTGCGCCGCTCGGTGCGCGAAGAGCGATTCGCGTAAGCTCTTGCGCAACAAGAGCTTTTGCTGGAAAAATGGGTTCGTTTCGGTGCGCGGCCGAGTTGCGCGGCGGCGGAGCATCTCCGGGGTCGGAAGACGGGGATCGTGATTGGGAGCGTGCGGTGAAGGGTGGCGTCATGGAGTCACTGATCCCGAAGCTGGGGAGAGAAACGGCGCCGGTCCTCAACCAGGATCATCGGGGGCGGGGCGGGGGACGGTGACTCGGTTTGGCAGGGACGAACCAGGGGGGATCGGCGGTCGCGATCGGAGGTCCCGGAGGCCCGGGAGGTGGAGCCGCTCGGGGGGCCTCCTGGAGGGGGAGCGGCCGGATCGCTCGCTCGGGCCAGCGGCCGGTGATCGGGGAACTCCGGGATCCGATCGAGCGGGCAGGGGGAGGAGAGGGCGGCCGACCTCGGGGGCGAGGGAGGAGCCGGCGGTGCGGTCGACGGCACCGCCGGCTTCCGGGTGTTCGGGGTCCGGCCGTCAGGACCGCGGGTCGTCGTCGTCATTGTCGTCGTCATCATTCGTGTCGCTGTCGGGGACCTTCTTGATGACGAAGAGGTGCTGGGTGGGGCCTTCGGGCTCGAAGTCGTCGGGGTGGGAGGCGTTCTCGGCGAAGTCGTAGATGAGGGTGATGGTGCCGTCCTCGTACTTGCCCAGGCCCTTGGCCTTGGCGCCGACGGCCTCGGCGAACAGGGAGGACTCGGTGATCTCCATGGTGAACTTGACGACGCCCTGGTCGTCCGGCTCGCTGTCGAGGGTGACCTTGATCTCGAACTCCTCGGTGCCGTCGGGGCCGATCAGCGAGAGTTCGCCGTCTTCGAGCTCGACCTTCCGGCCCTTGAGGTCTTCCTCGGGCACCTGCTGGCCGCCGCGCATGCCCTTGATGTAGGAGTAGGTGCCGAGGTATGCGGCCCGCTCGTCCTGGGGGGCGGCCGGGGAGGGGGAGGGGGAAATCAGCAGGGCGAGCAGCCCGGGGGCGATCAGCGGGACGATCATGCGCGTCTCCTTTTGGTGTCGACGACTGTCGGGCGATGGGATCTTGGGGGATGGGATGAGGCGGGCCGGCATCCCGATCCGGCCCGCGGCGATCATACCGGGCCGGGGCGGAGAGAACACCTGGACGTTGGAGGAATTCGGCGAGGGGGAGCGCGGCGAGGGGGCTCTCACGGAGGGGGAGGGGTCGGCGGTCCGGAATCGGGTCGGCCCCACCAGCAGGCGAGGGCGGTGCCGGTGAGCATGCAGCCGAAGGTGTACAGGGCGCAGGGGATGGCCACGGCGGGGCGGTCGGGGAAGAGGGAGAGGGCGATGGTGGTCCCCAGGCCGGCGTTCTGCATGCCGACTTCCAGGGTCAGCGCCCGTCGCATCGCGGTGTCGAGCCGCAGGGCGAGGCCGCCGAGGCTCCCGGCGAGGTAGCCGCCGGCGTTGACCGCGAGCAAGGCGGCGAGCAGCCGGGGGTCGAGCCGAGCCAGGCGGTCTCGGTTGGCGGCCACGACCACGGCGATCACCCAGAGGATCACCAGGTTCGCCGCCGCCGAGGCGATCGGCCCGGCGGCGCGGTCCCACGACGGCAGGGAACGGCTCAGCAGGTGCCCGAGCCCGACCGGCAGCACGACGAAGAGGGCCAGTTGCCGCATCGACTCGACCGCCGGGAAGTGGACCGAGACGCCCCCCAGGGCCAGCCTCAGCGCCAGCGGCACGACCAGCGGAGAGGCCACGGTGGCCGCCGTGGTCAGGCTGACCGAGTAGCTGACGTTCCCCCGGGCCATCAGCGTGAGCACGTTCGACGCCATCGCCCCCGGCACGCAGCCGACCAGGATCAGGCCGACGGTGGCGTCGGGCCCCAGGCCGGCGAGCCGGGCGGCCAGGTAGCCGAGCGTCGGCATCGCCGCGTACTGCACCGCCGTGCCGCCGAGGACCGTCGGCCAGCGTCGGGAGACCTGGGCCAGCTCGTCCCGGGGCAGCCGCCAGCCGATGGCGAACATCGCCGAGGCGATCAGCCCCCAGAGCGCCCCCCGGCTGGCGAGGAACGGGTCGGGAGCGGCCGAGCCGGCCAGCGCCGGCCACGCGAAGGCGAGGCCGGAGAGCGAAAGCAGACCGAGGAGCACGGCGATCGATCGCATGGCCTCGGGCCTCGAAGGGGGGGCGACGGCCTGGCTCCCGGCGGTCGGAGGCGGGGGCTCGGGCCGCGGGATCTTGCCGCTCGGGCCGCCAGGATCGTCCACCCGCGACCGCGATGTTGCCGGATCGCAACGGTGTCGGGGCGGTGGAGTCACGCCGCCGGCGATCTGGCGGATTGGCCCAAGGAGCACCGGCGTCGGTCCCTCGGCGGCGCCGAGCCCGACGCTGACCGCCAGTCGGGGCGATCCTTTGAGTGGGGACGCGATCTCCCGAAATGCTTGACTCCAGGGCGGCGGCCGACCATCGTCGCTGAGGGTCGGTCGCGGCCCCGCTCGTTGACGGTCCTCCGAGAGGCGGGGGACGGCCCCGGGCGCCCGACTCCCGGGGGACGCATCATGGCGATCATTGACATTGAATGCGCTGAGTGCGGCGCCAGCCTGAAGGTTGACGAAGCCCTGCTGGGCTCGACGATGACCTGCCCGGACTGCAAGATGCCGACCTTCGTCGAGCGCGCCGGCGCCTACGACCTGGCCGACGAGCCCCGGCGTCGTCCGGGCCGTTCGTCGTCGTCCTCGTCCTCCTCATCCCCGAGGCCGGAGCCCCCGGAGACGGAAGAGCAGCGCCGGATCCGGGAGCGGATGGAGCGCTGGGCCGGGGACTGCTGACCGGCCTCCTCCCCGGCCCGAGGCACGCTCGGGAGGGGAGGGGCCGAGGCCGCCGTCAGGTCAGGACGGGGAGATGGGCACGGGAGTGCCCTCGTCGTCGATCGTCGTGTAGACGGGCCGGTGGGCGTCTCGCCAGGAGACGACGACGGCGCTGCCGTCCTGGCCGAGGCGGTTGAACTGGAGCAGCAGGCCGCCGAGGATCCGGCGCCGCAGGGGGGCGAACTGCGTGAGCAGCTCGGGAGGGGAAACCTCCGACGGGTCGTGCCCGCCGAGGGGCACCACCGAGTGCGCGTTCGGCGAGCCGTGGACCATGGTCAGGCTCGGCTCGACGTTCCAGACCGAGACGACGCCGGCCTGGGGGCCGACCAGCGGCGTGGTGATCAGGTTCGAGAGCAGGCCGGGGCGGGTGGTCGGGTCGAGGTAGCCGCCGGAGACCTGCACGCCGGCCCAGCGACCGCCGGGGGCGGTGAAGGAGAAGAGCTCCTGCGGCGGCATGCCGTGCGCCACGCCGATCGTGAAGCCGTCGAGCCCGACCACCAGCGGCTCCCGGAACCGGCCGGCGCCGACGGCGAGGTCGTCGTAGTTGTCGCCGTTGTAGTCGGTGCTGGCCACGGTCACGCCGTCGGGGAAGAAGCCGGGCAGGACGCCGGCCAGCTCGCGGACGAGAGAGCCGTCGGGTCGGAAGATGCGGACCAGGCTGCGGCCCGGCGCGACGCGGCCGGCGATGATCTCGGGGAGGCCGTCGTGGTCGATGTCGCCGACGGCCAGGCTCACGCCGGCCAGGGGGCTCTCGGGGAAGGGCCGGAAGCGTCCGATCCGCTCCAGGGTCGTCCCGTCGTAGAGGGTGACGAAGCCGGCCGACCCCCGGCGAGCGGGAGCGGCCACGATGTCGTCGACGAGGTCGCCGTTCAGGTCGCCCACGGCCGTCGCCACGCCCCCCCGCCACGATGGCGGCAGGGGATCGACTCGGCCGATGGGGTTGCCGTCGCCGTCCTGCACGAGCACGCCTCCCCCTTGGCCAAGCCCGGCCCCAATGGCGATCCGGCGCTGCGCCGGGCCGAAGACGGCGAGCACGCCCATCATCATGCCGGCGTCTTCATGCGTCAGGATATGGCAGTGAAAGACATACTTGCCAAAATGCGGCTGCACCCGCCAGCGGATGACCACCTCCCCCTGGGCGGGGATGGTGATCGTGTCTCGCAGCGAGACGTAGGGGTAGGTCCCCTCGGAGTCGGTCGCGGTGTCGACCGGCTGGCCGTTGATGGAGATGACGGCGAAGTCGTTCTGGTGGATGTGGAACGGGTGGTCGACGTTGGAGGTGTTCTTGAGGGTCCACTCCTCGACCTGGCCGGCCTGGATGGTGACGATCGGCGAGTCGGGGAAGGCGAAGCCGTTGATGGTGAAGTTGCCGCCTCCGGAGTGAAAGACGAACTCGCGGCGCTGGTCCGGCTCGGCCGAGTAGACCTCCGGGATTGTGCCGACCGGCTCGAAGACCGGCGGCGGCTCGTCGACCGGTTCTCCCGCGACCACGATCGTCGCCAGGGCGAAGAACTGGTCGAGCGGCTGGATGTTCGGCGCCATGTTGTCGACGATGTAGTACGTGCCCGGTTCGGTCGGGGCCGTCACGGCCATCGTCAGCCGGGCGCCGGGGGCCACGAAGGTGAGGCCCTCGACGAGGTACGGCTCCGGAGGCGAGAGGGTCACGGCGCGGGGGACGAGGTCTCGGCTGTTGCCGTCGTGGGCGATGACCGTCCCCTGCCAGGGGTTTTCGCCGTTGGCGTCGACGACGCCGAGGTTGTAGAAGCCGGTGCGGCCGATCGAGGCGAAGGTCCAGACCTCCGTCTCTCCGGGGCGGAGGGTGAAGGTCGGGTTGAACTGGCCGTTGACCCGCTTCTGCCAGTTTTGGGGGTAGGGGGGCGAGCCGTTGTTGATGTAATTGACATCGTCGGGGGTGCGGTCGCCGGTGGCGGGGTCGACGGTGACGTTGCCCAGGGTGAGGGCGAAGAGGCGCTCGTCGAACTGGCCCCGGTACTGGGGGAAGGGGTCGAGCGGGTCGCCCACCTGGATCAGGCCGGCGAGGCCGCCGTAGACCTGGTCGGCGGTCGAGCCGTGCTGGTGGGTGTGGTACCAGTTGATGCCGTGCTGCTGGGTCTCGGGCAGCTCGATCCGGGTCTGGAAGGTGCCGTCGGGCAGCATGGCGCGGTAGACGTTGTCACCGTTGCCGAGCGGGCTGACGAGGAAGCCGTGCGTGTGGTAGTTGGTCGTGTAGGCGACGGGGTAGGGCGGCGGGTCGTCGGAGGCGCCGTCGAGGTCGTTGCGCAGGGTCAGGTCGAGCGTGTCTCCAGGCTCCATCCGCAGGGTCGGGCCGGGGAACTGGGCGGGCAGCACGGTGCCGTCGGCGGTGGTGAACTGGTAGCCGGCCGCGAAGTTCAGCGCCGCGGGGGGGGCGTAGTCGGGCGGGACCGGCTTGGAATAGATCGGCATGCCTCCCGAGAGGACCGGCTGCCCCGAGCCCGGCTCGCCGGCGCGGAGGATCGTCACGTCGGCGCGGAGCACGCCGTCGACACTGCGGATCACCGGCGCCTCGTGCAGCGGGCCGTCGGAGGCCGAGGGGACGAAGATCGCCAGCACGTGTCTCGGCTCCAGCGCCAGAACCGCCGGCCGGGCCCGGGAAGCGGATCGGGCGCCTGGCCGTCGCCGTCGCGACCGGGCCACCTGGAAGAGGCTCGTCTCGTTCATGGACGCAAGGTTCCGTTGGCTGGGGATTGGTCGGAGAGCTGCCGCCAAAGTATGGATAACCTGACTTTAACATGGCGTCTATCTGCTGGCGGGAAAAACGCGGGTCGGCTCCCGATTGTCCTTCGGCCGGTGGCGATCGGGGGAAGATGGCGGGGCCTCGGGGTAGACGGTCGGCCGGCGGTGCGGGACACTGGCCGGGGAGGGCCGGCGGGGCCCGATCGGCCGCCGGCGCCGGGCTGTTGAGCGTGAGGAGCATCGACCGATGGACTTCAAGGGCGTCCGCATCACCTGGCTGGGCCACTCGACGTTCCTGATCGCTTCCCCCGAGGGGCCGACGCTGCTGGTCGACCCGTTCCTGGCGAACAACCCGAAGTGCCCGAAGTCGTTCCACGATGTGAGCTGCGACGCGATCGCCATCACCCACGGCCACGCCGATCACCTGGCCGACGTTTTCTCGGCGGCGTCGAGGTGTTCGGGGCCGATCGTCGGCATTTACGACCTGACGAGCTGGCTGGGCATCAAGGGGATCGACGGCGACAAGCTCATGGGCATGAACAAAGGAGGAACGGTTCACCTGAACTCGCCGGCCGTCTCGCTGACGATGACCGACGCGAGGCACTCCTCGTCGTGGACCGAGTCCGACGGCTCGATCGTCTCCCTCGGCGAGCCGGCCGGCTATGTGGTGACCTTCTCAACCGGCTTCACGCTGTATCTCGCCGGCGACACCTCCTTGTTCGGCGACATGGCGCTGATCCGAGAGCTGTACGAGCCGGACGCCGCGATTCTCCCCATCGGCGACCGCTTCACGATGGACCCGAAGGCCGCCGCGGTCGCCTGCCGCCTGCTGGGCGTGAAGGCGGCGATCCCGTGCCACTACGGCACCTTCCCGCCGCTGACCGGCACTCCGGAGCGGTTCCGGTCGCACGTGAAGGACCTGGGCCTCTCGACCGAGGTGCTCGTCACCGAGCCGGGAGGGACGTTCTCCTGAGCGGCCGGCCGGCAAGAGCGTCGGCCGGGGAGGCCCGATCGGGCCGATCGCCTCGGGGTCGATCGCTTCTCGATTCCGGGGGGCTCCGGCGGGCACGCCGTCGGCGGCCCCCGGCGACTTCCTTCGGTTGCTGCGCAGAAAGGGCCAATCCCGATGATTGGACGTGACGAGGCGGGGCCGAAGGCGCCCCGGGCCGTCTCCCGACGCGACCTGATCCGAGGGGCCTCGGCCGTGCTGGCCGGCTCGGCCCTCGCGCCGTCCCCGGCGGCGGCCCGGCCGGTCCGGCCGGCGAGGCCGCCGTCTCCCCCGAGGTACTGCCTGAACACGAGCACGATTCGGGGAGCGGACTCCCAGGTCGGTGTGGTCGATCAGATCCGGATCGCGGCCGAGGCCGGGTACGACGCGATCGAGCCCTGGATCCGGGACATCGACCGCTATGTCGAGCAGGGCGGTTCGCTCCGCGACCTCGCCTCCCGGATCCGGGACGCCGGCCTGGCCGTGCCCAGCGCCATCGGCTTCGCCCGCTGGGCCGTCGATGACGACGACGAGCGCGCCGCCGGGCTGGAGGAGGCGAAGCGGACTATGAGCATGCTTGCCGAGCTGGGAGGCACCCGCCTGGCCGCTCCTCCCGTCGGCCTGACCGACCGCAAGTACGGCGACCTGGCCACGCTGGCCGAGCGCTACGCCCGGCTGCTGGAACTCGGCGCCGAGTTTGGCGTCACCCCGCAACTGGAGGTCTGGGGCTTCTCCCAGACGTTCAATCGGCTGGGAGAGGTGGCGTATGTCGCCGTCGAGAGCGGCCGGGCCGACGCCTGCATCCTGCCCGACGTCTACCACCTGTATAAGGGAGGCAACCGCCTGGCCGGCCTCCGCCACCTCAACGGCGCCTCCATCCAGGTCTTCCACCTCAACGACTACCCGGCCGACCCCCCTCGCGAGACGATCACCGACGCCGATCGCGTCTTCCCCGGCGATGGGGTCGCCCCCCTGGGAGAGCTGATGACGATCCTCGATGCCATCGGCTTCGACGGCACCTTCTCGCTCGAGCTGTTCAACCGAGACTACTGGAGTCGAGACCCGCTGGCCGTCGCCCGAGAGGGGCTCCGGAAGATGAAGCGGGCGACCGGGGCCGAGGCGTGATCGCCGACGGCGGCGGGAGGGCTGGAGCGTAGGCCCAGCCGTCGCCGTCTCGGCGGGCATCAACGGTCAACGGTGTGCGACCGCGCTCTTGGCCGAGCGGTCGCGTTCGAGACGTCGGGGCGATTCGGCGTCGGGCGGGGCAGAGGGGCGTCCGTCATGGGGGTGGGGGCTGCGATCGACCGGGAGCCTCGGGCGGAGGGGGGTCAGTCGATCTTCAGGACGATCTTGCCGAACTGGCCGGCCTCTTCCATCCGCCGCAGGGCCGAGACGACCTCGGCCATCGGGAAGGTGCGGTCGACGACGGGGCGGATGCCGCGGTCTTCGACCAGTTCCAGCAGCGCGGCGAACTCCGCCGAGGTGCCCATCGTGGTGCCGAGCAGTTGCAACTGCTTCCAGAAGAGCTTAAACAGGTCGAACGACGGCACCGGGCCGGTGGTGGCGCCGAAGGTGACGAGCCGGCCGCCGGGCCGGAGCAGGTCGACGGCCCGGGCGAAGCTCTCGCCGCCGGCGCTGTCGATCACCGCGTCGGGCGGGCCGGCCAGGTCTCGGAGCGTCTTCGGCCAGTCGGGGTCCTTGTAGTTCACGCCCCCCTCGGCGCCGAGGGCCCGGGCGCGCTGGAGCTTGGAATCGTCTCCCGAGGTGACGAAGACGCGGGCCCCCAGCGCCCGGGCCAGTTGCAGGGCGAGCGTCGCCGTGCCGGCGCCGATGCCAGTGACGAGCACGACCTCGCCTGGCTGGATCCTCGCCTTGGTGACGACGGCGCGGTAGGCCGTCAGACCGGCCAGCGGCAGGGCGGCGGCCTCCTCGAAGTTCATGCCGACCGGCTTGGGCAGGACGTTGGCCGCCGGCACGGCGATCAGCTCGGCGAACGTCCCCTGGTCGGGCATGCCGAGGATGCGGAAGCGCTCCCCCTGGGCGCGTTCGTCCGGCCCCCAGTCGAGCGACGGGTTGATGACCACGTCCTGGCCCACCCTCAGCCCCTCGACCCCCTCGCCCAGCGCCGCCACCTGGCCGGCGCCGTCGGAGCCGAGGATGGCGGGCAGCCGCACGCCGGGGTACTTGTTCCTGGAAATCCAGAGATCCCGATGGTTCAGCGCCGCGGCCCTCAGTCTCACCACGACTTCACCCGGTCCGGCGTCCGGATCCGGCACGTCCTCCAGGCGGAAGTGATCGAGCGAGCCGATCTCGCGCAGGACGATCGCCTTCATCGTGCGGCCTCCCGACGGTGGGTCAAGGGCAGCCCGATCGCCGAATCGGGCCGGAAGTTCCAGCCTACGCCGATCCTTCGGTTCGGCACAAGCATCCGCCCGCGGGTGGCCCGGGCCGGGCTTCCACGGTGGCCCTTGCGCCGATTCCCTGCTATCGTCCCAGCAGACGTCCCAGGGCTCGCCGGCCTTCAGCCGATCCGGGCCGATTCAGTCCGAGCCGATCCGGGAGGGGGAGGGCGCGCATGGCCGCCGAGTCGGGCCCGGCTCCGATCGTGCCGGATCCTCCCGGCGCCGTCGAAGCGCTGGCGGGAGCCGACCGGGCGCTGGCCTCGGGGGCCATCGCCGAGGCGGAGGCGACCTATCGGCGATTGCTCGACGAGGGATATCTCCCCGGGTTGATGGCCTATCGCCTGGGGACGATCGCCGACGCCCTTGGGGACTTCGAGGAGGCGATGCGGCTGCACCGGCTGGCTGTGGTCGCCGACCCGTGCCTGGCCTCCCGGATCGCCCCCGCCGGGGCGCCGCACCGCCTGGCCGTGACCGCCCGCTTTTACGGCGTCGAGCCCGCCGCTGTCTGCCCGGTGTGCGGCGGGCGCGACCGAGAGCCGATGCGCGTGGTCAACTGCCTGGCGAGCGAGGCCGCGCCGCTGGCGATTGACCCGGTGCGCCGCTGGGTCCGCTGCCTGGGCTGCGGGCACGCGATGGCCGACCCGAGGCCCTCGGCCGGGGCGATCGCCGCCGCCCTGGCCGAGCCGCCGCCGCCGCTTTTGGCCTCGTGGGGCTTCGAGACGCTTCGGCTCGCCTCGGAGGTCGTTCTCCGGCTTCGGGAGCATCGCCCTGGTCCCCGGCTGCTCGACGCGGGGGCCGGCCCCGGAGTGATGGCCGGCGCCGCGGTGGAACTGGGCTTCGAGGTCTCGGCGCTGGAGGTCAACCCGGCCTTCGAGCCGAGCATCCGCTCCTTCGGCGCCGAGTTTCTTCTCGGCGACCTGCTCTCGTTTCCCTTCGGCGCCCGCCGCTTCGACGTGGTGCTGCTGGGAGGCCTGCTCGAGCACCTGCCCGATCCGAGGCTTGGCCTGCTCGTCGTCTCCCGGCTGCTGGAGCCCGGCGGCCTCGTCTGGGTGTCGACCCCGAACCGGGAGGGGGCCTGGGCCCGGGCGCTGGGGGCCCGGGACGCGATGTGGCGGGAGGCCAGGCATCTGCATCTCTTCTTAAAATCGGGTCTGCATCGCCTGATGGGTCACTGCGGCCTGGAGCCGATCGACGACCGCCCGTCCGCCCGCCTTGCCGGCCACGGCGAGACGATCGCCCGCCGCGCCGGGGCGGCCGGAACTTGACCCGGAGGGAGAGATCCCCGAGAATCAAAGGCATGTTTGACGTTTTCTCATCGATGATGTTCGACGTCGCCTCGGGGTTGATCGGGACGGGGGTGGTCAGCCTGCTGGTGCTGGTCTGGCGGCGGGTCGACCCGGACGCGGCCCGGCGTTATGTTGGCCGGTTCGGCTGGCCGACGGCGTCGGCGGCGTTCTTCCTGGTGGCGACGAGCGTGGCGGCGGCGCGCGGGGTGTCGGGCTGGTCGGCCGCGGCGCTGGTGCTGGCGCTGGCGATGGCCTCGGGGCTGATGCTGTTCGTGCGCCTGGGGCCGGATCGCGTCCGGGAGATTGGCCACCGTGTCGGCGACGTGCTCTGGCCGGCGCTGGCGGGCCTGCTGTTCCTGGTCTGCCTCCAGTTGCTGCTCGACCGCCGGGGGCCGAGCGATCGGGTGGTGCTGGCCGTCGACCTGGCCGACGACGAGCTGATCGCCTTCAACGACCTGATCCGGTCGCTGGAGCCGAGGCTGGGGGCGCGCATTGTCCTGCGGCCGATCGACTCGGGGCAGCAGTTCGAGCGGCTTTCTCGGATGGTCGGGCGAGGCCGGGTGCAGTGGGACCTGATCGCCTGCGACAACGACCTTGTCGGCGCGATGGACGCCGCCGGGCTGGTGCAGGATCTCGGGCCCGAGTGGGCCCCCCCGCCGACCCTGCTCCCCCCCCTCCACCGCTTGACCGCCCCCGGCGGCGGCCCGGCCCGGTTCGCTCCGCTTCGGGTCGGCGTGCGGCTGGGCTACTTCGACGACCGGCCGTTCCGGGGAGCGCTGCGCCGCAGTCCGCCGGCCGACCTGGAGGAGCTGGTCGAGGTCGCGCGCCGGCTCCGCCTGGAGTACCGGGCCCCCCGCGTTGTTCTGCAGGCCGGAGCGGGGAAGCCGGCGGCCACCACGCTCTGCGAGGTGATCGGCACCGACCCGAGGGCCTGGAACCGGGCCGCGCTCGCCGGGCCGTTCCACGCCCTCCGATCGCTGAAGCCGCTGCTGCACCCCGAGTCGATCGACGCCGGGTTCGACCGGGTCCGCGACCTGCTCGACTGCGAGGAGGTGGACCTCGCCTGCAACTGGACCTCGGGCGATCGCCCCTGGGCCCGGGAGCCCGGCGATCGGAGGCGCCTGCCGGCCGTCTACCCGGGCTGGCAGCGGTTCCACGTGCTCGGGGGAGACGTGCTGGCGATTCCCGTCGAGGCCCCGAACCCCGAGCTGGCCCGCCGGCTCGCCTCCCTGCTGGTCGAGGCCCGCACGCAGCGGGAGCTGGCCGGCTGGCTTCACTGGATCCCCGTGCGGCAAGACGCCTTCGACGGGCTGCCCGACGGGCTCCGCCGCGCCTCCTCGATCGCCCTCGCCTCGGCCGTCCTCCGGCCGGCCGATCCCTTGTGGCCGGACCGGGAGCGGGCCCTCTCCCAGGCGCTCCGCAGCCTGATCGCCGGGGACGAGGAGGTCGACGCGATCCTCGATGCGTTCCTGGGGCGGATCCACCCCGGCCGTCCTGCCCTCTCCCCATCGGAGGCGAGCGTCCGGCCTCCCGCTCCCGACCCAATTTCCCCTCCCGATCGATCTTCGCGAACCTCCGGCGCTCCTCCGTCGTAAGACCGGGATGAAGTCGTCCGCCTCCGGGGCCGATCGTGATTGACGCCCGATCCGGGCTCATCTATGATCCTGATGGAAGCGGACGCCGGAGGCATCAGGCATTTCCGGACTCAGTGTGATGGCGAAGCGACGCCGATGCCGGGTGGGGGTCGTCCTGGGCGTGCTGCTCGGGATGTGCGCCCCTGTCGGCCCTGGCGCCGAAGGCTGCGCGATGCGGGAGGCGGAGTCCTCCAGCGGCCTCGCCGGATCCTCTGCGAGTTCCCCGCGATCCCCTCGTCGCTGCTGCCAGGACGAGTCTCCTCGGCCGGTCCTCTCGGATCGGCCTAAGGAGCCGACACCGGACGGCATGGGGCCGCACTCCTCCTGCCGATCGAGGATCGTGTCCTGCTGTTGCGCCCCCGGGGAGTCGCAGGCGGTCGCCGATCGCTCGCTCCGGCTCGGGGAGACCCGGGCCAAGGCCAAGGCCCGCGTTGCCGAACTGATCGGGCTGGGCCGTTCCCCGTCGGTCCGAGCCGCCTTGCTGGTCCTTGCCGGCCGCGATCGGCCGGCCCCTTCGAAGCTCCCGCTGTATCTCCAGACCGTGCGACTCCGGAATTAGCGGCGATCCCCCCGGCTGTCGCCTGACAGGTCGGCCCGGATCCCCGGGCTTCCGATCGCCGTCCGCGTCCTCACGACGAGGGATCCCGAAGCTCGAGGACGGCTGACGATCGGATCGACGGGGTTGCGGTGAGCCCTCGCCGACGGACCGCTCGCGGGGCGTACCCGGACTCAAGCCGGCGCCGGCTTGAGTCCGGGCCTCGTGCCCGCCGGGCCGCCGGGTCGGCCCGCTCCCCGTCCGCGGTTGACGACCGCGCGATGCCCGCCGTGACCGGAATCGCGTGTCCCTGAGATCCAGTGTTCTGTTCGGAGGATCGAGCGATGAATCGCCTGATGTTCGCCGTTGCGCCAGCCGCCTGGCTGTGCGCCTGTGCCCTCGCCTTCGCTGCCCCCTCGGACCCGGGCGGCGGGGCCGCCTGCCGCTCGGAGGAGAAGACGGCCGAGGCTGTCGAGAAGGCGTGCTGCGCCGCCGAGGCCCGGGTCGAGACCGTCTCGGCCCCCTCGGCCGGGGTGTGCGGCGCCGCCGACGCGGCCCCGGCCGCCGAGGGGGGCGCCGAGGCGACGGCGGCCCCGACAATCGCGGCCGAGTCGCCCTGCTCCTCGGGAGTCAAGGTCGCCGCGGCCCCGGCCGCTCCGGCCTGCTGCTCGGAGGCGAAGGTGGTCGTCCTCCGGGTCGCCTCCGGCAGCGCCTCGCCGACCATTGCCGTCTCGACCACCGTCGCCTCGGCCTGTGCCTCCTGCTCGACGGTGAAGGCGTCGTCGTCGAAGGCAATCGGTAACGGCGCTTGCCGCGGCGCCGAGTGTGCCACCTGCTGCGGTGACGAGTGCGCCACCTGCTGTGGTGACGGGTGCGGCGACTGCTGTGGTGACGGGTGCGGCGACTGCTGTGGTGACGGGTGCGGCGGCTGCTGTGGTAATGGGTGCGGCGACTGCTGTGGTGACGGGTGCGGCGACTGCTGTGGTGATGGGTGCGGCGGCTGCTTTGGTAATGGGTGCGGCGACTGCTGTGGTGACGGGTGCGGCGACTGCTGTGGTGATGGGTGCGGCGACTGCTGCGAGGCCGCCGAGGCGAAGGCGGATCCCGTCGGCGCACAAGGCTCTTGATCGATGAGGATGCGCCTTGATGTTGATTCAAGGCGCCGCGCCGGGATCCGCAAGGCATCCGGGTCGGCTCGCCGCCCCGGGTGCCTTGCGTTGGGGAGGACGGCTCAGGGGGCGTCGCCGACGACGGTGACGGTGATGCGTCGGCGGTGACCGTCGGCGCGGTGCTCCCAGAGGAAGAGGCCCTGCCAGGTGCCGAGGTCGCAGCGGCCGCCGGAGACGGGGACCGAGAGCGACGCCTGGGTGAGAATCGATCGGACGTGGGCCGGCATGTCGTCGGGGCCTTCGAGCGTGTGCCGGAAGAGGGGGTCGCCGTCGGGGACGAGGCGGGCGAAGTAGCGCTCCAGGTCGGAGCGGACGCTCGGATCGGCGTTCTCGCAGATGATCAGCGAGGCGCTTGTGTGGTGGACGAACACCGAGCACAGGCCGACGCCGACGCCGGACGAGGCGACGGCCTGCTGGACCCGGTCGGTGAGCTCGACCGTCCCCCGGCCTCGGGTCGGGATCGTGAACGACTCGGAGTGGACCATTCGGCTCGGGGCTCGGGGCTCGGGGCTCGGGGCTCGGGGTTCGGGGCTCGGGGCCTGGATTGGTTGTGACGGGCCCCCGGCGGTCGGCCGGGGGGGAGGGTGTCGGATCCGAGCCCCCGGATCCCCGAACCGGGCCGATGGGCCGGGTTCGAGGGCGCGGGGGCTTGGACCTGGTCGGGAGCCGTCCTGAAGGGTCAGGGCTGCTGCTCGGTGCCGGGCTCGGCGGGCTCGGGCTCGACCGGGGCGGGCTCCTCGGGGGCGGGCTCCTCGGGGGCGGGCTCGGGCTCGGGGGCGGGCTCGGGCTCGGGGGCGGGCTCGACCGGGGCGGGCTCGGGCTCGGGGGCCGGCTCGGTGGCCTCGGGGCCTTCCATCATCATGCCGCCCTCGGGCTCCAGGTCGGTCGGGGGGAGCGCGTCGGGGGAGGACTCGGGGAGCTCGAGGCTCTCGCCGGTACCGTCGTTGATGTCGTCGGGCTCGCCGCCGCAGCCGACGCCGGCGAGGGCGAGGCAGGCGGCGAGGCTGGTCAGCAGGCCGAGGCGCTTGAGCAGGTCAGACATCGTGGTGCGACTCCTGGGCAGGTCCAGTCGCGTCCGGGTCGGACGCGGGGAGACCGCCGGGGCCCCCGGGCGGTGCCGGGCACCGGGCCTCCGGGCGGTCGTCGGGGCGTCGGGCCGTTCGGCCTCGGCCCCGCTGGCCATCAACCGGTACGCAAATCCCGTCCCCTGGCGTTGGGCGTTTTCCGGCATGGCCCGCCCTCCTCACCCCGGGCCGGCGCCGGAGCGGCGGTCCAGCGCCGGGTCGGCCCCCCAGCCGAGCTTGTTGCGGAGGGTCCGGTAGAAGGAGTGGCCGGGCAGGCGGACCATGGGAAACGGAGACTCGCCGCGGCGGACGGCCACGCGGTCGCCGGGGGTGATCGGCTGCTGGATCTGGCCGTCGACGACGGCCGTGATGGCCTGCCGCTCGGACTGGCGGGGGATGACCTCGTACCACTTGTGCGCCGCGTCGATCAAGGGACGCTGGGTCAGCGTGTGAGCGCAGATCGGGGTGACGACGAACATCTGGGCGTCCGGCGGCAGGATCGGGCCGCCGGCCGAGAGGCTGTGGCCGGTCGAGCCGACCGGAGTGGCCAGGATCAGGCCATCCCCCCGGTAATTGATCACGCTCTCGCCGTCGATCCGAAGCCCCAGCTCGATCAGGTGGAACGGCGGAGCCGCCCGGAGCACCACGTCGTTGAGCCCTCGGTAGGTGGTCGACCGGCCGTCGGGGCTCCGGATGGTGCAATCGAGCGTCATGAGGTTGTCGATTGTGAAGCGGCGGGTGCAGAGGTCGTCCAGGCGGCCGAGGAAATCGGCGGGGGCGAGGTCGGCCAGGAAGCCGAGGCGGCCGAGGTTGACCCCGAGCACGGGGATGGGGCAGTCTCCCATGCGCCGGGCGGTGTGCAGGACGGTGCCGTCGCCGCCGAGCACGAGGGCGACGTCGGCCTCTAGGGAGGTGAGGTCGGAGTCGTCGCCGAGGTCGACGCCGGTGAGCACCAGGCCAGGCCGCCTTCCGATCGCCGTCGCGAGCCGGCTGGCCTCGGCGACGACCTCCGGCTTGGTGCCGTTGCCGAGCACGGCGATCCGCAGGGGGACGGTCGACTCGGTCCGGGAGGCGGGGGGCATGGCGAGTTCTCGGGGGGGGGGGGGGGGGGGGGGGGCGGCTCGGGCGGTCATCGGGGGCGGTCGTCGCCGACGGCGACCGGGCCGGAGACGGGGTTGACGCGGGCCTCGGCCCCACCGGGGAGGGCGACTCGGTAGTCGCTGAAGCGGGGGTCGGGCTCGGGGTAGTCGGTGCTGACATACTGGGCGCCGCTGGCGAGGGCCCGATCCCGACGGGAGGTGTCCCCCGACCGGGCCTGCCGGGTGTCGGCGTCGGCCCGGGTGCGGACGAGGAAGCCGAGACGGACGAGCTCCCGGATCTCGTCGAACTGCCCGATCGGGTCGTTCCGTTTGAACCAGGAGGCGGCCGGGTGGTCGGCCGAGCCGGCGTCGGCGAGCATGAGGCGGCCGGAGAGGGAGGGGTGGCCGTCGAGGTAGCGGTTTCGGATCGCGTCGGTGTTGTCCAGGGCCAGCAGGATCTTGCCCCGGGAGTCGGCCAGGAGGGGCCAGCCTCGGGATCGGATCGCGTCTCGGAGCGTTTCGGCGTCGCCCCGGACGGAGTCGGGGGTGATCAGGTGATCAGAATCGAAGGCGGAGCGGATGACCTGCTCGACGGCCTCGATCGCGTCGTCGTCGATCGGCCTCGGCGGGGTGAGGCCGGGGATGGGGCCGTCCTTCAGCTCGACGAGGATGAGGATGGGGACGTGATCGGGGTGGGCCTCGGACCAGTCCCGGACCTGGCGGAGGGCGTCGGCCAGGGTGGGGGCGGTGGTGCGGTAGTCGATGTCCGGGACGTGCAGCACCTTCGGGCCGGGGGCGTCGAGCACTCCTCCCGCGTTCGGGTCGGGGCCGGGATCCTTGCCGAGGGCGATGAGGGAGTGCCTGGCCATCGGCCTGGCGAAGAGGCCGCCGTCGGGGTCGGCGAAGACGTCGAGCTCGATTTGCCGGATCCGCAACCGGCCGAACTGCTCGGCCAGAGGCGGGTGGGAGTAGTCGAGCCCCTCGGCCCTCCCCGGGCTGGCGGCGTCGATCAGCGCCCTGACGGCCGGCAGGGGGGCGAGGTGGTACGAATTGTGGGTGCCGATGACCTGGAGCTGGTTGATGCGCAGGGTGTCGCCGAGGGCGGGATCGGGGCCGTCGTCGGCCGGGGAGAGGATCGCGAGCGTCAGGGGCAACACCAGCGGCGCGGGGATCATGGCGGGCTCCGGACTCGGGGATCGGTCGGTCTCGCCGATCGCCCGGCCCCGGTCCCCCCGGCCCCGGCGATCGGGCCCGCACATTATAATCGCCCCGAGCAGGGGCGGGCGCGCTGTCGAGAACAGGACGGGTCGGCGGCCGGGCGGTCGAACCCCTCGAAGACGAGCCCGATCCGCCTCCTCGGGTCGACGACCCAGACGAGGCCGACGCCGGCCTCGAAGCAGTGCTCGACCTTCTCCATCAGGCCCTCGGCCCGGTCGGTCTGCCGACCTCGACGGCCCGATCCGGCACGCCCCCCCAGGCGACGTCCTCGTTTCGGGGAGTGTCGCAGTCCGCTGACCGCGACGGCAATCTCTCATAATTGAACAAAAGAATATGTTGGTCAGGTGCACGAGAACAGAGAACAGGGAGTCTTGCTCGGGCGCACGTCACGCTTCTTTGCGACGTGGATGAAGGACGAAATGCGTTACCCCCCCTCCGACTGCTTCGAGACCTTCCCCTTCCCGTCACACGGCGAGACGAGCCCGACGCTCGAAGCCGACGGCCAGACAGACGACGACTTCCGTGCCGAGTTGATGATCCACAAGAACAGGGCATGACCAGGCCCTACAACCGATTCCACGGCCCCGAGGAACACTCGCCCGAGGTCCTCAAGCTCCGCGAGCTGCATTCCAAAATGGACACAGCCGTCCTCGAAGCCATCGGCTGGCACGACCTCGCCGCGTCGGCCGCCTACGAGCTCCTGCTCGACTCCGAGGAGGACGAGGAACCGACCGGCCGCCGGCGCCGCAGGAAGCCCTGGCGCTCCCGCTGGCCCGACGACGTCCGCGACGAAGTTCTCGCCCGCCTGCTCGAACTCAACCGCTGGCGCGCTGAGCAGGAGCGCATGGGCGGTGCCGCCGCCGGAGGGCGGGGCAAGAGGGCCCCTCGATAGAAGAAGTCATCGCCCCCGGCCGACCAGATGGGGATGTTCTCGAAGTGAGAAGGCGACTGCCCGTATCAGACCTCTTTGAGAACGCGGCCGGCGACCCTGTCCGCCCACTCATCGACGGAATCCTTCAAGACAACCTCAACGTCCAGACTGCCAAAGACCTTCTGGGCGTCCTCGAATGCAGGAGTCGGCTCCTCGCCGCGTAGGACCAGGGCGGCGAGCGCCATGTCTCGGTGGCGCTTGCGGACGTCGTCGAAAGCCCAGGCGGTTGCCCTCACGTCCTTCTCCTGGCTCTTGACGTCGGCACCGACGAAGGAAAAGACCTCAGCAGCGACGAAGGGCCTGCCGTTGGCGATGGCGAGAGAGAAGGGGTGCTCCTCGACCTCCCCGGTGATCGCGAAATCACGCCTAACGAGGCGCCGCGCCTCGGGACCGCCTCTCTGGACGAACGCCAGTCGCGCGGCCTCAATGGCGAACTTCTTCATGTGGTGCTTCGTGAAGGGCCGCGTCCCCGTGCGCCGGTCGTTCGCCAGGAATCGATCCTCTGCGTCCCTGAGCAGGGCATCGAGGTCGAGCAGCGATCCCCGAGGGGGCGTCAGTTGAATCAAGCTACTCCACGTCGAGGCCATGTCCCGGATGGTCTGCTCGGTGACGCGACCCTCAGGAACGCTGTCCTGGCAACGGTCGAGGAACTCACGGGCGAAGTTCCTCAGGAAGCCGACGTCCTTGTTGCCGAAGCGCTGCAACCGCCCCCAGTTCTCGATGAAGCGTGCGCGGACCCTCTCGCCGTCGAAGACGATGACGCCGGCGTTGACGCGCTCGTCCGCGACCGGGTCGGGGACGAACTGGATGACGGTGTAGAAGGCGGCCATGATCGTGTCGCCGTCAAGACCGCATGGTCTGACAGCGCTCCCAGAGGTACTGTGCCAGGGAGACCCGCTCGTCATCGCTTACCGATCCCCAGCCTGTTGGCACCGCTCCAATGGCGGACGCGATGATCTGGGGCGTGATCCGCTGCAAGAAGCCCACCGCGCCACAGAGCTCCTTACGCCTCAACCCGCACTGAGTCACGATCACGTCGTCCACGTCGGGATACGAGGCCAAGGCCGAGGCGAGGCTTTCGGCCGACCAAGCGGGTCCTCCTGGGAAGAACGCGTCATGATCGAACGAGTACACCACGTTTGGGGGATTCGTCGCGTAGAAGAACTGCTTCTCCGCGCTGACCATCCACCCGTACAGGACCGAGAGCAACGCGAACCGCGAGCGGTTCTCCGGCAAGTCGACGTACTGGAACCAGAGGCATTCGGTACAGTCGGGGATGAACTTGCTCCCGTGGGCCAGCCCCGGTGCCATGTGCATCATGTCGCGATTGATCTGGATCAGCTCCGGTACGACCTCCACCAGGCCGACGTCGGCGACAGGGGCACCGAGAGCCCGGGCAATTCGACCGACCACCTGATCGTTGAAGGCCGATCGACCGACCTGGGACCCCTTCACGACATAATCGTGCCCATCATCGCAACTGAGTTGCACCGGGCGACATGCGGAATCCCAGGACCGTCGGTACGTCAGCGCTTTGACAACAATCGGCACCTGGGCGCTGGCCTCTTGGATCAAAGTCGCCCATTCCTCGGACTTCATGGTCGGTATCGTCCGGGGACTCCGACTCCGCGTCCACGAACAACGTTCGCAACCTTCTAGTAAACATCGCTCGCCCGTTGCCATCAAGTCAACGATCCGGCTTCCCGGCTGAGGGTGTAGCTCTCGATCCTGGAGGTCGGTCGGATTGCCAACGAGCAGTCGGGGGCGATCGGGGGCGGTGCGATCGAAGGCGGACGGAGGACGTCCCCGAATTGACGGGCCGTTGTCAACAGGATTGGGAATGGGCGGGATCCGGGTGAAGGGATCGCGAGGGGGAGGGGGGAGTTTGGCCTTCAGGGGGGGATCGGGAAGGGGGGAGGTCGTCAGGCCGGCGGGGGGGGGG
>NZ_RYZH01000089.1 GCF_003977685.1 Tautonia sociabilis | reverse complement strand
CCCCCGCCAGCCGAGCCGCCGCCGCGATCAGCCCCGCCGCCATCCCCAGGGCCGCCCCCGAGAGCGCCTCGACCACCACCCTCCCCCCCAGCTCGAGCGCGTCGGCCGGCACATCGAGCCCGTCCGCCACCACCGGGGCCACCGCCACCGCGATCAGCCCCGCCGCCGCCATCCTCCCCCTCATCCCCGCCCCCGCCCCCACCAGCCAGGCCAGCGCCCACACCAGCCCCCCCGCCCTCGCCAGGATGATCGCGAAGGCCGCCGGCCCGCCGAGAAGTTCGCCGAAGGGTTCGGGCATGGTGCGTCGTTCCCGTCGGGATCACTGACGTCAAACAAGAACATGATGACAAAAAAACAACCGACGGCCGCTGGCGGGTCTCGGGATTCTGGAAGGGCCGATGAGTCGAAGATCGGGGGGGCCGGCAGCGCGTCTCCCCCTGGTTTTCCGATCGGCCCCGCCGCCGGAGTCGATCGCCTCCGCCCCCCGGATCAGGCTTCCACGATCAGCGATTCTCCCTCCCTCACCCGATCAGCTCCGGGAACCCTCCCAGCATCCCCGAGGCGAACTCCAACCACCTGGAGAGCAACCAGGGGAGCAGCAGCACCGACACCACCGCCACGGCGCCCAGCCGGGCGACGAGCCCCACGGTCGGCTCGTTCATCTGGGTCATGGCCTGCCCCAGCGCCGCGAGCACACCGACCACCAGCGCCGCCCCCATCGGCCCGGCCGCCAGCAGCAGGGCCACTCGGGCGGCTTCCCGGGCCGCTCCCACAAGCACCGCGTCGTCCATCGACCGCCTCCTGCGGGATCGAAGTTCGAGATCGGACGATCGATCAGCCGGCCCCGGGGGAGCCGAGGGCGAAAGTCCGCAGCAGGGCGTCGGCCACCAGCCACCAGCCGTCGGCCAGCACGAACACGGCCAGCTTCAGCGGCATCGCCACCTGGGTCGGCGGCAGCATGATCAGCCCCGTGGCCGCCAGCACGGCCGACACGACCAGGTCGATCACCAGGAACGGCAGGTAGATCAGGAAGCCGATCCACAGCGCCGTGGTCAGCTCGCTGATCAGGAACGCCGGCGCCACCGCCCGCATCGGGAGCGAGCCGGGGGCGGTCCCCTCGGCCAATCCCGGCGTCTCCTCCCCGTCCGCCGGCCGGATCCGGGCCTCGAGCGCCTCGAGGTAGTGGCGGTGTCCGGTGCGCTCGATCTGATCGACCATGAATGCCTTGATCGGACCCGACCCGATCCGCCACGCCTCCTCCGCCGGCAACTCGCCGTCGGCATAGGGCCGAATCGCGTCTCGGTAGACGGACTCCGCGGCCGGCGCCATCACCAGGGCCGTCAGCAGCAGCGACAGCACCGTGACCACCTGGTTCCCCGGCACCTGAGGGCTGCCGATCGCCTGGCGGAGCAGCAGCAGCACGACGTTGATCCTCACGAACGCGGTCGCCATGAGCACCGCCACCGGCGCCAGCGACACCGCCGCGAACAGCCCCACCGTCCGGGCGGCCCGCTCCAGCTCCTCCCGAGCGGTGGGAGTCGGGCCGACGCCCTCGTCGGGGATCGGCCGGGTCGACGCGGGAGAGACCGCCTCGTCGATCGTCCCCACCTCGAACAGCGACGGGTCCAGGCCCATCAGCGACGGTCCCTCCCGCGCCCCTCCCGAGATCGCCCCGAGAGCGGGCCCGTCCCCCGCCGCCCAGAGGCGGCCGGCCCCGAGCCCGAGCCCCCCCGGCGCGACCGCGACCCCGAGGGCGATCGCGACGAGCCGGACGGCATAGACGCATCCTGATCGCTTCACGCGATTCCTCCCGGCGGCTTCCCCGCCGCGTCCCCGCCCCCGGGCGGGAACCCGGCCGGCTCTCCCGCAGCATCCAGCTCTCCCAGCAGGGTCGGCGGCCCCTGGGGGCCGATCCCGAGGATCAGCGTCCGGTCGCCGGCCCGGAGCAGGTAGACCGCGTGCTTGCCGGTCAGTTGCGCCCGACCGACGACCCGCAGCATCCCGCCTCCCGATCCCGGCCTCAGCCGGCCCGCCGCCAGCACCGCGACCCCCAGCGCCGCCAGCACCGCCGTCGCCACCAGGCTGATCGTCCCGTCCAGGCCGCTCGCCATCCCCCGGCCTCCCTGCCGATCCCCTCGGTCCCCGACACCGCTCTCCCCGCTGTCCCGCCGCGGCCCTCCCCCTCGACGAGCCGGCTCAGACCAGAATCGCCTCCCTCCCCGCCGGCTCGGGGAGGGTGATCAGGCCTCGGTCATGCAGGCGGCGGAGGTGCTCGGCCAGCTCGGCCTGGGCGGACTCGGCGTCGTCGAGGCGGAAGGGGCCGAGCCCCTCCATCGCGGCGCGGAGCGCGGCGGCCGACTCGCCGGGCAGGGCGCCGAGCACCGCCTCCCGAATCGGCCGGGCGGCCCCGGCCAGGGCCAGGGCCCAGAGCGGAGCATCCTCGTCGTGGTAGGCGGCGCGGAGGTCTCGGGCGTCAAGCTTGTCCAGGTCGTCGAAGGAGAACCAGAGCCGACGGATGCCCAGGTCGAAGAACTCATTGAGCACCCGGCGCTGCTCGGCCGGATCGATCCGCTCCAGGCGGGCGATCTCCAGCGTCACCGCCTCCACCGCTCCTCGGTCGAGCTCGGCCAGGAGCTTCGAGGCCAGCGGCTGCTCCAGGCTGACGACGAGGATCGCCGCCTTCCGGATCGGCGCGATCGCGGCCGAGACGGGGGCGGGCCCCGGCCCGGGACCGGGGGTGGGGGAGACGGTTTCGGCGGGATCGCGACGCAATTCCTTGCTCATGCGTCCACTCCCTGATCGACCCAACGGCGCAGCACGGCGGCCGCGGCCGACGGGTCGCGGCGGACGAGTTCCCGGACGCGGTCGGCCGGCCCGGGCGTGTCGTCGTCCCGGAGCGAGGGCATCAGGTGAGGGCGAGGGGCCCCCGGCTCGGCCGGCGCCCGGGGAGCGGGGCGGAACCCCGGCAGCCACCCGCCGGCCGCGGCCAGCAGCGCCAGCGCCGCCCCTCCGCCGACAACCGCCGCCGGCGCCCACCACGGCCCGGCCCAGCCCCGACGACCGGCCGGCCCCCGCTCTTCCGCCAGTCCCGCCTCGTCGTTCGACAGCGGGAGCATCAGCACCTGGAGCCGGCCCAGGGATTCCTCGGGAATCACGTGGGCGACGATCGAGCGAACATATTCCTCGGTGAACGCGACGAACCGGTCGAGGATCTCCCTCCCCGGCTCCTCTCCGTCGGCGAAGGCCTCGTGCCGAGCCAGGTAGTACGACGCGGGAACCTCCACCAGCACGTTCGCCCGCCCGGGAATCGCGTCTTCCCCCGATCCCGGTCCCGGCCCCGAACTGGAGCCGGCCCCTGGCTCGACGGTCCCGGCTCCCCGGGCGGCGGCCGGGGGACGATCCAGCGACATCGGCCCGTTCGGCACCACCGCGACGACCCCCTGGGAGACGGCGGCCGAGCCGGCCTCCGGGGCCTCGGCCCCCCGATCGCCGATCGGGGGCCCCTCCAGCCGGACCTCCACCCGGGCGCCGTCGACGACCCGGGAGAGCTCCTCCGCGATGGCCGCCTCCCAGGCCCGGGCGCGGGCCTCGGCCCGCATGCTGAGGGCGTGGCCTCGGTCGCCGGCCCGGAGCAGCGCATCTCCCTGGGCATCGATGATGGTGACGGCCTCGGGGTCGAGTTGCGTGAAGGTTGTCACCACGTTGAGCACGCGCTCGACCGTCATCGGCGAGATGGTCCGGCCCGGCTCGGCCCGCAGGCGGACCCCCGCGCCGGCCACCTCCGGCTTGGCGAAGGCGAAGGCCGGGCGCCCGGGCTTCGGTTTGAGCACGACCACCGCCGAGCCGATCCCCGGCACGCCGTCGAGCGCTCGCTCCACCTTCCTCGCCTCGGCCCGGAGGAAGACATCGGCCCGGCTGGCCGAGTCGTCCAGCAGCGACGGCCGATCCGGGTCGTCCAGCTCCTGGATCAGCGGCTTCCGCCCCAGCCCTTGCTGCTCCAGCACCTTCTGCGCCTCGGCCAGCCGGGCCGGCTCGACGCCGATCCGGCCCCAGTCGTCGGCCCTTGCGGCGATCCCCTTGATCGCCAGCGCCGAGGCCATGGCCTCGACCTCGTCGGGGGCGAATTGCCTCCCGCCGTCGAGCCACTCGACCCGATCCGACTGCGGCGAGAAGACGGCCACTGAGCCTGCGGCGGCCAGGCTCGCCGCCACCGCCAGCGCCGCCACGCGCCACGGGGCGGCCCGACGGCCCCGGATCCACCGGCCGACCGGGCCAAGCCGATCGATCAGCCGACCGCCCCCGATCGCCGAGGGTGGCCTGGATCCGCCGGATTCGAGCTGGTCGCTCCGCATGCTCGCCCTGCCCCCTCGAGCGATCGCCCGGGACGGCCGCGGCCCGCGACCCGATCCACCGGCACCCCCCGGCGACGGCCGATCGCCGGGGCCTCCCGCCCCAGTCCGACCGGGCCGAGGGCCCTGCTCCCGAGCAGGCGGGTTATCCGCCAATCTCCCGATTCTGTCAACCGCGGCCGGCCCCCCCCAGGTCGATCGCATTGCTCCCAGCGGCGGGGGCCTCCCCCTCCAGCGAGCCGGGCGAGCCTGGAGCCGCTCCCCGAACCGAGCCGAGCCGAGGGGCGCAAACGCGGGCGGGGCGGGCCGCCTCTCGGCGGACCGCCCCGTGTGGTGGGGGATCAGGGGGTGTGCATCATGCCCGACCGTCCTGGGACCTGGCAAGAGCCGAGAGCCCGGGCCGGCCGCCCGCCAATCGGAGGCTGCTCAGCTCAGCGGGTGGTGCCGAACAGCGAGGAGCCGAGCCGCCCGTAGGCGCTGGGGACGACCGGGGCCTCGGGGGCCTCGTCGGTCTCGACGGCCGGGGCCGGCTCCATGGTGCCGGGGGCGGTCATCTGGCCGGCGCCGTAGACCTGGCCGGTGGGATAGGCCGGAGCGGCCTGGGGGCTGGCGTACTGCTCGGTCGCGTAGACCTCGCCGTAGCCGCACTCATCGTGCTTGTGGCAGGCGCCCAGCAGGCCGCCGCCGCAGCGCTTCTTCTTCAGCACCCACTCGTACTCGTAGCACTTGGGGGCGCACTCGATCTTCGGCAGGCAGATCTTCGGCATGCAGATCTTGGGCATGTGCAGCTTCGGCAGGCAGATCTCCGGCAGCTTGAAGCCGCAGTGCTTCGGGGGGCAGGGCTCGGCGTACTCGACGTAGCCCTGGGGAGCGGCCATCACGCCCTGGGGGCTGGGGGCCAGGCCCTGAGGGGCCGGCAAGGCACCGCCGTGGCCGCCGGCGAGGGCGACGCCGCTCGACATGGCGAGGGCGAACGCCAGGGAGACGCTCATCGTCAGGCGCTTCGACATGGGAGGTCGTACTCCTCTGTATTGCGGTCCGATCGGGAGCCGGCCCGTTCGGTCGGCCGACCGGTCCCGTCGCGATTCGAGTGACTGGCGCCCCACCCCGGCGGACGTTCCCGGCGTCCGGGGCCTTCCGGCCCGACCGATCGGAGGGCACCCCTCTGGATCTTGATGCTCCCGAGTCCTCGCCGCGGCGTGACCTTGGCGAGCCACCTGATGTATCGTCATCCCCCGACGCCCCCTTGAACGTCTTGCTCCTTTTCCTGTAAGGATTTACGACGACACAATCTATCGATCGTCGCGATCCCGGAAGGCCGTCCGCCTGGGCAAACCGTGACGTCGACACGACCCCGGCGACCGCCACAATCGGCCCCTCCCGGTCTTCCCCATCGGCGGATCCCGATCCCTCGGCTCCCCGTGCCGCCCGGGGCTCCCGTCGCCGCTCCCTGTCGCGATCGATCGCGACCGCGAGCGCTCCTCCTCCGTCCCCGCGCTCGGGCGCCGGCCGCGGGCTCCCGGCCCGGAGGGGAGAGGGCGGGGGAGGCGGGAGCGGGACTCCCAAGCGGGGATCAGGCCGCCTCGGAACCGGCTCCGGCTCCGGTTCCGGTTCCGGGGGTCTCGCCCTCGGCGATCTCCTGGAGGCGGCGGTAATCGAGCTTGTCCGTCGAGGTGCTCGGCAAGGAGGGCAGGAACCGGATGGCGTCGGGCACCATGGAGACGGGCAAGGTGCTGGCGCAGTGCCGCTTCAGGGCGATGATCGAGCCCTTGCGGCCGGCCTCCATCGCCACGAAGGCGGTGATCCGCACCCCCTCCTCCGTCGACGTCGCCACCACGGCGGCCCTCCCGACCCCCTCGGCCCGAGCCAGCGCCGCCTCGATCTCTCCCAGCTCGATCCGGTACCCCCGGCGCTTCACCATGCGGTCTCGGCGCCCGTGATAGGAGAAGCAGCCGCCGCCGAGGTCCGACACGAGGTCGCCCGTCCGGTACCAGAGGGTGCCGTCCGGAGCCTCGATGAACGCCGCTTCGGTCAGGTCGTCCCTGCCGAAGTAGCCGCGCATGACCCGGGGGCCGGCGATGAGCAGCTCGCCCCGGTCCCCCTCCGGCACGTCGTCCCCCTGCTCGTCCACGACCCTCGCCCGCAGCGGAGAGCAGACGTAGCCAATCGGGAACGGCTCGTCTCGGTCCGGATCAATCGTCTCCGGAATCCGGTACGCGGTGCAGACGTTCGTCTCGGTCGGGCCGTACAGGTTCCAGAACGTCGCATGGGGCCAGATCGATCGCAGCCGGCGCAGCGGCCGGATCGGGAAGACCTCTCCGGCGAAGAGCACCAGCCTCGGCGGGGAGAGCCCCTCGCGGTCGAGCCGGCCGTGATCGGCCAGCAGGGCGAGGATCGAGGGGGCCGAGTACCAGACGTCGATCCGACGGCCGGCCAGGAAGTCTCCCAGCCGGATCGGGTCCTTCCCCAGCGCCTCGCCGATGAGCACCAGCGTGCCCCCCGACCGGCAAGAGGCGTAGAGGTCGAAGACCGACAGGTCGAAGTGGAAGGGAGCGTGCGAGGCGAACCTCCGGCCCGGCTCGGCGCCGAAGGCCGAGACGCACCAGTCCAGGAAGCAGAGCGCGTTGCGGTGCGTCAGGGTCACGCCCTTGGGCGTCCCGGTCGAGCCCGACGTGTAGAGGATGTACGCCACGTCGTCGTCTCGTCGGGGGCTCGGGTCCGGCGTCGGCGCCCCGTCGGCCATCACCTCGTCCCAGGAGGCCCCCGAGCCGTCGTCTCCCTCCCCCACGACGATCAGCCTCGGCAAGGGGCCCGGGCCCGGCCACGCTCCGACCAGGGCCGGCACCAGGCCCGCCTCCACGACGACCGCCTTGACGAAGGCGTCCGCCAGGATCGCCGCCCCTCGGGCCGGCGGAGCGGTCGGGTCGACCGGCACGTAGGCCGCCCCCGACCGGAGGATGCCGTGGATCGCCGCCACCGCCTCCGGAGACTTCGGCAGCAACAGCCCGACCCGGTCCCCCCGGCCGATGCCGTACCTGGCGAGCCTCGCGTCGAGCCGGTCGGCCGCCTGGTCCAGCTCCGCGTAGGAGAGCGTCCGGCCGTCTTCCCCCTCGACCGCCGTGCGGTTGGGCCACTTCATCACCGCTCGTTCGAGCAGTTGCGCCAGGTGGATCACCTCCCTCGGCGTCGTCGGGCTCGGCCGAGGCGCCGGCGGCCCCGAGTCGGCCCTGCGGTCCGGCCTCAGGCGATCGAGGTCGGCCCCGGCCGGGAAGGATCGTTCGGAGGCAATGCGAGGCGGCTGGGTCGTTCTGGGTTGCATGATCGTCAATCCGTTGACGGGCAGCGATGGGAGTAGAACGCGACGGGAATTGTCTTGGGCTCGGGCGCCAAGCGAAGTGGTTCCGAGCGGGGTGGTTCCTCGCCGGAGGCCGGTGGTCCTGGCCCCGGATTCCGGAGCGTCGATTGCGAAGGTTCTCGTCACCAGTCCAGGATCGGGGATCCTCGGCCCGGAATCCCGAGGGTTGGCGCTGTCGTCAGTCCTCCAGGCTCCGCCCAATCGGCTGTTCTCGGTCCTCCAGGCTCCGCCCAATCGGCAGACCGCCTGCCGATCACCCCCTGGTCCGGCCGACCTCCGCCCCTGGAGGCCGCACCCGGCCGCCCCCCTCGGCGCCGAAGAGCATCCGGGAGAGCTCGTCGTCGGCGATCAGCGCCCGGGCCAGGGCGTAGAAGATCAGCCGATGCCCCTCGGCGTTGGGGTGGTCGTCCCAGGGGGCCAGGGCGAGGGCGTTGGCGTCGTCCTCGTCGAAGGCGGCGGTCAGGTCGAGCAGCGGGATCCCGTGCCGCCGGGCGATCTCGGCGTGCCGGGCCACCCCCTCGTCCCGGGTGCCGGGGGCGTCCGAGAGCCCGGCCCTCGGGATGACGAGGTAAACCAGCGGCACCCCGGCCGACCGGCACTCGTCCGCCAGCTCGCCGACGGCGCCGTCGCAGAGGACCCACAGGAACGGCGAGAGCTTCGCCTTCAGCCGAGCCCGGCGCCGGAGGTGCCCCTCGGGGTCGAGCTCCGTCTCCAAGTCGGTCAGCTTCGCCGCGGCGATCACCGAGCGGACGAAGTCGTACGACGGGTCGGCCCGATACCGGATCAGGTCGCAGAGGTGGATCTCCGAGAGCCGCGCATCGAGCATCGTCCCCGAGTAGAGCACCAGGTCCGGATCGAACCCGGCGGCGAGCGTGCGGAAGCGCTCCAGCCGCTGGGCCGGGCCATAGGCGGCCATGGCGAAGTTGATCACCTCGAAGCGGCGGTCGAGGCCGATCTTCTCGGCCCTGGCGTTGAGCCAGTCCTCCAGCCAGTTCTCGTAGGTGGCGTCCACGTCCACTCCCCAGCCCATGTCGATCGACGAACCGAGCAGGACGATCCGGAACGTCCCCTCCGGCTTGCTCGGGGCATACCCCTCGCGGTCTCTCAGGCCGAGGGAGTTGGTGGTGAAGACGTGGTCGAGCACCGGCTGCTGGACGTTGGGGAAGAGCTGGAATTGTAGGAACGAGTCGGGCAGGTAGTGGGTCGCCCCCATGTCGTGGAAGCTGATCCAGCGGTCAGGGGCGCCAAGCAGCCGGAGGGCCACCTCGTCGGAGGCGCGGTCCTCGGGGTCGCCGCGGTTGATGAGCCCCTCGTAATAGCCGCCGGCGTTGGCCTCGCGGTCGGCCCGGTTGGGCTCGGCGGAGCGGAGCGCCTGCATCGCGGTCCTTGCCCGGCCGGCGGGCCAGTCCACCAGCCCGGCGGCGAGCATCGCCCCCGAGGCGAGCAGGGCCGGCAGCAGCGAGACTCGGGCTCGGGTCGACGCGTTCCGGTTCATCGGCGACTGGCTCCCCCGGCCGCCCCCGGCCGGCTGGCGACGCTCGGTTCGGTCCAGGGCACGCCCGGCCGATCGGCCAGCGCGGCCTCCAGCCGACGGGCGAGGATCGCGTGCCCGTCAGCGTTCGGGTGGTAGTCGTTCGGCCCGACGGCAAGCCCCGCCTCGTCGAGTCCGTCGAAGGCGTCGGACAGGTCAATCACCGGGTCGAACCCCGCCCCGGCCGCCAGCGAGACGAGCCGGGAACGCTCCGACGGCCCCAGCTCCCGGCCCACCCTCGGCAGCAGCACCCAGCCGATCGGCACCCCCCGGGCCCTCGCATCCGAGACGAGCGTCCGATACACGCCGTCCAGAAGGTCCAGGCGCCTCGGCTTCAGCCCGTCCCGGATCCGATCCGGCCCGTCCCCGGGCCTCAGCCCGGCCGATTCGATCGCGCCCTGGTACATCGGCGAATCCCAGCCGATCCCCTCCGGCAGCAGCGCTCGGAGCCGACGCTCATCCCAGCCCACGTCCGCCGCCGTCGCCTGCACCAGCACCAGGTCCGGCCCCAGCGACCACCCCAGCCGCTCCAGGTGCTCCCGGCGCTGGCCCGGCGCGTAGCCGGGAACACAAAGGTTGAGGATCTCCACCCTCGGCCCTCCGGCCGAGACGGATCTCGCGTCCAGCGCCCGCTCCAGCCTGGGCTCGAATCCCTCGCCGTCGTTCACCCCCCAGCCCACGCCGATCGAGTCGCCGATCAGAGCGATCCGGTACGTCCCGTCCGGCCGCTCCGCCGAGCAATCGCGGTCCCGCAGGCCCAGCGCGTTGGTCGACCATCGGGCGCCCTGGAACGTCGTGCGGACGCCGGGCAGGAGGACGCACTCGCGCAGGTCCCCCACCCCCAGCGCCAGCGGGCCGTCCTTGAACGGCGGCGGGGGAGGAGGAACCGCCTCCTGGTCGAGCCGGCGGCCGGCGTCGAGCAGCTGTTCATAGTAGCCGACCTCCATCCGATCCAGGTCGGCTCGGCTGGGGCCCTCGCGCCACAGGGCGTCGGCCGCCCGGGGGCGCACCGCCTGCGGGGCCAGCCCCCAGGCGAGCAGGGCGGCGGACAGGGCGAGCTGCGGCGTGAGAGTTCGCGGTGCGGTCATGGTGCCGTCGGGCTCGGCGGTCGGGGGAAAAATCGGAGAGGGGGGCGGGGTCACGGCGACCCCAGCCCCCGGCGGAGCATCGCCAGCCAGGAGTCGAGGCTTGGACTGGTCCAGAGCGACCAGAGCAGCGTGATCGTCGCGAACGTGCCCAGGACCTTCGCCGCCCGCACCACCCCGGCCCGGACGGCTCCCGAAGTCGTCGGCGCCGAGGCCGTCCTCGGCCGTCGGCCTCGGGACCGCCGAGCGTCGCGCTGGACGTTGACCAGCACGAGCGCCCCGAGCACTCCCCAGAACAGCGCGTCGGGCACGCTGAAGTGCCACTCCCCGCTCAGCCAGAACGACTGGTAGGCGTGCAGGAACCAGGTGGCGACGAACACCACCGCCGTCGCCGCCGCCAGCGCCTGCCACTGCGGCCGTCGCTTCAGCCGAAAGGCGACCGGGTTGAAGAAGACGCGGACCATAAAATCCTTCCAGTAGATGTTGATCCGCCGCCAGTAGTCGGTGAAGCCCGTCGCCAGCAGATAGTGGTGGTGCGTCTCAGGCAGCTTGAAGCCGAACAGGTGAAGCATCCCGCACGCGACGTGGAACTGTCCCGACACGTGCAGATACAGCAAATAATTGCAGACCAGGAACCGCGCCAGGCCCGCCGGGCCGGCCACCTGCTCCGGCGAAATCAGCAGCTCGTGGTACACCAGGCGGTAGAGCAGCAGGTGGATGAACCCCCGGAGCATCATCCGCAGGCCGTCCCGCTGCACGGCGTGCACCTCGGCCGAGAAGTAGCCGCGCTGCATCGTCCGGTAGTCGACGACCGGGAAGTGCAGGAAGCAGTAGTTCGGCAGCAGGAAGAAGTAGCTGAGCACGTCGGCCGCCGGCTCGGGCCGCTCGGCATGCTTCAACTCATACAGGAAGATGATGAGCCGAAACATGAACATAGTGCCCAGGATGGGCAGGACCGGCGACGGCAGACCGGACAGCTCGACCGCCCCGGCCCGCACCAGGCCCAGCGCCGCCCCCACGCCGAGCACGCCCAGCACCCGGACCCGCCACGGCAGCGGCGCCACGCTCAGGCCGATCAGCCCCAGGGCCGCCGGCAGCACGATCCCCGCCGTCCGGCCGCCGAAGACCAGCGCCAGCCCGGCCACCGAGGCGGCCACGAAGAACGGCTTCTTCCAGCGGAAGGGCAGCAGATAGTGCACCGGCAGCGCCGCCGCGGCGAGGCCCAGCAGCAGGCGGAACCCGCGGCCTTCGAGGTTGTACACCTCGGCCACGGCCACCAGCAGGCCCATCAGCAGCAAAACCGGCGTGAAGCGCCGGAGGCTGCGGCGGCACGTCTCCGGCTCGCCAGGATAAAGACCGGTCGGCCGGGGAGCGGGCGCGATCGCCGGCGCCGGCTCGGCCCGCTGGCGGACGTACCGGCGGTGGGGCGCGCGGGGCGGCGCGACGATCCTGGTCATGGCGAGCCGCATGGGGAGCTCCCCTTCCGTGGCGATGCGGTGCGGGCGAGTCTCGGCCCGGGGACGCCTCGGGGACCGGGGCGAAGGGAGACGCTCGGGGCCGTCGTGATCGGTCGCCCGGGGCCCGGGCCGCCCGGCGGCCTCCCTCCCCGATCGCATCGGGGGGGCGGGGGGACCGAGCCGTCCCTAGCCCGTGTCCGTCCCCCCGCGGCCGCGTCCCTGCACGATGCCGGCGCCTCCTCGGGCCGCCGATCGCTCGGCGGCCCCGGGCGCCGTCAGCCCGGCCGGTGGCGCCCGAGTCCGCTCGGGCTGGCCTCGCCGATGGGCCGATTGGGCCAGGGATATACCCGAACCCCCGAGAGCCTGTCAACTCGGGTCAAGGCGTCCCAACCGCCGCCGCGCCGCCCCGGCTTTCCGCAATCCCTGCCCGTCGTTACGGGTGGGGAGCGGCAGTGACGGCCGGCACTGTCTCATCCGCCATCCTGTTGGGTTGACAGTTGTTGCGTCAATGCGGCGGGGTCGGCCTGCAGCAGCTCCCAGAAGTCGGCGGTCGGCAGCACCAGGCCCAGGACCTGGTAGGGGCAGCGG
>NZ_RYZH01000088.1 GCF_003977685.1 Tautonia sociabilis | reverse complement strand
CCCGCCTGCCCGCCACCAACCTCCTCCGCTTCGCCCCCGGCGCCACCGGTCCCCTCACCCGATTCCTCGACGACGTCGTCCGCATCCGGGCCGACGAGTGGGAACCCCGCTACAACCTCGATCCCGTCCTCTTCGCCGACGTCCGCATCGTCAACCTCGGCGCCCCGGCCGCCTCCCCCCCCGCCGGCCCGGCCCCCGCCGCCGCCCCCCGAGGCGCCGCCGCCCCCCCCGCCGAGGGGGACCGCCCCGCCCCCCCCTCCCGCCGGGACCCCTGAGCCCCAACCTCCCTCCCGGAGCGCCGGCCGATGCCCGAGATCCTCGCCTCGACCTTCGTCCGGGCCGATTCGGCTCTCGGACGGGAGGCTGGAATCGTGTCGCCCCCCGTCCCGGCCGGCCCTCGACGCGGGGGGCGACCCCACCCTCCCCACACTCCCAGGCCTCCTCGATCCGAAACCTCCGGGATCGGTCGGCTCGAATTCCTGTGACCGCCCCCCCCTCGGATCGCGATCTTCTCGACGGGAGCGGTGAACGCCAGGGCGCTCCCCGTCCGCCTCGATCTTTGACAACTTGAGTCGAGACACCTTCAAAGCCCTCGACCTCTCCCTCGCCAGGGCGGCCCCTCAGCCGAGCATTGTTCCCCGCCGAGGCGCGGTGCGCCCGCCGACGGAACGAACCCAAGCGGCCCGAAATCCGGCGAATAACATTTTCCAAAATTCGTTGAAAAGAAAAAGGTTATGACGAGGACGCCTCGGGGAGGCGGCCGGCGAGGTCTGGCGCACCGATCGCGATTCCGCCCCGTCGCCGGGCAGCCCGAGCCTCCCGGACGATCGCCGAATCCGCCGCCCGGAGCGGTCGCTTCGGGAGGGCCGAGCGGAGGCGGCCGGCACTCGCGGCCTCCCAGACGGTCGGACGCAAGGGCGACGGAGCGAACCCATTGGGCGGGCGTGCCGATCCGCGTTTTGTTGTCCCAAGAGGTTTTCTCAAAAGGACTTGAGCGGAATGTGTCTGGACCGGCCGCACAGCGCACCGCAGCGCACCGCCCGCGTCCGGCGCTGGGTTGGCGGGATCGAGGGCGCGATCCGGCTGGACCGCCGACCGGGGATCGGCTAGCGTGCGGCGTTTGGGATGAGGAGGGGCGGCCGGGGCGATCAGGGACGGAGAGGCGATGCCATGGATGTCATCTGCTGCGGGATGTACCGGGCCTGCTCGACCTGGCAGTACGAGGTGGTGGCCCATCTGATCGAGTGGCGGCGCCGGGGGGAGCGGCTCGGCTACCGGGAAGGATCGGGGTACGACCCGGCGCCGGGCCGGGGGAGGTTCCGGGTCCTGAAGTGCCACGACCAGCACCCGAACTTCGCCCGGGCCGTGGCCGAGGGGGATGCGCTGGCCGTCTACTCCTACCGAGACCTGCGCGACGTGGTCGACTCGATGCGGCACAAGGCCGGCCGGTCGTTCGACGAGCTGATGGCCGAGGGGCTGGTCCACCGGATCCTGGAGAACGACCGCTTCTGGATGGCCCGGCCGGGCGTTCTGGCGCAGCGCTACGAGGATCTGGTCGCCGACCCGGTGGCCGGCGTGCTGGAGCTGGGCCGGTTTCTCGGCATCGACCTGTCGGTCGCGGAGGCCGAGGAGGTCGCCGAGGCGTACTCCCCCGAGGCCAACCGCCGCCGGGCCGAGGCCGTCCGGCTGGCCTCGGCCGGTCGGGACGACTCCCCGGCCGATCCCTCCCGGGCGACCCGGCTCGACCCGGAGACGCTCCTGCACGGCAACCACCTCCGCTCCGGCCGCGTCGGCGGCTGGCGCGAGGCGCTTTCGCCCGGCGAGCTCGCCCTGCTCGGCCTCCTCGGCGGCGACTGGCTGGTCCGGCGCGGCTACGAGGCCGATCGCTCCTGGGCCCCCCCCTCCTCCTCCCCGCTCCGGGACGCCCTCGCCCTGGCCCGGTCGCGCTGGCACTGCTGGGTCTACTTCACCGCCCGCCGCTTCCCCCGGCTGGCTCGGGCCTCGCGCCGAGTCCTCCGGCTCGACCGCCCGCTTGCCGAGTCGTCCGGGTCCGGACCCCGCCGCCCCCGCCAAGGAGTTCCCTCGACGTGAGGGGGCCCCGGCTCGAAGCCGACCGGTCCGGCGATTGGGCCGGCCGATCCCGAGGCTTGCCCTCAGCCGAGGGCCGGGCCGGGCGTTGCGAAGGAGCGGCTCGGCCAGTAGCCTGAACCCCGAGCGACCCGGCCGGACCGAACCGGAAGGCCGCGGCGCCCGCACTCCACCCAGCCCCTCCCCACCGCTCGCCCAGGGAGTCCGACCCACGATGAACCGCCTGGCAACCGCCCTCGCCCCCTGGTGGCTCGCCCTGCCGCTGATCTGCCCGGCCGCCTTCCCGACGTCGGCCTTCGCCCAGGACGAGGAGAAGAAGGCCGACGAGCCCGAGGCCAAGCCCGAGGAGCCCGCCCCCAACCCCGACGACCCCGAGGCCCTGAAGGCCAAGGTCGCCGAGCTGCAGAAGCGCGTCGGCGAGCTGGAGCTTCAGGTCGCCATCCTCGAGCTGGAGAAGCTCGGCGCCAGCGTCGCCGTCGAGGGGCCCGACGACGGCCCGAAAACCACCCGAGTTACCCTGCCGAAGCTCTGGAGCGGCGACGCCGCCGCCCTGGAGAAGCTCAAAGCCCTGCCCGAGGTGAACGTCGTTTATATCGACAACCCCGAATTCAACGACGAGGCCGCCGCGAAGCTCAAGGAGCTCAAGTCCATCTCCTCGCTGACGATCATGTCCCCCGCCCTCACCGGAGCGGCGCTGGAGCACCTCAAGGAGCTGCCCGGCCTGGACATGCTCTTCCTCACCGGCACCGCCGTGGGGGACGAGGGCCTGGCCAGCCTGAAGGACCTGCCCGAGCTGAAGGAGCTCTCGCTGAGCAAGACCAAGGTCACCGACGCCGGCCTGGCCACCCTGGCCGAGCTTCCCCAGTTGAAGACCCTCTACCTGATCGGCACCGAGGTCAGTGACGAGGCCGTCGCCAAGCTCCAGGAGGCCAAGCCCGAGGCCCGCATCGTCCGCTGACGCCCGCCCCCTTCGGCTCGGGGGATCGCCCGGCCCGTTCCGCCCGATCTCCGAGCGGTGGCCCGGGTCCGGTCCCCCGGGCAATCGCCGCACGGAACGGGGCCGATCTTGGGCGTCAGCCGTCGGCCGGCTTCCGGGGAGGCCGGTGGGTCAGGGCGTAGCCGTACCACTTCAGGTAGTGCGGCAGCCAGGCGCTCAGGCGGAAGCGCGACTGGCCGGCCGATCGGTCGCGCCAGGTCGAGGGGACCTCTCCGATCTTCCGGCCGGCGGCGTGGGCCTTGGCGGTGATCTCCAGCGAGTAGGCGAACCCGCCCTGGCTCTCGATCGGGAAGTCGAGCAGCACCCGGCGGCGGTAGGCCCGGAAGGCGTTCGTGGCGTCGTGGATCGGCAGGGCGCCGAGCCAGTAGAGGCTGACGCCAGCCACCCGGGACATCGTCTTCTTCAGCAGCGGCCCGCCGATCTGGCGGCCCCCCTTCATGTATCGGGAGGCGGCGACGATGTCGTACCCCTCGTCCCGGATCATGGAAACCATCCGGGCAACGACGGTCAGGTCGTCGGACAGGTCGGCCATGGTGATGATGACCACCTCGGCCCGACTCGCGGCGATCCCGGCCCGGATGGCGTTGAGCACCCCCTGGCCCAGGTCGTTCTTCACGGCCTCGACCCAGGGGAGGCTCGGCGAGAGCCGGCGGAGCTCGGGCAGGGTGTCGTCCTCGTCGAAGTCGTAGACGACCAGCACGCGCTTGGGCATCGGCACCTGGGCGTCGATCTCCGCCAGGGCGCGGGCGATGTTGGCCCCCTCGTTGTAGACGGGCATGACGAAGTCGATGACGGGCCCGTCTCCGGCCGATCGGTCGCCGCCGCCGATCATGCCGGCGGGCCCCAGGGCCGGTCGCCGTCGGCCGGCTTGCGGGCGACGACGAGCATCTGCTTGCCGAAGAGCCACCGCGCCGGCGGCAGGGCCAGGTACAGGCGGACCAGCCAGGGCCACTTCGGCAGTCGGCTCTTGGTCGTGTAGGGGAGGAACCGGGCCCGGCACTCGACCACCTCGAAGCCGGTCACGCCGAGGGCCTCGGCCATCCCCTTCTCGCTCAGGGGCAGGGTGTGGTCGAAGAAGTCGTAGAAGGCGCCGCCGACGATCCGGGCGTTGGGCTGCATGATCATCAGCCGGCCGCCGGGGCGGAGCACCACCCGCAGGGCGGCCAGCACGCGGAGCAGGGCGTCGGGGCCTCTGAGGTGCTCGAAGACGTTGCTGGCGAAGGCCAGGTCGATCGAGTCGGGCTCGAGCACGTCGTCGAGCCGTTCCAGCGGATGGCGGTAGACCTCGACGTCGTCGGCGGCGGCCAGGGCGGTGTCGGGGTTCAGGTCGACGGCCACCCGGCGGGCGGCGGCGATGTGGTTGATGAAGTCGCAGTAGCCGGCGCCGACGTCGAGCACCGAGCCGTCGGCCGGCACGTAACGGTCGAAGAACGACCGGCAGAGCACCCGCCAGAGGCGGACCTTCTCCAGGCGGTCTCGCCGGCTGAAGCGGCCGGCGTAGAGCCGGTCCAGCTCCCCTTCGAGGGCGCCGACCGCCAGTGTCGGGGTCAGATGCCCCCGACCTTGATCTGCTGTTCGATCCACGGGATGATCTCGTCGAGTGACCGGGACAGCGGGGTCGTCGCCTCGAAGCCCAGGATGCGCCGGGCCTTGCTCACGTCGGGTACCCGGCGCCGAACGTCGTGCGGGAAGGGCGGGTCGCTGACGTATCGGAACGGCTCGTCGCCTCGGATCTTTCGCCAGACCAGCTCGGCCAGTTCGAGCACGGTGGTCGACTCGGCGGTCGAGAGGTTGAAGTCCTCGTTGGTCGCGTCCGGGTGCTCCACCGCCAGGCGGATCCCCCGGGCGAGGTCGCCGCCGTAGGTGTAGTGCCGCACCTGCCGGCCGTCGCCGAGGATGTGCAGGGGGTCTTGCCCCTTGAGCACCTTCTGGACGATGTCCGGCACGACGTGGCTCATCGCCAGCTTGACGTTGCCGGACATCACCTCGTGGTCCCCCAGGGCCCGCTTCTCGCCGATGCCAACGCAGTTGAACGGCCGGACGATCGTGTAGGGGAGCTGGTACTGCTCCCACGCCCCCTGGGCGAAGTACTCGGTGGCCAGCTTCTGGAACCCATAGGTCGACGCCGGCGGCGGGCACCGGCGCTGGGCCCCCTCGGGGGTCGGGAACTCGTCGCAGCTCTCGAAGACCATCGACGAGCTGACCACGGTGATCTTCCTCAGGCTCCCCTTGCCGCCGTCGAAGGCCGAGATGGCCGCGTCGAAGGCGGCGGCGGTGATCCGCTCGTTCTCCGCCAGGAGATCATACGCCTTCTCGTGGAACAGGGAGATTCCGCCGATGATCGCCGCCCCGGCGACGAAGTGGTCGCAGCCGGCGAGCAGCCCGGTCAACAGCCCGACGTCCTTGGCGTCTCCCTTGACGAGCGTATACCTCGGATTCGAGTCGTAGGCGTGCTCGATCGGCCCGTATTTCGAGTAATTGTCCAGGCCGACGACCTCGTGGCCGGCCTCGAGCAGCTCCTCGACCAGGTAGCCGGCGATGAACCCGGCGGCGCCGGTGACCAGGATCTTCATCGGGTCGACGGTCCTTCCGGGGCGGTGCGGGGCGGGGCGGGGAGGCCCTCGCAGCGCGATCCATCAGTCGTGATGGGAACGGGGCCGGCCCGGGGATCCTTCCCTTCCGGCCCTCGCCGGCCTTATCCTGTCAGGAATCGTCCCGGCGATCAAGACGAGCGGGAGGGACCGGGGCTCCCCCAGAGCCGCCGAGGGGGGGGAGGGAGCCAGGTTCCCCTCGTCCCTTCCTCCGCGTCTTTGCAAGTGCCCCCACTCCCCCTCAACCCGGCAAGGCCCCCTTCCCGTACAGGTTCCACACATCCACCACCGGCCGATCCGCCGGGATCTTCAGCGCTCGGTACCTCCGGTGCGGCACGCCGATGAAGAGGATGTCGGCGCGGGCCACCACCTCCTCGACGGGCAGGAAGCTCGGGTCCTGGATGTACTCGTCGGTGCAGAGGACGGCGCCGGCCTCGTACTCCAGGAGCTTGCGGAGCTTGTACGAGAGCGACTCGCGCGGGTCGTCGCTCTCGGCCTTGAAGGCCATGCCGAGCAGCCCGGCGGTCATCTTCGCCAGCTCGAACCGGGTCTTGGCGTGGCGGACGAGGAAGTTGGGCAGGCCCTCGTTGATGAGCATGGCCGCGTGGCCGAGGGCGAAGTTGTTGTTGTAGGCGGCCGAGAGCTGCATCGTGTCCTTGAACAGGCATGGCCCGGCCGCGAACCCGGCGCGGGGCAGCCCGGCCATGCGGGGGTAGTCCCGGGTCAGGGCGTCGTGGATCGTGTAGAAGTCCAGGCCGTGATCGGCGGCGATCATGAAGAACTGGTTGGCCGTGGCGAACTGGATGTACCGCCAGACGTTGGCGAAAATCTTCGTCAGCTCCGCCTCCAGCGGCGACAGGCGGATCAGCGACGCGGCGATCGTGCCAAACAGCCGGGAGGCCGCCTCCACCGCGTGCTCGTCGCAGCCGGAGACGATCTGGGGGAGCACCACGAGTTCTTCCATCGCGCGGCCCTCGGCCACGCGCTCGGGGCAGAAGGCGACGTGCACCTCGGGGTTCTCGGCGGCGATCAGGTCGCGGACCTTCTCCGTGGTGCCGGGGAAGACGGTGCTGCGGAGGATCACCGTCTGGCCGGCCCTCAGGTGGGGGATCAGCCGCTGGAAGAACCGCCGCATGGTGTGGAAGGTCGGGTTGAGGTGCTCGTCGACCGGCGTGCCGATGACCACCACCACGTGCTCGGCCTGCGAGGCCAGCGCGGGATCCGTGCCGACCTCCAGCGTCTGGCCGACCACCTGGCGCAGGGCCTCCTCGGCCCCCGGCTCCAGAAACGGCATCCGGCCGGAGCGGACGACCTCGACGGCACGCTCGTTGATGTCATAGATCTTCACCTTCAGCCCCCGGGAGGCGAAGGTGATCGCCAGCGGCAGGCCGACGTGGCCGCAGCCGCCGACCACGCAGACATCGCACGGAAAGGCCGGGTGGGCCATCGCTTCGGATCGGGCGGTTGCTGGTCGACCGTCCCGCCTCCCTGGGGTGATCGGGGATCGCGCCCGATCGATCGGGCGCGCGGGCGCCTCCGTGCCGAGCGGCGTCCCGGTTGTAACAGACCCCCGGTGGGCCGTCAAATCGAGCCGGGCGCGGGCGGCCGGCGGGCCGAGGCCAGCAGCGAGGAGCCCATCGGGATCGGCACCCGGCGCAACAGGCGGTCCTCCAGCTCGCAGAGCCGGCGGGCCGCCGCGTTGAGCGACGGCGCGGGGATCCCGTGCTGGGAGAGCCGCCGCCCCGGGGGCCGGCCGGCGTTGATCAGCCGCACCGCCAGCTTCGGCGCCACCAGAGACCGGAACAGGTAGCGCACCCGCACCCGGCCCAGGCCCGCCTCCGACAGCATCCGACGGAGCTGGCCGGCGGTGTAGCGGCGACGGTGCTCGTTCCGCTCGTCGTGCTCGTCCCAGAGCAGCGCGAAGGCCGGCACCATCGCCACGAGCAAGCCCCCGGGCCGGAGCATCCCGGCCATCGCCGAGAGGGCGCCTCGGTCGTCGTCAATGTGCTCCAGGACGTCCAGCGCCGTGATCAGGTCGAACCGCCAGGACGGGTCGTCGTAGATCGGGTCCCCCAGCGGCCGGGTCGAGATCCGGCCGCGATGCGGGGCGATCGGGTCGAGCAGCCGCTCGTCGACCTCGATCCCCCGGACGGAGCCGAACCGTCCCAGGACCTCAAACGACAGGCCGTCGCCGCAGCCGACGTCGAGGATCTCCAGCCCCGACCCGGGGCGGACCCCCAGCGCGCCAAGCTCCTTGAGCAGGATCCCCTCGCGGGCCCGCCACCACCAGTGCTCCCGGTAGAGCCGGGCGTATTCGGCGCCGTAGTCGGGTTGCATCGGCTCAGGACGACCTCGCCCTCCGGAGGCGATCCGGGTCGAATGCCGCCGGGTGGATCGAGGGGCGGCCCGGCGCCGGGCTGCTCGAGCGGTGTCGGGCCGAGCGACCCCAAGGGCCCGATCGGTCGTCGCGATCCATCGCCGTCGGCTCCTCGACCAAGAACAGCCCGGTCTCCCGGGGCCTCCTCGGATCCCGTCGTTCCGGAGGCGGTCTTCGCCCGCAACGTAGCGAACAATCGCTCGCAGGGGAAGCACACGTTCTCAACCGGGTTCGGATCCGGAGGACGAACCAGTGTCTACCCTTGTCGTAGGGCCCCTTCCTGTGGCAGGAGCGGGTCGCGTTGCGGAGTCCATCGAGGACCTGACGCTTCTCGATCCGCTCGATGTCTCGAAATCACCGGGGAGGGAGCCGGAACGAATCCGCATGACGAGGCGCCCGGGGGTGCCTGGCGGGGCTGGTGGGGGGCCCCGCCGGGCTGGCTCGGGGAGGGTCGGCATCAGGAGAGCAGGAACTCCAGGTCGTCTCGAGAGAGGGACTTGATGATCGATCGGTTGTCGGCGTTGAGGATGGCGTCGGCCAGCTCGCGTTTCTGTTGCTGGAGGTCGACGATCTTCTGCTCGACGGTGTCGCGGCAGATCAGGCGGTAGGCGAAGACGTTGCGGGTCTGGCCGATGCGGTGGGAGCGGTCGATGGCCTGGGCCTCGACGGCGGGGTTCCACCAGGGGTCGAGCAGGTAGACGTACTCGGCGGCGGTCAGGTTCAGGCCGAGGCCGCCGGCCTTCAGGCTGATGAGGAAGATCGGGCAGTCGGGGTCGTTCTGGAACCGCTCGACGCGCTGGGCGCGGTTGCGGGTGCGGCCGTCGAGGTACTCGTAGGTCAGCCCTTCCTGGTCGAGGGCGTCTCGGACCAGGCCGAGGAAGGTGGTGAACTGGGAGAAGACCAGGGCCTTGTGCCCCTCGTCGACGACCTCGGCGAGCTGGGGCAGGAGCATGTCGAGCTTGGCCGAGGGCTCCTCGGCGTACTGCTCGGCGTTGATCAGGGCGGGGTGGCAGGCGGCCTGGCGGAGCCGGAGCAGGGCCTCGAGCACCTCGATCTTGGACTTGTTCAGGTCGGACGTGCCCTTGCGCAGCAGCGCGTGGCGGTAGTGGGCCTTCAGTTCCTCGTAGATGCGGCGCTGGGCCGGCTCCATGGTGCAGTAGAGGGTGTTCTCGGTCTTCTCGGGCAGGTCCTTGACGACCTGGGCCTTGGTGCGCCGGAGGATGAACGGCTTGAGGGCCTTGGCCAGGCCGGCGCGGGCGCCTTCGTCCTGGCCGGCGGAGGCGGAGGTGAGCCCCTTGAAGGCGTTGGCGCTGCCGAGCATGCCGGGGTTGAGGAACTCGAAGATCGACCAGAGCTCGCCCAGGTGGTTCTCGATGGGGGTGCCGCTCATGGCGAGCTTGTGGCGGCCTCGGAGCAGTCGGCAGGCCTTGGCGGCCTGGCTGGTGGCGTTCTTGATCGCCTGGGCCTCGTCGAGGATGACGAAGTCGAACTCGATCTTGGCCAGCTCGGCGGCGTCGGTGCGGACGGTGCCGTAGGTGGTGACGATCAGGTCGTACTGATCGAAGGTTTCGCGCATCTGGGGGCGGCCGCGGCCGGTGTAGTCGAGCACGCGGAGCTTGGGGGTGAACTTGGCGGCCTCCTCCAGCCAGTTGAAGACCAGGGAGCGGGGGACGACGGCCAGGGCCGGGCCCTGGGCGTCGCCGCGTTCCTTGCGGTGCTGAAGCAGGGCGAGCACCTGGATCGTCTTGCCCAGGCCCATGTCGTCGGCCAGGATGCCGCCGAAGCCGAAGCGCTGCAAGTAGTCGAGCCAGCCGAGCCCTTCCCGCTGGTAGGGGCGGAGCGTGCCCTGGAAGCCCTCGGGGGCTTCCAGGGCGTGGAGGCCCTCGAACTCGCGGAGCTGTTGCCGGGCGCGGCGGAACCCCTCGTCGACCTTGACGTTCCCCTGGCTGGCCAGCAGGGCGTCGAGCAGGCTGGCCTGCGAGAGGTTGAAGCGGAGGATGCCGTTCTGCTCGGTGCCGAGGTCAACGAGCATCCCGTACTTCTTCATCCAGTCTTCGGGGAGGACGCCGATCGACCCGTCGGCCAGGGTGATGCGGTTCTCGCCGCGGCGGGCGGCGGCCATCACCTCGGGCAGTGGCACGGACTGGCCGCCGAAGTCGACGGCGCCGTCCAGCTCGAACCAGTCGATGCCGCTGGTGACGGAGAGCTTGAACTCGCCGACCGGCTGGATGACCTCCCCCTCGGCCTCGACCTGCCAGCCCTCGGCGACCAGCTCGCGGACGACGGCGCCGAGCCGCTTGGCGGGCAGTTCCAGGGTGCCGGGGTCGACCAGGTGGTCCTTCGACTCGCGGAAGCCGACCTCGAAGAGGCGGATGGCCGCGGCCTGCTCGGCGGGGACGTCGCGGTGGATGACCACGTTGCGGCTGGTGCTGACGAACAGGTTGCCGGTGGTCTGGGCGGGGACGGCCGTCCCCTCGTACACGTATTCGAGCTGGCCGAGGACGCGGTCGGCCTCGACGCCGTAGTTGCGCCGAGGGCTGCGGGCGACGAGCCGGGGACGGGGGGCGGAGCGGATCGTCTCCAGCGGGAGGTCCTCGATCAGGTCGCTGGGGCCGAGCTTGGACTCCTCGAGGATCGAGGCGAGCATGGCGTCTTGCTTCTCGGCGTCGAGGAAGATCAGCTCTTTCTCGTCGCGGAGGCGGGCGACCCACTGGGGGACGCCGGCGTCGTCGAAGCGGGCGGCGCGGCCGGTGCCGAGCACGAGCATGCCGGGGAGAATGGCCAGGGGCTCGGCCAGGTCCATCCGGCCGTGCTTGCGGTGCAGGGCGCCGCGCCAGGTCCAGCGCTTGCCGGCGGCATCCTGGCGGACGTCGAGCCAGAACTGCCAGGGGGGGCCGTCGTCCCAGCGCAGGCCCGGCGGGTCTTCCTCGCCGTCGGTGCGGCGGAGGCGGCAGCGGCCGGTCCGGCAGAGGCGTTCGACGATCTCGACCTGGCGGCCGGGGGCGAGCACGAAGCGCCGGATCGCGCCCGGCAGCCGGGCCGGGCCCCGGGAGGAGGAGGAGGAGTGGGAGTGGGCGTGGCCATTGCCGCCGCCGGCTCCGGCCGAGGCGCCGAGGTCCCGGGCTTGCTGGAGGAATTCGAGAACCTGGAGGTCCTCGGCGTCGACCTTCGAGGCGGCGGTGGCCGGGGTGTGCCACCAGGGGCGCAGGGGGCCCCGGGTGCCGTCGGGCTTGCGCTCTCGGCGGGCGAGGTCGATCACCAGCCGGCCCTGGGCCTGGGTGGCGGGCACGTCGACGATGTAGTAGAGCCGGCGCTTGGTCTTCTTGGCCTTGTTCTGCGAGGGCTGTTGCAGGGCCTGGCCCCCCTTGCCCTGGCCCTGCGGGCCGGGGCCCTTGGGCAGCGGCTTTGCTCCCTTGCCGAACGGGGCGCCGGGGCGGGGGGGGAAGCCCTTGGGGCCGGAACCGGGGCCGGGCGGCCCGCCCTGGTGGCCGGGCTTGCGGCTTCGGGGGCCGGGCCGGTCCGGGTAGCCGACGAAGCCGGGGCGGTGCGCGGCCGGGTCGGCGGGGCCGGGGCCATGTCCGTGGCCGTTGAGGTGGCCGTTGGGGGGAGCGTCGGCCGGAGGAGGCGACGGCTGGCGGCGGGGGGGGCCGACGGGGATCAGGCGCAGGGGGCGGCCGTCGGGGCTTTCCAGCAGGCCGCGGGCGTCGGTGGCCAGCACGGTGGCCCAGATGTGCTTGCAGGGGGCGCCGGCCCCCTCGGGGCCGAAGTAGGGGCAGGTACAGGAGGCGAGCAGGCGGTCGCCGCGGAGCCAGAGCCGGACGCGGTAGCTGGTGGTGCCGCGCACCTTGGCGGCGATCTCGCCGGGCCCGTCGACGCGGACCAGGACGCGCCCCTTGGCGAAATAGGCCCGCCCCCGGGCCCGGACTCCCTCGGCGAAGTCGCGGGCGACCTTCTGGGCGATCCCCGTCGGCGCCTTTCGTCTCGGTTCCACGCTGCTCTCCTGGCGTCGGAGGTCGGGGGCGAACTCGGAGTCGACCGGGCCGGGCAGGGTGCCCGGGCCGGAGTCGAGATCCGAGCCGATTCGCCCCCGGAACGCCCGCGCCACGGCCGAATCGGCGGTCGTCCCGGGCCGATCGTCGATCGGCGGCTCGGGGCGGCCGGAATCGCCGGGGCGCCAGTCCTTGGTCAACTCGTCCATTCGTCCTCGGTCGAGCCGGCCCGATGGGGGCTCGGCTCGGTTCCACTCGACTCGATTCGACTCTGGGCCCGGCCGGGGAGGCCGGTCGCTCCGGTCTGGTTTCGTCTGGTCGGGTCGGGTCGGGGCGGAGCGGAGCGGAGCGAGAGACCACCGCGAG
>NZ_RYZH01000087.1 GCF_003977685.1 Tautonia sociabilis | reverse complement strand
ATCCTGGACGAGGTGCTGAGGGACGAGCGGGCCGGGGACCGGCCCGAGCCGCAGCACAAGCACGTCTGGGCCGAGATGACCCGGCAGGTCGGGGGCGAGACGGTCCACGCCAAGGAGGCCCTGTTCGCCCGGCTGGAGTCCGAGGCGACAGCCCGCAACTCGGGCCACGATCGCCCGGTGATCTGCCTGATGAACGGCGAGCGGGCGTTGTGGGACATGCAGCGGGAACACTTCTCCGGGGCGGTCGGCATCCTCGACCTGTTCCATGTCCTGGAGCGGCTCTGGGCGGTCGCCCACTGCTTCCACAAGGAGGGCAGCGACGGTGCCCGCCAGTACGTCGAGGAGCGGTTGCGGGACCTGCTCCAGGGCCGGGTCGGGTATGTCATCGCCGGCCTGCGGAGGCGGCTCAACGGGGGACGGCTCAGCGGCCCGAAGCGGACGGTGGTGAAGTCGGCGGTGGAGTACCTGTCCAACAACCGGGAGCACATGAGGTACGACGAGTACCTGGCGAAAGGCTACCCGATCGGCAGCGGTGTGGCCGAGGGGGCGTGCCGCCATCTGGTCAAGGACCGGCTGGAGCAGACCGGCATGCGATGAACGGTCGCGGGGGCGCAGGCGATGCTCCACGTCCGGGCGTTGTACCTCAACGACCAATGGGATGAGTTCCTGGAGTACCGGATCGAGCAGGAGCAAGCCCGGCTGTACCGATCAGTTGCAGCATAGCGGGAGGCGAGTTACGCCCGAAGAATTTCGTCCCCGAGACGACCCCGGACACCTTCCCGAATCGCCGTCGTCGGACGCCGTTCCCGAGGGATGACGCCGAGGCACTCGCCCTCACCGCCCTCGAGTTCGCCCGCACCGGGATGACGATGGTCTTCTTCGCGAGGAAGGTCTCCGCCGAGCCGCTCGGGCGGGCCATCGTGGAGGCCATCCGGTTCAAGGACGGCATCGCGAGGGCGGCGGGCGATTCCTTCTCGCTGCCGACCGATGACGGATGTCGGGACGAGCTCGACCGGTGTCAGCGGCTCATCCGGGAGCACATGGGGTCCGATTCGGTCGTCGGGCAGTGCCTCGACGCCGGAGTCGTCGTGCACCACGGGAGCCTCCCGCAGCCGGTCAGGCTCGGCCTCGAGCGGGTCGTTCGTCGCGGCGCGGTGCGGCTGGTCGTGGCGACGACGACGCTGGCCCAGGGGGTGAACTTCCCCATCCGCACGGTCATCGTCCACAGCCTCGATCACGGCCAGGGTGAGCGCGTCTCTCCCATGGACTTCTGGAACATCTGCGGCCGGGCGGGTCGGGGAATGAAGGAGAACGAGGGGCAGGTGCTCTTCTTCGTCAACGACTCCTTCAAGGAGTGGGAGGAGACCAAGACTCCCGCCTTCAGGAGGCAACCGGACGGTTGGAAACGATCGAAGTGGGAGGCCTGGCGGGGGGAACAGGGGCGGGCACGAAGCGTCTATGTCTCCGCGTACGGCAACTACGAGGTCCAGTCAGCCCTCCTCTCGCTCCTCCGGAAGGTCGTCGACCTCTGGAGGATGACCCACCCGGCCGTCCAGGTCGACGAGCTCTGCGACGCGCTGGCCAATCACAAGCTCGACCTCTTCGGCGTCGAAGACGGCGTCGACCTGGAGAACCTACTCAGCACCTTCGACGGCCTCACCCTCGCCCTCACCGAGGGTGTCGATGCCGATGAGGTGCCCCCCGAGCTCTTCGAGGACCTCTTGGGCAGGTCGCTCGCCTTCCTCCAGCTCAGGAGCGACCAGGAACGCCGCGCCGCCAGCAGGATCTTCGCCGCTCGACTCCAGAACCTCTCCTCCCGCCATCCGACTGCCGCGACGCGCCAGCTCTTCTATCGCCTCGGGCTACCGCTCCGGGATTGCGAGCGGGTGGATGCGGCGACGGACCATCTGCTGGACCTCTTCCTCCGAGCGGAGGGCTTCTCGACCTGGGACGTCGGGGAGCGGGCCACGCTCCTCGCGTCTGTCGCCGACTTCCTCTTTCAGCTCGACGAGCTCACGCCATCGGGAGAGCTACCCCCGTGCTGGAGGCGCCTGATCGGCCTCTGGATCAGCGGCCAGAACCCTACGCAGATCTCCCAGGACGCCGAGGTTGTGGCGTGCGACATGGACGCGCAGGCGGTGAGCCGCCGGATCGACGACGTGTGCTGGTATCGCCTCCCCTGGGGCTACAACATGCTCTCGATCCACCTGAAGCATGCTGCCGAAGGCGCGCAGTGTGCGCTCCCGCCCGTCTGCGACTATTTCTCGTCGCTCGTGAAGTACGGCGTCCACGAGCCGGTCGCCTGCTGGCTCCTGTCGCTCGGGGTCCAATCCCGCATCGCCGCACTCAGGGGGGCCGAGCTCGTCGGCACCGACGTCCCCGACCCGAAAGCGCTCCTCGAGTGGCTCCTGGCAGGAGGCCTTGATACACTTCGCATGAGGGGCCTCGATCGCGAGTCGCTCCTCGCGATCGAGAGTGCCGTCGCCAGCTACGGCGGGGAAGTACGCCGATCGAGCAGGCCGTACACGCGCATCCCGCTGCCGTCCGACTCGACGACCGCGTCCCTCCGCGGAGGGACGCGTCTGCTCCTCCAGCGGATCGACCACGACCGAAGCGGGACGTTCCGGGTCCTGACCCTGGATGGGACCCTTGTCGGCGACTATACGCTCGAGCAACCGGATGAAGTCCTCTGGACGATGCTTGAGACGCCGGAGCTCGTGAGCGCCGTCGTCCAGCCTCTTGCCGGGGACGGTTCCTCTCGGTCCCTCGAGGTGTTGGTGACGGCGGTCTAGGGCCGCAGTCGGATCCTGCGACACCTCACCTCGGCTCTCGCCCACGCCCCGGAGGCGTTGGGCGGGCCGATCCCCGGCGGTTGGTCAATCTGCAGGCCCAACCCAGCCGCCGCCGGGGGCCCAGGAGTGTCGGTATGGCTCGCCCCGCTCAGCACTCCTGAGCACAGGCTGCAGGAAGGCCTTGAGGGCCTTCACCACCTCCTCGAGCTCGCCCGCATCGGCGAGCCCGCTCCGCTTGCGGAAGGCCGCCCACTGTTTCTGCTTGCCCTCGTCCCGGGCGAACGCCTCGGTCAGCGCGACCGGGGTTTCGCCCGGGAGCCCGGTCCCGCGGCGGGCAAACGTCCGTGAGATCGCCTCACAAAGGAGCTCGCCTCGGAACGCGAAGGTCCTCGCCATCACGACCAGGTCGTAGAAGTCCTTCATCCGCGAGTTCGCGAGCCCGAGCTTCACGAGGGCCTCGAGCTTCTCGGCGACTACGGTCTCCTTCGGGTACGCGCGGAGCCTCGGGGCCTCCATCCCCAGCAGCGTCGGGAACTCGACGTCCTCCGCGCCCGGCGTGATCGCGTCCCCGAATCCGACGTCGATCTGGAGGTCGATCCTCGCCTGGCCGAGCGTCGCCACGAGCCCGACCCGCTGCCCGCCGTACTCCTGGTCCTCCCGGATCGGCTCGACCGAGACCGCCCCCTCGTCGAACCCCAGCCCGTCGTCGGCCACGGCGGCCCGGCACAGCTCGGCGAAGACGCGTTTCAGTCGATCAGCCCCGGGGTCGCCGAAGCCCAGGAGGTCGAGGTCACGCGTCGGGCGGTGGAACTCTCCGGTCCAGAGCGCGAACAACATCGCCCCCTTGAGCACGAAACCCTCCCGATGCTCGGAGGCCGAGAGCCTGAAGAGCAGTCGCTCGACGGCGTAGCGGGTGAGGAGGAGCTGAAAATCCTCGCCGGTCCGTCGGGAGAGGTTCAGGAGCCGCTGCTTCACCGAGGCCGGGACGTTCTTCCTCATTATACGATTGACTCGAGATATGGCCGCATCACGTTCCCCATCCGGCAGATCGTGGCGGCCCGCCAGAGCTCATCCATCGTGGCCTTCCTCAGCCTCCAGCAGTCGCGCAGGGCCTCGAGGGCCACATCGAGGCCGATCTTGTTCCGATACTTGAAGCAGTCGGCGACCGTCTTGGCCGGCGAGTACACCCTCACCGCCACCTTCTCGATCTCGTGCTCCTCGACCATCTCCGAGAGGGCCGCACCGGAGAAGCGGACGATCTTGAGCCTCGGCCCCCTGACCCTGGGAGACCAGGCCTTGTTCGGGAGCGCGAGCCACACCTCCCGGGGGGCCTGGGTCGTGAGGTCGTGGAACCTCAGGGCCGAGAGGAGGCACACCACGCCGTTCGGGACGAGACGAGCCGCCTCAACCAGGCTGTGATGTTCGCTAACGTCGGCGTCGGGCGAGGCATAGAGCCCCCGGGCGACCTTGTCGGCGAGCCCGCGACGATGGAGGCGGTCCAGGTAATTGGACGGGACTCCGAGGCCCGCAAGGTCCCTCGGACGCAGGCTTCCCCGCTCCCGGAGGAGCTCGGCGACCGAATCGAGTTTGGTGACCTCAGGCTCCATTGCGACAATTCCTAGGTAGATGCTGTCAATTACCTAGGAATTATCGCACGAGCTCCCCGGCGACTCAAGAGGTTTCATCCGCCCGGCGGTGACCGGTCGCGAACGCAGAATCCTCCAACTTCCTTGGAGGATTCTGCACGACCGCAGGGCCGGTGGCGCCTCCCGGGCCACGACTCATGGGCAAAGGCCCCGGTCATTTGCCCTCACCGACTGCGGAGGCAAGGGCGTGCCAACCCCCACGGGTTAGCCCCCTCCGCCACCGCCCTTGCTCGTCTCCGCTGCCCCATCGACGGCACGCAGCGCCATCGGTCGACCCCCCGCCCGCTCCGCGGCAGCAAGGGCGTGCCAACCTGTCGGTTGGTCCGCTCCGATCCTCTCCGCCACTGCCCTTGCAACCGCTTCCGCTCCCCCCTCGACGAGGTCGGGGCCCCATCCCCTTTCTCGTCACGGCCTGTCGGCCGTGCTTGGTCTCGCGTTTCGTCAGGAGGGGGGACCGGGTGTCTCGAGGGGGGCGAAGACACCCGGTCCCCCCTCCCGCCGAAAAACGCGGGCGGGTCGCGTGGTGCAACGGAGGCGGCGGGACGCACGGGGCCGACGCCGCTCGCAACGACAAGGAGACGAAACATGCTCGCAATCCACCACGAAAACGAGGCCCCGGCCGACGGCCTCGCCTGCATCCTCGATTACCTCTGGCACGAAGAGCTGGAGGGCTACAAGACGACCAGCAACCGCCACCACGTGTTCGAGCACCTGGCCTCGGTCGCGAACTGGCTGAACGGCGGGGCCGGCTGGACGCCGCTGGAGTACGCCTTCGCCGGCGACCACGGGCTCGGCCAGGGGTGGCGGGCACCCGCCACGTGCACGCTGCCCTGGTGGCGGCCCGGCCCCGGGCCCGGGAGGCTCGCCGACCTGAGGTACTCGCCCCTGGCCGACTACACGCTCGACGTGGGCAAGGCGGCCGAGGCGGCGGGCCTCGATTGCCCGGTCTCGGTGACGACCGACGTGTGGCTGCGTCTCGTCGCAGACGATTGGGCCTTCGATTGCTGCGGCCGGGAGGAGAACCTCGCCCGCCTCCTCGGCCACGTGGCCGGGGCCTACAGGGGAACGGGAGAGGACGTCTCCGCCCGGTTCTCTTGGGAGAGCGGGCGGGAGGGACTCACGGCCATCAGGGCACTCTTCGTCCCAGGGGACGAGTCCCCCACCCGGCTCACGGTGATGATGAGCGGCGAGGAGGGCGTATGACCGGCCGCGATTTCGACATCATCCACGCATACACGAGGCGGCAGGCCATCGAGGATGGCGTGCTCGTCGACGTGAGCGAGATGGCCCGCGAGGCGGGCTTCGTCTATCCCGTCGCCCTGACGTGCGGGGCCTGGGCCGAGTGCGTCCGCGTCCCGGCGGGCGTGGGCGGCCAGGACGAGGCCGGGAGGCTCTGGGACGTGCTCCAGGTGCTCCGCCTCGCGATTCGGGGGGCCCGGGGCACGGACCGCGTCGCCTTCGCCGTTCGGGTGCAAAACGCCGACACCGATGAACTCCCGCCGCTCGTCCCGCTCTACGCGGTGTGCGGGCCGGGCGACGACGCCGAGCCGGTCCTCACCGTCATGCTGCCCCACGAAGACTAGGAAAACGGGCCGGGGGGATTGGAGCCCCTCGGCCCACCTCGAAGACGAAACCAGGAAGGTAACCCATGATTACGCTCAAGACATCCGACCGTACACCACGCCTCGCCGAACTCAAAGTGACCTACAAACGCGGCAAGCGGCAAAAGGCACGAGAAGACGGCCCGCCCCGCGTGCTCAACTCGGCCGCGAGGGCCGAGGAGTACCTCCGCACCGTCTGGGACGAAGACACACTCGACCTGAGGGAGGAGTTCGTCGTGCTCTGCCTCGACGCGTCCCTCTCGGTCTTCGGCTGGGTGCGGCTCCACACGGGGGGCCTCGACTCCTCGCCCGTCGACCCGAGGCTCGTCTTCGCGGTTGCCCTCCAGACGGCGAGTGCCGCGATCGTCGTCGCCCACAACCACCCCTCGCGGGACGTCGGGCCCTCCGAGCACGACGTCGCAATCACGAGGAGGCTCTCCCAGGGGGCGAAGCTCCTTGGGATACGCCTGCTCGACCACCTCATCCTCGGTCGCTCGAGCTGCTACAGCTTCGCGGACGCCGGGAGGCTCGCCGAGTAAGCGGGTAGCCCGGGGGTAGCCGGCCGCGGGGTGCGGCCGGTTGCACCCTCTCGGTGCCTGGGTCGGGAGGGCGAGTGCCACACACCTGCACTGGCCCATGGGCTGGTTATTGAGCCGAACGGCTGCGCTAGAGGCCGGGCCACGGCTACTCGGTAACATAGATACCCGAAACTCCATCAGGGATGGGTGAGCGAGAACGCGCCGGGCTATTTCCGAATTTCATAGTCTTCCCAGAGCGAGAGGACGGGCGAATGGCCGAGGAGACACTCGAGTAACTTCCGAGCTTCCTGCCACGGCGCCGGCAGAGCCCGCCGTCCCCCGTCCGCAACATCAACCGACTCGCCGGTGGTCGGGGTGGCCTCTCGATGCCACTCGACTTCGGTCGGCAGGAGAGATGAATGAAGGACCTGCCCAGCGGTGCCCAGTCGCAGAGCTTGATTGTCGGCCTCGTCGGCAACGACGGTCAGCCGCCACGAATGGTCCGACCGCTCGGCCGAATCCGAGTTGCCGGGCGTCTCGTCCTCAGAGGGGCGATCATCCAGAACAGAGTCCATTGAATGCCTCCGCTACGCACGTTGAACCATCCGGATGCCGGCGTCTTGGATGTGACGCCGACCCGAGGAGCAGCGTAGCGGGGCCCGAAGCCATCCGGCGCCGCGCAGGCGCAATAAGTCGACATCAAAGGTCTGGACCCCTGATCTCATTCGGAGGCTTTGCTTCGTCGAGTTGCTTGCTTGCGGGCGGGGATCATTCGTATCGATCCAGGATGACGCTCACCTCGAAAGTGTCTCTCTGTGAGGCCTCGGCGAAGCCGCTGATGCACAACGTTCCGCCCGCCGCGACGCCATCGAGAACTCGGGGAAAAGTCCTTGGTGCTGGTACCCCGGAAGCCGTTCGCCCGCGTGATGACAAGTCCCTCGACGGGCTGACGCTCTGGTCAAGCTTGACCGCCTCCTTTCCACTAGGCCTCGCGTGGCCGGTGATTTCCAGCTCGAGCTCCGGAGATGCGCAGGTACTTGCCGGATAGCCTCATTCGGTCCTCGAGAAATGCCCCCAGGCGGGGCAAGTGGCTCGAGACGGGCCTGCGTCCGTAGGATCTCCAAGCCTCCCGGCGGCGAGGCTTCGCCGATGACGAGCTTTCCCTGGATTCGATCGCGGCTGCATGCCCTTCGGCCGCTCCATCGAGGAGACAAGCGGCGATTCGTCGGTGTCGGTGCCCGCCGCTGCGACGTTCACGATCCCATCGTCATCGAACCCGATCATGGGGCTCGTCCATGCGATGATCGACCGTCTCGAAATATCTTCCACGGCCGTCCCCCTGATCAAGAAGGCCCACATCCCGGTCGCGACGATGGCGATCGATCCGGCAACTCCCGCATCCTCATCTCATCCCGTGGTGCCACTGCCGGGACCGTCCAACGAATCCCAGCCCCGGCCGAATAAATCGGGGTCCGAGACGGCATAGCAAATATATATGTGTGATCTGATTAACGTCCGGTGAGCCTCGCATCAACAAAGGCCTCCTCCACCGGCGTCAGCAGGTATCGCGTTCGAGCCGTTGCCAACCGCCGGAGCCGGACATCGCAGACCGGCGAGAGCAAGCGTTTCGGCAGGTTGCTCCAGACAGGTCTCGGTGGCTCGCGTCACTGGTGCCACGGACGTTGTCGGCGTGCTTCAGCACGGTGCTTGTTGAGCAAGCGACTACCCTCCGACCACGAGAATCTATTGGCGAGGACCTATCGCAAAAATTAAAACTCGTCATAAGTGCAAGTTCCATCAGCTACTGATGTCCGTTGCACTTTCCGGGGGCGAGCAACTAGTTGCGCGGGCGCTGCGAGCTATCCTCACCGCTTCGGCAGGATAGTCGCAGCTGGAAGGGGTCCTCCCTCCAGATACTCGATCCGCCTCGGCATCCACACCACCAGGAGATTCACTATGCCCCTCAACCGCAAGCCCCATCCCACCCAGAACGGGCCGAAGACCATCCTCACCCCCCGCCCCCTGGCGGAGGCGATCCGCGACGAGTCCGGCTCGATGTCGGGATGGCGCCAGCGGCAGGGGGAGTTCATCCCCGCCGTGGCCGCCCACCTGCTCGAGGCCGGGGGCCCCAGGGTCGGCGACCTCGTCTACATCCTCTACTGCGTCGTGTCGGGCGGCGTGGTCGCGACCGAGTTCGTCCCGCTCGCCCGCGCGGCCGACCCGTCGTTCGTCCCCGACGGCCAGACGCCGATCGGCAAGGCCCTGGGGACCGTCGCCGAGAAGGTCGTCGACTTCTTCGAGTCGCGTGTGTTCCCGGAGGAGGTGACGCCGAGGAACTTCGAGATCCTCGGCGTCTCCGACCTCCGGCCGACCGGCGAGACAAAGGCCGAGACCGAGGCCGGGGTCGAGAAGTTCCTGGAGATGGCCAAGAAATATCGCGCCAGGGTGAACCTGGTCGGCCCGTCTCCCGAGGCGATGAACGAGGACCTCGCCGGCCGGCTCGACGTCTCGGGGCGGGGCGTGAAGTACCTCGACAGCGACCCGAAGTCGATCATATCAATAACGTTCGACAGCCTCCTCTCCGCCTCCCGCACGTCGCTCGGCGGGTCGAACCCCTCGGTCCGGATGCCGTAAGCCGGGGGCCGCTCCGCGATGAACCTCGTCGTCGGGAAGAAGAGCGGCACGCGCTACCACCTCGCCCCCTCGGCCCTCGTCGGCCAGGGGGTCGAGGGGCGCGTCTACCGCTTCGGGGAGACCTGCGTGAAGGTCCTGAACGGCCAGCCCTCGGCCGAGCGATCGGGGGTGGTCCGCGCCCTCTCCGCCCTCGCCCCGAAGATCCCGGGGTTCGCCTGGCCGCTCGAGGCCGTGGTCGACCCGGCGAAGGGCGAGGAGGCGGGCTTCTCGATGCCGTTCGTCCCGGGCGAGAGCCTCGAGTCCCTCCTCGACGGAAGGGTGACCGGGTCGATCCCGCTTGAGGTGAAGATCCGGCTCGCCCTCGGGGCGGCCCGCGCCGTGGCCGAGGCCCACGCCCACCGCGGGCCGGCCATCGTCCTGGGCGACGTCATCAAGGCCGGCAACTTGATCATCGACGGCGGCCGGGCCACGTTCGTCGACGCCGCGTCGGCGAGCGTCTTCGGCTTCCGCGTCGCGAGCGGCGCGGTGGTGAACTCCTGCTCGCCGCTCACCACCCCCGGCTACGTGCCGAGGGAGGTCCTCGAGAACCCCGGGGCGCTGCCGTCCGAGGCGTCCGACCGCTTCGCGCTGGCCGTGCTCCTCTTCGAGCTCCTGGCCGGGAGGGGCCCGCACGAGGTGCGGCCCTGCCCGGCCTCGGTCGGGCTCGAGCCCGACGACTGCGTCCGGCGGGGCATCTACCCCCGCTGGGCCCGCCACCCCGACTTCGACGCCCCGGGCTACGACCCGGTCGACTTCCCGCCGGAGGTCGACCAGCTCTTCCGGGCGGCCTTCCTCGCCTCGGCCGTCCGCCCCTCGGCCCTCGAGTGGTGCGAAACGCTCGAGGAGTGGCGCGACGACGTCGCCCCCGCCTGGCGGCGACTCCGCCGGCGGGCCCCGCGCTGGCTCCGTCGCGTCGACCCGTTCTCCGTCACCGTCGTCGTGCTCGTTGCGCTCGCCTACGCGGCGCGATGGGCCTGGGACTTTTCCACGGCCGACCGGCCGCCGCCGCCCGCGCCGGGCCGGGAGGTCGGGCCACCATCCTTCAGGGAGCTTTTCCGATGAGACGTTCGCGTTCCGTGATGCTCAGGCTCAACGAGGACGAGTACGACGCCCTCGCCCGCGCCAAGCCCGACGGCGAGGACCTCGCGAGCTTCGCCCGGGCCACCCTGGTCGAGGCCGTGTCGGGTCGGGAGCCGGGCGGGCCGATGCGGCGCGTCGCCTCGTTCATCGTCGCCTGCCTCTCGCCCGAGATCACCTTTGAGGAGGCCCTGGCCCTCTTCGACGAGCACGCGACGCCCGACGGGGCGGGGGTGGCCGATGGCCGCCGTGACTAAAGGCTCCGGGCGCTACTTCTACGACTTCGAGCGGGTGTGGACCGAGGCCCGCGAGACGGGGGTGCTCCCCTTCTGGGTCGGGCAGGCGCCCGCCCGGCTCGACCTCCCGGCCCAGCCCAAACCCAGCTCGTCCAGTCCCTCTGCGACGGCCGCCCCTTCCTGCCCCGGGTGCAGGCGAATCGGGTCGGCTGCTTCGACCTGACCGTCTCGTTCGGCAAATCGGTGTCGCTCCTGGCCTACGGGCTCACGCCGCCCTCCGAGTGGAAGGGCTGGGCCAAGACCTTCGCCCGGGTCGCCACGCCCGAGGTCGAGAAGCTCCTGGCCGATCAGCGCATCAACTCCGGCCCGCAGGGGAAGACCAAGGTCCCGAGCGAGGGACTCGCGGCGGGGTTCTGCCACCGGGAGGGGTTCCTCGGCCAGCCGCAGGCGCACATCCACTACGCGATCATCAATCTCTCCGCGGACTCGAGCGGCAAGCTCGGGTCGATCGCGAACGCCCGCGAGCTCTTCGAGAAGCAGGGAGTCGTCCGGGCACGGGTCCACAAGGGCCTCGACGACGAGCTCCAGGCCCGGGGGTACGAGACCGTCCGGGTCGGCAAGGTCGTCGAGCTCGCGAAGGTTCCCCGGGAGCTGATCGACGAGCTCTCGCCGGCCCGGCGAGCGATGAGGGAGGCCCAGGCCGCGAGCGGGTTCACCGGCGCCAGGGCCCAGGACTTCTACGCCCGCCAGGCCCGCCAGGAGGCCGGCCCGCGCGTCCACAGGACCCCGCAGGAGGCCCACCGCGACTGCACGGAGCTCGCCGCACGGCACGGGGTCACCCTCGACTCGCTCAAGCGGGACCCCAAGGACCCGGCCCCGGCGAAGGACCCGGCGACGGCCATGGCCGCCGCCTACCACACGGCCCGCGAAGCGGCGATCTCCTGCACGCGGCGCCACGGGACCTTCACCGCGGACCAGTACTTCGAGCGGCTCTACACGCTCGGGATCGGTAAGCCCACGACGCTCGAGGCGCTCGACGCCATGGGCAAGGCCGCCCTCAACGACCGCTCGATCCTGGGCATCCGCGAGCGGCAGATGCCGGACGGGACCTCCCGCTACGCGACGGCCGCGTCGACCCGAGTCGAGCGTGCCGCGGGCCGCGACTACCGGGGCGACACGAGGGAGGCGTGGGAGGCGCTCAAGGGGGCGGCCATGGGGCTCGGCGCGGCCACGCTCGTCGCGACTGCCAGGAAGGCAACGGCGGTGGTCGAGCGGCTCGCCGAGCTCGTGAACCCCCTGCCCCGGGTCCTCTCGGTCGATGCCGCCAGCCTCCCGGTGCTCATCGACCGGCTCCGGCCGACCCCATATCTCCTGGCCCACGGCAAGGCGCTCCTGGTCGGCCTCAAGGCGTCGGGCAACCCTCACGAGCGGGCGGCCGTCGCCGAGCGGGCCTACGAGGCCCTCCGCTCGCACGACCGGCTCCCGAAGAACGCGGTGCTCGTCGTCGAGCGCGGCTCGCTCGCCTCGGCCCGCGAGCTCCACCTCCTCTCCAAGGTGGCCCGGCGCGACGGGGCGTCGGTCATCCTCTCCGAGCGGGACGAGGGCCGGCTCAACAGGGGTCAGCACCACGGCCACCAGGCCGACCCGCGCGGCCAAACCCGAGAGATCTGAGACCCAAACACACACCGCAACCGAGGAGACCCCCATCCTCGAGACGCTCACCATCGCCGGGGCGTCGCTCGTCGCGGCCCGGGTCGCCCGCCGCGCCCTGCGTCCTCGCCGCCCCCGGGCCCCCGTGCCCGTCCCGGTCGAACCCGGCCGGCCGCAGCACGTCGATCACCCCCTCTTCACCCGCTATCGGGGGGCGGTCCACACCACCCAGGAGCTCGCCGCGCGATACCTCGCAGCCGATCCGGGGCCGCTCTACCACCTCGCTGGGGTCCTGTGGCCGGCTCGAAAATTCATGAATAAGTTAACCCTGATTACGGGAAAGCCCGACTCCGGAAAGACGGCCCTCATGCGCATGATGATGCAGTCGGTCGGGGGGCTCTTCCCGGTGCTCGAGGCCCAGGCCAAAGCCGGGCTCTACCCGGGCGAGGGCCGGATGCGGTGGCTCGTGGTCGACCCGACGAATGCCTACCTCCCCCTCCTCTTCCAGGTGCTGCCCGAGGACGTGCCCATCGTCCGCTCCACGCCGAACGACGCGGGGGGATCGCGCTGGAACATCCGGCGGGACGTCACGAGCGACTTCCTGAACCTCGCCCTCCAGGACGGGCTCTTCCCGGACGCGCTCTTCCAGAAGGCCGGCGACCCCTTCTGGTACACCAAGGCCCGCGAGGTCAGCGAGGCGATCGTCACGGTCTACTTCGATCGGGTCTCCGGGTGGGAGTTCCACGACCTGGTGATCCCGATCAAGTATCCGCAATTCCTGAGGCCATTGCTCGAGCAGAGCGAGCGGACCGTCGGCATGGCGAAGCACGAGCTGGTCGGCCGCCTCGGGCGGGACATCATCTCGACCTCCTCGTCGGTCATCAACAAGATGGCCATCGCCGCCGCCCTCTGGCAGAAGGCAAAGACGACCTTCAGCCTGCGCGACTTCCTCGCCGGCCGGTCGGTGCTCCACCTCGCCTACACGCCCGACCTCATCCCGTGCCTCTCCGGCATCGCGAACGCCACCGTCCGGGTGCTCGTCACCCTCGGGATCGGCCGGAACGACCCCTACGACCACACGCTCCTCTGGCTCGACGAGGGGCGCTACCTCGCCGACCTGGCGGGGCTCGAGGACCTGGCCGCGCGCGGCCGGGGCGCGGGCTTCGGGGCCGTCTTCGCCGCCCAGGGGCTCCCGGGCCTGGTCAACAAGTGGGGCGACAAGCGGGTCGACGAGCTGGTCGACCTGGTCTCGACCTGGGTGGCGCTCGCCTCGGGGCACCAGACCGCGGACGTCTTCAGCAGGACCGTGGGCAAGGTGGAGGGCCTGCTCAAGAGCTACTCGAATTCGTTCACGACGAGCGTGAGCGTGACCGATGGCTCGAACTCCGGCTGGAGCAGCTCCTGGTCGCTCCAGGGGGGCAGCAGTAGCCGGAGCGGCGGCAGCTCGTCGTCGAAGACATATACCTCGAGCCAGACCTACACCGAGAGCTTCCAACTCACCGTGCGGGACGCGGTCCTGCCGAGCGAGCTCACGAACCTCCCCTACGCCGACCCGGCAGGAGACCGGATCAGCGGCTTCGCCTTCAACCCGGAGGTCGGCGCCTTCTGGTTCGAGCAGCCGTTCTTGTCCCACTTCCGCGGCCTGCCCGAGCCGCTCGTCGCATCGATGCCGCTCCGGCCCGACTCGGACCAGCGGCTCATCCCCTGGACGCTCGCCGACATCAAGAGGCTCAACCTCGTGGCCACGCCCGCGCTCGTCGCCGCAGTCGAGGCCACGTGGGGACGGATCGGAGGTGACCGATGAACCGCAATCGAAGTGACATGTCGTGGGCGGAGATCTACGCCGAGCTCGAGGAGCGCCTGAGGAACGCCCCGCCGCTCGACCGGGGGAGGTCGTCGGGCCGGGACGGGGCTGCCCACGCCCGGCGACTCGCCTCCGCGATCGTGCGGCGTCCCGCGATGCTGCCGCTCGCCGGGCTCGCGGCGCTCGGGTGCGTCGTCAAGCTCTCGGGCTGCGGGCCGGCCGAGGAGGCGCGGGCGGTCGCCACGACGGAGGCGTTCCAGGCGCCAGCCCCGGTGGACGCGGGGGACGACCCCGTCGTCATCCGGTCGTCTTCAACGGGGGACGCCATCAAGGATTCGCTCGCCGCGATCCACGGGCGGCTCGCGGGGCTCCGGTCGGCCTACGAGGAGAAGGCGTCGATCGAGGGGGACCTGGCAACGGTGGACGAGCGGCTCCGGCCGCTCCTCGACGCGGCCCGCGCCGACTGCGACGCCATCCTGCGGGCCGCCGAGGACCTCCGCGCCCAGCTCCCGATCGCCCAGGCCGGCTACGCCTCGGCCGCCGCGTCCTACCGCCAGCGAGCCGAGGGCTACCGGGACCAGGACTTGGCCGAGGTCACTCGTGGGTTCGCGGCGGAGTTCGACCGACTCGCCGCCGACACGCCGCGGCGCATCGAGCTGACCGACCGCTTCCTCCGGGAGCTCAAGGACGCCCAGGCGTTCCTCGCCGAGACCGACCGGTGCCTGCGGGACACGGCGGCCGCGCTCGAGGTCTTCTCGGCCGGGGCGCGGGCCCCGGCGGTGTCGGCCGACGCCCGGGCGTTCCGCCGCAGGCTCGGCGAGTTCATCGGGGTGGTGCTCGACTACGAGGAGAGGCTGCTCATGCGGCCGCACGATCGGGCCGGTGCCGATCCGGCCCCGACCCCTCCTACGCCCGCCGCGGGGGCTTCGCCTCCCCTAGGCCCCGGGGCGGCCACCGGATCGGCACCGCCGCCCTCCCCCGGGTCGCGGGCTCCATCGCCGGCGGCCCCGAACGACGCCGAACCCGGGGCCGCCGCACGATCGGCCACGCCCCGCACGGGCGCGAGGGCGTCCGCCGTCCGGGACGAGCCCCCGCCGGCCCGGGACGTCGCCCCGCCCGACTGGTGGGGCCTCGCCGGCGAGGTCACCACCCCCTCCCACTCGTTCCGGAACAGCGTCTCGCTCCGGGTCCCTTGAGCGGAGCGGCGACACCTTCCGGGGCGTGATGGAGTACGGCGAGGGCGCCTTCTACGGCCGGAGGGGGGGTCCGCGGGCGGCTCTCCCCCGACGGCCGGCGGCTCGAGATCTGGTCCGAGTGGTACGAGGGGAACGTCTCCCCTGAGCCCGTCGGCTACGCGCTGGAGCGAGACGGGGCGGTGTTCACCGGCTCGTGGCGGACCCGGAGCCTCTCCGGGACGATCCTCCTCTCGGTGGTCCCGGCGTGAGCCCGGCGAGGAGGCTGTCGTCGGCCGTGACCAGTGCGGTGTGCCGGCGGCCCAGGGCTCGACGCACGTAGGGCCTCCGTGGCGTACCCGTGACGGAGCGCGTAGTCACGGCGTGAGCCGAGACGAGAGCTCCTGACGGAGCCGGTGGAACCGGGAGACAATTCCGACCTGGATGAACCGCCTGCCGTCCTACGGCCTGGGGAAGATCTGGCCTCGGGATACGGAACGGCGACGCGATGGTGGGCGTAATGGAATGGGCGTGACTCGCCGCCCGCTCTCCTGGACTTCCTTTCCAGGGAACGAGTTACGGTGGTAGGGAGTGGAAAGCGAGGCCCCGCTGGGGCAGAACATCGGTTGCTACCGATCCGATGTGACCGCACCC
>NZ_RYZH01000086.1 GCF_003977685.1 Tautonia sociabilis | reverse complement strand
GAGATCGCGCGGCGACTGGGGATCGGCCGGACGTCGGTCCGCCGCATCCTGGCCGCCGGCTGACGGCCAGGGCCGCCCTGCGCTCGGGCCGCGCGGGCGTCAAGGATGGTCTTCACCGGACGGATACGCTCCGTCTCCCCCAGCGTCCGGGCCGAGCGAGGCTGGTGGCTGCTCCTGGTCCAAGGGCCGTTGCCGATCGAACTGACAGGAGCGCTCGCAGCGATCGCTGGCCCGCTGGCCGAGGCCGGGGTCCAGGTGTTCGTAGTCTCCACCTTCGACACGAAACCTCAGAACGAACGTCCCTCGATCGTGGATCACCTCGAAGACGGTCGACTCGGCGGGAGGCCGAAGCCCTGCAAGATCAGCGGCCGGTGCGTTGTTTGATGAACGCGAACCCGTCTCGGCAGAGCCCCATCGGGTCGGGGAAGAGGTCGCGCCAGACCCGGGTCGCCGCGGCCAGCGCCGGCAGGGCCCGGCCGAAGGCCTCGATCGTGTACGATCCGTCGAACCCGATCGCGCGGAGCCCCTCGAAGTACTCGTCCCAGTGGACCTGGCCGGTGCCGGGGGTCCCTCGGTCGTTCTCCGAGACGTGGACGTGCGTGATCCGATCGCCGCAGGAGACGATGGCCGCCTTCTGGGACTTCTCCTCGATATGGGCGTGGAAGCTGTCGTACATCATCGTGCACGACGGGTGGCCGACGGCGTCGACGAAGCGGGCGGTCTGCTCGGCGGTGGTGAGGAAGTAGTTCTCGAACCGATTGAGGTATTCACAGGCGAGCAGAACGCCGTGTCCCTTCGCCTTCTCGGCGACGCGCTGGAGGGTGTCGACGCCGAGCTTGAACTCCTCGTCGGTCGGCGCCGCCCCGGAGAACTGCCCGAGGGCCGAGTGGATCGGCCCGCAGAGCACCTCCGCGCCGGCGGCGGCGCAGCAGGCGAGCACCCCGTCGAGGTGCTCGACCGCCGCCTTGCGGACCGAGGCATCGGGGGAGATGGGGTTGGCCTGCGGAGCCATCACGGTGACGGCCGTCGCCGCGAGCCCCAGCTCCCGGAGCCGCTTGCCGAGCCGCTCGTACGGCGCGGTGTCGCTCCCATCGAAGATGGGCAGCTCGACGCTGTCGAAGCCGATCGCCTTGAGCTGCTCCAGAATTGGGTCGTGCTCGGGCCGGATCGTGTCGGTCCAGAGCAGCAGGTTCATGCCGATCTTCATCGCGGTCGGTCCCTCGGGTCTGGCGCTGGGAAACCTCGGACGGGGTGCGGGGCGTTCGGAGGCAGGCCGTCGGGTCAGACGGGGACGACGTCTTCCCACTTCTTCTGCTCGGCCGAGTCGAGGACGGCGTCGCAGACGGCCTGCGTGGCCAGGGCGTCGCGGAAGGTCGGCGGGCAGGGCTTGCCCTCGGCGGCGGCGGTCAGGAAGTCGGCGAACTGGTGAATGAAGGTGTGCTCATACCCGATCTGGAGGCCGGGAACCCACCAGTGCTTCATGTAGGGCATGTCGCCGTCGGTGACGTGGACGGAGCGCCAGCCGCGGACGATCGAGTCGTCACGGTGGTCGAAGTACTCCAGGCGGTGCAGGTCGTGGAGGTTCCAGCGGATCGAGGCGTGCTCGCCGTTGATCTCCAGGGTGTAGAGCGCCTTGTGGCCTCGGGCGTAGCGGGTTGACTCGAAGAGGCCGAGCGAGCCGTTCTCGAAGTGGCAGAGGAAGGCGCAGGCGTCGTCGATGCCGACCTTTTCGACCTTTCCGGTGAGGTTGTGCTTGCGCTCCTTGATGAACGTCTCGGTCATCGCGCAGACGTCATGGATCTTGCCGTTGAGCCACAGCGCCGTGTCGATGCAGTGGGCGAGCAGGTCGCCGGTGACTCCCGAGCCGGCGGCGGCGGCATCGAGGCGCCAGAGGGCGGCGCCGCCCTGGGGGAGGTCGGCGGAGATGGTCCAGTCCTGGAGGAAGTTGGCGCGGTAGTGGAAGATCTTCCCGAGCCGGCCCTCGTCGATCAGTTGCTTGGCGAGCGTCACGGCCGGAACGCGGCGGTAGTTGTACCAGACGGTGTTCGGCACGCCGGCCTTCTCGATGGCGTCGACCATCTGCTGGCCCTGCTTCAGGTCCATGGCCAGCGGCTTTTCGCAGAGGACCATCTTGCCGGCCTCGGCGGCGGCGATGGCGATCTCGGCGTGGGTGTTGTTGGGGGTGCAGATGTCGATGGCGTCGATGTCATCGCGGGCGACGAGCTTGCGCCAGTCGGTCTCGATCGACTCGTAGCCCCAGCGCTCGGCGAAGGCCTTCGCGTTGGCCTCGTCCCGGCCGCAAACGGCCTTGAGCACCGGGCGCAGGGGGGGGTCGAAGAACTGAGGGACCTGCTTGTAGGCGTTCGAATGGGTCCGGCCCATGAAGCCGTAGCCGATGATGCCGATGCGGAGGTCTTTGGTGGCGGGCATGGTTTGGTTCACCTCGAGATCAGCGTCGGGTCCGCCGCGCCGCGGACCGTCGCGTGTCCAGGGAGGAGGTCCGCCGGGCGGACCCGACGAGATCGACCCATCCGAATCGATTCAAGAAACCCAGCCGTGTTGGTCGCGGACGGCGATCATCTGGGCGAGGATGTCATTCCAGGTCTGCGGCTGCATCATCACGGAGTTGGGGAACATGCAGCCGTCCCAGCAGATATGCTCGAACTTTCGGGTGAGGTTCCCGGTGCCGTCCCGTAGCCAGAAGCCGGCGTGATACGGGATGTCGAGCTTGCCGTTCGGGTCGTTCGGCAGGCAGTGGCGGCCGGTGTGGTCGTGAGAGCCGGAGCCGAAGACCGTGGCGTCGTTCTGAGCGACGTGGAAGTCGATTGTCCAGGGGCGCAAGGCGTCGGTCAGCGTCCGGAGGGCGGCGTCCAGCGCCTCCTTGTCTCCCCAGGAGAAGTCCTTGGGAAGGATGCGGTCCTCGGGGGCGTTCTCGCCGAGGGTATAGAGGAGGGTGTGGGCCATATCGGCCTGGAAGCCGACGGTGTCGGGCTCGCCGACGCGCTCCAGGAGGTCGACCATCTTCTTCCAGGAGTGCATGCCTCCCCAGCAGATCTCTCCCTCGGCGGCGAGGCGCTCGCCGTGATCTCGGGCGATGGCGGCGGCCTGCTTGAAGGTTTCGGCGATCTGCTTCTGGCTGTTCTCCGGGTCGTTGGCCCAGTCGGCCGGAGAGCAGGCGGAGTCGATCCGCACCACGCCGTAGGGACGGATGCCGAGTTCCTTGAGCTTGCTGGCGATGCGGCAAGCCTTGCGCACTTGTGTGAGGAACTTCTCGCGTCCCTCGCCGGGGTCGTTGGCAGGCCCGCCGCCGGTCGGCGGCCAGACGGGGGCGACGACCGAACCGATGACGAGCCCGCGCGAACGGACCTTGTCGGCCAGCGCCTTCAGGTCGTCGTCGCTGGCGTCGATGTCGACGTGGGGGGCGAAGAGAAACAGGTCGACGCCGTCGAACGTGATCCCGTCGACCTCGGCCGAGGCGGTCAGGTCGAGCATGGTGTCGAGGTCGATCGGCGGGTCGTTCCCCTCGCCGCCCTTGCCGACGACGCCAGGCCAGGCGGCGTTGTGAAGCTTCGGAGCGGTGTTCGAGTGGCCGTTGCTCATGGCGAGGTCCTTCGTCGGGCGGGTCGCGCCCGTCCCCAAGGGTCCCGGTGGGCGACGCCCACCCTAAGCGATCCGACCGGTCGTCGGCGAGGGTGGCGGGGCCGCCCTGGCCGCCTCGACCGTCTGGCGGAGCAGCAGTTCGACACGACGGGGTTCGGGAATCGTCTCGAGGCGATGCGATTCCAGGTTCTCGGCCGTGCCGAGCGCGAGGTCCGCGATCCTGGGGGGGCCCCGACCTGGACGCGGACGGCCCCCAGGCCGTCGGAATCCTCGATCCGGTGGATGCCCACGACCCGATCCAGGTCGATCGTCCGGAGCTCAATGCTCCGTTTGTCCCAGGTCGGGCTCCGCATGATCACGCGACGATCCGTGAGTGCGTAAAGGTGATGCCGCCGGGGCCACCGCCGGGCGATGGCTCCCTTGGGGCTTGCGGCCGATGCGATCGCGGTGATCGCGGCGGCAAGGCCCACGGCGATCCCCAGGACCGAGAGCTTCCCGGCGGCGTCGTCCTCCGCTCGGATGAGCTGGGAGGAGACGGCGAACGCGGCTGCGCTCCCAAGTCCCAAGGCGATCGCCGCCAGTCCCGCCAACACGGAGTTTCCCGGCCGAAACGGCTCCTGGTGGCTTCGAGCGGCCCGGAGCAGGCGATCGCCGAGAATCCGCTCCTCGATGAGCCGCTTTCGGGCGTCCTCGTTCAGCTCGGCGAGGATTTCCTCGATCTCGGGCGGTTGAGGACCGTCCATCGGCGATGCTCCGGGCCGGGAGGGCGGGGGATCAGCTCGTCTTGTGCGCCCCCACCTTCGGCAGGTCCTTGTGGACGTTCGGGCCGAAGTAGCGGAGGCTGACGAACGGCTCGCTGCCGGTGTTCGTGAAGGTGACGCCAGCGGCGGCGGCCTTGGCGGTGATGAAGACCTCGTCCTTGGTCACCTCGCCGAAGCGGATGTAGACCGGGGAATCGACCTCCAGGGAGCCAATGGTGCCGGAGCCCTGGGTGACGATCAGGCCCGAGGCGCCGGGGTCGACGATCTTGGTGGAGTAGCCGGGCATGACGGTCAGCTCGCAGGCGCTGAAGAGCTGCTGGCCGTTGATCGTACCGTAGACGACCCACCGGTCGACGTAGCCGCGTCCCTCGCCGCCGGATCGGACGACGGGCTCGAGGTAGTGATTGTCCTTGAAGTGCTCGTCGACGTTCTGCTCCCAGTCGAGCTGGTCGACGAGGTAGTCGAGGTCCTGGTGGTACTCGGGAGGGACGTCCTTGACCAGCAGCTCCCAGGGGACGCGGCGGCCCTCGACCATCGACTGATACATACCGAAGACGTCGGAGCCCCACTGCGGCTCGTAGGTCACCAGCGAGCCGGGGGCGTGCAGCACGCACGGGGGGATGAGCCAGCCGGTGCCGGGCTTGAGGCGGTAGGCCCGGGAGTAGTCGAGGATGCCGTTATCTCCCTGGTTCCAGCGCTCCAGGCAGCGGCGGACGTCCTCCTTCGTGGTGCCTGGTTCCAGGCCCATGAAGGTGTAGGGGAAGTTGTTGCCGGTCCAGTTGTGCTGGGGGGGGAAGTAGTAGCTCTCCGGCTTCCCCTCGAGGCCGAGCTTCTTGGCCTGCTCGGCGTTCTGGTGCATGTGGTGGGGGATCGGCCCGAGGTTGTCGAAGAACTTGGAGTAAACGGGCCACTTCTTGTAGGTGTCCCAGATCTCCTGGCCGATCATCTCGGCGCCGTGGGCGGCGATGGCGTCTCGGAGGGTGAAGCGGTCGCCGCCTTCGGTGACGACGTAGGAGAGGCCCTCGTCGGGAGGGGCCCCCTCGTTGGCGGCGGGGGGGGTTGAGGCGAACCAGCGCTCGTCGATGCCGCCGCGGTGGGTGCCCAGGGCGTAGAGATCCTGGCGGGCGAGCTTCAGACGTCCGCCGGGCATGAGAAAGGAGCGGGGGACCCAGGTCGGGGCGAGGCGAAGGATGCCCTCCCCGTCGTCGAGCGCCTTGCGGGCCCGGGAGTCGATATTCTGGTCGCTCATGGCGGTCGCGGTCTCCAGCTTGGGCCGGCGCGCACAGGGGAATTGCCCGCCGCGGGCCCTCGGACGGTCGGTGGCGCCTCGCAAGATCGATGGCGGATCGGGCCTTTGGTTGTAAACCCCGGGATCGGCGGACGCAAGCACCTTCAGTCGTCCTCCGCCCCGCTCGGCGGCACCCCCGGAGCGACCGGCGCCGCTTCCCAGATCGGGGCCAGCCGGGCGGCGTCTTCCTCGTCGATCCGATAGAGGAAGATCGAGTAGCCGACCTGGTCGATCGGCTCCAGCCGCTGGAAGTAGCTGAAGGCGTTCCACTGGGCCTGGAGGGGGATGAACGCGTATCTCGGCTCGATCTCGGCGAGGAAGCTGTCATAGACGCGCCAGGGGAGCCCCCGCAGCAGCGAGGCGCTGACGGCGTACAGCCCCGGGGCAGGGGGGGCCTCCCCGCCGCGCTGGAGAACCCTCGGCGGCTCGAGGCCAGGCTTCCAGCCCCCGGGCCGAGCCGGCGGGAGGAACCAATCGAGCGGCTCTCCGCGCAGGTTGAACACCCCGGGGCTGATCTGCCCGAAGTAGGCGATGCCGACCCGTTCCCCGGGGGCGTGCTCGTCGAGCCATCGCTTCAGGCCGACGAGGTCCTGGCCCCAGTCGAGGTTGCTGTCGATCAGGTGCTCCGACCCGCGTTTCGCCCCGCCGGAGGCCCAGTTGAAGTAGGCGAGATAGTGGGGGTGGATCAGCAACGCGGCGGCCACCGAGACGGCAAGGCTCCCCACCACCACGGCCTTCCCCGCCGTCCTCGCCCTCCCCGAGAGCCCTGCCGCCCACGGCGCCAGCCGGCCGACGGCGATGAAGACGTAAGGGAAGACGCCAAGCACATAGCGCAGGCCGATGGCGATGTTTGTCCCGAAGCTCATCACCAGCACGACGACCGCCGGGACGATCCAGAGGGCCGCCTCGTCGACCGCCGACGATCGGGCCCGGCGGGAGATCGGGAGGACGGCCAGGGCCAGGAGCACCAGCGCCCAGGTCCCCTCGGGAACCTTGTAAACAAGCGTCATCAGGTAGTAATACCACCAGCTCTCGTCGCTCTGCTTGCCGTCGAGGAAGACCGGGTAGCCGGAGAGCGCCTCGGGGGGGAATTGGCTCGCCCTCGGGTCGTCGGCGAAGAGCATCGCCCGCTTGGGGACCCCCTCGGCCTCCAGCTTCTGGTCGTCGAAGCCGAGCAGGTAGGCCTCCGGCAGCGGTGCGGGAAGGCGGGCCAGCGGGGTGTCTCGGAAGCGATTGACGCGATACTGGAGCACGCCCGCCTTCAGTTCCGGCTGGAGCTGGTCGGGCCGCTCCCGAGGGGCGACCAGGGGGCGTTCCCGATCGTCGGTCAGGGTATCGCAGGTGAACGGGAAGTCGCCGAGCGGCTTGCCGACCCCCTTGAAGCCGTAGCCGAGATTGATGACCAGGACGCTGAGGGCGAGCATCGCCATCCCCTGCGCGGCCGATCGGGCGACGCGCCCGAGCCGGCCGGTCGGGCCGCCCTCGGTTAGCTCCCGGATCAGCCAGAGCGCCGGCCAGAGCCCGTAGAGCAGCAGCAGGCTGAACTTCGTGAGCTGGCCGATCCCGAGCAACAGGCCGGCGATCGCCACCCGGGACCAGCTCGGTCGCTTCAGATAGTTCCAGAAGGCATAGGTCGCGGCGACTCCGATCGCCGTGGCCGCGGCGTCGGTGGTGATCAACCGGCAGTGGGCGAGGATATTCGGGCAGAAGGCCCAGAGCGTCAGGCTGAGCAGCCCTCCCCAGGCCCCCCAGAGGCGACGGGACCAGTCGAAGACGACCAGGCCGCCGATCAGGGCGAACGTCGGGATGATGAGGCGGGCCGGCGCCATCAGCTCGAACAGCCGAGGGGCGTTGAGCAGCATGAAGCCGTGGGCGAAGGCGGTCTTGTTCGCCTCGGCCCAGCCCCACTTCGGGTCCCGGTACAGCGGGGCGGTTTCGGGATCGGCGGCGAGGACCGGCAGGGCGGTCAGCAGCTTCACCAGCGGGGGATTGTGCGGGTAGAGCCGGAACGAGCCGGTTTGCCAGTAGCTGACGCCGGCCGGCAGGTGGACGACCTCGTCGACGGTGGGATTCTCCCGGAGCAGGCTGAGCACGGCCAGCGACCACTGAATCCCCAGCAGCGCCGCCACGAGCACGATGAGCCGGGGGCGCGTGAGGATCGGGCGGGACTCCTCTCGGGGAGGGCTGGGCTCGGGGCCGGGAGCGGCCTGAGGCCGGGGCTTCGGCGGGGAGGTCGCTCGGCGTCGGGGCATCGGAGGGCTCCGGGTCGGACGGGCGGGCGGTCGATCTCGGGGTCAGCCGCCGCCGACGAGCCCGGCCATCTGGGCGAATCGCTCCCGGAGGTCGCCGTAGAGTCCTCGGTAGATCGCGTAGGCCGACTCGTAGTACGCCTTCGCCGGGGGATCGACGGCAATCGTCTCGGCGATCGAAATCGTCGCGTCGCAGGCCTCGGCGACCGAGCCGAAGGCGCCGGTCCCGACCAGCGCCAGCAGCGCGACGCCGAAGGCGGGCCCCTCGCTCGCGTTGATCGTGCAGGCGTCCTGCCCGTAGATGTCGGCCTGGATTTGCCTCCAGAGCGGGTTGCGGGCGCCGCCTCCGGAGAGGCGGATCTGGTTGACCGGAGCGCCCATCTCCCGGATCAGCTCCAGACAGTCCCGCATGGCGAAGGCCGCCCCCTCCATCACCGATCGGATCAGGTGCGCCCTCCCGTGCCGGACGGTCAGCCCGATCCAGCCCCCCCGGGCGAGCGGGTCGAAGTGGGGGGTGCGCTCGCCGGTCAGGTAGGGCAGGAAGAAGAGCCCCTCGGCCCCGGGGCCGACGGTGGCGGCCTCGTCGGTGAGCAGGAAGTACGGGTCGACCCCCTGCTCCTTCGCCGCGATCACCTCGGCCTGGCCCAGCTCGTTGCGGAACCACTGCATGCTGCCGCCGGCGGCCAGGACGACGCCAAAGGCGCAGTAGTCGCCCGGCACGGCGTGGCAGAAGCGCTGGAGCCTCCCTTCAGGGTCGAAGCCAACCCGATCCAGGTGGGCGAAGACCACTCCCGAGGTCCCCATCGTGGCCGAAACCGCCCCCGGCCGGACGATCCCGTTGCCGACCGCGCCGGCCGGCTGATCGCCGCCGCCGCCAACGATCGGAGTCCCCTCGGCCAGGCCGGTCGCCTTCGCCCCAATCGCGGAAACCCGAGCGGAGACCTCCGGGCTCTCGAAGCAGTCGGGCAGGAGCGAGCGGTCGAGGTCGAGCTTGCCCAGCAGCTCGTCGCTCCAGCGCCGGTTGGCCACGTCGAGCAGCAGCGTGCCAGAGGCGTCGCTCACCTCGGTGGCGTAGGTGCCGGAGAGCCGGTAGCGGATGTAGTCCTTCGGGAGCAGGACCTTCCGGACCCGATCCCAGTGCTTCGGCTCATGGCGGCGGACCCAGAGGAGCTTCGGCGCGGTGAAGCCGGTCAGGGCGCGATTGGCGACCATCCGGACGAGCTGCGCTCGGCCGCCGGCCCTCGACTCGATCTCCTCGACCTCCTCGCCGGTGCGCTGGTCGTTCCAGAGCAGGGCCGGGCGGACGACCGCTCCGGCTTCATCCAGGAAGACCGAACCGTGCATCTGGCCGCTCAGGCCGATGCCGGAGACGTCGGCCGGCGTGAGCTGTGCCTTCGCCATCACCTCGCGGACGGTCGAGACGACGGCCTCCCACCAGAGCTCCGGGTCTTGCTCCGACCACCCGGGCTTCGGGTAGGAGCACGGGTACTCGGCCGAGGCCCCGGCGAGGATCTCGCCGGTCTCCCGGACGGCCAGGGTCTTCGTGCCCGAGGTGCCGATGTCGATCCCCAGCGAGACGCTCACGACCGGATCTCCCAGCGCTGGCCGCACCGCAGCACCACCGGCTCAACCCCGGCGGTAAGCCCCCGGGCCGCCTCAATGAACTCGGCGACCGGCACGGTGTTGAACGTGAACAGATCGTAGTGATGGGGCACCAGCCACCTCGGCCGGCAGGTGTTCGCCAATTCGACCGCCTCGGCGGCCGACATGTTCCCCGGCACTCTCCGGCGCGGATCCCAACCGTTGATGGGCAGGAAGAAGGCGTCGAACGGCCCCGGGCCGAGGTTCTCGGCCAGGCCATCGTAAACGACCGAGTCCCCGCTGTGGTAGAACCGCACGCCGTCGGCCTCGACCACGAAGCCGAGATACAGGCAAAGCCCCGCGGCGTCCTTGTCCAGCCCCTCATGAGCCGACGGCAGGGCCCGGACCTTGAACCCGGCCCGCTCGTACTCCCAGCCGTCGTCGAGCCCCACCAGCCGCTTGCTCGGCAGGCCGAGCTTCTCCGAGTGGTGGATCAGCGCCTCCGGCACGCACAGCTCCGCCGACGGGTTGGCGCCGAGCATCGGCGAGAGGGTCCGAGCGTCGAGATGATCGGTGTGCTTGTGGCTGGCCAGCACCAGATCGACGCCCGGCACCTCGTCCCCCCGCAACGGGCATTCGGTCATCCGGATGTGCGGCGTGTCGGTGCCCTCGTACTTGATCGTGAGGGATTCGGAGAGATAGGGGTCGATCACCAGCGTCCCGAACCGGGACTTGTAGACGAACCCGCTCTGCCCGAGCCACCAAACGGCGATCGTCCCCGGCTCGGGCACCGTCTCCCGGATCTCGATCGCCAGCTCGGCCCCCTTCTTGACGGGCTGGATCAGTTCGGGCATCGCACTCCTCTCGATCGGATCTCGGCGCCGCGTTCTCGAGGACCAAAACGGAGGCCGAACCGACTCCCGACGCGCCTCCCTCGGATCCGGATCATCATCAATCCTCCCGTCCCAACGACCGCCGGACGAGCCGGACGCCCTCGACCATCGCCCGGGCCTTGGCCGTCGCCACGTGCCGGGCCGTCTGCGAGAAGCCGCAGTCGGGCGTCACCGACACCCGGGCGGCGTCGACGTGCCGGAGCACCGTCCGCAGCCGATCGGCCACCAGATCCGGAGGCTCCACCCAGGAGTTCTTCACGTCCACCAGACCGACGGCCACGTCCATCGACTCGGGAAGCTCGGCCAGCAGCTCGACCTCCGCCAGCTCCCGGCTGGCGAACTCCATCGCGAGCTGGTTCACCTTCGCCCGGCCGACGTGGGGAAACAGGGGCCGGTACGACCGCCAGCCGACGGCCCTCGCCCGGTAGTTGCCGAAACACATGTGCATGCTAATGTAGGCATTCACTCCTTCGACGGTCCGGGCCACGATGTCGAGGAAGACCTCGGGAGCGTCGGGGTGGCAGGCGAAGCTCGGCTCGTCGAGCTGGAGGAACTCGACCCCCTCGGCGGCCAGCGCCTTCAGCTCGGCGTTGACGATCGGCACCAGGGCCTCGGCCACGCTCAGGCGATCCGGGTAGACGTCTCCGCCGGCGATGCATCCGGCCAGGGTGAACGGCCCGGGGACGGGCATCTTGGTGGGGGCGTCGGTCAGGAGCCGGAAGCGGCGGAACTCGTCGACGGTGCCCAGGCCCCTCGGGGCGGAGAGCGGGGAGACGCAGCGGTACTTGCTCCGCTGATCGTGCGCGGGGGCCCCCCACCGTCGGGCTTGGGGGATCGGCTCGATCCCCTCGAGCACGTCGTAGAAGCCCAGGTTGAAGTCGACCCGCTGCATCTCGCCATCGGTGATCCGATCGAGCCCGGCCCCGAGCTGGTCCCCCACCACCACCCGGACCGCGTCTCGCAGCGCCTCCTCGCGGTCGGCGGGGCCGTAGCGGTCGGGGCGGGCGGCCACGTCGGCGACAAAGGCCTCGTACCAGCCGGGGAACGACCAGCTCCCGATGACGGTGGCGGGGATGAACGGTTCGGGCATGGGAGAGGACCCGGGGCGGGGTTGCGGGGGAGGCCGATCGCGATCGATCAGCGGTCGCCGGGATCACCGAGCAGCAGGTCGAGCGACTCGACGGCGATCGGATGGTACTTCGGCCGAGCCATCGCGTAGATGGTCCGGGCGCGGTCGAGCTGCCCGGCATCGACCATCGCCTTGTAGAGCGGCATCAGGAACTTGCGCCGGCCGATCGTCGTCAGGAAGCGGTCGAGGCGGGCGTCGGCCTCGCCGTAGCCGGCTCGGATCGTCAGCTCGAGCCAGGCGCAGGCGATCTCGGCGTTCCCCCGCTGGGTGAGCATCAGGGCCCGGTCCAGCTCCCCGACCCGGGAGGCGGGCAGATCGGCCGGCATCGCGCCGAGGAAGTGCAGCCATTCCTGCGTCGACCAGTCCTTGGTGTCCAGCTCCCGGGCCTCCAGGTCCCCGGCGAGCCACGCCTTCGCCTGCCGGTCGACGGCGGCGAGGCGCCCGGACGTCGGCTCGTCGATCGGAGGCAGGCCGGGAGCGTCGAGCCAGGAGCGGAGATCGATCCGCCGAGCGGCCTCGGGCTCGGCCTCGAACAGGTGATCGACCAGATGACGCTCGAACTGCCCGGTCGTGATGCTCTGGAAGGCGAAGCGGTCGAAGTAGCCCCGGAGGAAGTCGTCGAACCGGTCCCTCCCGAAGGCCCGCTCGAGCTCCCGGAGGAACAGGGCCCCCTTGTCGTAGGGGACCGAGGTGACATTCTCGTCCGGGTCTCGGCCCCAGAGGTCGATGTGGAGCACCTGGTCCCGCTCGTCCAGCTCGCTCAACTCGTCCCGGAGGCCGTCGAGGGCGAGCACCTGCTCCATCTCGGCCCGATCGGCACCAAAAACGTCCTCGATGATCCGACGCTCCAGGTACGAGGTGAACCCCTCATTGAGCCAGAAGTCGTCCCAGGTGGCATTGGTCACCAGGTTCCCTGACCACGAGTGGGCCAGCTCGTGCGCCACGAGCGAGACGAGCGACCGGTCTCCGGCCAGGATCGTCGGCGTGGCGAAGGTGAGCATGGGGTTCTCCATGCCGCCAAAGGGGAAGCTCGGCGGCAGGACGAGCAGGTCGTACCGGCCCCAGCGATAGGGGCCGAACCGCTCCTCGGTCGTGGCGATCATGGCGGGCGTGTCGGCGAACTCGAAGGCGGCGGCCTCGATCAGGGCCGGCTCGGCGTAAACCCCGGCCCGGTCCCCCAGCGGTCGGAACTCCAGGTCGCCGACCGCCAGGGCGATCAGGTAAGGCGGGATCGGTCGCTCCATCGAGAAGGAGAACCGCCCCGGCTCCGGCTCCGGAGCCCGTCGGCCGTCGGCTCTCGAGGTCCCGAAGTTCCCGTCGGCGCTCATGACCGCCTTGAGGCCGGCGACGCCGGGGCCGGCGACCTCGACGATCGCGTCGTAGGTCACGCGAACGCCGGGAGAATCCTGAAGGGGGATCCACGATCGGGCGTGGATCGCCTGCGACTGCGAGAACAGGAACGGCGACCTCCCGCCGGCCGTCTGCGCCGGGGTCAGCCATTGCAGGGCGGAGGCGTCGGGAGAGGTCTCGAAGGCGATCGCCACCCGGCCCTCGGCCTGCCCGATCGATTCGATGACCAGCGGGGTCCCGTGGATCGGGCTCCCGTCGGATCGCGCTCCACTCGGGAAGAGGAGTCGCTCCTCCTCGGGGACCTGCGGGACCTCCAGCCGGAAGGGCAGCGACACCGGCTCCCCGCCCGGCCTCGGCGCGACGACGCTCCGGATCGCCAGTCCGCGAGTATCCAGCCAGAGATCGGCCTCGGGGGGACACTCGGGGGACCGATCCAGGTCGAGGGTCGCCGTCCCCGAGATCGTCCTCGACTCGAAATCGACCCGGAGTCGCAGCGAGACATGCCGTACCCGGATCTGGTGCGGGTTGCCCCAGGAATGGACATCGACCTGCCCGGGAGGCAGCCCCGCTCGGGACGGCGGGCGGTTCGGATTCTCGTCCTGGGCGGCGCTTCTCCCTTGAAGCGCCATCCCCCCGATCACCCCGATCGCCCAGACCAAGAGAATCGGCCGGATCCGCATCCTCATTCCCCGCGACCTCCCTTGGACGTCCCGCCGATGCCCCCGGAGGCTCGCCCTCGCCTCGGTCCCGACTCGGCCGCTCCCTCCGTCTCGACCGACTTTACCCGCCGGCCCCCTCCGGCTCCAGGGTCCATCCCCCTCGGGACCCGCGGCGGTCCCCCCCCCCCTCGGCCCGGGAACCGCTCCCGTGGGAGCGCCGCACCTCCGGGGGAGAGCGGTTCGATCAGTCTTCGAAAAAAATTCCAACGCCTCTTGCATCCATCCCGTATCACCTAGTATGTTCGACCGCACCCGAGTGTTTAACAATCATTTTCAGACGCGACGGATCGCCAAAAATCCCGCGGAATGGGGCCTCGATCGACCGACCATCCTCCCCCGATCGTCCATCCTTCCGACGCGCAGTCGACTCCCCCAACGACAGCCCGCAGCACCCTCCTCAACCGCCCCTCCCGATCCCACCGGCAGTGAAGCCCCGCCGGACGGCGAGGGGCCTGGAGCTTGACTCCTCCCCCTTCCCCGTAAGGAGACGTCCGCATGACTCTCCCGATCCGATCGATCGGTCGCCGTGGGTTCCTGACCGTCGGCGCCTGCGGCTTCGGCCTCACGCTGGGAGAGCTCTTCCGCCTGCGAGCGAAGGCCGAGCAGAAGGACTATGGCCCGATCGAGGCGAAGGCCGACTCAGTGATCCACATCTTCCTGCCGGGCGGGATCGCCCATCAGGAGACGTTCGATCCGAAGCCTTACGCGCCCATCGAGTACCGGGGGGAGCTGGGCACGGTCCAGACCACGATTCCCGGCGAACCGTTCAGCGAGACCCTGGGCAAGACCAGCCAGATCGCGGACAAGCTGACCGTCATCCGTTCGATGACCCACGGCGAGGCCGCCCACGAGCGCGGCACGCACAACATGTTTACCGGGTATCGGCCCAGCCCGGCCTTGCAGTACCCGAGCATGGGGAGCGTCATCGCCCACGAGTACGGGCCCCGCAACAACCTGCCGCCGTATGTGTGCGTCCCGAGCATGCCGAACGAGTACGCCGGCACCGGCTATCTCAGCTCGGCCTTCTCCCCGTTTTCGCTCGGCAGCGACCCGGCGAGCAAGGGCTTCCGGGTGCAGGATCTGGACCTGCCCGGCGGCGTCGACGAGTCCCGGTTCGCCACCCGGCGATCGGCGCTGGACGCCGTCAATGAGTACTTCCGCAAGCGGGAGAAGTCCGACGAGCTGGCGGCGATGGACACCTTCTACGATCGGGCCTACAGCCTGATCAGCTCCCCCGACGCCCGAGCGGCCTTCGACATCAACGCCGAGCCGGAGTCGATCCGCAACGAGTACGGCATGAACCAGGCCGGCCAGCGGATGCTCATGGCCCGCCGCCTGGTCGCCGCCGGCGTCCGGATGGTCACGCTGACCTACGGGGGCTGGGACATGCACAACGGGATCGCCAACGGCATGCGCCGCTTGATGCCCGCCTTCGACCAGGCCTTCGCCGCGCTGATCACCGACCTGGAGCGCAACGGCCTGCTCGAGCGAACGCTGGTCATGGTTTCCAGCGAATTCGGTCGGACGCCGAAGATCAACAACACCGCCGGCCGCGACCACTGGCCGAAGGTGTTCAGCGTGGTGCTGGCCGGCGGCGGCGTCAAGGGCGGCTACATCCACGGCGCCAGCAACGCCACCGCCAGCGACCCGGATCGCGACCCGGTCGGCCCCGAGGATCTGGCGACGACCGTCTACCACCAGCTCGGCATCGTCGCCGACAAGGAGCTGATGGCCCCCGGCGACCGCCCGATCGAGATCGTCGACGGCGGCCGAGTCGTGACCGAGTTGCTGGCCTGAACCCGGCCGGGCGAGGAGCGAACCGGGGCCCGGAGCGCCTTCCTCGGGAGGGCCTCGGCCCCCGGCTTCCCCCTCGCCGGAGACTCGAGGATGCCCAGGACGCTCCACGCGCGCGACCGGCTTCGGCGGATCGCCCGACCCCGAGCGCGGCGGGCCCGGATCGCCGGGACGAGGTCCGGGACGGCGGTGAGGTCCGCCCTCAGGCCGACCTTCCCTTCCGACCGGTTCCCTCCCGGTCCTCCCGTCCCCGCTTCCGCTCCGTCGCCGATCCCGGGGCCGTCGGCCTCCTCCCGACGGTCAACCGATCGGACCAGCCCCTTCCCCCGGCGCTCGCAAGGCCCAGCTCCGGGCGCCTCGCCCTCCCTGGCCGAGAACCGGGCCGAGATCGAGGATCGCGAACTCCCGTCGGGACGGCACCCGCCGCGATCGCCACTCAAGCCGGATGGATCCGGACGACCGACCCTCGCCTCACCCCTCCCCCACCCCGCCAACGACGCCGACCCCGCGAGGATCGCCATGCGCCTCCCCCGCTTCTGCACCGTTGTCGCCCTGGCGCTCCTGATGGCCCCGGCCGCCTGGGGATCAAGCCCCCAGCTCGCCAACGTCCTGCCAGCCGGCGGCCAGCGCGGCACCGAGCTCGAGCTGACGCTCTCCGGAGCCCGGCTCGGCGACGCCCAGGAGATCCTCTGGTACCAGCCAGGCATCGAGACGCTCGGCATCACCACGGTCGATGACAACACGATCACGGCGACGATCCGGATCGCCCCAGACGCCCGGCTCGGTCTCTACGACCTCCGCGTCCGCACGGCGACCGGCCTGAGCCACCTGCGCACCTTCAGCGTCGGCCCCGATCCCGAGGTCGCCGAGGCCGAGCCGAACAACGACTTCGAGCAGCCCCAGGCCATCCCCCTCGGCGTGACGGTGCTCGGCGTCGCCGAGAACGAGGACGACGACTACTTCGTCATCGAGGCCACCAAGGGGCAGCGAATCACCGCCGAAGTCGAGGGGATCCGGCTGGGCAAGACCCTGTTCGACCCCTATGTCGCGATCCTGAACACCGACCGCTTCGAGCTGGCCCGCAGCGACGACGCCAGCCTCGTCCGCCAGGACGCGATCGCCCAGCTCATCGCCCCCGAGGACGGCCGCTACATCATCCAGGTCCGGGAGAGCGCCTACCAGGGCAACGGCAATTGCCACTACCGGCTGCATGTCGGCCACTACCCGCGTCCCTCGGCCGTCCTGCCGGCCGGCGGGCCGCTCGGAGAGACGGTCGAGGTCCGCTGGATCGGAGACGTCGAGGGGGAACGGACCGAGGCGGTCACCCTC
>NZ_RYZH01000085.1 GCF_003977685.1 Tautonia sociabilis | reverse complement strand
GGGGGGGGGGGGGGGGGGACGGCCGGATTGGCTGGTGCTTCGAGGAGGACACCCTGATGAGGCGAGAGATCGGACCGCTGCGGGCCCTGGCCAACGGGATCGCTTGCCTGGGGATCCTGGGGATGGCCGGGTTCGGGGCGGTGCAGGTCGCGGGGAAGAACTGGCAGGTGCAGGAAACCTACCGGCTCCGGGCCGAGTTCGAGACGGTCGGCGGCCTGGAGCCGGGAGGGCGGGTGTTTGTGCAGGGGGTCGATGCCGGAGTGGTCGAGTCGATCGAGCCTCCCGGGGAGCCGGGAGGGCCGGTGTCGCTGGTCCTTCGGATCGACGCAAGGCTTCGGCCGCTGATCCGCACCGACGCCCGGGCTCGGATCGTCTCGCAGGGGGTCGTCGGCGCGAAGGTCGTGGAGCTTTCTCCCGGCAGCCCCGACGCCGAGGTGCTCCCCGACGGGGGGCTCGTGACCAGCGAGCCGCCGGTCGAGCTGGCCGACCTGATGCGGGAGGCCACCGAGGCCCTCGATCGCATCGACGCCGCCGCCGAGGCCGCCGAGCGCGGGCTCTCGGAGATCAATGCGATCGCCTCGGCGATCCGGGGAGGCGAGGGGACCATCGGCCGACTGCTCACCGACGACGAGCCGGTCGACCGGCTCGTCTCGCTCACCGACCGCGGCGAGCGGACCTTGACCGACCTCCAGGACAACCTGAACGCATTGAAGAACACCTGGCCGATCTCCCGGTACTTCTCCCGCCGCGGCTACGACGACCGAGAGCTGGCTCTCTACCGCCCGGAAGCGACCCGACACGCCCTGATGCTGGCCGAAACCGACCTGTTCGAGCCCGGCCGAGCCGTGCTCACCGAGGCCGGCCGGGGCCGGCTGGACGAGGTCGCCCGCTGGGCCAAGGAGCACCTGAGCACGAGGACCGAGGTGGTGGTCGCCGCGTATTCCGACGACTCGCTCGACGCCCAGCTCGCCGAGCGCCTCACCCAGCAGCAGGCCGAGGCGGTGCGCTCCTACCTGGTCGGCTCCCACCGGATCGACTCGGCCGGCTGGTTCCGCTCCCGCACCGTCGCCGCCGTCGGCTTCGGGCGCCATCGGCCCCGGGTTCCCTCGGTCGAGCCCCAGGGCATCGGGCCGGAACGGAGGGTGGAGATCATCCTGTTCACCCCTCAGGTGTGAACCCGATCGGCAGGTCGCTCCAGGAGGGGCCGAGGAGGCTCGGGTCGGGTCGACCGACCCCCGCTTCCCCAGCCCGACAGGAGGCCCCCAAGGGGATCACGCCTTCTCCTCCCAGGACGCTCTCGCCATCCGACGCCTCATGCCGGCCGCCGTCACGGCCGGTCGAACATCGGCGGGCCCAGGACCGGCGCGTAGAAGCCGACCGGAACGCCGGGAGAAGGGATCACGCCGCCCCGGGGGACCGGGAAGGTGCTGTAGGCGCCCGGGGCGTCGAAGTAGCCGGGCTCGATGAAGCCGGGGCGCCAGAGGGAGGTGCCGAAGGGGCCGGGGAGCAGGCGGTAGGGATCAAAGCCGTAACCGTAGCCGACCCCGCCGAAGGGGGAGGCGAAGTTGGAGGTCACGCGGGGGACGCCGGAGCTGGGCACCCCCCAGGCCATGCCGTAAAAACCAGGAGGATCGTAGATCGGCGCCGACCCGGCGAGGGGGGCGGGGGCGGCCTCGGCCTGCCTCGCGGCGGAGGGGCGGGGGGCGATCGCCAGGAGCAGGGCCAGGGCGACCGCGACGGGGAGGATCCGGCGACGCAGCATCACGGTGAGGCTCCCGAGTTCGGGGTGCGGGGTCGATCGAGGCAGAGGGACGAGCGGAGGGCGGCCTCCCCCGGGATCGAAGGGGGCCACCCGCTCAAGGCCTGGTGTCAGCGCGGGCAGGTCGGGCAATTCACTCCCGGGATGCGGGCTCCCGAGGGCGCCGGGGAGACAACCGATCGGCCCGCATGGGACTCCTCAGAACGATACCCCGTCGGGCCGGAGACCGGCCGCATCACCCGGTACGCCGAGGCCGGGAGCGGCTGGCGGTAGGGTGCCGGGGCGAACGTAATGCCGCCGGCCCTGCTGGGGGCGGCGAAGGGGTTGAGGCGCCGGGCCGCCGTCTCGATCAGGCCTCCGGGGGTGGCGCGTCGGGCGTAGACGTTGGGAGGCAAGGCGGCGGTCGCATTGACGTAATAGGCGTTCGGAACGTCGCCGACGTCGGGCACGCCGTACTCGACGAAATTGTGCGTCCGCCTCGCGTCGGCTGCCGACCACGACTGCGCGACGGCCGGGACCGCCGCCGAGGAGGAAACCAGCAGGGCGAGCACCATCCTGACTCGTCGGTTCATCATCAATTCCTCCGCTCTCCCCTCCTCGCCTCGACTCGGGGCCCCCCGGCCCCGATCCGGCTCGGAGGCCGACCGAACTCGATCACCTCCCGCGATCGGCGAGCCGATGGGGACGGACGTCGAACAGCAAGGGCATTCCCCCTCCCACCCGGTCGAGCGTGGGAGAGCCGGAGCCGATGCCGCTCTCCAGGCCGAGGTGGACCGTCCCGAAGGGACGATGTTCCCGGCCGAAGCGCGACCGGAAGGGCCGATCCGGCCCGGCATCGGCGGCCGGAGCCGGGTGAAGGCCCGGCGGGAACCGAAGCCGCCAGCGCGGCGATCCCTCCCCCGCCGTCGCCGGAGGGACCAGGACCGCCCCCAGCCGCGCAGCCGCCCGGATCCTCCTCGGCATCTCGACCTCCGCCCGATCCGGGAATTTTGGAAGGCCAAAAAAGGGGATTGCGTCACCCGGCGCCGCGTCGTACAGTGCGAAGATACGGATCGAAGCCATTGCGAAGAGGCTGACCACCGTGGAGCGGGACCAGAACGGGCAGGGAACCGGAAAAAGTATGGCATGCGGAGCCGTCCGGCGCGGCCGGCGGGCTCGGATCGCGGGGGGGGCGGCGCGGGTCGTGCTGCTGGCGATGGTCGCGACGGCTTCGGGCTGTGGCGGCGGAGGGGATCAGACCGGCCTCCGGGTGGGGACGTACACCGGGAACGGTCCGATCGAGGTGGTCTGCACGACGGGCATGGTCGGCGAGGTGGTCGCCCGGGTGGGAGGGGACCGGGTTCGGGTGTCGACCCTGATGGGAGCGGGGGTGGATCCACACCTGTACAAGCCGTCGCCGGGGGATATCTCGACGCTGTCGAGGGCCGACGCGGTCTTCTCCTCGGGGCTGCACCTGGAGGGGAAGATGGGGGAGGTGCTCGAGCGGATGGGCCGGAGCAAGCCCTCGGTCGCCGTGGCCGAGGCGATCGAGCCGACCCGGCTGATCGACACCAGCGGCGGCCAGGTCGACCCGCACGTCTGGTTCGACGTGGCCCTCTGGGCCGAGGTCGTCGCGGCCGCCCGAGAGGCGCTGTCGATCTTCGACCCGGGCCACGCCGACGCCTACATGGAGAACGCCGACCGCTACCGGGCCGAGCTGCTGGCGCTGGACGCCGAGGTCCGCGAGCGGATCGCCGAGATCCCCGAGGACCGCCGCGTGCTGGTGACGGCGCACGACGCCTTCGGCTACTTCGGCCGCGCCTACGGCATCGAGGTCCGAGGCATTCAGGGGATCAGCACCGAGAGCGAAGCGGGAGTGCGCGAGGTCAACGAGCTGGTCGACCTGCTGGTCGACCGCCGGATCCCGGCGGTGTTCGTCGAGTCGAGCGTCAGCGACCGGAACGTCCGGGCGCTGGTCGAGGGCTGCGCGGCCCGAGGGCATGCGATCCGGATCGGAGGCCAGCTCTACTCCGACGCGATGGGGGACCCCGGCACCCCCGAGGGGACCTACCCGGGCATGGTCCGGCACAACGTGGCGACGATCGTCGAGGCTTTGAAATGACCACCAGTGCCTCCCTGGATCGCACCGAGGCCGAGGCCAAGGCCAAGGACGGCGCCCCCGACCGGCCCGCCGGACCCCCCTCCTCCCCGGTGCTCGACGTGCATGACGTGACCGTGGCCTACCACCGCAAGCCGGTCCTCTGGGACGTGGACCTGACGATCGACCGCCCGTGCCTGGCGGGGATCGTCGGCCCGAACGGCGCGGGCAAGAGCACGCTGATCAAGGCGATCCTCGGCCTGGTGCCGAAGGCCAGCGGCTCGGTGCGTGTCTTCGGCAAGCCGGTCGGCGCGCAGCGACGGCTGATCGGCTACGTGCCGCAGCGGGAGAGCGTGGACTGGGACTTCCCGGTCACGGTGCTCGACGTGGTGCTGATGGGCACCTACGGACGGCTCGGCTGGTTCCGCAGGCCGGGCCGGGCGGAGCGATCGTGGTCGATGGAATGCCTCGAGCGCGTCGGCATGGCGCACCTGGCCGACCGCCAGATCGGCCAGCTCTCGGGAGGGCAGCAGCAGCGGACCTTCCTCGCCCGGGCGCTGGCGCAGCGGGCCGAGGTCTACTTCATGGACGAGCCGATGGCCGGCGTCGACGCCGCGACCGAGGCCGCCATCTTCGCCTTGCTGCGCGACCTGAAGACCTCGGGGAAGACGGTCTTCGTCGTGCACCACGACCTGCGCACCGTCCCCGAATATTTCGATTACACGATCCTCCTGAACATGAGGCTCATCGCCCACGGGCCGACCGCCACCACCTTCTCGCCGGAGAACCTCCGCAAGGCCTACGGCGGCCGACTGGCGATCCTGGAGGCGGCCGGCGAGGCGGTGCGGGCTCGGGAGCGGAGCGAATAGGTCGAGATGCTCACATACAACACCCTGATCGTCCTGCTCGGCACCGGCCTGCTCGGGGCGAACGCCGGGCTGGTGGGCAGCTACGCGGTGCTGCGCAGGCGGTCGCTGACGGGAGATGCGCTGGCGCACGCGGCGCTGCCGGGGCTCTGCCTGGCCTTCCTGGCCGTCGGGCAGCGGAGCCTGCCGGCGATGCTGGCGGGGGCGCTGCTGTCGGGGGTGGCGGGGGTGGCGGTGATCTCGGGCCTGATCAGGGCGACCCGGGTGAAGGAGGACGCGGCGATCGGCATCGTGCTGAGCGTCTTCTTCGGCGCGGGGATCGTCCTCAGCCGGGTCATCCAGAACGCGCCGGGGCTCGGGAACAAGGCGGGCCTGGACTCGTACATCCTAGGGAAGACGGCGGGGATCATCCGGCAGGACGTGCTGCTGATCGGCGGCGTCTCGGCGGTGAGCCTCGTCCTGATCGCGCTGGCGTACAAGGAATTCAAGCTGACGGTGTTCGATCCGGGGTTCGCACGGGTGCAAGGCTGGCCGGTCTTCTGGCTGGACCTGATGCTGATGGGGCTCATCGCGCTGGCCGTCGTCTTCGGGCTGCCGATGGTGGGCGTGGTGCTGATGGCGGCCCTGCTGATCCTGCCCGGGGCGGCGGCTCGGTTCTGGACGGATCGGCTGGGGCCGATGCTGGCGCTGGCCTCGGCGTTCGGACTCGTGACGGGACTGGCGGGCACGGCGATCAGCGCCCACTCCGCGGGGATGCCGGCCGGGCCGATCATCGTGCTGGTGGGCTCGGGTGTGTTCCTGGTCTCGGTGCTGTCGGCGCCGAGGCGAGGGGTGCTCGGCCGGGCCCTCTCGGCCTGGCGGTTCCGCAGGGAGTTGCAGGAGCGGAAGCTGCTTCGGCTCCTGTTCGACCGGGCCGAGGCGGATCGGCCTGCCCTCCGGCCGATCGACCGCTCGGCGATCCTCCAAGGGCCGTCCGGGCCCCCGAGGAGGCTGGCGAAGGCCCTCGATCGGCTGATCGCCCGGGGGGACGTCGTCGAGCCGTCGGGGCCCGGGGGGCCGATCGTGCTCTCGGACACCGGAATGGAGCGGGCCAGGGCGGTCGCCCGGGGCTATCGGCTCTGGGAGCGGTTCCTGATCGAGTACCCGGAGCAGGCGTCGGCCATGGCGGATCTGTCTCGGGAGTCGGTGGCCGAGGTACTCCCGCCGGACGTGGTGCGGGAGCTGGAGGAGGCCCTCCGGAAGTCGGGCCAATGGCCCGAGGACGGGACCGGAGGGCGGTCGTCATGAACCCGGAACGCAACCCTGCACCGCGGCCCTCCCCAGGCCCGAGGCCGGGCCTGCCGGCGTGGCGGATCGGACTGGCCGTCGGAGCGGTCTCGGCGCCGACGGCCTGGGCGCTGGCGGCCAGCGACGAGATCGGCCGCTGGACCATCGCGCTGGGAATCGCTTCGAGCGTGCCCTGCGCCCTGCTCGGCTGCTACCTCGTGCTGCGTCGGATGAGCCTGCTGGGAGACGCGATCAGCCACGCGGTCCTGCCCGGAATCGCCGTCGGCTTCCTGCTCAGCGGAGCGCTGATCGGCCCGGCGATCATTCTCGGGGCGATGGCGGTGGGCATGCTCACCGCCTTGCTCACGCAACTGTTGAGCAACCTGGGGAGAGTGCCGGAGGACGCGAGCATGGGCGTCGTGTTCACGTCGCTCTTCGCGGTCGGCGTGCTGGTGATCACCAACGCGGCCCGGGACGTGGACCTGGATCCGGGATGCGTCCTCTACGGCCTGATCGAGCTGGCGGCAATCGACTCCCGGCCGGTGTTCGGGCTGGAGGTGCCGCGATCGTTCGGGGCGATGGCCTTCGCCCTGGCGCTGACGATCGGCTTCGTGACGCTGCTGTGGAAGGAGCTGTCGCTCGTCTCGTTCGACCCGGCCCTGGCGACGGCCGTGGGCATCAGCGCGACGGTGGTGCATTATGCCCTGATGGCGATGGTTGCCGGGGTGACGGTGGCGGCCTTCGAGGCGGTGGGCTCGATCCTCGTCGTGGCCATGCTCATCGTGCCGGCGGCGACGGCCCACCTGCTGACCGACCGCCTCCCGAGGATGCTGCTGGTGGCCTCCGCCGTGGCGGTGCTGTCGGCGGCGGTGGGCTACCGCCTCGCCGTGCTCTGGAACACGAGCGTGGCCGGGATGATGGCGGTGGTGTCGGGAGGGCTGTTCGCCTCGGCCGTCGTGGGATCGCCGAGACACGGTCTGCTCGGCCGGGCCTGGCACCGGCTGGCGCTGTCGCTTCGGATCGCCCGAGAAGACGTCCTCGCCCGGCTTTTCCGGGCCGAGGAGGAGTCCCCCTCCCGTCCCGTGGCGTCGGGCTCGGCCCGGGGCTGGGCCTCCTCGGCCGCGGGCCGGCTCGTCGGCGCCATCGCCCTGCGGCAACTCCGGGCCCGGGACTTCATCCGAGCCGACGAGGTCGACTCGGTGGCCCTCACCGGCCCCGGCCGAGACGAGGCCCGAGAACTCGTGCGATCGCACCGACTCTGGGAGAGCTACCTCAGCACCCACTTCGACCTGCCCCCCGACCACCTGCACGACCCCGCCGAGCGGATCGAGCACTTCATCGGCCCCGCCCTCCGCGCCGAGCTGTCGGCCGAGCTGGACCGGCCCGACGCCGACCCTCACGGCCGGGCGATCCCCCCGGAGGGGACCGGGAACGGCTGATCGGTCCTGGCCGATCCGGGGATGCCGGGTGTCGGCTCCGAGCTGGCCGACCGGGAGCGGCCGCTCCCCTGACCGCCCAGCCCGCACGATCACCCCAGATCCCGCCAATCGCCAGAACAGATCATCCTTCCAATCGGGTTGATCGGATTGTCCCGGTCCCGTGTCGATGTCTAGAATCGAAGGAAATCGAGGGGTGTTCTTCCCGACGAGGGTCCGCAACCGCAGCCGCAGCCGCAGCCGCAGCCACAGCCGAGAAGGAGGGGAGCGATGCCAAGCGACCGGGGGATCGGACGGTTCGGGGCGGCGGCGGTCGCCGGGGCGGTCGTCGCGGCGCTGGCGGGCCCCTCGGGGGCGGATGAGCTGAAGGTGCGGGGGGGAGGGACGCTCCGAGGAGAGGTGGTGCCGATCGAGGGGTCGGATCAGGTCGAGGTCTACACGGCGACCAACCCGAGGCCCTTCGTCTTCCGGAGCGAGCAGATCACCGTGGCGGCCGTCGAGGACACGGCGCTCGACGAGTACCTCCGGCGGCGGGACGGTGTCTCGGCGACGGCCGAGGCGCACCACGCCCTGGGGCTCTGGTGCGAGGAGCTCGGCCTGACCGGCCCGGCGGACCTGCACTTCCGCAAGGCGGTCGAGCTGGACGAGAACCACGGCCCCTCGCAGGAGAAGCTCGGCCGCGTCTTCTTCGACGGCCGGTGGGTAACGTCCGACGAGCGGCGGGAGCAACTCGGGCTCGTCAAGCACGAGGGCCGCTGGGTCACTCCCGAGGAGAAGGAGCGGCTCGACCAGATGGCCCGGCTCTCCCAGGCGCAGGAGGGCTGGGCGAGGCGCATCGACATCCTGATCCGAAAGCTGAACGAGGGGGCTCCCGCCGAGCGAACCGAGGCGGCGGCGCAGCTCCGCGCGATCGCCGATCCCGAGGCGGTGGTGCCGCTGGTCAACCGGCTCGGCCACGAGGGGCCGGAGCTGCGCCTGCTGCTGGCCGAGGTGCTGGGAGCGATCCCGGATCCGATCGCAGCGAAGGGCCTGGTCCACCGGGTCGTACGGGAGGAGGACGCCCAGATCCGCCTGGCGACGCTCAACGTGCTGGCCCGTCGCCAGGATCCGGAGGTCGTCCCCCGCCTGATCCGGGAGCTTGACCACCGCGATCCGGAGCACGTCGGCCGGGCCGCCTGGGCCCTGGCGGGCCTGGGAGCCCTGGAGGCGGTGCCGAAGCTGATCCCGAGGCTGGTGACGACCCAGCGTCGGATGGAGATGGTCCTCGTCCCGGGAGAGCCGTCGGGAGGCTTCTCGGCCCGCTTCGGGAGCACGGTCGGTCCCGGCTTCGGCTTCGGGACCCAGCCGTCGATCCCCGTGCTCACCGGGCCCGCGGTGGCGCCGGGGGCGATCGCCTTCGGGGTCCAGGCGGTGCCGCTGTCTCAGTACACCGGGGCGGCCCTGTCCGGGTTCTCCTACGGCTCGGGGGCGGCCGTCGCCTCTCCTGCCGTGCCGACGCCGGTGGTGCGGACCTACCAGCACCGGAACGTCGAGGTCCTCTCGGCCCTCGAACGGCTGACCGGGAAGAACTTCGGCTACGACGAGGCGATCTGGAACCGCTGGCTCCGCAACGAGTTCCGCGCGCCGGCCCCCGAGGATCAGCCGGAACGCCGCGTGCCCCAGCCCTGATCCGTCCCCGGCCCCGGCCCGTCGTTTCCCTTAACCGAGGGGAGACGACGGCTTACACTGGAGGCATGGACACCTCCTCGACCGATCGCGACCGGAGTTCGTCCCGTCCCCGTCCCCGGGTTGTCATCATCGGCGCCGGCTTCGCGGGCCTGGCGGCGATCAAGGTGCTGGGCCGCCGGGACGTGGACGTGACGGTGATCGACCGCACGAACCACCACCTGTTCCAGCCCCTGCTCTATCAGGTGGCGACCGCGGCGTTGAACCCGGCGGACATCGCCTCGCCGATTCGTCGGATCGTCCGGCGGTCGAGGAACGTGCGGGTGTTGATGGGGGAGGTTCGCGCGATCGACGTCGGCCGCCGGGTCGTCTGGCTGGAGGGGGCGGAGGTCCCGTATGACTACCTGATCGTCGCCGCCGGGGCCACGCACTCGTACTTCGGCCACGACGAGTGGGAACGGTTCGCCCCGGGGTTGAAACGCATCGAGGACGCGCTGGAGATCCGCAGGAGGGTGCTCTCGGCCTTCGAGATCGCCGAGCGAGAGCCGGACGAGGCCCGGCGCCGGGCCTTCCTGACGTTCGTGATCATCGGAGCCGGGCCGACGGGGGTGGAGCTGGCCGGGACGCTGGCCGAGGTGTCCCGGAAAACGCTCGCCCGAGACTTCCGGCAAATCGACCCGACTCAGGCCCGGGTGATCCTGCTGGAAGGAGGCCCTCGGGTGTTGCCCGCCTTCCCGGAGGACCTGTCCGATGCGGCGAAGCGGCAGCTCGAGGCGTTGGGGGTCGAGGTCCGGCTGAAGAGCCTGGCGACGGCGATCGATGAGACGGGGGTGAGCGTCGGCGACGATCGGATCGAGGCGAGCACGGTGATCTGGGCCGCGGGAGTGGCCGCCTCTCCGCTGGCGGAGAGCCTCGGCGCACCGAGGGACCGGGCCGGGCGGGTCAAGGTGGAGCCCGACCTGACGATTCCGGGGCACCCGGAGGTCTTCGTGGTCGGCGACCTGATGGCCGTCACCTTCCAGCAGGATCAGCCGGTGCCGGGCGTCGCCCCGGCGGCGATGCAGGCGGGCCGGTCGGCGGCCCGGAACATCCTGAGGGCGATCCGGGGGAGGCCGCTCGAGCCGTTCCAGTACGTCGACAAGGGAATGCTCGCGACGATCGGCCGGGCCTCGGCGGTGGCCGACCTGCGCGGCCTGAGAATCTCGGGCCTGCCGGCATGGCTGCTCTGGCTGTTCGTGCACATCTTCTTCCTGGTCGGCTTCCGCAATCGGCTGCTGGTGATGATTCAGTGGGCCTATTCCTACTTCACCTACGACCGAGGAGCCCGGCTCATCACCTCGACCTGGTGCGAACTGACCCGGACCCGTCCTGGATCGGAGGCCCCTCCCGATCCCGAGCCCTCGGGGGAGCCGGGGCCCGGCGGGGCCCGGTCGTGATCCCGGCAGATCGCCTCCCCCCCCATCCTTCCCGACGATCGGAACGGACACCGACATGGACGCCGACCCCCTGCTGCTCTCCCGACAGATCCGACAGCGGCTCGAAGGGCTCTCCCGGGCCGGACTGGACCGGATCGCGATCGGCCCGATCCCGGAGTTCGCCGAGCGTCCTCCCGCCAGCGCCTCCCCCGCCGCCGAGCCGGTGACGCCCCCTCCTCCGCCGGCCGAGGACCGTCCCGGTCCCGATCCGGCTCCCCCCCCTGCCCCTCGCCGAAGGCCGTCGAGCCCCCCGGCGCCGGCCCCATCAACGCCGCCCACGGTGGGCTCCCTCTTCGACGAGGCGGGGATCGCCGAGCCGGTCGTGCCTCCGGAGCAACGCGAGGAGGCGCTTCGGGTCATCGCCCAGGAGATCGCCGGCTGCTCCCGGTGCGAGGTGTTGGCGGCTCACCGAACGAACACCGTGCCCGGCGAGGGGAGCGCGACGGCCCGCTTGATGTTCGTCGGCGAGGGACCCGGCCAGACCGAGGACGAGACCGGCCGCCCGTTCGTCGGCCGAGCGGGCCAACTGCTCGACGACATGATCACCAAAGGCATGGGCCTTCGGCGTGAAGACGTGTTCATTGCCAACATCGTCAAGTGCCGGCCCCCCGGCAACCGAGACCCCCAGCCGGAGGAGGTCCGCAACTGCATCGGCTACCTCGAACGGCAGATCGCAATCGTCCGCCCCGAGTTCCTCTGCGTGCTCGGCAAGCCGGCCTCCCAGGCGCTGCTGAACACCTCGATGCCGATGGGACGGCTGCGGGGCAAGTGGCAGCGCTACAAGGGAATCCCCACCATCGCCACCTGGCACCCGGCGTACCTGCTGCGGAACCCAGCGGCGAAGAAGGAAACCTGGGCGGACTTGCAAATGCTGATGAAGGCAATGGGGATCCCGCTGCCGGGCAAGGGGAAGCAGGAGGGCTGAGGGGGGAGGGCGGAGAACGACCGATCGCCCCGCACCGGGCGCCGGGTCCGTCCCCAGGCCGGGCTCAGCCGGCCTGGGCGGGGGCGAGCTGGGAGAGGGCGTCCTGGACCTGCTTCATCTTGACGGGCTTGGTGAGGACGACGAGGCGGTCGTCCCTGGGCAATTGGGAGGCGAGGGCGCCCTGGCGGGGGCCGAGCAGGACAAGGGCGTGCAGCTCTCGGCCGTCCTCGTGGGCCGTCTCGTACATGTCGATGAAGGACTCGATGGCGTTGCTCCCCAGGCCGTCGATATCGAAGACGACGGCGTCGACGGGGTCCTCGCGGTAGCGGTCGGCGGCCAGCTCGGCGTCGCCGACGATCAGGACGCGGTAGCCCATGCGGGAGAGGGTCTTGCGGAAGGCGTCCCGGATCTGGTCCTGGGCCTCGACGCAGAGCACTCGGCGCTGGCGGAAGGCGGGGACCTCGAAGGGAACCGCCTCGCTGGTGGCTCGGTCGGCGGTCCCGATCTCGAACTCGCCGTCGTCGTCCTGGCTGGCCTGGACCTCGGCGGCCTGGGCCTCGGCGACGGCCTCCTCGAAGCGGCGTTTCATGAACAGGCGTTCGATGTCGAACTCTTCCTTCTCGGCGACCTCCTCCTTGGGGGCGGCCTGGCCGGTCATCTCCAGGTAGTGGGCCTCCAGGTCTCGGACGACGTCGTTCATGTTCTGGTAGCGCTTGGAGAGGTCGATCCGCATCATCGTCTCGATGATGCGGCAGAGCTCCGGGTCGGGTGCGTGGTCCATCTCGCTGATGGGCTTGATGGCGCCGAAGCTGCGCTTGAGCATCTTGGCCAGCATGTCGTCGGCCTCGACCTCGGGCAGCGGCAGCCGGCCGGTGAGCATCTGGTAGTAGACGCAGCCGAGGAAGTAGATGTCGGAGCGGGGGTCGCCCTTCTGGCTGCCGCAGGTGCGCTCCAGGGCCGAGTAGTCGACGGTGCGCTGGCCGTGGGCCTGGGCCATCTTGCGCTCGTCCCCCTCGATGGTCGCCAGGCCGAAGTCGACGAGCTTGGCCTGGCCGCTGGAGGAGATCAGGATGTTCGTCGGCTTCAGATCGCGGTGGGTAATGCCCTTGCTCAACGAGTGTTGCAGCCCCCGGGCCAGGCCGAGCATCAGGGGCATGGCCTCCAGCGGCTCCAGGCGGTGCCGGAAGCGGAGGAAGTCGCGGAGGTTGGAACCCTCGACGAACTCCATGATCATGTAGTGCCGATGATCCTGCGCGCCGTAGTCGATGATCCGGACGATGTTGGGGTGGACCAGCTTCATGCCGGCCTCGGCCTCGTGGTTGAAGCGCTCGACCGCCTCGGGATCCTGGGTGAACCGCTGGCGGAGCACCTTGATCGCCACCGGCTCGCCGGAGCCCTGCTTGCGGCCGCGGTAGACGCGGGCGAAGGTCCCCTCGGCCAGGTGGAAGAGCACCTCGTAGCCGCCGAAGAAAAAGCCGGTCGTCTCCCCCTTGAGCAGTCTGTCCACCTGCCAGCTCGTCAGGAACTGCTTGCGGGTTAACGAGCTGCGGATCCCCTCCACCGTCCCGTCCCGGGCGTCCATGCGGGCTTCATTCGCCTGGTCCCGGGAGATCAGGCCGAGCAGGGTGGCCCGCTCGAGCAGCATCTCGGCGTCGAAGTCGGACATCGCGCTCCATCCTGACTGGAGGGGGATCGGAATCGGGGATCGTCGGGCCATCGGGCCGAGGGATCGGCGCGGGACGATAGGATCGGAGGCCGATGGGATCGAGTCTACCAAGCCGATCGGCCGCCGCAACCAATTCCGCCGGGGGTGCGTCCGTCCTGGAAGGGGCGACCTCCCCGCCCCTCCCGACCGGCGCGACCCCCCCGGCAACGCTCGATCGCTCAACTTGGGTCCCTCGGCCGTCGCCGAAGGGACCCCCCTCCAGGGTTACGATCCCAGCCCGGGGGTGTGACTCCTCCCGGCGGGCCTCCCCGAAACCGCCCCGGCGGCCACCAGCGCGATCGCCGGAACCGCCGGAGCACGCATCCGAAGGTCGGTCCAGTACAGGCTATGCACGATCGTCAGGGCCAGCGCGACCGCCACCGCCGCGATCGCCGGCCACCGCCGCGACCACGGCCGGAGCAGCCCCGCCCCCAGCAGGACCCAGAGCGGCGCCGTCCAGGCCGCCGTCGCCAGCCGGAGCGGCCCGGGATAGACCGCCGACGACGGCGCGATCGCCCAGAACCGGCCAAGCCTCCCCAGCGTCGCCCTCGCGAAGTCCCCCGGACGCGATCGCATCACCCGCAGCGCCCTTTCCCGAAAGAGGCGATCCGACTCCGGCTCGCTCTTGCCCTCCCCCAGCCGCGTCACCTCCGCAAACCACCTCCGCTGGTTCGCTCCCGTCCAGACCGGAAGATCCCCGTCCAGCACATCGTCGTAGTAAGCATGATTGTTCGCCAAATAAAGCGTGTAACCGCCGTGGGTCGTGGTCCAGACCGGCGCTCCGACGGCGAAGGCGTTGCGGATCGCCCAGGGGGAGAGCGTGGCGGCGAGGGCGGCGAGCATGACCGAGGAGCGGCCGAGCCGGTCCGGCCACCGGCCCGGGCCGCGCAGCAGCAGGGCCAGGGCGATGAGCCCGGCGGCCGGCAGCAGGCTGGGGCGGCAGAGGGCGGCCAGGCCGCCGACGGTGCCCAACGCGGCCGACGACCGCAGGCTCGGCCGGGGGGAGCACGCGGCGAGCATCCCGGCCACCAGCGCCGAGGCCAGCGACTCGGTCATCACCCCTCGGGCCTGGGAGACGAGCACCGGGTCCAGGGCGACGACAAGCATCGCCAGCAGCGTTGACCGTCCCGGCAGGCCCCATCGCCGGGCGGCCAGGCCGGTCAGGGCGATCGCCGCTCCGCCGGCGGCGAGGTTCAGCGCGACGACCCAGGGGGTTGGCGTCGGGCCGAACAGCAGGACGCCGGGGGCGAGGGCGATCGGGTAGAGCGGCGGCCGGTAGGCCGTCGGCCGGCCGAAGGAGCGGAGGCCGCGGCCCTCGGCCAGCGAGGAGGCGAGCATCAGGTAATTGTCCGGGTCGCCGGGGGGAGATCGCAGCAGCGGCGTCATCACCGCCGCCCGACCCGCCAGCCCGAGCACCACGACCGCCAGGGCGATCGCCCGGAATCGCCGGCCCCCTGCCTCGATCACCGGAAGACCCCGTCCCGCCCCATCGAGGCGAAGCAGAAGCCGATCCCGACAACCAGGCCGGCCACGTGCGCCGTGTTGGCGATCGGCCCGAGCAGGTTGAAAAAGCAGACGACCAGCCAGATCATCAGCAGCAGGACCGTCTGCGGGTGCAGGACCAGGCCCGAGGCCGGGTCGTACCGCCCTCGCATCCAGGCGTAGCCGAAAAGGGCGTAGAGCACCCCCGACATGCCGCCGAACGGGCCGTCGCCGACCCGGGCCGTAGGAGCGGTGAAGACGTCGGGCAAGGCGAACTGGGCGAAGTTCGACACCACGGCCGCGATGAGCACCAGCAGGCCGAATTCCGCCGTCCCCCGGTGCCGCTCGATGGCCGAGCCCAGCTGAGAGACCATGTACAGGTTGAAGATCAGATGCCACGGACCGAAGTGGACGAAGATCGGCGAGACGAGCCGCCAGACCTGCCCGCCGAGGATCGGCCCGAGCCCGGCGTTGCCTCCCCGGACGAACCAGTCGGTGAAGAACAGCCAGCCGTAGAGGGAACGGCCGGCGATCGGGGGGCCGATCCAGTTGAGCAGGAAGACGACGAGGCAGGCCGCCAGCAGGGCCCGGGTCAGGGGGCCGAGCCTTCCTCCCGGGCGGGAGAACCGGTCGCGCAGGGGGATGGTCTTTCGAGCGTGCTCGCGGTCGGCCTGGCGCTGGCGGCGGCGGACGGCCTCAGCCTCTCGGCGGGCCTCGACGTATCGGGCGGCGTCGGGCTCTTCGAGGAACGCGCGGAGCTCCTCCCGGGCGCGGTCGAGGTGGTCCTCCCGGTGGATCCAGATGGCGCAGCCGTTGTTCGTCTGCTCGACTCGGGAGGTGATCCCCCGGGTCAGCAGGAAGTCGGCGAAGCGGAGGGCCTGCTCTTCGGGCAGGGTTCCGATCTGTCGCATCGGGCGGCGTCCTCGCACTCGGAACCGGTTCCAGATCGTCCCATCCTACCGCACTGGGCCTCCCGGTCCAGTCGGATGCGCGCGCACGTTCATCCCAGGGGAGGCCGATCCGTGGCCCGGGGGGAGGGGAGATGGTAGAGTCGTCGAACCGCCCCCGAATCCCCCCGCAGGCCCCCGATCGAGCGAAGGACCACCATGCCCGACCGCCCGCGCATCTTCATGATGACCCACATGCACGAGGACGGCATGCGCCTGCTCCACCAGGCCGGCGAGGTGGTCATGGCCTCGTCGCTGGAGCGAGAGACGCTGCTCCGAGAGGTCGCCGGGGCCGACGCGATCGTCACCCGAACCTACGGGACGATCGACGCGACCCTGCTCGACGCCGCCGGGCCGGGGCTAAAGGTCGTCGGCCGCCACGGCGTCGGCGTCGACCACGTCGACGTGCCCGCGGCGACCGAGCGGGGGATCCTCGTCGTCTCGACCCCGGGAGCGAACAAGGAGGCGGTCGCCGAGCACGTCTTCGCGTTCATGATCGGCCTGTCCAAGCACTTCCCCCTCCAGATGAAGGCCCTGGCCGAGGGGAGGTTCATGGACCGGACCCAGCAGATGGGCCGGGACATCAAGGGCAAGACGATCGGCATCATCGGCTTCGGCAACGTGGGACGTGTCGTGGGCAAGATCGCCCACGCCGCCTTCGGGATGCGGGTGCTTTACAACGACATCGTGCCGATCCCCGCCGAGGCCGAGGTCGCCGCCCACGCCACCCGGGTCGACTTCGAGACGGCGCTGCGCGAGGCCGACTACGTGACCCTGCACGTGCCGCTCGACGCCAGCACCCGGGGGATGATCGACCGCCGGGCCCTCTCCCTGATGAAGCCAGACGCCATCCTCATCAACACCTGCCGAGGGCCGGTCGTCGACGAGCAGGCGGTGGCCGAGGCGCTCGATGCCGGCCGCCTCTGGGGCTACGGGGCCGACGTCTTCGCCCAGGAGCCTCCCCCGGCCGACCACCCGCTCATCGGCCGCCTCGACGTCATGCTCACCCCCCACAGCGCCGCCCAGACGGTCGAAAGCCTCGTGAACATGGCGACCTGGGTCGCCGAGGACGTCGCCCGGGTGCTCCGAGGCGAGCCCCCCCTGCGGCCGTACAACGACCCGGCGGCCGTCGCCGCCCACCGGGAGCGACGGCTCGGGACCGGGCGTTGACCGGGGGCGCGCCGTCCGGCTGGCTCAGCGCCTGGAGAACGAATTGACATAAGTCTGGCCGTCGATCACCACCGTGACCTCGCCGGCCAGCTCGTCGTAATCGAAGCGTCCGGGCTCTGAGGCATACCGGCCAGCGCCGGCGGGGGAGGAGGGATCCGGCCGGGACGAGAGGGTGACGGGAATCGGCCCGGGGCTCTCCGGGTGCGTGACCGAGGCCCGGACCTCAGTCGGGGTCGCCGAGAGGGGAGAACTCCCGTCGGGTCCGAGCAGGTAGACCGCCAGCTCGACCTGAGGGCGGTTCGGCGCCACCGGCTCGACGACGACCTCGGCGAACCCCAGGCCCCCCAGCGGGAGGGTCGGGGCCCCGTGGGGCCCGAGGGCGGGGCCGGTCGAGCCGGGGGACGGAGGGCCGCCGGACCCCTGGCAACCGGCCGCGGCCGGAATGGCGGCCAGCAGAACGGCGACGAGCCGGAGCGAACTCCGGTTTGAGCGGAGCGGGTGAAACGGGGTGGCCATCTCGGGGCTCTCGGCAGGGCTCGGGGACAGTTCGGGAGCGGGCCCGGCCGGGGAGAGCCCCGATCGGGCTCCGGGTGGACCATCGGTGGGGATCAGTACTGGTCGGCGCTGATGACCTCGCCGCCGGCCCGAGTGCCCAGGGCCCTCCAGGTCGGCAGGGCGACGGTCTCCTTGACGAACTTCACCGAACCGTCGCCGAACAGGGCATTGACGCCCCCCGGGTGGAAGCTCCGGGCCGACATGATCGCATGCTCACTGGGAACATCCATGATGCTTGAGCCAAAGCCGCAGTCCCAGCCCTGCCAGTTGGGCGGGGCGACGTGGTTGTACAGGGTGGCCACGTACCAGGCGTAGGCCCAGCCGTCGGAGTAGTCGGTCCCGGAGAGCCACCGGCCGTTGGAGTTGAACCCGCCCGAGCCGGCGCCGATGCCGGTCAGGCAGATCTGGAACACGGCGTCTCGGTTGATGGGCACGGGCTGGGTGGAGACGAACAGGTTGTCGATCTTCGGCACCTGTTGCGGGGCCAGGCCCGTCAGCGGCAGGCCGCTTCCCCGGGAACGCTCGGCCGCGACCACGGTGTTGCTCGTGCCGTCCCGGAACCGAGCCAGCGCGAAGCCCTCTCCCATCGTGAAGGCGCCGGTGACGAGATCGGCCGTGCCCGGGGTGTTATCCGGCCGGGTTCCGCCGCCGGCATAAACCGTGTCGCCGCCGAAGTTGACTCGGTAGTTGTTCTCTCCCCGGGCGCCTCCGGAATCGGCCGGATCGCTCGGACAGATGAACGTGCCAAAGGTGGTCGTGTAGGCGGTGAAGTTGGGATGGATGATGGTGGTGCCGCCGCCGGTCGTCAACTGGCCGATGTTGGCGATCGAGAAGTTGGTCGCGTTGTAGGCGGCCGTCTGCTCCAGGAAGTTCAGGATGTGGCAGTGGACCGAGAAGATGCCGATCCAGTTCGGGCTGTTGGCCAGCGCGGAGGAGTAGCTGGTGTAGTTGTTCTGAACCTGTCCCGAGGCCACGTTGATCACGTCGGGAGCCAGCCGGCCCGGCGGGAAGACCCCGTGCACCGACTCGTAATTGTGCAGCGCCAGGCCGAACTGCTTCAGGTTGTTCGTGCACTGGGCGCGTCGAGCGGCCTCTCGGGCCGACTGCACCGCTGGGAGTAACAGGGCGATCAGCACGCCGAGAATCGCGATCACCACCAGCAACTCGATGAGCGTGAAGCCGGGGCGGACGCGGAACGAGCGGCCTCGACTCATGGGGGTTCTCTCGAATCGGGGGTGGCAGCCCGCGATCGTCTTCGACCGCGGGAGGAGTGCCCGACGATCCGGTGCGACCTCGGAGTCGACCGAGCGGGTGTGACCGACGAATGATGTGGTTCGCGGCCCCTCCGGACTCGCTTACGCCGCCACCGGGTATCCCTCCCGGCTGAGCCTGCCCCAGAACTGCTCCCAGCGACCCGTCGTGTACGTCAACGCTC
>NZ_RYZH01000084.1 GCF_003977685.1 Tautonia sociabilis | reverse complement strand
CATCGGGGGGGCCCTTCGGGGTGCTGGCGATTGTCGCTGTGACCCAGTCCACCACGAAGGTGCCTCCCCTTCCATCGAAACTGTCAACCGGGCCCACCCCCATTTCGGCTCTCTTTGCGACAGAGCCAGAAAACTGTCGCACTCCTGCTCGGTAAACTGCCTCTTGATCCGAAGCTTGCCCGTCCGCACGGCTGCGGCCATAGCGCCGCTGGCCGGCGGCTGCGCTAGTGCCTTATCCCCTGTGCCGCGCGACCTCGCCGCCATGATTTTCTGAATCGCGAGTTGAGCCGCATCCTCCACCTTCAGCTTCCGGAGGTCCAGGTATCCAAGAGTCGGCCTGATGCCAGGGATGACGGTGTCGTCGAGACGCAGAGGCAGGATGTACTCTTCGTTCTCCTGAAACGCCCTCGCCTGGGCCGATTTCAGCTCATGGTTTGTCCACGCCTTGGCCGCGTAATGGGCGGACAGGAACATCACGCAGAATCGCGCCCTTTTCGAGTACACTTCGTCAAGATGCTGATACAGGTCGCGGCCCCACAGAGTAGCCTGCTCCCAGGTGTCGTAGAAGACCCCAAGGCCTTCGGCCATCAGTATCTCCGCGAACCGCTCCGCCGTGGCCCGGTCCTCGCCAGCGAAAGACACCGCGACGTCGTACTCGAACTCACCGTTGGCCATGGAGAACTCCTCCAACGTCTTGCTCCGCTCCCGGGTGCTCATTTGATGCTGAGACCCAGAAGACCACGTCTTTTTCCACCTGACGGCGATCCGTGCGGCCGCCGCCCCTCCCGGCACGCCAGACCATCAATCATGGTCACATTCTAGCTTCGAACGGTAGCTATCGCGACTACCGATCATCCCTTCGACGAATACAAGCACGCATTCGCGAATTCTCCAGGCAGAGGGCACCGCCGATGCATCGCGGTGAATCCTCGTGCTCCACCCGGACTGCGCTGAGCGCATGAGGGTGGACGATGGCGGCTCCCGCGGTGGTGTTCGATTCCGGCATCTGAGCAAGCGCGCTCGTGCCTGATTCGGCTTTGAGCCTTCAGTACACGGGGAAGGTCAGCGCCTGCTGGAGCTGCAGTCCGGCCGAGGGCCTGCCGTAGACGCCGGGCAGGGAGCTACGAGAGATATCCCTCGGCCCTGAGCCAGGGCTCGAGCGCCTGCTCGACGATGTCCTGTTGCGTGTAGAGTTCTTCGCCGGAGAGTTGCCGCTCGAGCGAGGCCCGCTTGAGTGCCCCGGCGATCTCGGGCCGGAGCCGCACGGTGACCGGGATGAGGCCGACGGGGGCGACCTTCGATGGCCTCGGGCGGCGGACCGGCTCCGGCTCGACGGAGGCCGCTTCCGCTGGTGCCGGGGCCGGCGCGGGCACTGCAGCCTGTGGCTCGCCCGTTGCCGCCGGGGGAGGCGTCAGCTTGCCGTATTTGAGGAAGTTCTGCTCGACGACCGGGTCGATCTCCTCCTGGTCGCGCTTCAGGCTCTCGACGAGCGATATCCGCTTGCTCATGGCATCCCTCCGTGTCGCTGCTCCGACAGGCTACTTCTGATTCGCGCGCCTGCGTTCCCTACCCTTCTTGATCCGCACCACCTTGCCCGAGGCCTCGGCCACGATCTCGCCGAGGAGTTCCGTGAAGACCTCGTCGATCTCCGCGGCCGCCTCCCTCCCCTTGGTGCCCATGCGCCAGACGACCGTCCCCTGCCCGGGCGCGTCGGCGTAGATCTGCCGCAGCGTGATCCCCGTGCCCGCGAGGTCCAGCTGCAGCGCGTCGGCCGCGTCCTTCATGTCCTGCGTGAGCCGGTACTTCGAGCCGACCATGCTGAGGACGGCCACCGCCTGCGGCAGCCCCTTGCGGATGTCCTGCGACTGGCGGAGCACCTCGGTGGCCTTCGCCAGCGCGCGGACCTCCAGCATGCTCGCCTTGCACGGCACGACGGCGAAGTCGGCCCGGAGCAAGAGCGCCCGGCTCATCTCCGTCTGGCTCCCCGGCCCGTCGGCCACGATGAAGTCGGCCTCGTCCCGGAGCTTCGGCAGCTCGTTGAGGACCTCGTCGGGGGTGTCCAGCTTCAGGGCCCGGATCTCGGGCACGGCCTGGCGGACCCACTCCGAGGAGGATCGCTGGACGTCGCAGTCGGCGAGGATGACCTTGAACCCCTTCTCGTGGAGCCAGGCCGCGAGGTGGACGGCGACGGTGGTCTTCCCCACCCCGCCCTTGGTGTTGGCAATTGCGATGATCATTTGCGACGACCGTAGAACGCCGACCGGACGGCTGGCAAGCGGTATTTCTCGCAAGCCTGCCGGCAGGATGGCGCTGCGACCACGCGGCCCGTCGGGCAGGCCACCGAACGCGCAGCGAAGCGCAGCACCGGCCGGGCGAGATCGCGGCGACCAGGCCCGCACGCCAGCCGAACGACGCCGCCGCGCGCATGCAAGTCGCACGGACAACCAGCCGAACAGCCGACACGCAGGCCAGGATCCCACCCGGCCCGGCAACCGCGCAGACCCTCGACATACCAGCCGCTCACCCCCCCGACCCGCCAACTAGACGCGCAACCTGACGGCCCCAGAGCCAACGGGATGGCCACGAGGGGACGCGCGCGACCGGCGGAGCAGCGGGGCATACAACAGCCCCGCCAGCACGACAGTTGGCCGAACGACGCCGAAGCCACGCAGGCGACAAGCCCAACCGTCTGCCCGCCGCGAGGGAGGCCGCCCGACCAACTTCGCCGCCAGCACCGCGAACATCGAGCAGGCCGGACGTCAGACAGCCCGGACGACCGCCGTGCAGACAAAGGCGCCACCCGCGCGAACAGCAATACGGCAAGCAATATTGCTGGCAAGCATGCTTGCAATACGTCCGGCTTGTCGGTCGGACAAAGCGGTTGTCGTACGGCCGGGGGTACGCGAAGGTACGCGCAGGTTCAGGCCGCTTGAAGCAAGCTAGGCCGGGCAGGGCGTCGCGGCAATACGTGAAGTGATGCAGGAACCGGCCGGGCGAGGGGACGACCCGTTGGGGCGGCCGCGGGGTCGGGCACACCAGCGGTAGTGGCCGGGGAGGGGGCGGAAAGCGATACGTGAATCCGGACAGGAAACCCCGCGGCAAGCACGATCCTCGGCCGGAAAATCCCTGTGCTTTCCGCGGCTTAGGGGCGTGCTCTCCGGCCCCGGGGCGATACGTCATCCGGGGCAGGAAGCGATACGTGAACCGGGACAGGGATCGTCCTGCGAGGCACCGGCCCTGATACGTGAACCGACACAGGGGCGTTGCGTCGTACCGCGCAGGAAACCTACGTGATCCGGGACAGGGAACGCACGTGAAATGAGACAGGATGATACGTCATCCGGGGCAGGGATCGGGGGCCTAAGTCCTTGCGAATCCAGCAGAAAGAAAAACTCTACTCTTAGTTTACTTGGTACTCAATACTCGGGTCGGGTGGGATTGAACTAGGGAAAAACGTGGAAGCGATCCGCCGGAACAGCAAGCAGGTCGGCCAGAACATCGCCGACTTCACCAACGGCCGCGACGAGATGAACCTCGTCGAGTTCCCGCTCGCCCTGCTCTCGGAGCGGGCACCCCCGGGGCTGCTGACGCTGGAGGTCTCCGACGAGATCGAGGAGAAGGGCATCGCGCTCAGGCGCCAGGTCACGGTCGCCGCCACGGAGAAGTACGGGCTGCCGACGGCCAAGGACGAGGACGTCCTGATGGGCATGCTCCAGCTCGCCAAGCTCCAGAACGAGTTCACCAGCCCGCTGGTCTACTTCACCCGGCTGCAGCTCATCAAGCTCCTGGGCTGGGACAACACCCGCTGGTCCTATGAGCGGATCGGCCTGGCGCTGGAGCGCTGGCGGAGCGTGACGATCACCTACCGCAAGGCCTGGCGCGACAACAAGGACCGCGAGTGGACCGACCGCACCGGCTTCGGCCTGATCGACTCCTACAGCCTGAAGGACTCGCGCCGGCTGGGCCGCGCGGGCGGGGAGGGGACCGAGCCGCCGACCGAGTCGCTCTCCTGGTTCCGCTGGAACGGCTTCCTCTTCGACAGCTTCCGCTCGGGCTACCTCAAGAAGCTCGACTACAAGGTCTATCGCGAACTCGAGCAGCAGGCGGCCAAGCGGCTCTACCGCTACCTCGACAAGCACTTCTTCGAGCCGCACAAGCTGCGCCTGGAGTTCGACCTCCAGGCCCTGGCCTTCGAGCACCTGGGGATGAGCCGCAACTACGACAACACGCAGATCCGCCGGGCGCTCCAGCCGGCGGTCGAGGAGCTCGAGGGGATCGGCTTCATCGAGGCGGTGCCGGCCGAGAAGCGCTACAAGAAGCTCGGCCGCGGGCGCTGGACTGTGACGTTCAGCAAGCGACCGGCGGCGAGGGGCGACCGGCGGGCCGCGGTGCCGGCGTCAAGACGAGGCGTCGTCGAGCTGCCGCGCGTCGGGCAGCGGAAGGACCGCAGGGAGGACGCCGAGCGGCGGCGGATCGAGACCTTCCTGGCCGCCCAGACCGAGGAGCGGCGCGCCGAGATCGAGGGCGAGGCGCTGGCCTGCGCCGCGCCGTTCCTCCGCCAGAACTACGAGTCGCGCAAGGGCGAAGGCGGGCCGCTGTTCGAGGAGTGCCGGCGGCTGATCATCCACCAGCACGTCGCCAGGCTCATCGCCGAGAGTCAGTAAGCAATGCGGCGGATGGCCCCTCACGTCGCGCGATTTCTCGAACAGCACCGGAAGGCACTTGGCGTTCTTCTCTGTGGGGCTGCTGCAACAGCAATTGCGGGTTATTTCGAAGACACGGTGGGCGAGTCCGTCGGCCTCGCGCTCCACTGGCTCGAGCTCCGAGCGAATTCGGCTGCGGAATGGCTCCGCGCATCACATCCCTTGCCAGGGTGGGTCATCCTCCTCGCTCCACCGATTCTCATCCTCATCGCCCCGGCCTGGGGCATCATTTCACGATCCTTCTGGTGCAGGGCCTACCGGTCGGACGCCATTAACGAAGTCGTCTGGCGGTGGAGGTGGCAGTGGCGTAGCACCAAGTTCGCCATCTCAGAGCTCTTGCCGTGCTGCCCTCGTTGCAACCACGAACTGATTGAGGGTCATGCGTATAGTCCGGTGCGCATGTATCTTAAATGCGAGAACTGCGGCTACAGGACAGATTATTCCCATCACAGCTATTTGTTCGAACTCAAGGGGAGCATTGAGCAACACGTCAGGAGGCACATCCGGAACGGGAGCTGGCGCGAATCGAAGGAGCGGGTCGAGGATCTGGTGCTCTCCGCCGGCGAAGAGACGCGAAGAGAGCATCGGGCTCGAGGATAGCCGCCCTACCAGGCGCGGGACACGAACAGCCCTTCTCGATCTCGAGTAGATCCTGTCCCGGATCACGTACCACGATGCGGACGGGTTGACGATCGCTCGGCTACGTCCGCGGGTCGTCGATCTCCAGGGTGCGGAGATAGTCCGCGTGGTCCTTGAACCAGCGTCCTGCGCGATTCACCACGTGCATCCTCACCGCATCCGCGACGGCGGCCGGGTCGCGTGAGCGCAGGGCGCTGAGCACCGCCTCATGCTCATCGAGCACCACCGCGCGGCGCTCCTCGGTGAGCTCGTCGAGCGACACGAGGATGCGCGTGCGGTTCCGCAGCCGGCCGAGCAACAGCTCGACGTTCGCCAGGCCGGCCAGGCGGGCGATCCCGCGGTGGAAGGCGACGTCGAGGTCGACGAACCGGACCCTCCCGCCCGGCGAGGGGTCGGCCACCAGCTCGCGCATCGAGCGTTGGAGCGACTCGAGCTCGCCGATGTCCCGCCCCCGCGCCGTCAGCTCGCGGGCCGCATAGGTCTCGAGGATGAGCGTCGCGGCGAGGAGCTCGCGGGGCTCATCCCGGTGGACCACGTCGACCAGGACGGTCAGCTGCGGCGTGATCCGCAGGAGGCCCTCGGCCTCGAGCGTCCGCATGGCCTCGCGAACCGGCGTCAGTGAGACGCCGAGCAGCTTGGCGACCCTTCCCCTCAGGATGGCGTCACCCGGCCGGTACACCCCCGCGAGGATGGCCGTCCGGAGCTGGAAGGCGACCAGCTCGTAGGCCACGGGCTTCGAATCGTGCGGCCAGGGCGGGGGCGTGAAGCTGAGCTCGGCGTCCGACATCGACCCGGCCTCCCGATCGCCGGGCGGGGCGGCCGGCCCGGCACACAAAAAGTATACTTTAGAAACATCGGCGACCACTTATGATTTGCCTTGAGCCGCGATCCGCGGCGCCGTACCATGACCAACCGGGTCAGCACGAGACCCGCGGCCGACCCGGCACGACCGGCGAGGTGGGTCTCCGTCGGCCGGTAGCAAGCACCCATTCTCGTCATCCCGCCGCGCGCATTCCAGCCCAGGGCCGCCGGCCTCGCTCCCGCGGTCGCGGGGATGCCACGCGCCGACTCGTCAAGCCAAGCCCCCGGAGGAGCCCATGTCGACCGAGACGCAGCAACCGCTGTTGATCACCGCCGAGGATGTGGCGACGATGCTCGGGGTCTCCACCCGCACCCTCTGGCGCCTGCTGAGCGCCGGCCGCCTGCCGCGGCCCGTCCGCTTCGGCGGCAACACCCGCTGGCGGCTCGACGAGGTCCGGGACTGGGTCGACCGCGGCTGCCCGCCCGTGTCCGATCCGGCCGATCGGCCCTGAAGCCCCCCGGGGAGCGATCAGAGGAGCCCTTCGAGATGTTCATCGAGAGCCGGCCGGCCGACCCCCGGGTCCACGAGGCGGCGATCCGCATCGCCCGGCGCTGCCGCCACGTCATCCAGTGCCTGCTCCGCGAGGAGGAGTGGGCCGAGGCCGATCGCGAATTCTACCGGGTCGCCCGCGAGGAGCTGGAGGCCTTCCGGACGACGACGTGCGATGACCGCGGTCGCTGACGATCGACGCAAACCTCCGATTGAGTTTGCGCGAAGTCTTTTCTGCTTTAGGAGATGAGCCCATGGCCTCCGTCCCGGGGCCCGGACAGGACGCGGCCCGGCGGGGCGAGGATGGGCGCCTCATCGCCGCGGAGCGGGCGCGGATCTCCATCACCATCTGGCGGATACGGACGAACTTCCCGGAGGGCGACGTGGCGACGTCGGATCGCGGCACCAGAGACGATCACGATTGGGCGCTCCTGATCCCGGCCGCGGAGGTGGCTCGGCTGCTCGACGTCTCGCGGCGGGCACTCTGGAGGCTGAAGGCCTCGGGGCGGCTGCCCCGGCCCCTGAGGATCGGCCGGGCCGTCCGCTGGCGGCGCGAGGAGATCCGGCTCTGGATCGCGGCCGGTTGCCCCGACCCGCGACGCGACGATCACACCCCGGCCCCGCAGGGGGCCGACATCCCGGACGACACCTGACGCGAACGACCCCCCGGAGGCCGGGACATGCCCGCTCTGTTCAAGCTGAGGATCACCCGCTACCTGGACGAGCACGGCCGCCGCGTCCCCAAGGGGACGCCCGGCACCCGCGTCGTCCGCGAGCGGAGCCGCAAGTGGTACGGCGAGTACCGCGACGCCGAGGGGATCACCCGCCGCGTCCCGCTCGCGACCGACAAGGCCGCCGCCCAGGCGAAGCTCAACGAGATCGTCCGCCGGGTCGAGCGGAAGGAGGCGGGCCTGCACGACCCGTACGAGGAGCACGAGGCCCGGCCGCTGGCCGAGCACCTGGAGGACTACCGCACCTTCCTCCGCTCCAAGGGCAGCACCGAGAAGCACGTCGGCCAGACGATCCGGCGGATCGAGGCGCTCTGCGACGGCTGCGGCTTCCGCCGCCTGTCCGAAATCGACGCGCCGAAGGTGGCCGCCTGGCTGGCCGAGCGGCGGCGGGCCGGCCGGCGGTTCTCGGCCCAGACGAGCAACTTCTACCAGGACCTGGCCAAGGCCTTCTGCGCCTGGCTCCAGGCGCACGATCGCATCGCCAAGAACCCACTCGTGACGCTCCGGCGGCTGAACGTCGCCACCGACCGCCGGCACGATCGCCGGGCGCTGACCGAGGAGGAGTTCGGGCGGCTCCTCCGCGCGGCATCCGAGGGCCCCGTCGTCGAGGGCCTGTCGGGCCCGGACCGGGCGATGCTCTACATCCTGGCGACCTGGACCGGGTTCCGCCGCGCCGAGCTGGCGGCGCTCACGCCCCGCAGCCTCGACCTCGATTCCGAGCAGGCGACGGTGCGGCTCCCGGCGCAGTTCAGCAAGCGGCGGAAGGCCGAGCGGCTGCCGCTCCACCCGGCGGTGGTCGAGCGGCTCCGGGCCTGGCTCGCCGCGCGGCCCGACCTCGCGGAAGGCACGCCGCTGTTCGCGCTCCGCACCCCGTCGGGCCACTTCCGCAAGACGTCGAAGATGATGCGTCTCGACCTGGAGCGGGCGGGGGTCGCCTATCGCGACGAGGAGGGACTCTTCGCCGACTTCCACGCCAACCGGCACACCTTCATCAGCAACCTGAGCCGGGCCGGGGTGCCGCTGGCCACCGCCCAGAAGCTGGCGCGGCACAGCGACCCGAAGCTGACGGCCAGCCGCTATACCCACCTCGGGCTGGACGTCCAGGCCGGGGCGATCGCCAGCCTCCCGGCGGTGCCGGGGCTCGGCGCCGCGGACCAGGAGAGGGGAGCTGCCGGGGATCGGGTTGCAGCCCCGGTTGCAGGAACTCCTGCCGCCGACCGTCCCGAACCGGCACCGGCTGTCCCCGAAGGATCTCGGGGAGTGACCGACGCCCCAAAACGCAAAGCCCCGCCGGGGCGGGGCTTAGGCGCTAGTTGTCGGCCGGAGTCGCCGGCCGACGCAGTACACCCGACAGGATTCGAACCTGTAACCTTCGGTTCCGTAGACCGATGCTCTATCCAGTTGAGCTACGGGTGCGATGCACACGCATTGGCGGTGCGAGGTGGAGGTTATCTTACCGTCTGGCGACCGGCGAGAAAAGATGTCAGGGGGTTTTCTCCTCAGGGGCGGAGCCAGGGAGAGGTTCGCTGGCTTGTCAGAACGGCCAGATCAGGGGGACCAGGACCGTCGCTGTGGCCCAGAGGAGCAGGTTCAGTGGCACGCCGACGCGGACGAAGTCGCCGTAGCGGTAGCCTCCCGGGCCGTAGACCATCATGTGGGTCTGATACCCGATGGGGGAGGCGAAGGCGAAGGAGGCCGCCAGGGTGATGGCGATGACGAACGGGCGGGGCTCGGCGCCGAGCACCCGGGCCGATTCCAGGGCCAGGGGGAAGGCCAGCGCCGCGGCGGCGTTGTTGGTCACCAGCTCGTTGAGGATCATCGTTCCCAGGTACAGGGCCGCCAGCGTGGCGATCGGCCCGAACGACCGGGTGGCGCCCACCAGCAGCTCGGCCCCGGCGGCGGCGGCCCCGGTCTTGTCCAGCGCCTCGGCCAGGCCGAGCGAGGCGGCGATCGCCAGCAAGACCGGCCACTCGACCGCCCGCAGCGCGTCGATCCGCCACAGGCAGCCGGTCGCCACCATCAGCCCCCCGGCCAGCAGCGCCGCCACCGCCGGCTCGACCCGCCCCGAGGCGATCGCCACGATCAGCAGCACCGTGATCGCCGCCGCCGCCGGGGCCCGACGGTGCCGCACGGCCGTCGAGCCCGGAACCTCGGACACCAGGTAGAAGTCGTTGTGATCCCGGTACGCTCGGCTGAAGTCCGGGCCGACCTGCAGCAGCAACGTGTCTCCCGGGCGAAGCTCGATGTCTCCCACCTTGCCCGCCAGGCGTTCCCCATTGCGGTGCACGGCCACCACCGCCGCGTCGTAGAGCGCTCGGAAGCCGGCCTCGCGGACGCTCTGGTTCACCAACGGCGAGGCCGAGCTGACAACCGCCTCGCAGAGCCGGTGGCCAGGTCGGCCGACTCCCGATCCGGCGTTGATCTCGTACTCCGGCTGCGCCGCGGGCACCAAGCCAGGAATCTTCTCCAGCTCGGTGATCGTCGAGACGTCTCCGGTGAAGATCAGGCGGTCGCCGGCGTGGATCGTGACATCGGGCTCCACCGGGCCGATCGCCTCCCCGTCGCGGTCAATCTCGATGAGGAACAACCCCGGAAGGTGACGCAACCCGGCCTCCTCGACCGTCTTGCCCACGAGCTTGCACTCGGGGGCCACCTTCAGCTCCGAGAGGTACTCCCTCCTCGACTCGCTCAGCTGCTGCCTCGCGTCCTTCCGCTTCGGGGTCAGCCTCGGGGCCACCAGCAGCAGGTACGCGGCGCCGACCAGCGCGCACGGGATCCCCGCCATCCCCAGCTCCAGGAACCCCAGGCCCGGCAGGTTCGGATCCCCCTGCTTCAGCAACAGGCCGTGCACCACCAGGTTGGTGCTCGTGCCGATCAGCGTGCAGCAGCCCCCCAGGATCGACAGGAACGACAGGTGCATCAGCAGGCTCGACGGCGCCACCCGCTGCCGGCGGCACCAGTCGACCACCACCGGCAGCAGCATCGCCACGATCGGCGTGTTGTTGATCACCGCCGAGCTGGGCAGCACCAGCCCCGCCAGCCTCGCCCTCGCCCCCCCCGCCGTGCCGACCCGGCCGAGCAGCCAGTCTCCCACGACGTCCAGCACCCCCGTCTCCCGGAGCCCCGCGGCCACCACGAACATCCCGGCCACGGTCAACACCCCCGGGTTCGAGAACCCGGCGAACGCCTCGGCCGGCTCCAGCACCCCGACCAGCGCCAGCAGCACCGCCGCCCCCAGGAACACCACGTCGGGAGACGCCCAGTCCCGGATCAGGGCCAGCAGCACCAGCACCGTCAGCCCCATCGTGAACCACGCCCCGAACCCCAGCGCCGGGGCGCCTCCGACCCCCCCCGCCGCCGCCGCCGCTGCCGCTCCCGGCGCCGCCGCCGGCCCATCGGCCGGCGCTGCCGGACCTTCCGGGGGCCCGGCGGTCGCGAGGCTCCCGCCGATCAGCAGCAACATCGCCACCAGCAACACGGGCGCGAGGCGGGGCATGGACCGTGACCACCTGCTCGGGGATCGGGGATCGGGGATCGGGGATCCTCGGACGTCGTCCGGACAATCTAACGTAACTTGATCGGGATGTGCAAGATGGCCGCTGGGCCTCGCATGAAGGTCCCGGGAAAGGGGCGCGAAGCCCGGGGATCGTGCTGGCGATTGGCCGTCTGGGGGCGTTCAATAGGGCCGCCCGGGGCGGCACCGGCCCCGGGGACCGCGGGTCCCACCACGAGAATCCCAACACTCCGAGATGTCGAGGCCGCCATGAGGGGAACGCCCCGCTTCGGATGGCTCGCCACCGCGTCGCTGGCGATCTTCGCGACGACGGTTCGGGCGACCGACCTGGTTACGCTCGCCCCCCCCACCTGGGACACCTACGCCCCGACCGGCAAGGAGGCCGACGCCATCTCCGGCGACTTCGTGCTCCGCAACGACCGGGTTGTCGCCGTCGTCGCCCGACCGGTCCGGATGCGGAACGCGAACATGACGGTTCGGGACGTTGGCGGCATGATCATCGACCTGGCCCGCCGCGACTCCGACGGCGGCGACCAGCTTCAGGCCTTCTACGCCGCCTCTCCCACCCACGACTTTCAGTTCGCTGGCGTCGAGGTCGACGAGCCCGAGGTCTTCGACGTCGAGCGCAACGAGATCGACGGCACCAACCAACCCCGCCCCTCGATGTTCGTCCGAGCCCGAGCGGTCACGCTCCGCCTCCTGTCGAAGCCCCGCCCCGATCGGCCGCTCGTCGAGTTGCGCTACACCCTCTCCGACGACGACGACGCCATCACCGTTCAGACCACCTGGACCAACGACACCGGCCGGGACCTGACGATTACCCCCACCGACGCCCTCCGCGCCGAGAGGACCTTCGAGAAGGCCCCCGACGGGTCGTCCAAGCTGTTCTGGGTCGCCGATTCCCACTTCGGCCAGGCCTACGGCGTCCTCGCCGAGGGCTCGGCCATCACCAGCAAGTCCGACGCGAGGTACTCGTACCTCAACTACTCGGTCGACGGCCAGGCCGAGGTGACGCTCCCTCCGGGCGCTTCCGCCTCGCTGACCCGCTTCCTCTTCCCCGCCGCCGACCTGTTCGGCGTCCGGGCCGTCGCCTCCTCGATCGCCGGCGACCGGCTGATGCCGGCTTCGCTCACCGTCCGAGACTCCTCCGGCGCCCCGGTCGCCGGCGCCGAGGTCTCCCTGACCATCGACGGCGATCGCTTCGGCCTCGGCCGCACCGACGCCCGGGGTCGGCTCTCCGCCCGAGTCCCCGACAACGGCTCGGAGTACGTCACGGAGGTCGTCGCTCCCTGGGGAGACCGGACGACCGTGGTCGAGGAGGTCAGCCCGGGAGAATTCGAGGCCACGCTCCCCCGTCCCGGTTTCGTCGTCGCCGAGATCTCCGGAGAGGACGGCGGCCCGATCCCCTGCAAGGTCCAGTTCGTCGGCAAGGGCGGCACCCCCACCCCCGACTTCGGCCCCGACTCCGGCGAGGTCGCCGTCGGCAACCTGTACTACTCCCACGACGGCCGATTCCGCCGCGCCCTCGCCCCCGGCTCCTACGACGTGGTCATCAGCCACGGCCCCGAGTACGACGCCGAGTTCACCGAGCTGACCGTCGATCGCGGCGCCGAGGCCCGCCTCGCCGCCACCCTCCGCCGCACCGTCGACACGACCGGCTGGGTCAGCTCTGACTTCCACAGCCACTCCACTCCCTCGGGAGACAACACCTCCAGCCAGCTCGGCCGCGTGCTCAACCTGCTCTGCGAGCACATTGAATTCGCCCCCTGCACCGAGCACAACCGGCTGTCAACCTACGTCCCCCACCTGCGCCGCCTGGGCGTCGAGCACCTGATGGCCACCTGCACCGGCATCGAGCTGACCAGCACTCCCGGCGACGTGAACCACCAGAACGCCTTCCCCTTGGTGCTCCGCGAGCACTCCCAGGACAACGGCGCCCCGATGTTGGATCTCGACCCCGAGATGCAGATCGAGCGCCTCGCCCTCTGGGACGGCTACAGCGAGAAGCTCATCCAGCTCAACCACCCCGACCTCGGCCACGTCTTCTTCGACCGCAACGGCGACGGCGAGCCCGACCAGGGCTTCCGAGGCATGTTCGGCCACATGGACGTCATCGAGGTCCACCCGCCGCACACCATCTTCCAGCCGGCCGTCCTGGAGCGGGGCGGGAGGAACACCAACAACACGATCGTCAACTGGATGCAACTGCTCAACCAGGGGCACCGCTTCCCCGGCGTCGTGAACACCGACGCCCACGACAACCTCCACGGCTCCGGCTGGCTGCGCAACTACCTCAAGAACCCGACCGACGACCCCTCGAAGATTGATGTTATGGACATGGTCCATGCCGCCGAGTCCGGCCACGTCGTCATGTCCAGCGGGCCCTTCCTCGAAGTCCTCGCCCGATCCAACGGCACCGAGGCCATCCCCGGAGACGACCTGGCCCTCTCCGGGGGCTCGGCCACGCTGTCGATCCGGGTCCAGTGCCCCAACTGGTTCGACGTCGACCGCGTTCAGGTCTTCCTCAACGGCCGGGCCGTCGAGGACCTGAACTTCACCCGGGAGTCGACCCCCGACGCCTTCTCCTCCGAGGGGGCCGTGCGGTTCGACCGGGAGATCCCCCTGACCCTCCAGGAAGACACCCACGTCATCGTCGCCACCATTGGCGAGCAGTCCCGCCTCGGCGCCGTCTTCGGCGACGGCGGCCACGCCAACGATCTGCCGGTCGCCGTGAGCAACCCCATCTTCATCGACGCCGACGGCGACGGCTTCCAGCCGAACGGGGACACCCTCGGCTCCCCGCTGCCGACCAAGGCCAACTGACCGCCGCGCGGGCCCGGCCGCCGCGCCGGCCCCGCCCCGGTCGCCAGTCGGGCTCGGCGGCGACGGGCTGCCGCCTGAGCCCGGCCGGTCGTGTCGGGAAAGGTCGCCCAGGATCGGAGTGGGCCCCGGCCGCCTCGATGGCACGTCGACGAGATGGCCGGGACCAGAACTGCTCGTCCGATCATCGGTGAGGGGGGCCGACGGCCCGTAGGCCTCACGAGATCTGGCCCAGTGCGATTGTCGTGTAGATCCAACCCGAGGGGGTCATGTAATGGAACGCGCCCTTCCAGAACGGGGTCGCCCGGAGATAGTAGCCGGTCGTGCTCCCCTGCTGCTGAGAGGCCACCAGATCCGAAGGATTGGTGGCGTGATACCAGGTCGTGGATGCTGTCGTCCAGGCCTGCGGCGGCGGGGGATTGAATACGAACGGTTCGAGCGCGGCGTCAGTACGATCGAGGATCGTCCCGGTGCCGGGCGGGGGATTCGACGTGCTGCTGTGGACCAGATCCACCTGGACTCGACTGGTGATCCGCTCCGGCGCGCTTAGAACGATGCCACCCCCGAAGGGGATCGGCGACCCCACGGCGAAATTGCTGTTGGCGATCGGGTTCGTGAAGCTGATCGTGATGTTGGCATGCGCAGGGATGGCATGGGCCAGCAGGGCCGCCGAGACGAGTAGCGCGAGCATGCGACGGCTCGACCAACGCATTGATCTCCTCCTCGAGCTGGAAGGGAAGAAAACGCCCCGGGGCGGGGCGTTGCGGGATGCCGGGCACGCGCCCACCGTCGGCTCGTGGGGGATCGGCCCGGCCACGTCCGGCGCATCAACGCCCGGCCGGGTGATCCGTCTCTCCGCCGTCCCGGCTGCCGAGGGCCCGCCAGGTCAGGACGTCGATCGTGTCCTTGACGAGCCGGACGTGCCCGTCGGCGAAGGCACAGTTCACGCCGCCGGGGTGCATGCTGCCGGCCGTCCAGGCACCGATCTGGTAGCCCGTCCCGTTGAGGCACGAGGGTTGGTTCGGGGAGAGGGTGTGGTTGTAGAAGGTGTGCCCGAACTCGGACCAAGTCCAGTCGAGGCCCTTGGCGTGGTGATTGACCCGCGCCGTCTTGGTGTCGATCCCCCGGCACGCCTCGGCGAACCGATCCAGGTCCTCGGGGCGATCGAGCCGGACCGGGGTGTGGAAGAGCGTCCGCTTCGGGTCGCGGGCCTCCGGGGTCGTGTCCCCGAGGCACCATTCGCTCAGCGCGATGGTCGAACTCAGGCCATCGGTCACGGAGCCCGGCCCGACGGGTCGGCCGCCGGCCAGCCCGTAGATGCCGTTGTACCCGTGCCGCTGGACACCGACGCCGTGGTTGCCCGCGTAGCTGGTCCAGGTGACGCCCGGCTCGGCCAGGGGGACCGCGTCGGAGGGGCAGAGGAAGGACGAGAGTTGCGGGACGACGGCCGTCGCCTGGTCGGCGAGCGTCTCGGCCAGCGGCCCCTGGTCGAGGAAGGGGAGCAGGGCCACGTGGATCGAGCTGCGGGGATGCTCACCGTCGATCGGATAGGATCCGAAGACGCCTGCGTATTGGTTCAGCGCGATGCCGAGCTGCCTCAGGTTGTTCCCGCACCCCAGCCGCCTGGCGGCCTCCCGGGCCGCCTGGACGGCGGGGATGATCAGGGCCGCCAGGAGGCCCAGGATCGTCACGACGACGAGGCACTCCACCAGCGAGAGGCCGCCGGCGACGCCGCCAATCCCCCCCGCTCGTCTCGCCTTCATGGGACCACCTCGATTGCGATCGGCCGGGAAACCGTCCTCACGACCTCCGATTCCGGCAGGGTCGTCGGATCGGCCCCATAGCGAAGCACGGTGACCATGGCGACGGCCCGCAACTCGTAACGGCCGGGCTGCGTCGGCATCCTCACGACGCCGGAGAGCGTGTAGCGGCCTTCGCCCCGATCGTCGACCGCGTCCACCGAGCCGCTGCCCGTGATGACGTCGCGCCGCCTGACCTCGAGGTCGACGTTGTGCCGGAACTCCTCGCCCACGGCCACCCGACACTCCAGCGTGCAAGGCACGATGACCCCAGGTGCGAACGCTTGACCGGGGACCGGCCTCGTCACCTCGATCGATCGGAGCCCGGTCGCCGGCTCCGGGTCGCCCGGCCGCAAGACGACCGGCGGATATCGGACCGGACGGGCGGCCTCGGGCGGGGGATCGCCACGGCCGCATCCCGATGCGGCGGACCACAGGCACACGGTGATGGCGAGAAGCGCCGCCGATCGCATCGCAAGTGTCCCCGTCCGAGCCCACTCCGCCGACGCGAAGCCTCTCTGCTCCTCATGGGGGCCGAGGACCGAACCCGCACGCATCGGCCATATGATGCTCTAGGAACGACAATAACAAGATTGTACCCGCGAATCTGAAAGCCATCAAGAGACTGTTTTTTCCCAATCACACGCGTCATCGTCGCCACCCTCGGCGAGGTCTACCGCCTCGGCGACGTCTTCGGCAAGGGCGGTCGCGCCGACGATCAGCCGGTCGACGCTCGTCGGCAGGATCTGGTTGACGATGGCCCCGGGTGGTCCAATTGGGGGCGATGGAGCCCGCGATTCCCCTCGGAACCGAACCCCGGTGCGTTCCATGTCGCCGACGATCCCCGCCCTGCTGTTCCTCGCGAGCCTCTCGATCGCACCCGGACCCGGCCAGGAACGGGACGGAGGCCCGCAGTCGTTCGATGTTGTCGTTTACGGCGGCACCTCGGCCGGCATCGCCGCCGCGGTGCAGGCCGACCGCATGGGGAAGTCCGTCGTGGTCGTCTCGCCGGATGTCCACCTCGGGGGGCTCTCCAGCGGCGGCCTCGGCTGGACCGACAGCGGGCGCAAGGAGGCCATCGGCGGCCTCGCCCGGGAGTTCTACCATCGTGTCTGGCGGCATTATCAGGACGACGACGCCTGGCGCTGGCAGTCCCGAGCCGAATACGGCAACAAGGGCCAGGGCACCCCGGCCATCGACGGCAACCAGCGCACCATGTGGATCTTCGAGCCCCACGTCGCCGAGGAAATCTTCGAGGCCCTCGTCGCCGAGCACGACATCCCCGTCGTCCGGGACGCCTGGCTCGACCGGGAGTCGGGCGTCGAGAAGGACGGCAACCGCATCGTCTCGATCACCACGATCGACGGCCGCACCTTCTCGGGCAAACAGTTCATCGACGCCACTTATGAAGGCGACCTGATGGCCGCCGCCGGCGTCTCGTACACCGTCGGCCGGGAGTCGAATGCCACCTACGGCGAAACCCTCAACGGCGTCCAGACCGCCCGCGCCGTCAGCCACCAGTTCGACTTCCCGGTCGATCCCTACGTCGTCCCCGGCGACCCCTCCAGCGGCCTGCTCCCCCGCATCCACCCCGGCCCTCCCGGCGAGGACGGCCAGGGAGATCACCGTGTTCAGGCCTATTGCTTCCGCATGTGCCTGACCGACCACCCCGACAACCGCCTCCCCTTCGAGAAGCCCGAGGGGTACGACCCCGCCGAATACGAACTCCTGGGCCGCTACCTCCGAGGCGGCTGGAAGGGCGTCTTCAACAAGTTCGACCCCATCCCCAACCGCAAGACCGACACCAACAACCACGGCGCCTTCTCCACCGACAACATCGGCAGGAACGACGACTACCCGGAGGCGTCCTACGAGCGCCGTCGCGAGATCATCGCCGAGCACGAGCGGTATCAAAAAGGCCTGATGTACTTCCTCGCCAACGACCCCGGCGTGCCCGAGGACATCCGCTCCCGGGCGGCCTCCTACGGCCTGGCCCGAGACGAATTCGTCGACAACGGCCACTGGCCGCACCAGATCTACGTCCGGGAGGCCCGCCGCATGGTCTCCGACTTCGTGATGACCGAACGCCACCTCCGAGGGCTGGAACCCACCCCCGACCCCGTCGGCATGGGCTCCTACAACATGGACTCGCACAACGTCCAGCGCTACGTCGACGAGCACGGCCACGCCCGCAACGAGGGAGACATCCAGGTCAGCCCCGGCGGCCCCTATTCCATCAGCTACCGCGCCCTCGTCCCCAGGGCGGAGGAGTGCGTCAACCTGCTTGTCCCCGTCTGCCTCTCCTCCTCTCACATCGCCTACGGCTCGATCCGCATGGAACCCGTCTTCATGATCCTCGGCCAGTCGGCCGCCACCGCCTCCTGCCTCGCCATCGACCACGGCTCGACGGTCCAGGCCATCCCCCCCGACGCCCTCCGCGACCGCCTCCTCGCCGACGGCCAGGTCCTCGACCTCCCCGACTCCACCGCCCACCGCCCCAGCGTCCCGCTCTCCTCCTCCGACCTCGACGGCGTCGTCCTCGACGACACCGCCGCCGAGCTGGTCGGGGCCTGGCCCACCAGCTCCGCGCTCCTCCCCTTCGTCGACCTCGGCTACCGCCACGACGCCGACGCCGGCAAGGGAACCAAGCACGCCACCTTCCGCACCCCTCTTGAACCCGGCCGCTACGAGGTCCTCCTCTCCTACACCCCCAACCCCAACCGAGCCTCCAACGTCCCCATCACCATCCGCCACGCCGGAGGCCCCTCCTCCCTCTGCCTCAACCAGCGCCGCCCCCCCTCCGGACCCGGCCCGTTCCACTCCCTCGGCACCTTCCCCTTCGCGGGCGAGGCCGCCGTCGAGATCCGCACCGAGGGAACCGACGGCCACGTCATCATCGACGCCGTCCAGTTCCTCCCCCGCTGACCCGACATCAACCCCTCCGCCCTGCCGGGACGGGGCGGCCGTTCTCCCCAATTCGACATCCATGCGTGCGCGGCTCAGCCGGATGCTCCCGACCGAACCGAGACGGAGCGAACCGGTGGCGTGGTGGTCCCGGGGAGCCCCGCCAATTCGCCTCGTCTGTCCGCAAGGTGTTCCGGAGAAACCGCTTGCGGCCTCAATGGCCGACGGGAGGCGACGTCCGAGGGGCCGGGTTCCCCCCTCGACCGCACGGGACCGAATCGAGTCGAGCGGCACCTCGGGTCGACGCCGAGGTGCCGACCGATCACCTGGCGGATTCTCGGGATCGGTCCTCCTTGCGGCCCCGGGGAGGCCAGGAACCAAGCCTTGCCGAGAGCCTCCGATCGGGACCAGGGGCACTTTGTGTCACCGGAACCCGCTCCGTTTGCCATCTTCTCGATAGAGGGGGGCGAGGCGGGGCGGGACGGCCTCGCTCCTCCCCCCCCCCCGGTTCCTCGGGCCGTTCCTTGGCAATCCGACGACGATCCCAAGCGTCGGGCGCAACCCCATTCCGACCGCTTCCCCTCCCGTCCGTCCTCGGACGCTCCCGGGATCAACCGGGCTCATCGCCTCCCCGGCCCGATCGCGACGCGCGGCTTCTGACGGAGCGAACCCATCTATGAGAGGGGGACTGTCAAGCTGCCGGTGCAGGTTCGGTGGGCTCGGGGCCCCGGCACCTCCCCCTCGCCGTCGGCGTCGGTCGGCCTGCCCGTCCCAGACCACGCCCACCAGCGATGCGG
>NZ_RYZH01000083.1 GCF_003977685.1 Tautonia sociabilis | reverse complement strand
AGACACCGCCGATGCGACGGCGAGCCACCGGGTTGCCCCCGCCTGGCGTGATCCGCCCCGTCGTCTCCGACGGGCCGTCCCCGGGCGGGAGCGTGCGAACGTCGCGTTGGGCCGCCCGGCTCGTTGCGCGGAGCAAACGTCGGGATGCGTCCGAACTGCGGCGTAGGTGCCTCGCTCAGGTGAGAACGGGCCGCCTCGTCGGTCGGCCCGCGTCAGGTGGGTCTCACCAGCGGCAAGGGAAATAGTATCACAGGATCGCCCCTGGTCAACACCCTGGCGATTCGATCCGGTGGTTTTTCTGCCTGACATCGGTTTTCTGCCTGACGTCGGAGTCGAGGGCGACGACCACCTCACTGGGGACTTTTGGGGCCATCCGATTGCTCGGTCTTTGGCCGGCTCCAGGGGAATGCTCCGTGTGGGAGTCGGCTCGATGGCATCCCGCGGGATGCCGTTCGATGGGGCCTGCTCTCGATCGCCGCGGGGGAGCTTGCCTTCTGGATCGTCGGGGGGAGCGAGCGAGAGCTAGAGTGCTGCTGGATCGTGAGGGGTTCGGTCGGCGTCTCTTGATGGGATCCGGGGAGTGGAGCATGCTGCGGAGCTCAACGCGGACCGGAAAGGCAGGGACGGAAGGACTCGTTGATCGAGTGCAAGAGAGCGGAGAACGGAGAACAGAGAGCGGAGGGCGGAGAACGGAGAACAGAGAGCGGAGGGCGGAGAACAGAGAGCGGAGGGCGGAGAACGGAGAACAGAGAGCGGGGGATAGAGAATGGAGAACGAGGAGCGATGCCGCGGTGACGGTAACGGTCGCACGTCCGAGACGGGCCACGAGGGACAATAGCGCAAGGCCAAGGAATGAGAGAATCGTTGGAAACCGGGGAGTGTTTGGGATGAATCCGATGCGCACGAACTCTGTGTTGGTCGATTTTGGGAATGTTCAGCCCCGGTCGTTCTCCCGGCTGCAGGACGATTGCTTCCGGCTCCTGGTGTTCGTCGGCGCCTCGCAGGCGAGGCTGCCGTTCGAGGTGGCGGCGTCGGTTCAGCGGATGGGATGCCGGGCGGAGTACGTGAAGGTGGCCGGCTCGGGACCGAATGCGCTGGACCTCCACATCGCGTATTGCATCGGGGTGCTCTCGACGACCGACCCGGAGGGGTACTTCCACATCATCTCGAAGGATGCGGGCTTCGACCCGCTGATCCGACACCTGCGCGGGAATCGAATCCGGGCGGGTCGGGTTGCGGCGATCGAGGAGATCCCGCTGATCCGGGGGACGATCATCTCGGAGTGGGTGTCCCTGACTCGGGAGCGGCTGACCAAGATGAAGGCGGCCAGGCCGAGGTCGATCGAGGCGCTGCGGAAGACGATCGCGGTGAGCTTCAACGGCTCGCGATCGGAGGGCGAGATCGAGGCGGTCATCGGAGGCCTGAAGGAGCAGGGCTACCTCGCGGTGGAGGGCGAGGCCGTCTCGTATCCGGTGGTCGTGCCCGGTTGATCTCCGGCGAGGTTCGAGCGTTCGGAAACGCGAACGGGGCGGCGTGCCGGGGGGAACGGCACGCCGCCCCGGGGGGGACGGTCGGGGTCGGCTCCGAGGGGGGATGCTCGAGGGCTCAGACGTCGATGCCCAGGCGGTAGCGCAGCTCGTCGAACTGCTCGCGGTAGACGTCGTCGGTCGAGTGCAGGTGCTCGGCCTCGGAGATGAACTTGATCGTGTCGTCGCGCCGGAGGCCGTGCTCCCTGAGGATCTCCTCAAAGGGTTCCAGGTCGTGGGCGTAGACGAACAGGAGTTTGTGCTCGTCGAACTGGACCTCCATCGGCCCGTCGGGGTTGAGCGCCGCGACGCCGGTGCAGCCGTCGTTCAGGAGCAGTTCCTCGAAGTCGTAGAGGGTGCTCTTGAAGATGACGGTGTCCATGTGCTCGCGGTACAGGTCGGCGTGCTGGCCGGGCTCGGAGTCGTGGCTCGACTCCATGACCACGTCCACCTCGTCGCCGAGCGGGTCGAGCAGGTCCATGAAGACGTCGAACAGCTTCTCGCTCGACACGGAGGCGGCCAGCACGGGCATCGTGTTGCCGCTCTCGGGGTCGCGGTACAGGTCGCGCCGATATCCCTGGCGGGGGATGATGTCGAGCCCGAAGGAGGGGCGGATCGCATCGGTCAGCGCGAAGTCGCCGTAGCGGCCGACCTGCAGGTGGGCGTCGAGCTCCTCCTGGCTGAGGTCGTCGAAGCTGGTTCGGGGCATGCGAGTCGTGTTGGTTCGCAGCACGCGTTCGATAAAACGTTGCAGAAAGCTCATCGGAAAGGGTCCCCCTCCTCGCGAGCCGGATTGACTACGGATCCGGGACCGACCTCGGACCGCGTCGGCCGGGCAGTCTCGGGGGCGGAGCCCCGAACCAGCCATCCCTTGGACCTGCCCGGCGCCGCTTCCGAAGGGGACGGACCGTCACGATCCCCTCCCCCGGGAACGGCTGCCCTCCCGTTGGCACCGCTCGTCAGCCGTTCTCCTATATATACCATGCAGAACCGTCGAAAACCGACCCACCGGCGAAAACTCAGTGAAGGGGACCCTGGGGCCGGGCCGATAAGGAAGACTTGCCGCCTTCCGTCGCCGCATGGACGAGCTCGGCTCCGAGCATTGAGAGAGTGAAGCAACCCCTGTGCCGCCCTCTCGCGCGGCCACCGGCGGCCGACCCGTTCGGCTCGATCGGCCCGAGACTTGAGTCGATTTCTGGGCATTTCGGTTCCCGAGGGCCGGTCGTGGCCCTTGGTAGAAACTGCAGGACGACCGTCCTCGTTCGACGGGGATGGGAAGCGGGCTTCCCATCCCCAACGATACGTCGCAGCGGCCGGGAAACGGACGTCGCACCCGGGATCGAGCGGTCGGAGCGGTCGGGTCGTCCCGGATCGATCGGTGGGTGCGACGCCGCGATCCGGCGGGATCGGGTCCAGGGGCGTCGCGGTTCGAGCCGGGGGGCGATAGAATGAGCGTTTCTCAGCCGCGCCGGCGCCGGGGGAAGCCGGGGCGACGCTCGCCGGCATTCCCCTGGGCCCGATCGGGAACGGGCCCGGCCCCCGCCCACTCCCCAACGGGGCCGAACGGACCGAAGGAGGGACGCTGCCGATGGCCATCGATCGGGTCGACGCCTACCTGGCCGAGCACCGGCCGCGCTTCGAGGAGCAGCTCAAGGATCTGCTCCGCATCCCCAGCGTCAGCGCGCAGCCGGCCCACGACGCCGATACCCGACGCGCGGCCGAGTTCATCCGAGACGACCTCCGCTCCCTGGGGGTCGCCGCCGAGCTGATCGAGTTCCCCAAGGGCCACCCGATCGTCTTCGGCGAGAAGCTCGACGCCCCCGGCAAGCCCACCCTGCTCGTCTACGGCCATTACGACGTCCAGCCCCCCGAGCCGCTCGAGCCCTGGGACCAGCCCGACCCCTTCGAGCCCGTCGTCCGGGACGGCAAGATCTACGCCCGGGGCGCCACCGACGACAAGGGCCAGATGCTCACCCACCTCAAGGCCGCCGAAGCCTGGCTCAAGGGGGTGGGCCGGCTGCCGATCAACGTCAAGTTCCTGATTGAGGGCGAGGAGGAAGTCGGCGGCGCCAACCTCGAAGCCTTCCTGACCGAGCACCCCGACCGCCTCTCGTGCGACTACGCCGTCATCTCCGACACCAGCCAGTTCGGTCCCGGCCAACCCGCCATCACCTACGGGCTGAAGGGGCTGGCCTACTTCGAGCTGATCGTCGAGGGAGCCAACCGCGACCTGCACTCCGGCACCTTCGGCGGGGCCGTCCAGAACCCGCTCAACGCGATCGCGACGATCCTCGCCTCCCTCAAGGATGACGCCGGCCGCATTGCCATCCCCGGCTTCTACGACGACGTCCGCCCCCTGGAGGACTGGGAGCGTGCCGAGTTCGCCCGCCTCCCCTTCTCCGAGGAACAGTTCCGCGCCGAGCTGGACGTGCCCGCCGTCTTCGGCGAGGCCGGCTACACCACCCTCGAACGCAAGTGGGCCCGCCCCACCTGCGATGTCAACGGCCTCTGGGGGGGCTACTCGGGCCCCGGCCCCAAGACGGTGCTCCCCCGGCTCGCCGGCGCCAAGTTCAGCTTCCGCCTCGTCCCGGATCAGACCCCCGAACGGGTCAAGCACCTGGTCGAGGCGCACCTGGCGACGGTCTGCCCCCCGGGCGTGAGGTACTCGCTCACGGCCATGCAGGGCGCGCCGGCGGTGATCGTCGAGGCCAAGGGGAACCCCGCCGTCTCGGCCGCCATGAAGGCCGTGGAGGCCGGCTTCGGCACCCCTCCGGTGCTGATCCGGGAGGGGGGCTCGATCCCCGTCGTCGGCCTGATCAAGCGGCACCTCGGCGTCGACACGCTCTTGCTGGGCTGGGGCCAGAACGACGACAACCTGCACGGACCCAACGAGAAGTTCTCCCTGGCCGACTTCCACCGGGGGATCAAGGCGGCGGCCCACCTCATCGCCGAGCTGGCCGCGATCTCCTGACCCGGACCCCGGACCCCGGCCCCCGTCCCCTCGCCCCCGTCCCCGAACTCCCGGTCGGCCCCCGACCGCCGCCGGGAGCAGCGTCACAGGGCCCGCCCATGCTCGACCTGAAATTCGTCCTGAACAACGTCGACGCCGTGAAGCGGAACTGCGTCGACCGCAACGTGCCCGCCGACGTGATCGAGGACCTGGAGAAGGTCGTCGCGCTGGAAACCCAGCGCCGCGAGCTGCTCCAGGAGGTCGAATCCGTCCGCCAGCGCCAGAACGAGGTCGCCCAGGCCACCGGGAAGGAGAAGGACCCCGATCGCCGCGCCGCCCTCATCGCCGAGGGCAAGCAGCTCAAGCAGAAGGTCGCCGACCGCGAGGACTCGCTGCGTTCCCTGGAGAAGGAGGTTGAGGCCCGGCTCGCCCGAGTCCCCAACATGACCCACCCCTCAGCCCCCATCGGCCGGGATGAGGAGGCCAACCGCGAGATCCGCAAGGTCGGCACGCCCCGCTCCTTCGACTTCCCGGTCAAGGACCACGTCGAGATCGGCAAGGCCCTCGACCTGATCGACTTCGAGGCCGGCTCGAAGGTCTCCGGCTCCGGCTTCTACTTTCTCAAGAACGACGCCGTGCTCCTGGAGCTGGCGTTGCAGCAGTTCGCCGTCCAGACCCTCGTCCGCCACGGCTTCATGCCGATCGTCACCCCCGACCTCGCCCGCACCCAGATCCTCGAAGGCATCGGCTTCAACCCCCGAGGGGAGGAGACGCAGGTCTACTCCGTCGAGGATTCGGACCTCTGCCTCATCGGCACCGCCGAGATCACCCTGGGCGGCATGCATGCCGACGAGATCCTCGACGAGGCGCAGCTGCCCATCAAGTACGTCGGCGTCTCCCACTGCTTCCGCACCGAAGCCGGCGCCGCCGGCCGAGCCAGCCGAGGACTCTATCGCGTCCACCAGTTCACCAAGGTGGAGATGTTCGCCTATACGATTCCCGAGCAATCCGGCGCGATGCACGAGCAGATGCTCGCCATCGAGGAGGAGATCTTCACCGCGCTGGGCATCCCCTACCGCGTTGTCGACATCTGCTCGGGAGACCTGGGCGGCCCCGCCTACCGCAAGTTCGACCTGGAAGCCTGGATGCCCGGCCGAGGCGACGGCGGCGAGTACGGCGAGGTCACCAGCACCTCCGACTGCACCGATTACCAGTCCCGCCGGCTCGGCATCCGCTACCGCCCCGAGGGGCAGAAGGGGACCAAGTTCGTCCACACCCTCAACGGAACGGCCATCGCGCTGAGCCGAGCCCTCATCGTCATTCTCGAGAACTACCAGCGAGCCGACGGCCGGGTCGACGTGCCCGACGTCCTCCGGCCGATCATGGGCAAGGACGTGATCGGTTGACGCAAGGGCCCGGGAGAGCGATCGGCCGAGGTCCCTTGCCGGCCCGGCCGGCCGGCGGGAGTCGGTTCCCCGAGCGGAGGGGGAACGGCCGAGGGCCGGTTGAGGCCCGATCGCTCTTCCTCCTGCCCTCCTCTCTCCTCCGCGGTTCCCGAGTCTCCGTCACGACCTCCTCGGCCCTCTCCCGTCCGATCCCCCGAGCCGAGCCCCCCGGGCGATCGACCAGCCCCATCCGCTCGGAACCAGCGATCCGACGAGGAGGGACACCAGGACCGCTGACGGGCCCCTGGCCGTGCCGAGCGCCCCAACGGCCCAGGCCCGTCCCGTCCCGATCACGCTCGACCGATGAGGCCGACCGCGACTCTCCCCCGGCCCTCGGCCTTCCGTCGAGGAGGACGGCGGACCAGGCCGGCAGGAGGATCGAGCCGGACGGGACCGCGACTGCCCCGATCCGGGAGGTCCCCAAGGCCGGGGTTTCGGCGACCTCGGCCCTCCCGGCCCCGAACGACTGCGGACGCCCGGACGCCTTCCACCATCCGATCTCCCCTGCCTGCACCCGGAGGTGCCATGCGGAACGCCCTGCTGCTGCCCGACCTTCGCGAACTGATCCGTGACGGCCAGGCGGCAGCGGTGCGCGAGTTCCTCGAGGACTACCCCCCCGCCCGGCAGGCCGAGCTGATCGAGGACCTCCACCCCGCTGAGGCCGAGGCCGTCCTCCGTTTGTTGGAACCGAAGGAACGGGCGGCGATCGTCAGCTACCTCGACCACGACCGTCAGCTGGAGCTGATCGAGTCCATGTCGCTTGAAGACGCTGCGGCGCTGCTGCGAGACATGCCGCACGACGACCGGGCCGATCTGGTCACTCGACTGGATCCCGACCGCTCGGAGATGATTCTCCGGCGCATGGCTCAGGCCGAGCGGGACGACATCCGTCGCCTGACCCAATACGAGCCGGGGACCGCCGGCTCGGTGATGACGACCGACTATGCCACCCTTCCCCCCTTTGTCACCGTCCGGGAGGCCATCGACCACCTGCGCCGGGAGGCCCCCGATCGGGAGACGATCCTCACCAACTTCGTCGTCGACCATCAGCGCCGTTTGATTGGTTCGATCACCTTGCAGGCGCTGATCCTCGCTCGGCCGACGGCCCGGGTCGAGGACGTGATGCAACCTGATCCGATTCGAGCCCGAGTGGACGACGACCGCGAGGAGGTCGCCCGCAAGATCGCGCAGTATGACCTGCTCGCCTTGCCGATCGTCGATGCCGAGGATCGGCTGGTGGGCATCGTCACCCATGACGACGCCTTGGATATTCTCCGAGAGGAGCAATCGGAAGACCTGCTCCGCTTCGGCGCCGTGGATTACGACGCGGCCGAGGCGGACGAGGACCCTGGCGAGGAGGGAATCGCCGCCGCCGTGCGACGCCGCATTGGGTGGTTGCTCGGGCTGTTCATGGCCGCGGGGATTTCCGCCTCGATCATCTATCTGTTCGAGTGGGTCAACCGCTTCGGCCGAGACACGCTGGCCATCGATTTCCAGATTTTCATCCCGCTGTTGATCGGTACCGGGGGCAACGCCGGTAGCCAGGCCGTCGGCACGGTGATTCGCGGCCTGGCGTTGGGAGACATCCGAGAGGGAGACTTTTTCCGAGTGGTCAGCCGCGAGGCGCTGACCGGGGCGTTGCTCGGCTCGATCCTCGGCGTCATCGGGTTCGTCGCCTCGCTGGTCCTCTGCTCGATCGGCGTGCTCGGCGACGTCGGCTTCCTGGCCGATCTGCGCTTCTCCGTCGTCATCGCGCTGGCCGTGCTGGGGATCTGCACCTGGGCGACCACAGTGGGATCAGCCGTTCCGATCATCGCCCGACGCCTGGGGATCGACCCGGCCGTCGTGTCCGCTCCGATGATCAGCACGCTGGTTGACACCACCGGTCTGGTCATCTTCTACTGCATCGCCATCGTGCTGCTGATGATGCTGGGCAACTGAGTCCGCCCTGACAACCTCCCCGCGCCGCCGGAGCCCGCCTCGCCATGCGATTCGCCGAGATGACCGCCCCCGAGATCCAGGCCATCGACCGGGACCGGACCCTGCTGGTCGCCCCCATCGCGGCCTGCGAGCAGCACAGCCAGCACCTTCCCGTCATCACCGACACCGTCCTCGTCGGCGCCGTGGCCGACGGCCTGGAGGCCGCCCGGCCCGACCGCGTCGTGCTGCTGCCGGTCCAGTGGTTCGGCGCCAGCGAGCACCACCTTCCCTTCGGCGGCACCCTCACCGCCACCCTCCCCACCTACGAGCAAATGCTCGTCGAGCTGCTCACCCCCCCGCTCCGGGACGGCTTCCGCCGCGTCTTGCTGCTCAACGGTCACGGCGGCAACATCGACCCCCTTCACGTGGCCCTCCGTCGCCTCGACGCCGCCTTCCCCGAGGCCCTGCTGACCGGCGCCGCCTACTGGGAGCTCGCCGCCGAGGCCATCGCCGCCCTGTGCGACGGCCCCCGCACGTCGATGGGCCACGCCTGCGAGATCGAGACGTCGATGATGATGCATCTCCGCCCCGAGCTGGTCCGCGCCGACCGCATCCAGGACGACCCCTCCCCCGGGGTCGCCCCGGACGGCCTCTTCCACGCCGTCGACTTCGGCCGCCGCACCGAGCGAGGAGCCGTCGGCTACCCCTCCTTCGCCTCGGCCGAGAAAGGGAGGAAGATGCTGGAGGCGATCGTGCCGGCGGTCGTCGCGGCCGCCGACCGAGTGCTGGCGCTGCCGCTGGACTGATCCCCCTTCGTTGACGTCGAGACCCTTATGGCCGCCGCCCACGATCGCCGCGTCGAGGCCGTCCGCCGCTCGCTCCGCGAGGCCGGCCTCGGCGCGCTGCTCGTCACCCACCCGCCGAACGTCTCCTACCTGACGGGGTTCACCGGCGACTCCTCGGCGCTGATCGTCTCGGCCGATCGGCTCCTGATCGTCTCCGACTTCCGCTTCGACACGCAGCTCCGAGACGAGTGCCCCACCCTGGAGCGTCACATCCGGCCGTCGGATCGCACGCTTCCCCAGGAGCTGGGCGAGGTTGTCGCGAAGCTCGGGCTCGGGCGGGTCGGCTTCGAGGCGGCGGGGCTGACCGTGGCCGACCAGTGGACGATCCGGGAAGGAGTCGGGTCGGTCGAGCTGGAGGGGACCTCCGGAGTCGTCGAGGCGATCCGGGTCATCAAGGATGACGACGAGATCGCCGCCCTGCGCCGGGCGATCGAGGCGGCCGAATCGGCCTTCCGCTCCTGGAAGGAGGCGGTTTCCCCCGAATCGGACGAGAAGGAGGCCGCCGACGCCCTCGAATTCGCCCTGCGCAAGGCGGGGGCGGTTGGCTCCGCGTTCCCGCCGATCGTGGCCGTCGGTCCGAGGGCGGCGCTGCCGCACGCCCGGCCGGAGCCGGGGGTGCGCCTCGGGTCGGATGGCTTCGTGCTGGTCGACTGGGGAGCCTGCATGGGCCCCCTGCCGTACAGGAGCGACTTGACTCGGGTGCTGGCCACCGGTAAGGTGTCCCCGAGATTCGAGGAGCTCTACGGGGTCGTCCTGGAGGCCCAGCGCCGGGCGATCGCCTCGATCCACCCCGGGGCGAAGGCCGCCGACGTCGACGCCGAGGCCCGTTCCCACATCGGGGAGGCCGGCTTCGCCCGGTTCTTCGACCACGGACTTGGTCACGGCATCGGCCTGGAAATCCACGAGGCGCCCCGGTTGAGGGGCAGCTCCGAGGAGACTCTCCGGCCGGGCATGGTCCTGACCATCGAGCCCGGGATCTACGTCCCCGACTGGGGCGGCATCCGGATCGAGGACGACGTGCTCGTCACGCCCGACGGGGCCGAGGTCCTCTCCCGACTGCCCCGCGACCTCGACGCCGCCCGGGACGGCCTCCTCGGGCGCTGACGGGCCATCCATCCCCGGGGCTGTTTCGACGCCGAGGACAGCGAGCGCAGCGGATCGGAGCGCAGGTACATGGCCGAATCGCCGACCGGGCCATCGGGAGAGCAACCCGACCCGGACAACGTCCGCCGGATTCACCGCCTGGTCCGGATGATGCAGCAGTACGACCTGACGGCCATCGACCTGGTCGAGGGGCCGACGACGATCCGGCTGCGTCGCCGGACCGAGGCCGCCCTGCCCGGCCCGTCGCACGCCGCTCCCGCGTTGCCGGCGCCGACGCAGGCGGCCGCGCCGCTGCCCGGCCCCTCGGCGGCCGCCCCCTCGGCGGCTCCCACCGCACCGCCGCCGGCCCCCGAGGTCGACGGTCTGCTCATCGAGAGCCCGATGGTCGGCACCTACTACCAGTCCAGCGCGCCGGACGCGCCGCCGTTTGTCACCGTCGGCGCGACCGTCCGGCCGGAGACGACGGTGTGCATCATCGAGGCGATGAAGGTCTTCACCGAGATTCCGGCCGGCGTCTCGGGCCGCATCGCCGAGATTCTCGTTCAGGACAAGCAGCCGGTCGAGTTCGGCCAGCCGCTCTTCCGTGTCGTCCCGTCCTGATCGGCGGCGGCCGATGCGAGGCCCCGTGGCCGGCCCTCGATGGTGCAAGCGGTGCAAGCCCTGGCGGCGGATCGCTCCCCGATGATGGCCCTCGCGTCGCGATCGGGCGCCCGGAGTTCGGCCCGCGTTGCTCCGCCGCCGCCCCTCGGCCATCCGCCCGCGGTCATCGGACCTCGGCCGTCGCCCCCCGATCGTGACGCCCCGCGGCCCCCCTGGGGCCCGGCGGCAGGACCCTCGGCCCCGCCCCGCCCCGCCTCTCCGGCGGCCGCCCGGCGCCGGGCCGGAGCCCCCCGGACTCCCGCCGATGGCTGATTCCCCGCCGAAAATCCGCCGCATCCTCGTCGCCAACCGCGGCGAGATCGCCCTCCGGGTCATCCGCGCCTGCAAGGAGCTCGGCCTGGAGTCCGTCGCCGTCTTCTCCGAGGCCGACCGGGGCGCCCCTTATCTCGAGCTGGCCGACCGGGCCATCTGCATCGGCAAGGCCCCCGCCGCCGACAGCTACCTGAACATTCCCCGCATCATCGCCGCCGCCGAGATCGCCGACGTCGACGCCATCCACCCCGGCTACGGCTTCCTCTCGGAGAACCCCCACTTCGCCGAGGTCTGCCGCGCCTGCAACTTCGAGTTCATCGGGCCCCCGCACGAGGCCATCCGCAAGATGGGGCTGAAGACCGAGGCCAAGGCCGTCGCCCAGGCGGCCAAGGTCCCCCTGGTTCCCGGCTCCGACGGCCCGGTCAACTCCGATGACGAGGCGGTGCAGGTCGCCCGCCAGATCGGCTACCCCGTGCTCATCAAGGCCGCGGCCGGCGGCGGCGGCAAGGGCATGCGCGTTTGCCGGGAGGAGGGCGCCCTCCGCTCGGCCATCTCCCAGGCCCGCGCCGAGGCCGACGCCGCCTTCAAGAACCCCAGTCTGTACCTCGAGAAGTTCATCGACCCCCCCCCGCCACATCGAGGTTCAGCTGCTGGCCGACTCCCACGGCAACGCCGTTCACTGCTGGGAACGCGAGTGCAGCCTCCAGCGTCGGCACCAGAAGCTGATCGAGGAGTCCCCCGCCCCCACCCTGCCCTCCCGCGTCCGCCGCCGCATCTGCGAGGCCGCCGTCCGGCTGGCCAAGCAGGCCGGCTACGTCAACGCCGGCACCTGCGAGTTCCTCGTCGACGCCGACTCCAATTTCTACTTCATCGAGGTCAACGCCCGGATCCAGGTCGAGCATCCCGTCACCGAACTGGTCACGGGGATCGACCTGATCAAGGAGCAGATCCGCGTCGCCGCCGGCCAGCCGCTTTCGGTCGCCCAGGCCGACATCCACCAGCTCGGCCACGCCATCGAGTGCCGGATCAACTGCGAGGACCCCGAGCACAACTTCCGCCCCAGCCCCGGCCTGATTACCGGCCTGCGCATTCCCGGGGGGATCGGCGTCCGCTGGGACTCCCACATCGCCCCCGGCTACCGCGTCCCGCCGAACTACGACTCGATGATCGGCAAGCTCCTGGTCCACGCCCCCACCCGCATCGAGGCGATCGCCCGGATGCTTCGCGCCCTGGACGAGCTCCGGATCGACGGCATCACCACCACCGCTCCCCTGCACCGCCGCATCCTCCACACCCCCGACTTCATCGAGGGGAAGGTGGACACCACCTGGGTCGAGCGCGTTCTGCTGACCCCCCGAGAGACGCTCGCCCAGGCGACGCCCTGAGCCGTTTCCCCGTTTCCCCGCCACCGGGAAGATCCCGGCGCGTCGGCCTGGTACGCTGGCACCGTCCCGCGCCATCGCGGCACGAGCCACCGCGACCGCCCTCGCCGCCGGACGGCCTCCCCATGAACGACACCCCGCTGAGCCTGCTCGACCGCCTGCGAAGCGACCCGGACGAGCGCTCCTGGCGACAACTGGCCGAGCTGTACTCCCCGCTCGTCCTCCGCCGCCTCCGCCAGCAGGGGATCGCCGAGGCCGACGCCGAGGATCTGCTCCAGGAAATCCTGCTGGTGATCATCCGAGAGGTGCCTCACTTCGATCACACCGGCCGTCCCGGCGCCTTTCGCGGCTGGATGCGAGCGATCATCACCCATCGGCTCCTGGCCTACTGGCGATCCCAACGGCAGGGGGCCAGCCGATTCCTGCCCGACGTCCTGGAACAGCTCGAGGATCCCGAGAGCGACCTGAGCCGCCGCTGGGACCTGGAGCACGACCGCTACCTCGCCTCCCGACTGCTCGAGCTCATCGAGCCCGAGTTCACCCCCGCCACCTGGCGTGCCTTCCGCCTCCAGGTGATCGACGGACTGCCCGCCTCCGCCGTCGCCGAGCAGCTGGGCCAGACGGTCAACGCGGTGCTCATCGCCAAATCTCGCGTCCTTCGCCGGCTCCGCCAGGAGGGACGCGGGCTGATCGGCTGATCCCCCTCCCCACCGTTGCGTCCGAGGGAGCGATGATGCTCCCAGACACCATCTTGGGGAATCTCCCCACGCCTCGCGACAGGATCCGAGGGCGTGCGCACTCCCAATCTTGGAGCCCCGGGACGACCGGACGTCTCGGGCCCCTCACCGGCGTCGGGTCCGACGGCCTCTCCGGGTCATCGCCGACCCGAGGAGTGCTCGCTCCCAGCCGTCCGGCCGCGCCTCCCCCCGGCGTCCGACTCGGCCCCCTTCGCCCCGGCGACGGCCCGAGGTCGTCGCCCCCAACCCGACCGGGAGATTCCGATGAAGTTCCGCCTGCTCGCCGCCTCGATCCTCGCCTCGGTCGCCGCGATCGTCCACCCGGCCGACGCCGGCAGCATTTTCTCCATCAGCTACACCGACCTGCCGATCGGCTCGACCACCACCGACCTCACCGCGGCCGGTACCCTGGATTGGGTCAAGTGGGGCAACGGCGACGCCTTCGGTACGGTCCCCTTCGCCACCTCGGAGAAGGCCGGCGCCTCACTGATCGACCCCACCCTGACGCCCCTCGGCTCCGCCCCGTCGGGAGCCAGCGTCGTCCTGGTCCCCTTCGCCCCCGACCCAACGTTGCCGATCCTCGACTTCACCTGGACCGACGGCACCGAGCCCATGGCCGGCGGCGGCCCGGTCGGGACGGTCGTCAGCCAGACGATCACGCCGGCCCAGACCAGCTATCCGAACGGGCTCGGCCTCTCCTTCCAGGTGCAGGCCGACGCCGATCCTCGCCAGCTCGACGTCTACGTCCAGGGCTTCAACACCCGCATGCGTCTGTCGGCCGAGTTGAGCGGTGGCGGCGGCTCCTCGCTGCTGGCCGCAACAGCCCTGATCGATCAGCTCCCGGCCTATAACAACAACTTTTTCTCCGCCGGGAAATTCTCGGTGATTTTCTCAGGCGCCGGCGAGACGCTCACCATCCGACTCACCGCGGACAACCAGGTGGGGATCCCGACCGATGCCCCCCAATCTCTCTTTCGCAACGCCGGGGTCTTCGCCGCGACGGTCGCCACGGCCGATCTCCCGGCTGTCCCCGAGCCTTCCAGCCTCCTCTTGATGCTCGCCGGCGGAGTGCCGCCGGCGGGGCTGTGGCTGCTCCGACGGCGGGCGGCGCGCCCCCGGAAGCTCCCCGGCGATTGATCCCGGCGGGGACGGCCTGATAACGTGTCCCAGGTCCCCGGAGGGAATCTCGGGCCATGGACCACACCGAACCCGATCACCCCACCCCGGAGCGGCTCGGCGCCTTCGGCCTCGGCGCGATCGACGAGGACGAGGCGCTTGCCATCGAGCGCCATCTGGAAACCTGCCCCGAGTGCCGAGCCCTCCTGGAGGGCTCGGCCGACGACCCGTTGATCGGCCTGCTCCGGTCGGCCTCGCCGTCGAGCCGGCCGACCGAGCCGGCGCCCCCCGGCGACCCGATTCCTCCCTCGCCTGCCGAGGCCCCCGACGGCTACGACCTGATCGCTCCCATCGGCCGGGGCGGCAACGGCATCGTCACCAAGGCCCGCCATCGCCGGCTCGGCCGGCTCGTCGCCCTGAAGCGGCTCCGCTCCGGGCCCGACGCCGACCCCAGGGAGCTGGTCCGCTTCCGGGTCGAGGCCGAGGCCGCCGCCCGGTTGCAGCACCCGAACATCGTCCAGATTTTCGACGTCGGTCGGGTGGGCGGCCAGCCGTACATCGCCATGGAGTACGTCTCCGGCGGCTCGTTGGCCGACCGCCTCACGACTGGCCCCTTACGGCCGAGGGAGGCCGCCGCCCTTGTGGAGACGCTCGCCCGGGCCGTCGATCACGCCCACCGCGCCGGCGTCATCCACCGCGATCTGAAGCCGGCCAACGTCCTGCTCACCGCCGACGGCACCCCCAAACTCGCCGACTTCGGCCTGGCCAAGCGCCTCGACGCCGCCACCGCCGGCCCCACCCAGTCCGACGCCCTGCTCGGCACCCCGCACTACATGGCCCCCGAGCAGGCCGCCGGCCGGCCCGAGGCCGTCGGCCCCGCCGCCGACGTCTACGCCCTTGGCGCCATCCTCTTCGAATGCCTCACCGGCCGCCCGCCGTTCATCGCCCCCTCTCCCCTGGAGGCCCTCGACCTCGTCCGATCGGCCGAGCCGCCCCCCCCCAGCCGCCTCCAGCCCGGCATCCCCCGGGACCTTCAGACCATCTGCCTCACGTGCCTGGAGAAGGCCCCCGCCCGGCGGTATTCCTCGGCCGGAGCGCTCGCCGACGACCTGGCCCGCTTCGCCGCCGGAGAGCCGATCCGGGCCCGGCGCACCGGCCCCGTCGGCCGCCTGGTCAAGTGGGCGAGGCGCCGGCCGTCTCAGGCGGCGTTGCTTGGCCTCTCGGCCCTGGTCGCGGCCCTGGCCCTCACCAGCGTGCTGGCCGCCAACGTCCGCCTCCTTCGCGCCATCGGCGACGCCGAGGCCGCCGCCGCCGAGGCCCTCCGCCAGAAGCAAAACGCCGAGGCCAACTACCGAGACGCCCGGGACGCCATCCGCCGCGTCCTCGCCGTTCGGGAGAAGCCCCGATTCGCCGACCTGCCCCGCCTCTCCGAGTTGCACCGCGAGCAGGCCGAGGCCGCCCTTGCCTTTTACGATCGCGTCATCCAGCGCACCGACCCCTCCGACCAGATCGTCTCCCGAGACACCGCCGCCGCCGCCGTCGAGGCCGCCAACCTCCAGATCGCCCTCGGCCAGCTCGCTCCCGCCGAGGAGAACCTTCACCTCGCCGCCCGCCTGCTCGATTCCCTCCGGTCGCAGTCCCCGGCGGATTGGTCGCTGGTTCGCGAACGCCTGGTCGTCTCCCTGAAGTGGGGGGTCATGCTCTCCGGCTCCCAGACCGACCGCGCCGCGGCTCACTTGCTTGAGGCCCTGCGGCTGGCTGAGCAGATCCTGCGCGCCCGTCCGGACGACCCCGACGCCCTGAGCGACGTGGCGTGGTGCGCGCACAACCTGGGCTCCACCTGGCAGCTGGCCGGCGCCAACGACCGCGCCGAGCCGTACTACCAACGTGCCGTGACCATTAACGACCGACTCCTGAAACGCAACCCCGACACTCCCGGTAAGGCCGTCGAGCTGGCCCAGAATCTGATCAACCTGGGCTTGATCCATGCCACGCTCGGTCAGACCGACCGCGCCGAGGAGGAGTACCGCCGCGCCGAGGCCCTGCTGAACCGGGCCCTTGAGGCCGAACCCTCCCACCGGGAGTATCTCACCACCCGTGCCGATCTGGACGTCAATGTCGGCAATCTGGACCTGCAGCGTGGCCGGCGCGACCAGGCGATCGCCCGCTTCACCCTGGGCCTTTCCCGGATCGACCCGCTGCTGGCGTCCGAGCCCAACCTTTATCGCCTTCGTCGCACCGCCCTCAACCTCCTGGGAGCCCGAGCCCAGGCCTTGATGTCCGCCGATCGACTCTCCGAGGCCAGCGCCGACTGGGACCGTGTCATCGCCCTGGCCGATCCCACCCCTCGACTGATCTCGTTCCGAGAAGCTCAAGCCATCTGCCTGGCCCGCTCCGGCGACCATCGCCGTGCCGTCGCCTTGGTCCGCGAACTCGATGCTCCCCCCGTTCCGGCCGGCACGTCCGTCTCCCCCACACAGCGGTACAACACGGCGTGTGTGCTTGCCCTGGCCAGCGCCGCCGCCTCGGCCGACACCTCCCTCCCCCCGGCCGATCGCGACTCCCTCGCGCGATCCCTGGCCGACGAGGCTCTCGACCAGCTCGCCGACGCCCTCCTCCTCGACCCTTCCCTCTCCTCCCTCGCCTCCTCCGACCCCGACCTCCTCCCCCTCGCCCCCCTCGACCGATTCCAGGAGCTGCTGCCCCCCGATCCCGCTGCCGACCACCCGGACGCCCCGGACCCTCCCGGCCCATCCTCCTCGAACGAGCGATCGGCCGGGCCAGCCAAGGTCGAGTCACCCCCCGGCCTTCCCGGAACGTGAAGGCTCCGGAATCAGTGACACCCGGCCTTCAGACCAGAAGCCGCCAGCGCCCCCGCTTCTCCCCGGCCCCTGGCCGTGCGATAATCCTCCCCCGCACGACGGCAGGCTCGAAGTCGCGATCGCCCCCATGAAACGACGGCTCCTCGGTCCCTCGATCTCCGACCGCTCCTCCCCGATCACCGGACGAGTAGGCACGGCCGTCGACCGGCGCTGCCCGTCGGCCGGGGGACCGTCGGCGGCTCGCGGGCTCGGACGCTTGCTCGGGGAGGCGGTCGGGCGCCTGGCGTTCCCGATGGATTGCCCGGTTTGCGCCGCTCCGCTTGAGGACCGCCTCGATGCCTTCTGCGCCGGCTGCCGGGACGAGCTGCTCGACGCCGCCGGCCCGGCGTGCCGGCGCTGCGCGATGCCCGTCGGCCCGTTCGCCGGCTCGGCCCTCGGCTGCGACGACTGCGCCGGGCGCCGGCTCGGGTTCGACGCCGCCCTCGCCCTCGGGCCGTACCAGGGGCCGATCCGCCACCTCTGCCTCCGGCTGAAGACCGCCCAGGGGGCCTGGACCGCCCCGAAGCTGGTCGAGGTGCTGTTCGAGGCCCGGCGAGTCGACCTTCTTGCCCTCGGGGCCGAGGCGGTCGTCCCCGTGCCCTTGCACTGGAGACGGCGCTGGCAACGCGGGTTCGACCAGGCCGAGGCCCTGGCCGCCGCCCTGGCCGATCTTCTGAGGTTGCCGATGGCCCGGCCGTTGCGTCGGGTGAAGCCCACCGAGGCGCTCTGGGGGCTCGGGCGGGTCGAGCGGCAGGCGCAGATGCGGGGAGCCTTCCGGGCCGATCCCCGGCGGATGGGCCCACTGTCCGGCCGGACGGTCCTGCTGGTCGACGACATCTTGACCACCGGCGCCACCTGCGGAGCCGCCAGCCGGGCCCTGAAGGCCGCCGGTGCCGGGACGGTGATCGCCGTGGTCATCGCCCGGGCCGAAGGGAGGGGATGATGGGAGCGGTTCACGAGGGCCAGGTTGTCCGGATCGGGACCCGGGGCAGCGCCCTGGCGCGCTGGCAGTCCGAGTGGGTCGCCGACCGTCTCCGAGCCGCCCACCCCGGCCTGGTGGTCGAGCTCGTCGAGATCCGCACCCGGGGAGACCGCGACCGCAACTCCCCCCTGGCCCAGATCGCCGGCGGGACCGGCCTGTTCACCAAGGAGATCCAGCGCGCCCTGCTGGAGCGATCCGTCGAGATCGCCGTCCACAGCCTCAAGGACCTGCCCACCCAGGGGCCCGACGCCCTGACGCTCGGCGCCGTCCCCGAGCGCGAGGCCCCCGGCGACGCCCTCATCGCCCCCCGCCATCGCACCCTCGACGCCCTCCCCGCCGGCGCCTCGGTCGGCACCGGCTCGCTCCGCCGGAAGGCGATGCTTCGCCACGCCCGACCGGATCTGGTCGTCGTCGACATCCGAGGGAACGTCGAAACGCGGCTGGCCAGGGCCACCACCGGCGAACTGGACGCGGTCGTCCTGGCCGAGTCCGGCCTGCACCGCCTCGGCCTCGACGGCCACATCACCGACCGCCTCGGCCCTCCTCGCTTCCTCCCGGCCGTCGGCCAGGGGGCCTTGGGCATCGAGTGCCGGCGCGACGACGACGCCACGATCGCCCTGCTCTCCCCCCTGGACCACCCCCCCACCCGCCGCGCCGTGCTGGCCGAGCGGGCCTGCCTCGCCGCCCTTGAAGGCGGCTGCATGGTCCCTCTCGCCGCCTGGGGCCGCGACCTCGGCCACGAGGGCGAGGACGAGGACCGCCTCGCCCTGGACGTCTCCGTCTTCGATCCCGACGGCCGAGAACGCCTCGATTGCTCCCGCACCGGTCCCCGCTCCGATCCGTCCTCCCTCGGCCTCCTCGTCGCGGAGGCCCTCCGCTCCTCCGGCGCCGACCGCCTCCTCCACCTCGCCCGCCAGGCTCCCCCTCCCCGAGCCACCGACGGCTGACCTCCTGCCGACGGGCCGGGACGTGCCGGGCCTCCTGGCGATCGGCGGCCCGCAAGGACCCCCGACCCTCCGCCGTGCCGTCCCCGACGACCGCCAAACACCGAGAGCGCGAGAGCGAGCAACCCGTCCCCAGCGATCGACCCATCCCCCTGCGAGCGGCCCTCCGCCCCCGAAACCTCCCTGGACGATCTTGGGGATCTCGGCCATCATGCCCACTCGAACCGGACGCGGAGGCGTCGTCCCGCGCCCGCCGTGACAGCGGGAGCCGGGACCGAACCGAGGGAGCGGTGCGGACTTGGACGCCGAACGACGCGGCGATGATCCCGCCAGAGACGCCCAACAGCCGGCCCCGGGCCGCCCGACCTGGTCGGCCGATCGGTTGAAGTGGGCGGCGATGATCGGCCTGGCGATCCTCATCGGGATCGCCAGCCTGGCCGTGGCCCGGGTCAGCCCGTGGCTCGTCCCCCCCTACCTGCTGCTGATGGGCTGGATCCTCCTGGGCCCCCGCGGCACCCCCCAGGACAACCGCCCCGAGGAGGCCGAGGACCCGGGAGAAACCCGGGCCGCCGACCGACCGGCCCCCGTCTCCGGCCCGTCCCCGGGCGTCCTGGCGGACGACTACGCCCCCCCCATCCCCCTGACCCCGACCCCAGCCCCGTCCGAGGCGGCCGAGGAGCCGGCCCCCTCGCCCCGAGGCCTGTTCGGCCGGAGGAGCCGTCGCCTCGACCCTCCCCAGCCCGACCCCGCCCCCAATCCCGCTCCGACGGCCGCCGAACCGGCCCGATCGTCGGCCGTCCGAGGCTGGTTCTCCCGCCGCTCCCGCAGCGCGACCCAGCCCCTTCCGGCCGACTCCCCCGAGGCTCCCGCCGAGCCCGAGTCCGAGCCCGATTCTGAGCCCGGCCCCCCCCCCCCCCCCC
>NZ_RYZH01000082.1 GCF_003977685.1 Tautonia sociabilis | reverse complement strand
AGACACCGCCGATGCGACGGCGAGCCACCGGGTTGCCCCCGCCTGGCGTGATCCGCCCCGTCGTCTCCGACGGGCCGTCCCCGGGCGGGAGCGTGCGAACGTCGCGTTGGGCCGCCCGGCTCGTTGCACGGAGCAAACGTCGGGATGCGTCCGAACTGCGGCGTAGGTGCCTCGCTCAGGTGAGAACGGGCCGCCTCGTCGGGCGGCCCGCGTCAGGTGGGTCTCACCGGCGACAAGGGACATAGTACCAGGGGTTTCTCCGGAGTCAACAACCCGCTCCGGATTGTGAGGGAATCGAGACGAACGGGCGGGATTTCTCCTGGAGAAACGCATCAGGGATGGAGCAATCGCTCTTGCAAGCCTGGGCGGGGGCGGCTGCTTGACCGGCCTCTCCGAAGGCCTTTAGGATGGCCGATCTTCCACCTCCGCCACTGAAGCAATGCAACGCTCACGCTCTTGCGAACGGGTCGTGCGCCCGGGAGGCACTTCGCCATGACCGGCCGGACTGCGGTCTTCGTGTCGTCGCTTGTGGTCCTTGGGGTGATGGTCGGCTGCGGAGGGCCGGTCGAGCAGGGGGGGCCGACTGGTGCCGACGGGTCGAAACCGGAGGCGGGGGCGGGGGGGGTCATCTTCGTGGGCTTCGATGGCAGTCCGCCGCTGGTCGAGGCGCTGCGCGAGGGGAAGATTCAGGGCCTGGTCCTGCAGAACCCGAGGCGGATGGGGTATCTGGGGGTCAAGACGCTGATCGACCACCTTGAGGGGAGAGCGGTCGAGCCCGAGGTGGCCACCGGGGAGACGCTGGCGACGCCGGAGAACATGGACGACCCCGAGGTGGCCGAGCTGCTTAATCCGCCCAAGATCGACCACGGTTCGGATGCCAGCCTCGCCGGGCAGAAGCAGAAGCGGTGGCGGGTGATGGTCATCCCCAAGGGGACGACGCACGAGTTCTGGCAGACGATTCATTTCGGCGCCAAGACGGCCGCCGACGAGATGGACGCCGAGATCCTCTGGAAGGGGCCCCAGAAGGAGGACGACCGTCAGCAGCAGATTGAGCTGGTGCAGAACGCCATCGCGCTGGGGGTCGACGGCATCGTGCTGGCTCCGCTCGACGCCAGGGCGCTGGTCGGGCCGGTCGAGCAGGCGGTGGCCAGGGGGATCCCGGTCGTGATCATCGACTCGGCGCTGAACTCGGACACGCCGGTCAGCTACGTCGCCACCGACAACTACAACGGCGGGGTGTTGGCGGCGAGGCGGATGGGAGCGTTGATGGGGGGGAAGGGCCGAGCGATCCTGCTCCGCTATGCCGTCGGTTCGGCCAGCACGGAGCAGCGTGAGCAGGGGTTCCTGGACACGATGGCCAGCGAGTTTCCCGAGGTCGAGTTCGTCTCCAAGGACCAGTATGCCGGCGCCACCGCGGCGACGGCCCTGGAGAAGTCGCAGCAGCTGGTCACGCGGTACCGGGGGCAGGCCGACGCCATCTTCGCGCCGAACGAGTCGAGCACGTTCGGCATGCTCCGGGCGCTGGAGGGGGCCGGGATGCTGAAGTCGGGGGCGCCGTGAGATGGGCGCGCCGACGGGGGAGCCGATGCTGTCGATGCGGGAGGTGGCCAAGCGGTTCGGCGCCAGCCGGGCGCTGGACGGCGTCTCGATCGACCTGTACCCGGGGGAGGTCCACGCGCTGATCGGCGAGAACGGAGCGGGCAAGAGCACCCTGATGAAGGTGCTCAGCGGCGCCTACCGGCCCGACTCCGGCTCGATGACCCTCGCGGGGGAGCCTTACGCCCCCCGGGGGCCTCGGGACGCCCTCTCTCGGGGGGTGGCGATGATCTACCAGGAGCTGGCGATCGCCCCGCACCTGACGGTCGAGGCCAACGTCATGCTCGGCCAGGAGCGGACCCGCTGGGGGTTGCTGAGGAGGGGGGAGCACCGCCGGCTCGTGGGGGAGGCGCTCGCCCTTCTGGAGCACGCCGACATCCGGCCGGAGGCGGTGGCGGGCCGGTTGAGCGTTGGGGCGCAGCAGTTGGTGGAGGTGGCCCGGGCGCTGGTCAGCGACGCCCGCATCCTGGTCTTCGACGAGCCGACCAGCTCTCTGACCGAGCGAGACGCCGAGCGGCTGTTCGCCGTCATCGACCGCTTGCGGGCTCAGGGGATGGCGATCGTCTACATCAGCCACTTCCTGGAGGAGGTCCGGCGGGTCGCCTCGCGGTACACCGTGCTTCGGGACGGCCGGGCGGTGTCGAGCGGAGCGATGGCGGGGACCGACCTGCGGTCGATCATCGCCGCGATGGTCGGCCGGGACCTGACCGAGATGTTCCCCCGGGTGCCCCACGAACCGGGGGAGCCGGTGCTCGATCTCTCGGCGATCTCCGGCCGCCGACTGCCGAGGAGGGCCGACCTGCGGCTCCGGCGGGGAGAGGTGCTGGGGATCGCCGGGCTCGTCGGCGCCGGGAGGACGGAGCTGCTGCGGGCGGTCTTCGGGCTCGACGAGATCCGGTCGGGCCAGGTGACGGTCAATGGGGCATCCGGCCGATCGGGGAGCCCTCGGGAGCGGATCGGCCAGGGGATGGGCCTGCTGAGTGAGGACCGCAAGGGGGAGGGGCTGGCGCTGGGCCGATCGGTTGAGGAGAACCTGACGCTCTCAGCGCTCGGTCGCTACGCGAAGCTCGGCTGGCTGGGGCTGGGGAAGCGGCGGGAGGAGGCCCGCCGCTGGATCGAGGCGATGCGGGTCCGGACGACCGGGCCGGACCAGCGGATCGGGGAGCTCTCGGGGGGGAACCAGCAGAAGGTGGCGCTGGCCCGGTTGCTGCACCAGCGGGCCGACGTGTTGCTGCTGGACGAGCCGACGCGGGGGATCGACGTCGGCAGCAAGGCCGAGATCTACCGGATGATCGGGGAGCTCGCCGCCGGGGGGAAGGCCGTGCTGATGGTCAGCTCGTACTTGCCCGAGCTGCTCGGCGTCTGCGACCGCATCGCCGTGATGAGCCGAGGCGTGCTCGGCGAGGCCCGGCCGGTCTCGGAGTGGACCGAGCACCGCATCATGGAGGAGGCGACCGGCCAGCGTTCCTCGCCGCCTTCCGGGTGAGCCGGGCGAGGAACCGACGTCGGCCGACGAGAGGCCTTCCCCCCGGCCTGCTCACGATGGGGGACCGCCCCCCGGCCCGTTGGCGTCGGCGTCGGCGTCTGCGGAAGGGCCATCGCTGGCCGTTGCGTGACCGGGCCGACGGAGGCTGCCCCGGTTGGAGCGGCCCGGCATCCTGATAGAATGGTCGGCGAGCCGGCCCGGCGGCCGAACGCCGGCAAGCCCCCGCGTGTCCGGCCCCCGGTGCCCGACCGCGCGACCCCTCGAGTGCCAATCGGCCCGGGGGCGGACGCCTTTTGGACCGAACCGAATCATGAGCCAGCCGTCGACGTTCTTCATCACCACCGCCATCGACTACCCCAACAGCCGGCCCCACATCGGCACCGCGTTCGAGAAGATCGGCGCCGATGTTCAAGCTCGCTTCCGACGCATGGAGGGCGCCGACACCTACTTCCTGATGGGGAACGACGAGAACACGATCAAGGTGTCCAAGCGAGCGCGGGAGCTCGGCGTCGAGCCCCAGCCCTACGTCGACGACATGGCCTCCCAGTTCAAGGAGGTCTGGCGCGCCCTCGACATCTCCTTCGACGACTTCATCCAGACCAGCGAGCCCCGCCACCACGCCGGCTGCCAGCGGTTCATCCAGGCCGTCTTCGACGCCGGAGACATCGACAAACGTCCCTACAAGGGCCTCTACTGCGAGGGGTGCGAGGAGTTCAAGACCGCCAAGGAGGCCGTCTCCCCCGACGGCCGGGAGCTGAAGACCATCGAGGAGGCCGAGGCCGCCGGCGCCTGCTGCCCGAACCACCCGAAGACGCCGCTGAGGATCGTCGAGGAAGAGAATTACTTCTTCAAGCTCTCCTCCTTTCAGGACCGCCTCCTCGCCCACTACGAGGCCCACCCCGAGTTCATCCAGCCGGAGAGCCGCCGCAACGAGGTCGTCAACCTGGTCAAGGCCGGCCTCCAGGACGTCTCCATCTCTCGCAAGGGCTTCTCCTGGGGCATCAAGGTCCCCTTCGACGAGGAGCAGACGATCTACGTCTGGTTCGACGCCCTGCTCAACTACATCACCGCGCTGGGCTACGGCTCGGCAGACGACGCGAAGTTCCGCCGCTACTGGCCGGCCGACGTCCACGTGATCGGCAAGGACATCACCCGGTTCCACTGCGCCCTTTGGCCGGCGATGCTCATGTCCGCGGGCCTGCCGCTGCCGAAATCGGTCTTCGCCCACGGCTTCGTCTACCGCAAGGACGAGGGGAGCGGCGTCCTCCAGAAGATGAGCAAGTCCATCGGCAACATCGTCGAGCCGATGGACCTCGTCCGACGCTTCAACAGCGAGGCGTTCCGGTATTACTTCATGAGCCAGTGCCCCTTCGGCGGCGACGGCGAATTTTCCTTCGAGCGCTTCGCCGAGACCTACAACACCGGCCTGGCCAACAGCCTGGGCAACCTCTACAGCCGGACGATCACCATGCCCGTGAAGTACTTCGGCGGCGTTCTGGAGGGCTCTTCGGCGATCGACCCGACCGCCTGGCGCGCCGGGCTGGATCTGCCGGCGCTGGTCGAGGAGCTTCGCAGCCTCGTCGGCTCGTTCCAGTACGCCGGGGCGCTGCAGACCATCTGGCTGCAGGTCATCGACGCCGCCAACCGCTACATCGAGGCGACCCGGCCGTTCGCCCTGATCAAGACCGACCCGGCCGCGACGAAGATCGCCCTGGTCAACCTCGCCGAGGCGCTCCGCGTCGTCTCCATCCTCATCAAGCCCTTCCTCCCCCGCACCGCCGAAACCTTCTACGCGGCCTTCAATTTCGCTGATGCGCAACCCTTTGACCGCGTTTGCTTCGCCGACGCCGCCTCCCGCCCCCCCGGCCCCGACCTCCGCGTGACCGCCGCGCTGGTCGACGGCAAGGTCGCCCCGCTGTTCCCCAAGATCGACCTGAAGGCCGAGCCCTCCTCCTGAGCGCGGACCTCCGCCGGACGGAGGACATCGCCGTTCGACCCGCCCCCCGATCGACGCCCCAAGGGACGGCGCCCTCCTCGATGGCCCCGTCCCCGAGGGTCCAGACAAGGGCGCGCCCTCCGGAGAGCCGGCGTCGCTCCCCGGGAATCGCGTCCTTCCCCCGGCCCGCTCCCCCGACGGCCAGGGAAGGGGTCGGCCTCGGGCCGGGTGAGGACACCGGGACCGGGCAATTCGCGACGGACGATCGCTCCGCCACGCGCGACACACCCACGCACGCGCGGTGATCAATGGAACCGACCGATCCCGGCCGTCTCGGATGGCCGGGGAGCGATCGCTGCACAGATTATGTTTGACGATCGTCATGTGTCCTGACTATTGTCGGTTTCCTGATGCAGGAGTCTCGTCCCGAGGCCTCCCCCCCGGCGCTCCGGCGCCGGACCCCGGCCTCCGCCAGACGAAACCGAATCCCCTCGACCAGCCCTGTTTGGGGAGCCCCCCGCGATGGAACCAGTCGCAGCGTCCTGGCTGATGGCGGGCATCTTGGCGGCGACGACCGGAGCGGCGGCAGGGCAGGAGGGCTCGGAATCGGCCGAGCGGCCCTCGGCGTCCGCCCCGGTCCTGAAGGGGATCACAATCGACGGCGACCTATCCGACTGGCCGGATTCGATGACCATCCATTCACTGGACAAGCTCTTCAACTACGACGGGAGGCGGCAGAATTTCGAGGACCTGGAAAGCACCGACCTCCTCAAGCCGGACGACCTGAGCGCGGCCTTCGCCGTGGGCTACAGCCCGGAGGAGCAGCTCCTGTACGTGGCGGTCATCGTCCGGGACGAAACCCTGATCGCCAACTCGACCAGCCATTTGACCACCGATGCGGTCGAGATCTTTGTCGACGGGCTCCGGGGCGATCGGCGGGTCCAGCACCGGGAGGGGATCGAGCTGCCCGAGATCCCGGTCCAGCAGTACGTCGCGATCCCCGGCGAGGGCCCGGTCTATGGCCTCCCGGAGCCGAACAACCCCATCCTGACGGGGGGAGACGTCACGAAGACCACGACCCGGATGGCATTCCACCGCGACGGAGACATCACGACCTACGAATGGGCCATCCAGGTCTTCGACCGCTATCCCGACGAGCCGACCGCGCTCGATCCCGGCAAGCGGATCGGATTCGACATCGCCGTGGCGGATGAGGACATGAAGGAGGGAGAAACCGGGCCGGATGGCGCCACCCCGATGAATCGGCTCGACTGGATCTACTGGGGCCCGCAGTGGAACGGCGTCAAGCACCTCAACGCCGGCCTCCTCGGCGAGCTCGTTTTCGAAGAATAACGGGCCGACTCGTCCTCCGCCGACGCCCTCCGAGGAGGAAGGGATTCCGACCGCGACGACGAATTCGTTCGGAAACATCGTTGACTTGCGCTCGGGCCCCGCCTAGCCTAGGACAATCGTCGCAGCTCTGAAGGCGTGGTCGATCGATCACCCCTGATCGATGGGGTGTGCTTCGGCCTCTCTTGATCCGAACCATGTCTCGCCCCGGCCCCCTGTCTGCGATCGAGGGCGGTTGGCGACGGGCCGATCGAGGCGGACCTTGACGAGACAAGGACCTCGCGCATGCGCACGTCGACCTGGTCGAGCGGAACTCGGTCGCCTTCCCGAGGGTCAGCGACCCGATCGGGGCTGGATCGGGCCGGCCTCCTGGGGATCGCCCCCCGGGTGATCCTGATCGCCCTCGTCGCCCAGGGGGGGGCGGGTTGGCCGGAGGCGGCGGGAGCGGCCCAGGGCCGGGCGGTGGGCTTCCTGGAGCGGCTGCTCTCGAGCCCGGGTCCCTTCGAGGTCGACGGGGATCCCGTTGAGTTGATGGGGGAGGAGGAAGGCCGGGTCTGGGCGGTGGCGGTCAGCCCGGACGGGCGATCGCTTGCCGTCGTCACCGGAAGCCTCCCGCCGAAGATGGAGGGGCCGGGAGAACTCCGGCTCTATGACTTCGACGCCTCCTCCGGGACGCCGACGCTGCGGCGGGCCGTTGCCTCGCCCTCGGCGATCCGATGCGTCTCGTATGCCCCCGACGGGAGCCTCCTCGCCACCGGCGGCTTCGACAAGGCGGTCGCGCTCCGGGATGCCGAGTCCGGCGAGGTCCGCTCGACCATCTCCGGGTTCGAGGGCGGGGTCAACGGCCTTGCGTTCTCCCCCGACGGGTCGACCCTGGCGACCGCCTGCCTCGACGGAACGATCCAGCTCTGGGACGCGGAGGACGGCCGCGCGATCGCCACGCTCGGCTCGCACGGCGAGCCCGCCTTCTCGGTCGCGTTCTCGCCCGACGGCACGCTCGTCGCCTCGGCGGGCGTCGACAAGACGGCCCGGCTCTGGGATGTGGCCGAGCGCCGCCAGCACGCCGAGCTGAAGGGGCATACGGGGTCGGTCGAAGGCCTGGCCTTCTCGCCCGACGGCAAGACGCTCGCGACCGGGGGCTGGGACGGGATGATCCGGACCTGGGACACCTCCTCGGGCAAGGAGCGGACGACCTTCAACGCCGGAGGGGTCCGGCCCGTGCTGGCGCTGGACTACTCCCCGGACGGCACCGTCCTCGCGGCGGCCGGGGGAGGGGCCGACAGCTCCCTGGCCAAGCTGTTCGACCCCGCCACCGGCCGGGAACGGTCCTCGTTCTCGACCGGATCGAACTGGGTCAGCGCCCTTCGGTTCGACCGGAAGGGAGAGCGGCTGCTCGTGGGGGGGAATTCCTACGCGCTGACCGTCTGGAACGCGGCCGACCCGGCGCCCTCCCCGGAGAAGCTGGCGGAGGTGCGCGCCACCGATCGGCCGAGCCAGGAACGGGAGATCTCCCTGACGCTGGCCTTTTCCCCCGACGGCATGACGCTGGCCGCCGGGGGAGAATCCGGCCTGATCACGCTCCGGGACGTCGTCAACGGCCGGCTCGTCGGCACCTTCGCCGGCCATGACGACGCGGTGACGGCGATCGCGTTCTCCCCCGACGGCCGATCGCTCGCCTCGGCCAGCTACGACGGCACGGCCCGGCTGTGGGATCTGGCCTCGGGCCAGGCCCGGGCGGTCCTGGACGGGCACCACGAGATGGTCCTCGCGCTGGAGTTCAGCCCCGACGGCTCGACCCTCGCCACCGGCGGGTACGACGGCGAGATCCTGCTCTGGGACGCGTCTTCCGGGGATCGGGTCGCCAAGCTTCCCGGGAGTGAGGTTTCCGTCCGAGCGCTGGCCTTCGCCCCTGACGGCTCCCGGTTGGCCTCGGCCGGCGCCGACCGGATCATCAGGCTCTGGGACCTCGACGCCCGGGAACAGGCCGCCGAGCTGAGCGGCCACCAGGGGACGATCCGGGCCCTCGCGTTCGGGCCCGACGGTCGATGGCTGGCCAGCGCCTCGGAGGACCGCACCGTCCGGCGATGGGACCTCGACGGCGACTCGGTCGGGAAGCAGGTCGAGTTCCCGCCCCACAACGAGATGGTCTGGGCGATGGCCCTCAGCCCCGGCGGCGGGACGATCGCCAGCGGCGACTACCGGGGCTTCCTCCAGTTCCGGGAGGCCGGCGGTTCGGCGAACTCGGTCGCCGTCTCGCACCGGCCGCACGAGGGAGGGATCACGGCCCTGGCCTTTTCTCCCGGGGGCCGGATGCTCGCCTCCGCCGGGTTCGACCAGAAGATCAAGCTCTGGCACTCCAAGCCTCCCCGCCTCTCCTCCCGGGCGATGGCCAACGACCACAAGGGCCAGGTCCACTTTGGCGTCTTCTCCCCCGACGGCCAGACGGTGGCCACCGGGGCCGACGACGCGAAGGTCGTCCTCCGGGACGCCCGCACCCTGAAGCCGATCCGGGTCCTGGAGGGTCATTCGTCCGGAGTGGGCGCTGGCGCGTACACCCCCGACGGCTCGACCCTGATCACCGCGGCCCTCCAGGGCGGCGAGGCGATCTCCTGGGACGTGGCGACCGGGAAGGAGCGGGGGCGCTTCGGGGGAGACGGCCCCGGGATCGCCGCCATCGCCGTCTCTTCCGACGGCAAGACGGCCGCCACGGCGGCCGGCCGCACCGTGAGGCTCTGGGACCTGGACACCTTCGCCGAGCTCCGGACGATCGACGGGCCGAAGGAGCCGGTCAAGTCCGTCCGCTTCTCCCCTGACGGCCGCCTGATCGCCGGAGCGGTGGGGGACTGGCGCTTCGGCCGCCCGGGGGCCGTGTGGATCTGGGACGTGGAGACAGGAGAGGTCCGGGCGAACCTGATCGGCCACGGCCGGCACTGCTGGGCGGTCGACTTCACCCCCGACGGCAAGACGATCGCCAGCACCTCGGGAGACGGGACGATCCGGCTCTGGGATGTCGCGTCCGCCTCGCTCCGGGCCGCCTTCGAGGTCGGCGACGCCAACCCCAGGCCGGTCCGGTTCTCCCCCGACGGCGGCCTGCTGGTCGTCGGCCACGGCAAGGGGGAGGTCACGCTCTGGGACGTCGCCGCCGGCCGCCGGGCCGCCGCCCTCTCGGGCCACGAAGACCTGATCCTCGGCGTCGACTTCTCCCCCGACGGCGAGCGGGCCGTCTCGACCGGCAAGGACGGCACCGTCCGCCTCTGGGAACTCCGCGGCCCCTCGCCCTCCTTCGGCCAGGCCCTCCGGGGGCTCGCGCGCCGGGTCCTCGACGCCGCCCGGGGCGACGAGGAAGAGGGGGACAACAAGGAAGACAGGCCCGATCGCTAGGACGCCAAGGAGGCCCCCCCGCCGGGCCCGCCGCGATCGCACCGAACGCATCGACGACCCCTGACCCCTGGGAGGCTTGCGATGAGCCGGCTCCGGATCCTGATCCTGATCCTGATCCTCGGCATGATCCCCCTCGGGGCGTTCGCCGCCTCGGCCTCGGCCCCGCCCCCGGCCGCTGGCGACCCGGATCGGGGACCGGGGGAGGCCTCAACGCCGGGGGGGATCACCTCCTCGGCCCCCGACCCCTATGCCCTCGCCGAGGCCATCGATCGCCGGATCGGCGATCGGCTGGAGGAGGCGTCGGTGGAGCCCGCCCCGCTCGCCGACGACGCCGAGTTCCTCCGCCGGGTCTGGCTCGACATCGCCGGCAGCATCCCGCCGGCCTCCGAGGTCCGATCCTTCCTGCTGGACGACGACCCACAGAAGCGCCGCAAGATCGTCGACCGCCTGCTTGACTCACCTGGCTATGTCAGGAACATGAGCATGCAATGGCGCAATCTGATGATCCCGGAGGCCGAGGGGGACCAGCAGGTCGGCTTCGCCGCCATCGGCTTCGAGCCCTGGCTGCGCCAGCAGTTCGCCGAGGGGGTCGGCTACGACGCGATGGTCCGAGAGCTGCTGACCGTGCCGCTGGGAGACGGGCAGCAGGCGAATCGGCTCTTCAGCGGCGAGGAGCCCGAGCCGTCCCCCATCGGGTTCGTCGCCGCGAAGGCGGGGGATCCCGGCGCCCTGGCCGCCGGCACCTCCCGGCTCTTCCTGGGCATCCGCCTGGAGTGCGCCCAGTGCCACGACCACCCGTTCGCCACATGGTCGCGAGACGAGTTCTGGGGCCTGGCCGCCTTCTTCTCCGGCCTCGACCGGCAGAGCCCGGAGATGGCCATCTTCCAGGGCCGAGAGATCCCGGGGCGCACCGAGATCGCCATCCCCGAGACCGGCCGGGTCGCGCAGGCGACCTTCCTCGACGGGACCCGCCCCCGCTGGCGCTATGCCGACGAAACGCGCTCGGTCCTCGCCAAATGGATCACCTCGCCCGAGAACCCGTACTTCGCCCGGGCCGCCGCCAACCGCCTCTGGGCCCAGTTCTTCGGCCGGGGGCTGGTCGACCCCGTCGACGAGATGGGCCCGATCAACCAGCCGAGCCACCCCGAGCTACTCGACGAGCTGGCCCTCCGGTTCGCCCAGAGCGGCTTCGACCCCAGGTTCCTGATCCGGGCCATCACGGCCAGCGACACCTACCAGCGCACCAGCGCCGGCTACGCCCCCGGCCAGGATGTCCCCGAGCTGTTCGCCCGCATGCCCGTCCGCGGCCTCTCCCCGGAACAGCTCTACGAGAGCCTGATCCAGGCCTCGGGCCTGGAGCGAGAGGAGCCGCTGCCCCCGTTCGTCTTCGGCGGCACCTCGCCGCGCAAGGATCTGATGGATCGCTTCGCCGAGGACGGCACCTCGCCGACCGAGCGACGCTCGACCATCCTCCAGGCGTTGACCCTGATGAACGGCCCGCTCGTCAACACCGCGCTCAACCCGGAGGGCAGCGGCACGCTCGCCGCCGTGGCCGACTCCTACTTCCTCTCGACCCGGGAGAAGGTCGAGGCCCTCTACCTCGCCGCCTTCAGCCGGCTCCCCCGGGACGAGGAGCTCGAACGCCTCGCCCGCTACGTCGACCGCGGCGGCCCGACGCTCGACCCCAAGCGCGCCCTGGCCGACGTCTTCTGGGCCCTCCTCAACAGCCCCGAGTTCTCCTTCAACCACTAAGAAGTGAGCACATCCACGGCCTTTTCCTTCCCCCTCATCTCCCGGGATCCTGGCCATGACTCGCCCCTTCCGCGACCTGCCCGTCACCCGCCGCCAGTGGATGCGGATGAGCGCCCTTGGCGCCGCGGCCGTCTCGTGCTCCGGCTGGATCGAGGCGTTGGCCGCCGACGCGGCCTCCGCCCCCGGCCGTCGCCGCTCCTGCATCCTGCTCTGGATGAACGGCGGCCCGAGCCAGACGGACACCTTCGACCTCAAGCCGGGCCACAAGAACGGCGGCCCCTTCGAGGAGATCGAGACGTCCGTCCCCGGCATCCGGATCAGCGAGCATCTGCCGAAGCTCGCTCGCCGGATGGATGACCTGGCGATCATCCGATCGATGAGCACCAAGGAGGGGGACCACGGCCGCGCCTCCTACCATCTCCGCACCGGCTACATGCCGACTGGCCCGATCGCCTACCCGACCTTCGGCTCGCTCGTCAGCAAGGAGCTGGCCGACCCCCGGCTCGAGCTTCCCGGATTCGTCAGCATCGCCCCGTTCCGGGGCCTGAACCCCGCCGCGTATGCCCCCGGATTCCTCGGGCACCGCTTCGCGCCGCTGATCGTCGGCGAGTCGGACTTCGGCCGCGTCGTCTCCGGCGGAGACGGCGCCGAGGCGCTGAAGGTCAAGGACCTGTCGCCTCCCTCGGAGATCAACCGTCGCCGCGCCGACGCCCGCCTCGGCCTGCTGGCCGACATCCGCGACCCGTTCCTCGACCTCCGCTCCAGCGACGCGGCTTACAGCCAGCGGACCGCCTACGAGAACGCGATCACGATGATGCGGTCCGACGCCGTCAAGGCGTTCGACCTGGACGACGAGCCGGACCACCTCCGCGACGCCTACGGCCGCAACACCTTCGGCCAGGGCTGCCTGCTGGCCCGTCGGCTCGTCGAGCGCGGGGTGCCGTTCGTCGAGGTCACGCTCAACGGCGTCGACGGCAACAACATCCTCGGCTGGGACACGCACCAGGACAATTTCGAGGCCGTCCGCCGGCTCAGCGAGGTGCTCGATCCCGCCTGGGCGACCCTGATGGACGACCTGAAGGCCCGGGGCCTGCTCGACTCGACCCTGATCGTCTGGATGGGAGAGTTCGGCCGCACGCCGACGATCAACGGCAACAACGGCCGGGACCACTTCCCCAACGCCTGGTCGGCCGTCGTCGGCGGGGGAGGGATCGCCGGAGGCCGGGTGATTGGCGCCACGACCGCCGACGGAACGGAGGTCGAGGACCGTCCGGTGGCCGTCCCCGACCTGCTGGCGACCGCCTGCCTGGCGCTGGGCCTCGATCCAATGGCCCAGAATATGTCCAACCTCGGCCGGCCGATCCGCGTCGTCGACCCCGAGGCCAAGCCGATCCGGGAGGTGCTCGCATGAACCGGCCGATCCTCGCGACCGCCGCCTGGCTCCTCCTCGCCGCCGGCCCGGCCGGCGCCCGGCCCGCCTCGGACCTCCCCGACAACCTCTTCGCCACGTCCCCAGCCGACGCGGTGCTGGATCTGGTCGTGATGGCCGATGACCACCCGATCGTGGCCCGCTACCGGATCACGATCGGAGGCGTCGGCCATCGCCTGGCCTTCGGCGAGTTCATCGTCCAGTTGTCTGCCTACCTCGACGCCGACGACGACCGGCGGCTCACCCCGGACGAGCTCGGGCGAGGCCCCTGGGCGCAGCTCTTCGCGGCTCAGCCCTTCGACCAGGTGCGGCCGAATCCCGACCGACCGGACGAGGGCGGCCCCGACGCCAACGGCGACGGCCGCATCTCGTGCGACGAGCTGGTCCGTCACGTCCGGGAGTCGCTCGGCATCGAGCCGATGACACGTACGGGCGGGGCGCCCCCGGACCCCCGCACCGAACGCCCCTTCGAGCACCTCGACCGCGACGGCAACGGCCGCCTCGACACCGACGAGATCGCCCGGGCCGCCGAGCGGCTCTCCTCCCTCGACCGGGACCAGGACGAATGGGTGGTCCTCGACGAGATGAACCCCTATTCCACCAACGTCCGGCGCTACTTCGGCATCCGGGTCAGCTCCGGCGGCCTGCCCCCGGACCACCCCTTCGTCGTCCTGGGAGCGTCGGAGGATCGGGCCAAGATCGCCGGCCTCCTGCTCGATCGCTACGATCGGGACGGCGACGGCCGGATCGACCTCGCCGAACTTGGCCTGCCGGGCGAGAGGGCCGCTCCCCTCGACGCCTCGGGCCTCGCCCGATGGCTCGAAGCCCCAACCCCACACCTGGAGTTCAAGGTCGAATTGGCTCCCCCCGGCCAGGCCCGCGGGCCGATGGTGTTCGAGCGCATCGCCGCCGTCGATTCGATCGCCGACGCGCTCGGCCCGCCCGAGGACACGTCCCAGGTGCTCGACCTCGGCCCGATCACCGTCGAGCTCGGCGTCGATGCGAGCTACAGCGACTATCGCAGCTTCCTCTTCCAGAACTTCGACAGCAGCGATGCCGACGACAGCGGCTCTCTCGACCGGTCGGAGATCGACAACGGCACCATTATCTCTCGCCTCTTCGACGCCGCCGATCGCGACGGCGACGGGTCGTTCTCCCGGGAGGAATTGACCTCGTACATGTCCATGTACGAGGCCGCCTTCGCCGCCCGGCTCTCCCTTTCGATCTCCGACCTCGGCCGGGCCGTCTATCAGTCGATGGACCCCGACGACGACTTCCGCCTGAGCCTCCGGGAACTTCTCGGGATCCCCGAGCTGCTCTCCGCCCGGGACCGGGATGGGGACGGTACGGTCGTCCTGGAGGAGTTCCCCCACCGATACCGACTCAACATCGGCCTCGGCCCCGCCCGTCCCTCGAACCGGTTCATCGAGACGGGCCCGCAGCGGCGCCCCTCCCCGGCCGGGGAGGGGGTCCCCTCCTGGTTCACCCGGATGGACCGCAACGGCGACGGCGACGTCTCCCGCCGCGAGTTCCTCGGGCCGCTCGAAGTGTTCACCGGGCTCGACCGCGACGGCGACGGCCTCGTCTCCGCCGAGGATGCCGCCCGGCCGATCCGATGATCCGGGTCGGGGCGGCCCCTCGCCTCCCCGACCGAACCTCGCAGGGAAGTCCCCCCATGATCGATCGGACGCGCTCCCTCGCCGCGGCCCTGCTCGGCGTCGTCTCCACCCTCACCCCCCTTGGGGGCGGCACCGGGGCGCAGGACGCGACGCCAGCCCCGGTCTCCCCGGAGGAGAAACCGGCCCGCCCGGCCTCAATCGCGGTGCCGGTGCTGACGGGCATCACCATCGACGGCGACCTCGCCGACTGGCCCGACACGATCGAGCTGCACCCGATCCGCCACATGCTCGTCAACGACACGAACTACGGCAAGAACGGCGTGGAGGAGCGCGACCTGGCCACCAGCTGCGACCTGAGCCCCGTGTTCTCTGTCGCCTCCGACCCCGACACCGACCTGATCGTTCTCGCCGTCCTCGTCCGGGACGACCGCCTGATTGTCGGCAACACGGGCTTCTGGGACACCGACGCGGTCGAGGTCGACCTCGACGGCCTGTTCTCCGACTCGAGAATCCCCTTCAGCACCGTCTTCGGCCGGTTCGAGGAGGTCGACGCCTCCGAGGTCCCCGTGCTCCAGTACCTGGGCATCCCCGGCGAGGGGCCGGTCTCTGGGGTCTCGCGGTCCTCGGGAGAGGACCGCGACCCGGTGAATCCGAGCCTGAGCTGGGGAGACATCTCGCAGACGGCGACCCGCATGGCGTTCCGTCGGGACGGCGACGTGACCGTCTACGAGTGGGCCCTCCAGGCGTTCGACCGCTACCCCGACCGTCCCACCGACCTGGTCCCCGGCAAGAGGATCGGCTTCGACGTGGTCGTCGTCGACAAGGACGTGCCCGCCTCCACCCATTCCGCCGAGACCGAGCCCGAGGACGCCCGATCGGCCTGGGTCTCCTGGTGCCCCGGCTTCAGCGGGCCGAGATTCCTCAACGCCGGCTCCATCGGCGAACTGGTGCTCGGCGGCGACTGAGCAGCGGAGCGCCGACCAAGGCGCCGATCCCCTCGCGACACGGTCGATCCGTTCTCGGATCGCCGGTCAGCCCTGCGAAGGGGACGAGGTCGCCTCTGACGCCGGGGTCCCGACCCGAGATCGATACGACGCCAGGACCAGACCACCGACCACCGCCACCACCCCCGCCCCGAAGGCCGCTCGGGCCGCCGGCGCCGACCATCCTCCCGTCGCCGCCGCGATCCCCCAGGAGACGAGCAGGGCCTGCCCCCCGACGCCAGCCGCGGCGCAGACGGGGACAAGCAGCTCGATCAGGGCAACCTGCCAGCCCTTCCAGGAAACGACCCACCGCCGGAGGGTCGAGAGGAACCCGATCACGGCCGGTAGAAGCAGGATGCACCAGGGGCCCCAACCCGTCCCGAGCTCCTCGCCTCGCCATCCGCCGTAGCCGCCGGCAGCCGCCACGTACCCGAGCCACACCCATCGCCACGTCCCCATCCCGACCTCCGCAGGAATGGAACCTCGGAACTCGAAGACTGAAGTGCGATTGCGCCGGAGAGCCCCACATCTCGGGTCGGGCCCTCGGCCCCCGGCGGACAGGATCGCGCCGGCGGCCGTCGCGCTCCGATCGCGGCCGACCCACCGAGCCAGGCCGGGGTGCCCCGGCTCCTGGCCAGCCCGTCGTTGAGAGAATCGGAACGGGGGGGATCGCCCGTCACTCCGAGCGCGGGATCAATCGCCTCCCGGCGAGAGGCGGCCTCTGCGAAGACCAAGGTGGGCCCCGCGTCGGTGATCAAGGAGGGTCCCGCTGACGTGCTCATTTCCGACTGGCACGTTGTCATCGCAACGGGGGCTGGCCCCTGAAGAGGCGCAGCCCCCGGAATCTGTCGGTCGTCCTCGCGGGAGGTCTCGGCCCTCACCGCGAGGCGGGTTGGTCAGCGGCTTAGACCGGCAGTCTGACGACGTTGCGGTAGAGCCTGGCCGTTCCCGACTGAGAATCATCCAGGCCGATCAGGAGGAGGTCGAGGTCGCCGTCACCGTCGGTGTCGGCCCAGGTCGCCGAGGATCGGGTGAGCCCCTCGAGCGCCAGGTCGACCAGGGTGAAGTTGCCGGACCCGTCGTTCCGGTAGACCTGAGAGACGCCCTGCTGGTTCTCGTCCTGGCCGCTGATGACCAGGTCGAGGTCGCCATCGCCGTCGTAGTCTCCCCAGGCGACGGCCGCCCGCTGGACGTGGACGATGTCGACCGTCGACTCCTCGTAGGTCAGTTCGCTGACCAGGAACGTCTGCTCCGACCCGAAGCTCTCGCCGGCCAGGCCGGTGTCGACCGCCTGCACGCTCCAGCAGGAGTAGCCATCGGCAAGCCCGCTGATGTCGAAGGTGAAGCTGGTCCCCTGGATTGTGCCCCGGAAGGCGATCCGGCGGGCGCCCGCGCTCGGGTCGCTCATCGGCGAGACCACATCCAGGCCGCCCGAGGTGCTGCCGATGACCAGCACGTAGCTCAGGCCGCTCGAGGCCGTCTGAGAATCGGTCGCCGCGTCCCAGGAGAAGGTGATGGTGCCGTCGCCGTTGTCGACCGATTGCAGGTTCGTCGGCGCCGTCGGGGCCGTGTTGGCCGTCGCGGTGTCGTTGCGATAGACGCGGCTGTACCGGATGTTCGAACTGCCACTACCGGCGAGGAAGAGGTCCAGGTCGCCGTCGTTGTCGTAGTCCCCCCATGCCACCGAACTGAGATCGACGCTCGGCAGGCCGACGGTGACATCGGTGAACTCGCCGGCCATGACAATCCGGGCCTCGAGGGCCTCCAGGGTCGGCCTCCCTCGGCGTGTCTCCCGATTCTTCCGGTGACGACTCTTGAGAGCATTCGGACGGCTCGTCGAGGCGGCGGGCAGACGGCGGCGGGTCATCGGCCTTCGTCTCCAGGTCAGGGGCCCAGGCACCGGGCTACCACACCCCTCGCAACACATCGGCGAGGGTCGCACGATTCGCACGAGGCAATCCGGCATCGTATGGTCGGTTCAGGCAGGATGATGACACTGTAAGACACGTTTTTCATCTGGGAAAACGTTCATGCATCCGCGATGGATGCCAGCGGGCCCGGTGAGATCGCCGCTTCCGAGGAGGACCATTTGTGGCGAACGCAACCTTCGGCGTGGATTCGGGTTCCGAGGCCGAGGCCGGGACCGAGGCCGTCCGATCCGAGCTGGGGGGCGGCTTCCGGATGCTGACCTCCCGCGGGCTCGTCGAGTGGATTGCCCGAGATCGCTTGAGCCTGGCGGTGACGACCTATCAGCGCGGCGGCCTGTTCCTGCTCGGGACCAAGCCGGGGCCGGCGCTGGGCCTCTGGGCCGCCGCCTTCGGCCGGGCGATGGGCCTGCACGCCACCGACCAGACGATCTGGTTGGCCACCGCCTCCGCCCTCCGCCGCTTCGAGAACGACCTGCCCCCCGGCCACTCGGAAGACGGCTTCGACCGCGTCTATATCCCCCGGGTCGGCTACACGACCGGCGACCTGGACGTCCATGACCTCGGCGTCGACGCCGACGGCCGCCCCGTGTTCGTCGCCACCCGCTTCGGCTGCCTGGCGACCGTCTCCGACCGCTTCAGCTTCGAGCCGGTCTGGACGCCCCCCTTCCTCTCGGCCCTGGTCCCCGAGGATCGCTGCCACCTCAACGGCCTGGCCTTCGAGGATGGCCGCCCGAAGCACGTCACGATGGTCGGCACCAGCGACGTGGCCGACGGCTGGCGAGAGCATCGGATCAACGGCGGGCTCGTCATGGATGTGACCTCGAACGAGGTCGTCTGCCGGGGGCTGTCGATGCCCCACTCGCCTCGCCTGCACGACGGCAAGCTCTGGCTGCTGGCGGCCGGAACCGGCCACCTCGGCTTCGTCGACCCGAACACCGGCCGCTTCGAGGAGGTCTGCTTCCTGCCCGGCTTCGCCCGAGGGCTGTCGATCCGCGGCCGGTTCGCCGTCCTCGGCACGTCGATGCCCCGGCGCGACCCCTCCTTCGAGGGCCTCCCGCTCGGCGAGAACCTCCGAACCCGGGGGGCCTCCCCCCGGTGCGGGCTCCACGTCATCGACTTGGAATCCGGCTCGGTCGTCCACTGGCTGCGGTTCGAGGGCCCGATCGAAGAACTGTACGACGTGGCGATCCTGCCGGGAGTCGCTCGCCCCAAGGCGCTGAGCTTCAGCCGGCGCTCGACCGCCGGCTCTCGCATCCGGTTCGAGGTCGAGGGCCAGGGCCCTCGCCACTTCGTCCTGGTCGGCTGATCCCTCCACTCGACGTTGTCCGGGTTCGGGAGCTGGATCGCGCAGGAGCGTTCGAGAACGCCCTCCCGATCACACCGTCCCCCGAGAACGGCCCGGATCAGGGCCCCGGATTGACCTGCCCCCGGAATCTGGTCCAGGGGTTATGAGAGTGCGGGGTCTAGTGCACCTCCGCGTGACCGGCCCGTTCACGGTCGAGAGCCTTTCGCCACATCGCGTCCTCTCGACCGACGAAGACCGCCCGGCTTCCGAATCCGAAGGCCGCCCGACGACCGGGGTCGTCCCCTATGAGTCGATGATCCTGGACAACCTCCGAAAGGCCGGCGTCCAGAACACGAAGAAGGCCGAGCGCCTCGCCTTCGACCGCCTCGAACCATACGCCGGCACCTGGCTCCACGCCACCGGCGCCTACACCGACGCCGACGGCAAGCCCCGCCGCGTCGCCGTCTCCCTCGGTCCCGAGCACGGCACCGTCGGCCCCCAGCAGGTCAAGGAAGCCGCCAAGGAGGCCGTCCAGGGCCTCGGCTTCGACCTGCTCCTCGTCTGCGGCTTCGCCTTCGACCCCCACGTCTCCGAGGAGACCAAGCGCTACGGCAGCCTCACCATCCAGCCCGTCCGCATGAACCCCGACCTCTCGATGGGCGACGAACTCCTCAAGAAGACCGGCGCCGGCAACCTCTTCATGATCTTCGGCGAGCCCGACATCGCCATCGAGCGCAACGGCAAGGTCACCGTCGAGATCAAGGGCCTCGACATCTACGACCCCACCACCGGCCAGGTCCGGTCATCCTCGACCGCTGACATTGCCTGCTGGTTCCTCGACACCAACTACGACGCCGAGTCCTTCTTCGCCCGCCACGCCTACTTCACCGGCTCCGACGACCCCTACGCCAAGCTCAAGCGAGTCCTCCGAGCCGAGATCGACGAAGCCCACTGGTCCACCCTCAACAGCACCAAGAGCTACCCCTTCGATCCCTCCAAGACCGGCAAGATCGCCGTCAAGGTCATCAATCACTACGGGGATGAGGTGCTCAAGGTGTACGAGGTCTGAACCGGACTCGCAAGGCGACATGCGTTGAAGCCGGTCGGTTCTACTCAGCCTCTTCCTCGCGAGCCTTCTTCGCCTTTCCGCCGGCGTATCCGAGTCCGAGCCCACCCAGGAACGACAGGGCTCCGGTAACTACTTGCTTAACGAGGTCATACTGCTCTTTCATAATTGCCCAATAACAGAGCAACCCCATGAAGACCAAGGCAGCAATAACAACACAGAATGTGATAACACGCCCAATCAGTCCGTCAATCCATGCTCTCCAACTGTCGCGATCCGCATTGATAAGGACCTGAGTGATGTGATTATCACTCATGCGATCAGTCAAGGAGTCAATGGGCATCACAGGTGGATGCAGGAAAACCCCGACATTTGTCGAAGGAGCGCTCGAAGTGGCGTGTGGCGCACCCGATTGATCCGCGATCGCTGAATAGCTGGGACCCGAAGGCGGCTGAATCGGATGATCTGGCTCCGGTCGTTCCCCGGCCGGGCCACGTTCAGCCCCGTCTGGCATCGCTACGCCTCTCACCGGCAATTCGGCGGATTTGCGTGTAGGCTCGGACCAATCCCCGGCGAGACACCTTGAGTTGCTTAGTGCCCGCCTTACGTACCTGATGGGCGGCCCAAAACGCTCGGAGCTTGCCCTCGACGGCTTTCTCCATCGCCTTGGCCTGTACGTCGTCACGCACAATGCCGGCAAGCTTCGCCTGCTCGACGGCTGCATGAGCTAGGGCACTGTCTCATCCGCCATCCTGTTGGGTTGACAGTTGTTGCGTCAATGCGGCGGGGTCGGCCTGCAGCAGCTCCCAGAAGTCGGCGGTCGGCAGCACCAGGCCCAGGACCTGGTAGGGGCAGC
>NZ_RYZH01000081.1 GCF_003977685.1 Tautonia sociabilis | reverse complement strand
CATCGGGGGGGCCCTTCGGGGTGCTGGCGATTGTCGCTGTGACCCAGTCCACCACGAAGGTGCCTCCCCTTCCATCGAAACTGTCAACCGGGCCCACCCCCATTTCGGCTCTCTTTGCGACAGAGCCGACATGCGGTGCAGAGGGATGTCGGAGTGAGAATCGGTCGGCGTTGCGGGACGGCGATCCGGCTCGAGGCCTGATCGGAGAGTGAACAGCCGGCACAGCGATCGGCGGCGGTTCGCCGCGCCGCAATCGACCACGAGCCACCGAAATGGCACCTCGGGCACATCATCCCCCGTCACGCGCCAGATAGCGGTCGTGGGATGGAGCCCCTCTTCCTGATCCTCGGGTGCCTGATCGTCGGCTACCCCGCGGTCGCGGCACGGGTCGTCGCCTGCTACCTGGCGCTGCTGCTACTCCGATCGGAGATCCGCAGGTGGACTCGCCGGTGACTCTGACCTTGACCCGGTACGTGGTCGATCTCGTGCCGGACCTGTGCGATCAGGATGCGGTGGCGCGGGCCCGCTCCGCTGTGCGGCCGTCGCGCGCCGAGAGTGGGGCGACGAACCGGCCGTCATCCAGCATGCGAGCCTGTCCCAGCGAGGTGAGCGTTTCGAGGAGTTCATGGATACGCTCGACGCGGGCGCGATGGAATGTCTTCGCCAGCTCTTCGGCCGCGGCGGGGCTGCGTCGAAATACCAGAGCAGTGCGTACTGCCTGCGCCTGCTCCGCGAGGGTCTTCGGCCACGCGGTTTTCGCCTTGATCTTCGCCAATGGCGTGGCCTCCTCCTCCGGCACTTCCATCCCCAGCGTCTCTTGCGTCGCTGTCGTCCCGGCTCCGGGCCTCTGGAAGTCGGGCCGGAGCCAGCGGACGATCCCCCGAGCTTCCTCGGCGGCTCGTTCGGCGTTCAGGGCGACGAGGCGTTCGAGGATCTCCTCATCGCTCAAATCGATCGGCCAGCCGTAGGTCTCGAAGACGGCGGCGTCGAGATCGTTGTGGATCCGCATGAGGACGGAGACGAGCCCTTGCTCGTGGGTCACCTTCTCCTTCTCCGTCAGCGGCTCGCCAGAGCGAAGCTTCTCGAGAACGTTGTAGACGTCCGTAAGGATCAGCTCAGGATGCCGGGCCAATTGCTGCTTGCGATGAGAATCGAGAGATTCAGCCAATTCTCGGATACGTGTTCTCTGCCCATCGGAGCAGTCCGGGAATGGAAAGGTCTCGAAGCATATCGAGTTGTTGTAGCGAGGGTCGTTGCCGACCCCCAATCTTGTCCCTGATCTCAAGGCCCAAATAACATGCAGGCGGCTTGATAGAACGCCCAAGTGGAACGCGTCATCGAGCATGATCCCGATGACCGTACTCTCGATCAGGGCGTCTGTCGGGAGAAAGAGAAAGATGCGGTGCTTCGCCGTGCGACAAGTAGCGATATATCGGTTTAGCCCGACCATCGCCTTCCTCATCTCGCTCCGCGGCTTCGCAAAGAGCCACCACAGCTTAGCGTAGCCCGCCCCGTCTTTTGAGTGTGCTTTGGCGTCTCTCTCCGGCTTGACCCGATTGAGTACACGCTGGAAGGCAGCCGGATACTTGGATTGCGCCTCCGAATCGGACATTCCAAACAAGTCGATGACAAATCTGTTTCTGGGTCTCCGGTTCAGTTCATTCCCCGCCACATATCGACGGAGGCAACCCGGCTCTTCGACGATTAATGAATCATCCGGATCAACCACAAACCCTTGGCCGACAAGCGTGACTCCCATAAAAGAAATTCCGCTATTTGATTGCATGCGTTCTGCCGCGGAAACTTTCGGACCGACACGGAGGTTCGCGTGGATCTCGCCCTTGTGCCCTGCAAAAACCACTTCGGCTGCATCGCCGTTTCCATAAGTCTCGTCGATGATGACGAGGAGCTCGCCGGATGATGGTGATGTCGAGCCAACCGTCATCGCTACGCGGACCGCAGCGCCATCTTGGCTGTCTACCCACGGATGATCTGGGATGGCAAAGGCCAGCGCCAGCCCAGCTTCGAGAGCCGATTCCGTCACCTGCCGGTTTGAAGATTGTGTTATGGAATTGGTCGTGATGAGCCCGAATCGAATGAGCTTCTGCACCTGGATCAACTTGGCGGCCTGGTGCCACCAATACATCACATAATCCACGGTCTCCGGCACTTCTGGCCACGTTGCTCTGAGTGCTTCGACATACCCGTCTCCGAGAGCAATCCGCATCCTCTTGTTGCCGATGAACGGAGGGTTGCCGACAACAAAATCCGCCTCCGGCCACTCCGCCTTCCTGGGGTTGACGTAGCGGTAAACCGGCACGCGCGCACTCTCGTCCGGCACGTCCTCTCCTGTCACCGGGTGCTTCTTCGTCGTCCGGCCATCCCACCGGCTCACGGGCTGCCCAGCCTCGTCGACGACCGGCTCGATCCGGTCGAACGCGAGCACCGCATCCCGGCATTCGATGTTGTGGAACGCCTTGATGATCGGCTCGGCCGGCATCTGCGCCCCGAAGGTGCGGAAGTGCCACTGCAGGTAGCCGATCCAGAGCACCAGCTCGGCGATCGCCGCAGCCCGCGGGTTCACCTCGATGCCGAGCAACTGGTGCGGGTCGACGGTCAGGCCGATCCCCTCGAAGACCTCCTGCCGCTCACCAAACCCGCGGAGCGCGTCCCTCACCTCGCCTTCGAGGCGCTTTAGGTGCTCCAGGGTCACGTAGAGGAAGTTCCCGCTCCCGCACGCGGGGTCGAGCACCGTGACCTTGCAGAGCCGGTCCAGGAAGCCGCCCACCTCCTCCCGGGCATCGTCCAGCTTGTCGGCCTTCGCGAGGGTCACCGCCGCGGCCTGCACCGCCTCCCACTCCTCGCGAAGCGGCTCGACGATGGTCGGCAAGACCAGCCGCTCGACGTAGGCACGTGGGGTGTAGTGGGCGCCCAGCTTGTGGCGCTCGACGGGATCGAGCGCCCGCTCGAGCAACGTCCCGAAGATCGCCGGCTCCACGGCCGACCAGTCGGACTTCGACGCCTCGATCAGCAAATCAAGCTGCGCCTCCGTGACGGGGAGCGCCTCGGAGCTGGCGAAGAGCTGGCCGTTGAAGCGCATCAGCTTCCGCTCGAGGATGGGCGAGAACTCGCCCTTGTCCATCGCCCGCCAGAGGGAGCTGATCATGCCGCAGAACGTGTCGAGCTTCCCGCGTCGGCCCTCGAGCAGCCTCGTGAAGCTCTCCTTGGGCAGGAGGCCGACGTCCTCGGCGAACATCGTGAAGAGGCAGCGCATGAGGAAGTTCGCGACGGCGTCGGCCGCATGGCCCGAGCGCTCGAGCGACTTGGCCACCTCGGCGAGCTTGACCGCCACCTCGCGGGTGACCTTCGCGCTCCTGCGGCTCGGGTCGAGCGCGATCGGGTCGGTCCAGACGAGCCGGAGCCGCTCCCTCACCTCGTCCTTGGCGAGGTCACGGAGCGGGATCCGATGGCTGCGGGCGTCGGGGAAGGCGACGTAGGTCTTGCCGGTGCGGGAGAAGTCGGCATAGAGCTCGATGGAGTGCCCAACGTCGACGATCACCAGGAACGGCGGCCAGCCCTCGTCGATCGGCAGCGCCCGGGCGTAGAGCTCCGCCTGCCCCTTCGCGGCGAGCATCGCGTCGTCCCAGCCCTGGGTGCCCCGGACGGCGGTCCCCTTTCGGCCCTTCTTCGGGACCTTCAGCCCCGAGGCGTCGGTCGAGGCCTCCTTGTCGCTCCCCTGCTTGGCCTCCAGGACGAAGCATTCGCGCTTGTAGAGGTCGATGAACTTGGTCGTCTGGTGCCCCAGGCCGTCGTCGAAGAGCACCGGATGCTCGAAGACATAGAGATTCTGGGAGGGGTCGGCCTTCGACGGCTCGGGCCTGGGCACGCCGAGCTGGTCGGAGAGGTCGCAGAGGAAGAGCTGGTAGTTCGCCCGCTCGGCGGCGCCGGAAGACTCCCAGCGCCTGATGAACTCCTCGATCGATGTCTGGCTGGGTTGGCCCTCGGCCATGCGCCCGCTCCCTTTCTCTCTGCTACCGTCGTGCCCGCCTGATTATGCCATCCATGGAGGCAAGGTGCTACCGGCGAGTCCTCCGCCCCCGGGGCGGTATCGCCCTCCATCCGTCGCCAGGAAGGACGAGTCGCCCTGGCTGCGCGCGATTGGTAACGGGCGCCGTTCGGGCCTTCACTCGATGGAGATCGTGGTCGGGATGCCGAGTTGGATGGTCACGGGGGTGTAGAGGTCCACGTCCTGCGCCGGCGTGTGGATCGACACGATCAGCGCGTATCGGACGGGGCGCGTGTAGCGCTCGAACTGGGGCCGCTCGCGCCACCAGCCGGTGATGGGATAGATCCCGAGGTGGCCGCAATCGGCCAGCTCGCTCGCCGTCCCGGTCCACCAGTCGGAGTGGATCGAGCCGCGGCTCCTGAGCTGCTGCCCCAGCGTCCACTCCTGCCCCTCGGTGGTCGCCAGCTCCTCCTCCTCGTCCCGGGCCATCTTGTTCAGGCGCTTGCGGAAGTCATCGACCCTCTCGAGCGGACGCTTCACGTCGAACCGCAGGCCGTGCGAGGCGTAGCGATGCCGGTACTTCCACCCCCGCCGGCCGGGGCTCGGCTCGATGAAGTAGGACAGGGTCACCCGCATCGTCACTTCCTGCTCGCCGAGCTCGCGCAGCTCGTCGACGGGCCAGGGCAGGTCGTAGAGGTGCATGTCACGGGTCTTGACCCGGCTCGCATCCTCGTCGCGCTCATAAGGATACAGCTCGGCCTGCGAGACGAGGCACAGCGCGTTCCGGGCACACCAGAGGGCCCGGTCCAGGCTCGGCACCCCGTAGCCGTAGCACCGCATCCGCCTCTGACACTCCTGCTTCGTCGGCGGCGGGAACTCCTCCAACATCGCCGGGGTCCACTCGGCGGAATGGATCATCAGCGCCCGGACCGTCTCCGGCCAGTACTCCGGGTACTCCGCCTGGATGACGGCGCCCACGCGGGCCGCGAGCGCGGTCGCGGCGCTCGTGTCGCCGGTCGCGACGAAGAGCTTCCCGGCGACGAGCCTCGAGGTCGAGAGGAGCTGGAGGTCTTCGATGGTGTCTGCCCCGTGGCGGGCCGGGCTCACCGCGCTGTTTCCGCCCTCCATCACGATGTCGGGCTTCAGGGGCCAGCTCTGCTGCCAGACGAGCGAGGTGGTGCTGCTCGGGCTCAGCGCGCCCGACGGAGCGACCGGCTCATATGCGGCGAACTCCTCGGACCGGATCAGCACCCGTTCGGTGAACGCGCCCACGGTGATGGCGTTCCAGGCCTGGCCGGGGTCGTGGATGCCGTCGGTATGGTTGGAGTCCGGATAGTTGTGGCGCTGACTCTGATCGGTGTTCCCGGCGCAGACGAAGACGAGGCGCTTCGGAGAAGCATCCTCCCCGAAGGCGATCTGGTCGAGCTCTCCGGACCACGACGAGGGCTGGCCGCGGTCGCGGGAGTCCGTCGCGGCGACGGCCATGCAGAAGACCCGCCGGCGGTGGGGCTCCACCTGCTCGATCCGGTAGACCGCCTCGGCGGTGATGGCGCCATACAGGTCCGGCGGGTTCGAGCCGGCGCGCGGCAGGATCTTCACCGACTCGAGCCGGTGCCTGAGGGCGACCCGCTCGGTGCTCATCAGGAGCTGGGACAGGTCCCCGTAGAGCGACAGGCCGGCCATCTCGGTGCCGTGCCCGGCATGGTCGGCCGGGGACGCTTCCGGGAAGCAGGTCAGGGTGTGCTCCTCGTCGATGGCGTGCGCGAGGAGCGGCTGCCCGAGATCGACGCCGGTATCCAGGACGCAGACGGCGACGGCATCGGCCGGGGGAGCGACGACCCGGGCCGCCGCTTCCCGCGCCCACTCCGCCTGCTCGGGGCGCTGCATGTGCCGCGAGAGGAAGTCCGTGGGACATTCCTTGGCGAGTCGCAGCTCGGCGACGACGTCGAGGAGCTGCAGCGAGGAGCCGAGCTGCGCGGCGGTGCCGTGGGCCAGGAGGACGAGGCGGTCGGGGAACTGGATGACGCGACGGCCTAGGGTCAGGCCCAGCGATTCCGCCTCGGCGCGGAAGACGTTGAGGGCCGCCTCGGCGCTGGGCGTGGTCCGGAGCCAGACCTCCCAGTCCAGCGGCCTGTCCTCGGGCGGGAAGTCGGCGTTGTCGGTCCAGAAGGAACGGAGCGCGGCACGCCGCACGCCGGAGATGCTCTCGACGAGCGCCCGGTGCTTCGGCCGGTTCGTCCTGGTGTCCTCGTTGAGGTAGCGTTCGAAGCGTCGAGAGAAGTAGGCCAGCTTGCCGTTGGGGATGAAGACGGTGGCGAGCGTCACGTCGCCGTCTGTGGTCACGTTGAGCAGCTCGATCCCCTGCTTTTCGGCCTCGAGGCTCTTGAGCTGCAGCTCGAACTCGGGGGCGCTGAGGAAGTCGAGGACGATGCCGGCCGGGTTTGCCGCGGCCCGGGCACGCCGCTGCTGCTCCTCCGCATTGGCCTGGTTGAGCTGATCGAGCAATCCCTCGCCGTGCGCCTGGCGATCGCGCGGCGGCATCCGGAAGGCCCCTCCGCCCGTGTTCGGCGTGGTGTACCGCTCCGCCCTGGCCCGCCCCTCCACCCTGAGATGTCGAAATCTATCCGCGGGGGGCATGGCCTCTCCTCGCCGAGGGCACCTAGAGCTTGTTGATGCTTCGCCGTTCGCTCAGGGCCGAGAGCAGCGTCTCGGTCGTGATGCTCGTGCTGTCCGACAGCACTGCACGACGTGCTGCGTCATCGCACGCACGAGCCAGCTCCGCGTAGCTTAGCCCATTCGCCGCGTCGAGAACATCCTTCCACCTGATTTCCTGGACACCGAAGACGCTCAGCCGGTTCTCGATCAGGCGTCTCGCCAATTCCGGCGAGGGGAGTTCGTAGCGGACGACGTCGTCGAAGCGGCGAAACAGGGCCGAATCCAGCATGCTCTCGTGGTTTGTGGCTGCAATGATGATACTGTCGGAATCGTCCTGCTCCAAGAACTGGAGGAAGGAATTCAGGATTCGTCGCATCTCGCCGACGTCGTTCGGCAGGTCCCTCGCCCCGCCGATGGCGTCGAACTCGTCGAAGAGATAGACCCCCCGCGTCTCATGCATCGCGTCGAAGATGAGCCGGAGTTTGGCCGCGCTCTCGCCCATGAACTTGGTGATCACACCGTGGAGCTGGACCGCCAGGAGCGGCATGTTGAGCTCGCCGGCGAGGGCCGAGGCGGTCATCGTCTTGCCGGCGCCGGGCGGGCCGACGAGCAAGAGCTTCCGGCGGGCCGAGAGTCCGTGCGCGCGGAGCTTGTGCTGCTGCCGATACTCCTGAGCGACCCGGCCGAGCTGGTCTGCCGTCGCCCCGGGCAGGACCATGTCGCCGAGGTAGACCTTCGGGTATGTGGCCGACAAGAGGCCCGCAAGCTCGCCGGTCGCCCGCGCGATCGGCACCGGCTTCTGGAGCTTGGAGGTGCTCCGGTGCAGCTTCGCCTGGTCGATCAGGGCCCGCAGCTCCTGGGCGAACTTGCCCTGACCCTTTCGGGCGGCATGCGAGGCGACCTGCATCGAGATGGCGATGAATCGCTCGTCGTCGCCCTCGGCGTAGCTCCTGAGGAGGGCCTTGAGCTGTTCTGCGGTCGCCATCTGGCACCTCGAGATCTAGTACGGCATTTTACCCAGATTATCCAAAGCAGCGTAACGCCGGGAGGGCAACCAACTTTTTGTACTATTGTGCAGTAAAGTGAGGCGAAGCTGGAAGCACCCTCCTTCGGGCACCGCACGCAGCCCCCATCCAGTAAGACGCCAGTCCCGCGACACAGTTTCATTGGTCGCGAAGCCGCCCTCCATCGGCCTCTCGTATAGTCGAAGGAGCGATTCTTGCCGACCCGAAAAGGCAAATGCAAGCAATCGTAGACCGTTTTCTGTCGGAAGGCTTCGCCATGTCGAGGAATTGACGACTGGGCTTTTGAGGCGAGATGGCCTCACGCCGCGTGCTGCCATCTACCGCGCGTCGGACGGTAGATCGCGTGTTGAATCCGCCGTACCGAGTTTATGGGATGGAACCCTCTCCCTCATTGGCTATTCGATCAGGAACAGGAATGGGCGCGCATGTTGAGCTAGTCGGCCGCCTGGGTGGTGAGCTCAGCCTGGCGGGAATGAGTTACGCTGTTTCCCTCGAGGGAGCCGCCAGGCCGAGCCGCTAACCCGGAGGACGTCCACTCCCGAAGCGATCTCATTTTCCGAGTAAATATCATTTTCCCCTCTGGGAAAATGAGGCATAATAGGAAAATGACCGGCCGCTCCGACTCAGGGCGTCCGATGACGAGGGATACCGGTGAAGGCAGAAAAACCACCATCAGAGGCGGCCATGATGGCCGCGCTCGCCTCTGGCGAGGTCATCCTACCGCCCGTGGATGTCGCCGTCTTGGAACGGGAGCCGTCTGGCCGAGGGACGGCCGGGGGTGTCCGGGCCGATGCCGTGGTCGCTATCCGCTGGGACGGCCGCGAATTCCGGTTTGCGGTCGAGTGCAAGGGCACATCGGAGCCGAAGGAGCTTGCGGCCGCGCTCGACCAGGCCGAGCGAGCGGCCCTCGGGCTGGAGTTAAGCCCGCTGGTCCTCGTCCCGTACCTCCCCCCGGCCCGGCTTGAAGAGATTCGGGCCCGCGGGGCGAGCGGGATCGACCTCTGCGGCAACGGCGTCGTACAGGTCCCGGGCGAACTCTTCGTGTACAGGACCGGCGCGCCGAATCGGTTCCGCGACGAGCGGCTCATCAAGAACGTCTACCGGCGTAACAGCTCCCTCGTCGGCAGGATGCTGCTCCTACGCCCCGAGTACGAGGCGGTCGGCATCCTCCACGCCGAGCTGGCCCGCCGCGGGGGGATCCTCGAGTTGTCGACGATCTCCAAGGCTCTCTCCGGCCTGGAGGCCGACCTGATCGTCGAGCGGACCCCGGGCCGTTCCTGGCGCCTGCGTCGGATTCGCCTGCTCCAGCCGGACAAGCTCCTTGATCTGCTCGAGGAGAACTACCGGCCGCCGAACGTGCGCCGCGAATTCACGGGCAAGACGTCCCTCACCGAGGAGGAGTTGCGGTCTGCGCTCGAGGGATGGCGGGTTGATGCAGGACGGCGCGTCGTCGGCACGGGGGCCGGTTCGGTGCGGGCGTACGCGGCGATGGCACGGGAGGAACGGCAGGAATTCTACTGCAGCGACCTCCCGGGCCTGCTCGACCACCTCGGGGACGCCGTGCGCCAGACCGAGCGGTTTGCGAACCTGCGGCTGTTCGAGACCGCGGACGACTTCGTGTATTTCGACGTTCGTCCGGGCCTGCTCGCCTCCCCCATCCAGGCCTATCTGGAACTCGCGGCGGGGGATAAGCGCGATCGCGAGACCGCGGAGCAGGTTCGCCGCCTGATCATGGACGAACTCCCGCTGGACCGGGGAGCGGAGGGGCGCGATGGATCCGCTGGCGAGTAGCCTCCTGGACCTCGTCTATGAGCTGCGCGACGCCGCCGTCCCGCTCACCGTCGGCGGGGGATATGGCCTGTATCTCAAGAGGAGGCACATCGAGCAGCTCGGGCTGCGCACGCTCCTCGACCGGCTGCCGGAGACCCGATCCACGAATGACTTGGATCTGTTCCTCCGGGCCGAGGTCCTGGCCGACGTCGGGCGCACGGAGCAGTTAGCCGCGGCGATCGCTCGACTGGGCTACGAGCCGGTCCCGGAGGCCAGGTATCTCCAGTGGCGCCGTCAGGTCGAAATCGGTCCCGTCATGCAGGAGGTCAAGATCGATTTGCTGGTCGGCCCCCTGGGGCAATACCGGGAGGCCCTACGCGTCAAGTCGCCGCGCGCCCGGCCGAAGGGCGACGTCAAGCTTCATGCCCACTGCGTCGAGGAGGCGATCGGTCTCGAACGCCGGCCGATCGGCATCCGGCTCGAGGGTTGCCGGATCGGGGGCGAAGCCTACTCGGGCGAGGTGTTCGTGCCGCAGGCGTTCCCGTACCTGATGATGAAGCTCTGCGCGTTCCGGGACCGGAAGGACGACCCGCGTAAGGATGCGGGCCGCCACCATGCCCTGGACCTGTACAACATCGTAGGCATGATGACCGAGGAGGAGTACGAAGCGGCCCTCGACCTCGGGCGGAGGCATCGAGAAGATCCACGGATCGCAGACGTCCGGGGCGTCGTCGGCGAGCACTTCTCCGATCCGACAGCGCTTGGGATCCTCCGCCTCCGGGAGCATCCCCTGTGGAGGCCCGAGTTCCAGCTCGACGAATTCGTGGCCGTCCTGAGCGAGGTATTCGAGATATGAGAGGGACGGCCAGGCGATCAATCGTTTCCGTAGTCGGGCTCCCATTCCTGGCTGAAATCATCCGTGACCGCAACGTCTACCGGCAAGTGTGCCTTCGCGAGCTGCGCGGTTCCTTCCAGCTCCAGCTCGCAGCCGGAGCAGCGGAATCGCTCGGCGCGGTAGCGGTGATCGTAGACCACGCGGTCCTGGAGGATCCGCCGGGACTCGCTCAGGATCGCCCAGCCGCGTGTGAGCTCCCCCGAACAGCAGCAGACCGGACAGTCATGAAGGGTAATGTTGGGCTTGCGAGGCGTGAGCCAGGCCTGCGCTCGGTTCGAGGCACGCAGCTTCTCTTCATCCCCGTGGGCTTCGGCCTTCTTGGCCCAGGCATGCGACGCGAGGCCTGTTCGTCTGTGGACTTCGGCGGCGATCTCCTTCTTGGTCGACTCGATGAAGTCGTTGACGACGCTGCCGATCTCCGGGCCGACAAAGTCATCGACCGATTTGCCGATGTCGCGCAGGAGGATGTCAATCGCCCGCCAGAATCCGGGCGCCCAGCTGCTCTCCTTGAGGCCCGTGTACGGAAGAGCGCCGGAGTGGAGCTCCTCGTTCCTGAGGCCGGCGATGAACTTCAGGTCCTTCTGGATCCGATCATCGAATTCGGCAGGGATCGCCTTCCCCAATCGGGAGACCACCGTCTTCATCGGGATCGACTGGAGCCCTTGCCCGTCGTCTGCGACGGCAACCCCGGCGGCAGATAGCAGCGACATGGCCTGGTGCTCGTCGCCGGGATGAGCGACGAGCACCGGGTGGCGCTTCGCCAGGGCGGCTTTGCCGAGCAGCTCGGCGGCCAGCGACGCCCAGAGCGGCCACTCGTCCTCGCGTCCAGCGGCGCGGGCCTCGAGCCCCCGCTCCATGAACAGCTGGGCCTTGGACCAGAGCGGATCGAAGTCAAAGGGATGGGGCATCGCCACTCTCCATCTGAAGGCGAAGCAGCTTCCTCCGCGTCGAGCGGCCCGCCTGGAGCAGCGGCGATCGGCCGTGGAGCATGCGATGATTGTCGATCACCAGATATTGGCCGGTCGACCATCTGATGGGTTGGACCTTGGTTTCCGACAGCGCCTCGCTGAACTCTGCGAGCAGTCGCTCGGCGCGCCGGCCGGTAGGCTGCATGATGTTGGGATCGAACCTTGCGAACCGCCCGATCCGGTCCACGATCGGTGCGAGGAAGCTCCTGCGGCCGTTCCTGAAGGCGAACTTCGCTTCGAACAGTTCCTGGGCGATGGGCTCCGACATCCGAGCAATCGTCTCCTTCACGTCGAGCAGGAGCGTGTCCGCGAGGTGCCCGTCCTCAAGGTTGAAGAGGAGCAGATAGCGCGGGGGGCAAGTCGCCGTGGCTTCGTCGGTGTGCAGCGGGAAGGCTCCCAAGCCATGGCGAGAACTCAGCGAGTTCGGCCGGGCCTCGTCGGCCGCAACTGATGTGAGGACCTCGGCAGTGCCGGTTTGCCGCCTCGAGGGGAGGATCCTCCCAATCGACCCCGCGATGGTCTCGAGAGTCGCGACGTCGGAAACCGTGGCAAGCGAGGATGAGAAGAACCCGCGAGTGCAAAGGGCCGCCCTGATCGCCTGCTGGTCGGGAAGCGCTATTTCCATTTGCGTTCAGCGTCTCTCGGTTCGAAGTTCGACCTCGCTCCTATGTCATTCGCGGCGGGCCCACGGGCTGATCACGTGGCTACCCAGGTCGAACATCCTCGTTTTCGCCCGAGCCTAACACACCGAGCAGGAGCGGCAAGCCAACGCGTGATCGCCACGATGCGCTCGCGATCACACCGTGTAGCCCGGATTGAATCGGCTAGCGGCATGCGAAGCGAGGACGATCGACCTCGCGGCCGGATCCCGAAGCGTCATGTCGATGACCTCGATGCTCGGGCCGCCGTTGAGCCTCCGCAGCACCTCGGCGATGACGAGGGTGGCCGCCGCCGCCCCGACGAAGGGCGCCCCGACCGTCCGGGAGGCAAGCCGGACGAGGCCACATTCATCCATGCCTGACGCGGCCAGGTTGTCATAGGCCCTGGCACGCGGATGGGGCACTGAAGCCGAGGCAGTCGCATCTCCCCACTTCGCCCTGGCCGTGGTCGAGGCGGGGAAGGAGTGAAGCCGCAGCGCGAGGTATTCCGTCGGACCGGCGCCGAGCCCCGCCTCGATGATGCAATCGAAGCCGGCATCCTCGTAGGCGGCTCGGGCCTGCGGGTTGTCCACCCCCCCGAGCGCAAGGCGCGGCTCGTCGTCGGCGATCGCGACACCGCCCGGGAAGACGCGCTCGACGAGACGGGTGCGGAAGCCGCGATCTTCGGCCCATCGCGCCATCGCACGCGTCTTCGGCTGGCCGATCGAACTCGAATCTGTCAGCAGCGAGGTGCTGTCGTTGGCCGGCGTGAGCCGGTCGAAGTCCTGCAGCACGAGTTCGACGTCGTCCGGAGACCTGTACGGCAGCAGGCCGAGCGTCCAGAGGTAGGCCTGACCGAGGTGCCCAAGCCCGATCAGCCAGAGTCGGGAAGGCAACACGATCGAGACGGGCCCGGCCGGGGCATCCTCCCAATCGCGGTGTTCGGGCGACCAGAGCGAAAGGCCTACCGATCGACGCCCGGCCATGGGGTTGCCGCGCAAGTGCTGGAAGGCCTCGGAGACCGCGATCGCGCCGGCGAGGACGGCGGCGGGGATGATCGCCGTGGTTTCCCCGAGGCGACGACCTTCCGATGCGGGTATGACGCCCCCGCGCCAGTCTTCGAACGTGACGACGAGCGACGGCGAGCCGCGGCCAGCCGCATCTTCGGCATCGCCGAGGATCAAGTTCGGCACACCGGGCCGCACCTCCCGGGCCGGTCGCCCCGCCAGCAAGTCGACCGCCTCGGACAGCCGGCTGCAACCGGGGAATGGGATCAGTAGGGGAACATCGAGCTGCCCGACCACCTCGACCCCGCCAAGAAGCGCCCTGCGTGCTATATTGACGATGGTCAGCAGGCAAGCCTGGTGGGCCGGAGAGCTGGCGACCTCTGGCCCAACCGCTACCGAGAGGCGATAGGAGCGGAACAGCTCATATCCTGCCGCCACCGTCGGCGACTCGCCCGTGTCGAGCGCCATCTTCACCACGCGGCTCACGGAATCGGCGTCTACATCGACCGCCGCTCCGTGCCCTCGATCCAACGTGATCATCGGAAACTCCAGCTGACTTTGAGGATGGACCGGGCCCGCCAGCCGCTGAGGTCCGTCCAGCGGTGGTCGCCGACGTAGCGGAAGAGCCCGAGTCTGTGTCGCCAGATCGGGCCGTCCGCAAAGTGCGGCACAATCACCGCCAGGTGTCCGGACCGGGCGATCATCGGATTGCGCCGATCTGCCTCGCTCTGGAAGGCGGCTCCCGGGTGTGTATGGATGTCGGCCAAGACCGAGAGCCCCTCGAGCCGGCAGATCTCCCACAGCTTCGGGAAGGCCGTCCCGTCGAGGACGCAGACCCCGCTCGCATAGGCGCGGGGGTCGAGTTCGTCGTAGTAGACGCAGCGGACCGCACGCCGCCTCCTCCCCTGGGAGGTGCCGAGTACGAAGCATCCGCTCTCGTGAGTCCCTGCCCCTCGGCGCCGGAGCTCCTCCATGCAGCCGAGCCACAGGCAACGCGAGAATCGTAGGGTCGAATCAGCCATTACGGACTCCGGTGTAGTCGCTCGAGTTGAGCAGCGCGTGGAGTTCCTCCAGGTACAGGGTGATGCCGCGCGCCGGCGACCACGCCAAGGCCGGATGGTCGACTCGCCAGTTGGGGTGTCCTGCTGCGCTGATCCGATCGCAGGGGAGATAGAGGCAGCTCCCGCCCTTCCAGTCCGGGCGGAACACGGCCGGGACGCGCGACCGGCCAGCCGGCCAGCGGGTGAACGGGAGCGGCTGGTTGGGCTCCGGGTCCCAGGGGCGCGCCGTGGGCGCCTGCTGGGGGTAGCCGGAGCAGTCGAAGCGAAACCACCATTCGTCGGGGGCACCGGGTCGGGCCGCGGCGGTGACCGCGATGAGAGCGGATGGCCAGTCGACCGGGCCGAGCTTCCATCGATGCTGGCATTCGCCGAGCAGGAAGGCGCCCGAGGAGACGTCGGCGCGGAAGGCCCGCTCGTCGGGCAACATGGCCGCTGCTTCCATGGCTCAACCCTCGATCCGCTTGATGGGGACGAGGTTGAAGCACAGGGTGCAGCAGCCGGAGACGAGGGAGCCGATCTGGTTGTCCGGCTCCGGTCGATCGTCGCTCGAGCAGAGTTGGAGGACATGCTCCGTGGCGTCGACGTCTGACATGCGAATCTTCTGGACGAATCGGCGCTTCACCCGGTCCACCGTGGCCGACGGCGGGAAGCGGATCTCCTCGGTGATGTCGTTGAAGTGGATGGTCACCGCGACTTGGCGGCAGCGGTTCACATGGATGCGGTCGCGGTGGCCGACCCCGACGGCGCAAAGAGTCGCATCTGGGTCGAGCGGTGCTTCTCCGTCGGGACCGAATACGTTCGCCCGCTCCCGGAGCTCGTCTCGGAGCCCAGAACTTGCGATGATCTCGCGGACCGGGGCCTCGGCATCGAGCTCGATCAGTTCGATGCGACGGCTGCCTTCGGCCTGGAGAAATAATTCGATCTTAGGCATGTCTCGCTTCCTTCATTCTAGTTGTCGAGGGAGGATGAACTCCTCTACCCCTCTTCAACCGGACAGGAAGTCAGACCGGAACTCCGCGCCCAAGTGGAGTTGGGGATGGCAGTTAGGAGCCGGCTATCGCGCGGTCTCGACCGCCGGTGTTCGGCCGCCGAAGGCGGCTGAGTCAGTGGACTCGGCCGTGCGTCGGGCAGACGAAATAGTAGGGGCAGGTCGGGCAGAATGAAGTCGGCCGGGGGTCGAACCGGCCCGCGGAGATGGCTTCGATCGCGGCCTCGATCGCGCTCAACTGCTCCTGCAGACTTTGGGGTTTGGCAGCGACGATTTGGCGCTCACGGTTCACCAGGGACACATGCTCGAAGCTGATGTTGCATCCCGGATGGTCGCATTGCACCGCCAACAGCCAGAGGGCGTACCGCGGCTTCGCCTTCTCCTTCTTGGCAAGTCGACTGGCCTTCAGCCGGCGGATCACGATCTCTCTCGCCGAGGCTTCGATATGATCGGCCCTACAGCGGATAACAGCCCCCGAAGACGGCAGCGTGGCGCGGCGTTCAGTTGCCAGGCCCGCGCCCCCCATAACGTCGAGCGCATTTTTGAGCATCCGTTCCGCCGCCTGGCGGTAGAGCCGCTCGAACGCGTCGCCCTGCGGCCCGAAACGGGCCCAGTCCTCCCGGAAACGATCCCCGAGCCCGTCGCACCTCTCCTCCGCCGTCGTCGTCTCGCGCATCCAGGAGAGAGTCGCGTGCAACGCGGATTGGAACTTGAGATAAGGCGAAGACTCTTCGCCGCCCGACAGCTCTAGCGCGAATTCATAATAGTAGCGCCTGGGGCACTCGAGATAGGTCTCGATCGCCCGATACGACCACTCCCCGTCGATCGGGCGAGCGACGAGCGTCGGCCAGGCCGGCTCCGCAGCGCCCTCCTCCACCCAGGCGACCGGCCCGTCGAGCGCCTTGGTCAGATGCGCGGCGATATGTGCCATGTAGCGTGATGGGTTCTTCGTGCTGGCCCCACCGTTGGTGAGGGCCCGGGACAGATAGAGCGTGTCGCAGGCCCGCGACAATGCGACGAAGAAGAGGCTTTCCTCTTCCGCGTCGCGACTCATTAATGAGTCTGGATCGATCAGGCCGGCAGGCAGCGGACACTCCTCTGGCCGGCCGGGCGACGGGAAGTGCCGAGCGGTCAGCGAAGGGATGTAGACATTCGGGAACTCCAGCCCCTTGCTCGCGTGGATCGTCATCAGGCGGACCGCATCGATCCCCGCGGCGCCGGCCGGCACCTGCCGGAGCTGCTTCTCCTCATCGAGGATCTCCAGCCGGCGCACGTGCTCAAGGAACGACCTCTTGGGATCAGTGCCCGGGGGCGGCTTGAAGGAGAACGCGAACTGCAGCAGCTGATACACCGCGAGCCGCCGCTGCTGGCCGGCGACACTCGCCTCCTCGAGCAGGAGCGCGAGGTGTGTGCCTCGACGGAACAGGTAATGCATCAGGAAGCGGTGGGGCGTCATCGGCCAATCGACGCCGTCCAGATCATCGGCGATGCGGCCGAGCCCGGCTCGCCCAATGTCGCTGATTCCGTCGATCTCGGCGTACCTGCGGAGCGCGGCGAGCATGACGACATGCTGCGCCCGACGCCAGGCGAAGACCGCCACGATGTCGTCCGGGGGGATGGCATACTGCGGCATCTGGGCCACGCGTAGAAGCCCCACGCCCCTCGGCTCGGAGGCGAGTGATATGAGGGCCAGGAGATCACGGATCTCCGGCCGCTCGAAGAAGTCGCCGAAATAGAGGCATGGGACGCCGGACCGCTCGAGGTGAGCTGCGACACGGGCCAGGATCGTGTGCGTCCGGCCGAGGATAGCGTGATTACCGAAGCGGTCCCCGGCGGCGACGCGGGCGAGGATCGCGTTGGCGATCCCGAAGGCCTCGGCCTCGCGCGTCGAGGCGATTTCGTAGATCACCTCCCCGGCCTCTTCCCCGCGCTGCGCGGCCAGTGGTCCCTGGGACGAAAGCCGTGCCGTCGACATCTTGCGGCCGAACGCTTCGAAGGTCCGGACGATCTTGCCGCCCGAACGATAACTGACCGAGAGGTCCGTCGTGCAAGCGCCCGGAAATTCGGCGCCGAAGCGAGACATGTTCAGGGGTGACGCTCCCCGGAAGCGGTAGATGGCCTGCCGCACGTCCCCCACGACCCATGGCCCACCGCCCGGTTCGACCAGCTCCTTCAGCAGGAGCCCGCTCGCTCGGTTCATATCCTGGTACTCGTCGACCAGGATATGACGCTTCGCCGCGCGCAACTCCTCCCGGATCGACGGGTGGGCGCGCAGGAGCTCGACCGATCGTGCGACGAGGTCGCCGAAGTCGACGAGTCCCCGCGAACGAAGTGCCTGTTCGTAGACGGCATAGACGCGCGCAACCTCGATCGCCCGATCCGCCGCCTCCAGCTCCTTTGGGTCGCCGGCCCCGGCCCGCGCCGCGGCGGCATGACGCATGTAGTCCTCGGGCGAGGCGAGCTCGTCCTTCGCGCGACAGATCGCGCCGAATATGGCACGGAGCTTGAGCACGGGATCGCGCAGATCGAGATAGTGATCGAGCTGCAGCTCTGGCAGCAGTTCCTCCAAGAGCATCAGGCTGTCGGTGCGGTCGAGCAGCGTCGGCTCCAGCGGGAGCCCGATCGCCTCCCCATACTTGCGGAGCAGTTCCCGGCCGTAGGCGTGGAACGTGCCCGACCAGACGGCCGTGGCGACCGGGCCGATCGCGGCTCGGATTCGTGCGGCCAGGTCCTGGGCCGAGGCATTGGAGTATGTGAGCGCGAGGATCGAGGACGGCTCCTCGCCGCTGGCGAGGAGGTGGACGACACGTCCGACGAGCGTCCTCGTCTTCCCAGATCCCGGGCCGGCGCGCACCTGCCTCGGCCCGCGCGGGGCCCGGATCGCCTCCCGCTGGCTCTCATCCGGGGGACGTTCCTCGAGGTCGACATCCTCCTCGGGCACGTCCGCGGGGAGAAGCAGCGCATCCGCCATCTGATGCATCACGAGGTCGACGGGCACCTTCAACTCGGAGGCGATCATCGCGGCGTCGTGCGTACCGTCTGAGCAGCGACGGCGGAGCTTGTCGCGCGGCAGGAGGAGTTCCCGCGCGAAGAGGTTCGCCTGCGCCTCGGTGCGTTCCTTCGGATTGTAGGGATCGGCATCGCCGACGAGCGACGTCTCAGGCTCCGCCGGAGTTGCGACGTCGAGGTCGAGCGAACCGCACGACGCACCGGCACCATCGAGCCAATGGTGGCCGAACTCGTGTGCCACGTAGAAGTTCGCCAGCGCCGGCTCGATCTCGCGGGAATAATAGATCCGAAGCCGCTCCCGGTCGTAGGAGGCCTCTGCGCCGTCCAGGAGTGCATCACCCGGCGGTCGAGGGCACCGCCTCACTCCCGTAAGCGCCTCGGCGGCGTCCAGCAGCACAGTCGCCGGCACCAAGTCATCGGTGGAGGGCGCGAGTTCCGCGTGGCGAAGCCGTGCCAACCGTCGTACTTCGCTCCACGCGCTCATTCAGCTTCCTCGCCGCCCCTCTCGGCGTCGACAATCCGGATCCACTCGGACTTGGCGTCCTCCGACAGGTCCGAGGCTCGGACAGCTTCGAGGAATTCCTCAACCGTCGCCTCGGGTCGTCCTCGAGCCTTGTAGCTTCCCAGCCGTACGGGTTCCCCAGACAGCATGGCATGGACGAATTCCACGGCACGGCCGAGGGCCCCGGCGATGCGCTCGAAGCAGCCGCTCGGGATGCTCGCCGGCCTGATCATCCGGCGATTGAGTTTCCCGATGATCGAATCGTCCAGGCTGCACTGACGTCCGAACTCCTCCTCGGAGAGGCCGCTTGAGGCGATAGCCTCGCACAGCCGGGGTGCTGCAGCGGCATGAGGATCAGGCGCCGCGGCGGATTCCTGCCGGTGGAGGACATTCAGCGCGTGACTCACGAGGAGGTTGCCGATGCGCCCCTCATCGATCTGGGTCTGCTCGGGCAGCTCGCATTGAACAGCCCAGGTGGCGAAGAATCGGACCAGCGCGTCGCGATGCTGGGGATAGCGGGCACACCACTTCGTCAAGGCCTCATGACTCGGTTCCGACTCTTCGAGCATCAGCTCGTCGAGGATGTCTTCGAGGTGGATCTGCTGGTTGTCGGTCATGTCTCATCTCCCATGGCTCCGCGCATCTGGGTGAACGATCGCTCCATCCACTTCCGAATCTGGCGGTCGGACAACTCGAAGTGACTGCAGAGGCTCGGTTTGCTCGGATCCTTGTCTGTGATCGGCCAGCCCCGCAGGTGGTGGAGGATCACGGCCTCGCGGTGCCTGGGATCGCTGATCGCGTTCAGGCATCTGCGCAGAACCTCAGGGGCGAGACGGCGCTCCTCCGCTTCGATCGCCGACTCTTCCGGGCTCGGCCCATCATCCGGCACGCTCTCGGCCGGGTGGGAGCTGCCCCCGCTCGACCACGCGCCGTCGGGCGTCGGAGCCGCGAACTGATGCGGCCGGGGATCTTCCTTCCGGCTCTCAACCTCGTTCAGGAACCGTCGCTCCACCGCCAGCCTGAAGGCCACTTCAAGGAATTCGCTCTGCCGAGTCGGCGTCTCGGCGAGAATCAGCTCGACCACGTCTACACCGACCTTCAGGACGATCTCCTCGGTCGTCGTCCGGTCGAACCCCTTCGCAGAGGATTTGGCGATGCCGGCAATACGCTTCCCGACCTCCTGCACGAGCTGACCGAAAACGGTCCGCTCGCCGCGGGATCGGAGGATCCGGATGAGATGGATGAGGGCCTCGCTGCTGAGACGTGTCCCCGAGTCGACGGCTGCGGTGGCTGCGGCAGGCCATCCCGATGGATCGTCGGCGAGCGCGCGACGGATCTGGGCCTCGACATCGGCCCGCCGTCGATAAGGCGTGCCGTCGAGGCGGGCCTGCGTCAACGGCGCAACCGACACCTCGGGCAGGTCCATCGGTTTTGCGGAGCTTTTCGATCGGCTCATATCCCTCTCAACCGGCTGGAATCCGACACCGGAACTCATTTCGGAAATTTTTTGGGACGCTCGAGGAGGCGCGTATTTCGGCGCGTCCTCTCAGCGAGGGAGGCCCTCGATACACCGAAGAAGACAGAAGTCGATGCCATCGGGGTGCCCCGATCTCTTCCTCCTGCTATAATCGAATACGGCATGCGTGTTGGCCAGCAGCATAGCAGGGGAACACGAATCAAAGCGAGGCTGAACTGGTTGCCTGATTTCGGCGTCCGATGCTCCAGTGGGATGTGGGCCGGCCTGCGCCCCGCCCTGGCCCTCGCCGAGAATTCGTCAAGACGGATTCGCAGCTCGGCGGCCCCAGTCGGGCCGCTCCACCCGCTGCTCCCCGCGGTGTTCGGCGAGTATATGCGGGCGGCCGTGTTCAATTTGAGGCTCGAGCTCGCTCTGAGAGGAATAGGCGATTAGGGTCTATTTCCGAGAGGTTTGGTGCGCAAATTCGACCTTAATCGCCTCCTTCGATCGACCGGTCAGGGTCGACGAGCGTCAGGATCGCCCGTCTGAGGTGCCCGGGCAAGGTCGGCCAGGCGGCGATCACTCGGGTGAGGTCGGTGTCGACTTCGGTCAACTCGCGCCGCACCACGTCGTCCCCGAGCTGCCCATGTGCTGCCACGACCACCTCGGCGATCCGGATCTGCATCCGGTGAACGACTTGTGGCCAGCAGGACGCGGCTGCAATTCTCGCCGCCCTCCGGCTCTGAGTTCCGAGTAGAGCGGATCGATCGAAACAGGTAGCTCTCTTCGACGCGGAGCTCATCTAGGCATCGAGGCCGCCGCGAGGGTAAGGATTGCTTGTCGCACGTGAGGCGGCAGCATCGGCCACATCGCTGCGAGCCGGCCGAGGCCCGCATCGCCCGGGGCTCCGTTCGCGACATCCGACGTCAACGAGGAGCAGTTGTCCCTGCAACCCGGCCTGCAACCAGGAGCTGCGCCCCGCCGCAAGTTGTTCTGCCGTAATGTAGTTCGGCGATCGTCGCCCCGGTCTACGGAACCGAAGGTTACAGGTTCGAATCCTGTCGGGTGTACTTCCCTCCGCGTCCGGCTCGACCCGCCCCAAACCGTCCAAGCCCAGCATTCGCAATGAGTTCGGGCTTGATGGTGGCGGGTCGCGTGCGTTTGTCAACGCACCACCATTCGGCTCGGATCAGTCCGACCATGCTCGGTCTGAGGAAAAAAATCGGGCAAGGCGTTAGCTGATGGATCCGTCGGGCCCAGCCGCTCGAGCCAAGTCGGCGCCGACGACGATCGGCGATCGCCTTCAGGAAGCAGAGGAGCGTTCTGGAGGAGAGCGTCAAGAGGCAAGCCGCGAGGCACGAACGTTTGGAGTCGGCTTCCGCGCTGATCGACGCGGGATCAACCGGCTCGCGCAGAGGGTCGAGGTTTCGGTTCGGTTTGGCCCGGGATCGGCCGGCAAGGAAGGTTCGCCGATGCGACGATCCTCGCGCGACGGCCGGTCAAGGAGGCAACCGCGGCGCGACCCCGCTCCCAACGATCTCACAGGTGGATCGGTACGCGATCGCACGAACACCGATCGGTCCCCAGGCCCCGAATCCGGCTCGGTTCAGGCCAGCAGCACGCAGGCGGCAACCGAGATGATGACGAGTCCCGTCGTCAGGAGCGCCGCGGGGGTCATCGAGACGGTCGGGTGGACCGGCGAGGCGGGATGGGAGGCGTGACCGGGGCCCATCCCCTCGTGATCGGAGTGCCCGGGCAGTATCCGTCCGGTGAAGACCATCCTTGACGCCCGCGCGGCCCGAGCGCAGGGCGGCCCTGGCCGTCAGCCGGCGGCCAGGATGCGGCGGACCGACGTCCGGCCGATCCCCAGTCGCCGCGCGATCTCCGCGTGGCTCACCCGCTCGGCCTTGAGCCGGAGGTATCCGTCCGGTGAAGACCATCCTTGACGCCCGCGCGGCCCGAGCGCAGGGCGGCCCTGGCCGTCAGCCGGCGGCCAGGATGCGGCGGACCGACGTCCGGCCGATCCCCAGTCGCCGCGCGATCT
>NZ_RYZH01000080.1 GCF_003977685.1 Tautonia sociabilis | reverse complement strand
GACTTCAACCTCTCGACCGACTGGAGCCCCGGCCCCGCCTCCCCCGCCGGCTCCTCCTCGCGCGACCCCGGCGGCACGCTCGCCTACATGGCCCCCGAGCGCCTTCGAGTCATCGCCGAGCCCGAGCTCGCTCCCCCCCCCTGCCCCGCCGCCCGACACCGAGCCGACCTCTATGCCCTCGGCCTGATCCTCCGCGAGGCCATCACCGGCGTCCCCCCCGACGTTCCCCCCCCCGACGACTCCCTCCGCTCCGGCCGATCCCTCGCCGCCCGGCTCGCCTCCGAACGCTCCAGCGGCGACCCCTGCGACCGCCCCCGGCTCGCCTCCGTCCCCCCCGGCCTCCGCGTCATCCTCCGCCGCTGCCTCGCCCCCGCCCCCGCCGAGCGCTACGCGAACGCCTCCCAGCTCGCCGAGGATCTCGACCGCTGGCGCGCCGGCCGGCCCCTGGCCCATACCAGATCGCCGTTGCTGGTCAACGTCGGCCGATGGCTCCGGGGCCATCGCAAGGCCTTCACGGCGGCGACCCTATCCGTCGGCATCGGGGGCATGTGCACGGTCGCCGCAGCTCACATTCACGCCGGAAGGTCCGACCTGAGTGATCGCGCCCTCGAAAAGTACATCGGGCTCGCCCACGATCTCGACTTCGGCGCCCGGGCGTTCTGGTCGTATGACCCTCGCGACTCGAGAGGGCGGCCGGGGAACCCCAGCCATGCGGAACGCCTCTTCACCGCCTACGACCTGCTCGACGACACAACCTCGGACTTCTGGAACCACGAGGACCTGATTCGATTGAAGGAGCCGGACGCCTCGGATGCCCGAGCCTGGATCATCGAACAGGCGCTCGTCTACGGGATCGAGGCCGCTCGTCCGGAGAATGCGCCCTTCCGAGAGGACCGGGAACGCGCGTACAAGGTCCTGAACCGGATTCGCCAGGACTGTCGTCTCTCGGTACTCGATGGCATCGCCCGGCTCCTTGGCTCCCAGCTCGGCCTGCCGGGGGAACCTCAACACTCCCCGCCAGAGCGCGAGTCGCCCCCCTGGCTCGAAGACTACCTGGAGGGGGTCCTCGCCGAGGTCCTCCGCCCCCAGGAGGCCGAAGCGATCGGCTTCGACCCCTCCTCGATCGGCCATGCCTCCGCCGTCACTCGGTACAAGGCCGCCATCTCAGCCCGCCCGGACCTCTACTGGCCCTGGTACCGACTGGGAGCGATCTCGTATCGGAATGGGGACTTCGAGACGGCGGATCGATCCTACGCCCGCTGCCTCGATCGTCGGCCAGGAGACGTGGCGGTCCTGCTCGGCAGAGGAAGCTGTGCGTTCTATCTCGGTCGGGACGAGGACGCGATTCGGTGGTATCGCCGAGTCGTCGAGAAGGCACCTCGCTGGCCCGTCGGCTGGAGGGATCTGGCCCTGCTTGGGGCTCGGACCGGCCGCCCCGAACTGGTCGAGCAGGGGCTCGCTCGGCTGAACCGCGCCGGCACTCCCGATGGCCGGAGGGCAATCCGAGATCTGAATGGGCATCTCGCGCTCGCCCCGGATCTCAAGCTCAATCCGTTCGTCCAGGTCGCCTTCGCGGATCACCCCGGGTTCGACCTCGGCGACGCCCCAGACGAACTCGATGAGCTGGGAACTCAGGGGATGCTGGCCGACGAATATCTCGCCCGGGGCGACCTCCACGAGGCGATCCGACTCTATAACCGAATCCTCGAGCTCGAACCGGGGCACCTGGCCACTCGATTCAACCGGGCGGTCACCTACCAACGGCAGGGGGAGATCGCCAAGGCCACGGAAGACTATCGGCAGTTCGTGGCCGACCCGAACGTCGAGCTTCTGATCGAGCGCAAGCCGACCGGCTTGATCTCCTTCCTCGTCCTCTCGGGAGAGGAGGCCCTCAGCGGAAAACCGAAAGAGGCAATCCGGCTCGTCGAGGAGGCCTCGGTCATGGCCGACCGAACCGGACGATATCGCGGCGAGGTCCAGTACGCCCTGGCCCGGGCGTGCGTCTCCGCCGCCAGGCAGGATCCCTCGATGCTCACCAAGGCCGCCAGGGCCCTGGAATCGGCCCGAGCCTCCCACCCGGGCTACATCGAGCGCCGCTTTTACACCGATCCCGCCCTCGCCGACCATCGGGCAGAACTCGCCGGTTTGATCGGCGGCGTCGACTTTTAACAACATGAAAACAAGACCGAAGCGTTTCGATCATTCGCCCGAGCCGGTCAACAGCGAGGCCCCGGCGCTCCCGCCGCCGGGGCCTCGAACCGGTCGTGATCGCTCGATCGGGACTCTCGATCAAACCGGCCCGGTCTGGCCGGGACCATCGGAGGAGATCGGCTCCGGGATGGGGTTGCCGTTCTGATCGGTCGGCAGCGGCTCCTCGGTGTCGACGGCTTGCATCGAGACCTCAGCCGCGTGGGGGGCGATGCCGACGCTCGAGGGGCTCAGGCGGCGCTCAAGGAACTCCGGGGCGTAGCGAGGGTTGCGGATGCGGGCCATGGGTCACTCGTTTTAAATGGTGTTTTTGTAGCGTGATTTTGAAACGATCAGTCGAGGCTTGAGTCTGAGCGTTCATCTCGGGTCCTCCGCAGCGAACCAGGCCGGTCGTTGTCCCGCGACGTCCGACTCTTCGGGGTCGCGTGTCGTACAGTAGCATGATCTGAATTCGGGCCCGGCTTGGTGACTCTTTTCACGAATTTCGCCAAGATAAGCAAGCCGGGCGGCCGGGGAGCGGGCCCGCGTAGGCACAAGTCGGGACGACCCCTATAATTCCGGGACGCACCCCGGCGCCGAGGAGCCCCGGAAGGACGGGGCGGAGGGGGCGGGAGGGAGGATCGGAGGCGGGGGGATGGAGCGGCTGGCCCGCTGCACGCTGAGGGTCGAGGGGCTGGATTGCCCGGGGGAAGTGCCGCCGATCCGATCGGCGCTGGATGGCAGGCCCGGCGTGATCGAGCTGGCCTTCGACCCGCAGGAGGGCCGGGTGTCGGTGGGCTTCGACCCGATGGTGACCGACCCGATCGCCCTGGCCGGGCTCGTCACCCGAGGGGCCGGGATGAGGGCCGAGCCGGTGGCCGAGGAGCCGCCGATCGCCCGGGGGGGAGGGGACGAGGAGACCTGGCGGGTCCTCGCGGGGCGATGGGGGGCGGCGACCGCCTCCGGGACGGCCCTGGCGGTCGGGGCGGCGGCGGATTGGTCGGGATGGCTCCGGGGGGGATCGGACCCGGGCGGCGCGGTGGGTTGGGTCGCGATCGGGGGCTACGCGGCGGCGATCGTCGCGGGGGCGGTCGAGCTGCTGCCGAAGGGCTGGCGAGGCCTTCGGCGCGGGCACCTGGGAATCCATCTGCTGATGTCCCTGGCCATCGCCGGGGCGGTCGCCCTGGGAGAGTGGGGAGAGGCCGCGACGGTCGCCTTCCTGTTCGGCCTGGCCGAGGCGCTGGAGGCCCAGAGCCTCTCCCGGGCGAAGCGGGCGGTGCGGTCGCTGCTGGAGGTGGCCCCAGAGACGGCCGAGCGGATCGGGCCGGATGGCGCGATCCGAGTGGTACCGGCCGACTCCCTCTGCCCGGGAGACCGCGTCCGAGTCCGGCCCGGCGAGCGGGTGCCGATCGACGGCCGGGTGGCGGCCGGGCGGTCGGCCGTGGATCAGAAGGCGATTACCGGCGAGTCGGTCCCCGTGGCCAAGGAGGAGGGAGACGAGGTCTTCGCCGGGACGGTCAACGGCGACGGTGCGCTGGAGGTCGAGGCGACCCGGCCGCTGGGAGACTCGGTCGTGGCCCGGACGACGGCGCTGGTTCGCCAGGCGCAGAGCCGTCGGATGCCGATGGAGCGGAGCATCGAGCGCTTCGCCTCGGCCTACACGCCGATGGCGGTCGCCCTAGCGGTGCTGCTGATGGTCGGGCCTCCGCTGGCGATCCAGGCGGCCGGGGGATCGGCCGACTGGCGGGACTGGTTCCTCCGGGGCCTGGTCGTGCTGGTGGTGGCCTGCCCGTGCGCTCTGGTGATCGGCACTCCGGTGGCGGTGGTCAGCGCGCTGGCCTCGTCGTCGAGGAGCGGAGTGCTGGTGAAGGGAGGGCAGTCCCTCGAGGCGATGGGCCGGCTCCGCGTGCTGGCCTTCGACAAGACGGGCACGCTGACCCGGGGTGAGCCGAGCGTCGTCGAGGTCGTTCCGACCCCCTCCGGCTGCCCGACCCGGATGCTCCAGGTGGCCGCGGCCCTGGGGGACCTCGGCGGCCACGTCCTCGGCCGGGCGATCGCCCGGCACGCCCGAGCGCTTCGGATCGCCGTCCCCGAGGCCGAGGACTATCACTCCCATCCCGGGCTCGGGGCTGTCGGCACAGTGGAGGCAACGCGCTATCACATCGGCAGCCACCGCTACATCGACGAGGTCGGCCTCTGCGACGATGCCTTCCACGCCTCCATCGGCCTCGCCGAGCGCGGGCCCGGCACTTCGGTCGCGCTGTCGGACTCCGGGGGGCCGCTCGGCTGGATCCGGCTGGCCGACCGCCCCCGCCCCGAGGCGGCCGAGGTGCTCGCCGAGCTGGCCTCCCTCCGTCTTCGCACGGTGATGCTCACCGGGGATAACGCTCCGACCGCCGCCGCCACCGCCGCCGAACTCGGCCTGGCCGACCACCGCGCCGGCCTGTTGCCCGCCGACAAGGCCCGAGCCGTCGCCGAGCTCGACCGCGAACTCGGGCCGACCGGCATGGTCGGCGACGGGGTCAACGACGCCCCCGCCCTGGCCGAAGCCCGAGTTAGCGTCGCCCTGGGCGGCATCTCCAGCGCCGTCGCCCTGGAGGCGGCCGACGTCGTCCTGATGGCCGACGACCTCCGCGCCCTCCCCTGGCTCGTCCGCCACAGCCGCCGCACGCTTCGGGTCATCCGCCAGAACATCGCGCTGGCGGTCGGGGTCAAGCTGCTCGTGCTCGCACTGGCGGCCGCCGGCCTGGCCACCCTCTGGATGGCGATCGCCGCCGACGTGGGCACGACGCTGGTCGTCGTTGCCAACGCCCTCCGGCTGCTGCGGCCGGTCGATGGGCCCGGCTCCGCGGCCGGCCGGGCCCAGGGCGCATGATCATCGCGCCTTGAAGGCTCGCTCCTGCCCGTTTTCCCCAATCCGCACCCGGAACGCCGACCCATCCGGCTCGACTCGAACGTGGATGAACTGGCCTCCCTCGGGAGAGTCGTTGGCGATCAGGGCCGGGTCGGTGTTGTCCTCAGGACCGGTGGCGACGTTGCGGTGCATCTGGTAGTTCGCCTCGATCGAGGGGATCGAGCGTAGGAGGCGGACGACAGCCGCCGAGCCCCCCTTGCGGGGCCCGTTGTTCATGATCGTCACCGTCGGACGGATCGACCGCACCAGCGTCGGGTGGTTTGAGATGTCCATGCCGTGATGAGTCACCTGGTAGAGGTCGATCGCCTCGTCTCCCGCTCCCCGGGAGATCGTGTCGGCCGGGCAGATGAGCTGGCGCTCGATGTTCCAGGTCAGGTCGCCGCAGTCGAGGAAGTCGAACGCGCCGAAGCGGAAGACCAGGGCGAGACTGCGGGCGTTGTCGGAGTGGTCCTCCGGCTTGTCGGCGGGCAGGTCCTCGCACCGGGCATTCGACTCCGCCTCTCCTGCTCCGATCACGTGGCCCCCCGAGGCGAGCACGACGGCGGACACCTCCCCGGCCAGCGGGAGCTCGTCGCCGGGCTTCAGAATGGTCCGCTTGCCCTCGCTCGCGGCAAGGTAGGCGACCAGCAGCGGATCGTCCGGCTTCGGGCCGTCGGGGAAGTCGAGGCCGGCGATCCCGTCGGAGGGGAGGCCGCGGTCCCAGAACCGATCGATGCGGACGAGCTTCGCCAGTCCCTCGACTCCTCCGTAGTGGTCGATGTGCCAGTGGGTCGTCACCAGGTGGTCGAGGTGGTCGAGCCCGGCCACATCCTTCAGGACGTGGGCAATCCGCTTCGGATCTCGGTCGTCAAAGCCGGGCCACCCGCTGTCGATGAGGATCGACTCGCGCTCGGGGGTGACCACCAGCGTGGCGGCGCCACCGAGGACGTCGATGAAGTAGATGTCCAGCCCATGCTCCTGGGCCGAGGCCGAGGCCGAGGCGGGGGACAGACCCAGGGCGGCGATCGCCAAGAGGGAGGCGATCCGGGAACGGAGAGAGGCCATCGATGGGGCTCCGATCGGGAACGCGCGTCGAGGTCGGCCCTCGAAGCGGCCGACGAACCAAGGGTCGATTCTGCGGTGGCGGCGCCCCCGGTTCAAGCGGTCGGAGGCCGCCGAGCGAATCGATTCGAGAACCCGGGCCTCATCGACTCCAGCCCATCGATCGCCGAGCCCGACGCCTCCCGCAATCGGAGCGAGGCCACGAGGTCCTCATGCCGGCCCCCGGCCAGGCCGTCGGCCAGCAGCGCCGACCCCTGGGCCGCGTGCTTCACGACCGCCCCCGGAAGGCGGCCCAGCGACGACACGACGCCAAACCGAGAGAGCGTCTCGATCAGCGCTCCCTCGAGATCCGGCCGATTCGAGCCCGATCCGGAGAGGTAGATCCGGTCGAACGGCGACACCTCGAGCAGTCCGGCCAGGTGTGCTCGCAGCGACTCGAAGAACGCCGGCCTCGCCGCCGGGCCGAGGTCGTCGAGCCCCCCCCGGAACAGGTCCCGCTTCGACAACGGCCCGAGCAAATACGCCGCCTCGCCGTCCCAAACCCCAGGCGACCGCAATCCCATCGGCCCGTTTGAACCGGCGGCGGCATGCACGATCGCCCCCCGATCGACCACGAGGATCGAGGAGAACGCCGAGCCGATCTCCACCAGGGCGAAGGTCGACTCCCCCGGCGGCCTCCCCCGGGCGTCGGCGTCCTGACGGAGGGCCAGGGCCGCGACGGCCACCTTGTCGGCCGTGCCCAGGTCGACCCGATGCAGCTTGCGGTGCGGAGGGATCGTCGGCAGGTGGATCCCTCCTGGCAGGAAGACGACCGGGAGCCCTGATCCGGCCAGCGCCGCGACCCAGCCGGAGAAACCGCCGACGCCAAGCGACCGGCCGCGCTCGTCCTCCCGGACCAGCGCCATCAGCTCCAGGTCGCTCGCCGTCGCCTCGTCGGCCCGGACCAGCGGCAGCCCGTACCCCGACGGCCCGGCGATCAGATCGATCGGCCGCCAGCGGTCGAGCCATTCCAGCAGGGAGGCCGGCTCGGCGTCGGGAGGGAGCGTCCCCTGGTCGAGCACGGCGCCGTCGGCCAGCAGAATCAGGTCGAGGCTGCCAGTGCCGGGGTCGGTGCCCACGACTCGGGGCATGAGATCGGCTCGCTCGCGACCGGGATCAAGAGGGAGGAAGGCGTCAGCCGAGCGCCTCGCCGAGGGCGTAGACCTCCTCGGCGTCGAGCACCCGGTCGTTCGCCGAGAACAGCTCCCGGATGGCTCGGGAGTGGATCGCCATCTTCGTCCCGCCGACGCCGATCGCCCCCCAGGTGCGGACGCCGTCTCGGTCGGCGTCTCGGTCGTGGACCTCGATTCCCTCGATGCCCAGCGGGGGCACGGCGTTCAAGTCGATCATCGCCTTCAGCGACCCCAGCGACGACCGCACCGGGGCCGGCAGGAGGGTCACCCCCGCCGATCCGGCGGCGATGACGAGCTCACACCCCTGAAGCCCCGAGGCGAGCGCCTCGGCGTCAGGGGCGGCCAGGGGAGTCAGCCGGGCTCCGGTCGCCTCTCCGATCTGCCGAGCGACCGCTCCGGCCCGCTCCTGGCTCCGAGACGAGACGGTCACCTCCGCCCCCTGCCGAGCCAGCAGGCGGGCGACCCGCTGGCCGACCGGGCCGGTGGCGGCCAGCACGGCCGCCTTCGCCCCCTTGAGCGAGCCGCCGAGCCCCCGCTTCGCCGCGAGCACGGCCGCCGCGGCGGTAGTGTTCGCGCCGTTCGGGTCGAGCAGGATCGAGACCCGGAACGGCCCGAAGAACGCCTCGGTGGCGGCCCGGAGCAGGGCCTCGGCCCTGGCCACATCCGTGCCTCCGATGAACAGGGCAGTCCGCTTCAGGTCCTCCGGCCCCCGAGTGAACAGGGCGCCATAGACCAGGTCCCGCACCTGCTCCGGCGTCACCCCGCCGTGCCGGAAGAGATGGTCGACCCCCGCGTCGACGGCCACGACGGCGTCGAAGACGCTGGGCTGGGGGTCGGTGTCGAGCTGGAGGAGGATCGTCTTCAACGCTCGGCTCGCGATCACCGGGAACTCGCCTCGCTCCTGCATCCAACCCCGCCTGCCGCCCCCCGGCAGGGGAGGGCGGCAGGAGAGGATCGCATCAGGACGCGAACGGGTGGCTGGCCGAGTCCTTCTTGGCCACGACCTCCGAGGCGGCCGGCTCCCCCTTCATGGCTCGCTTGATCGAGAGCTTGGTCGCCTCGTAGTTGTACTGGTTGATCTTGGCCTTGTCCTTGGCGTCGGGGTGGATGAACACGCCGCAGACGATGCAGAGATCCTCGGCTTTGTCGGCCGGGATGGTGCCGTCGGCCACGCAGTCGGCCACCGCCTTCGCCACGGCGTACTGGGCGGGGCCGAACATCAGGACGGCCTGGTCCAGCCCCTCGATCGTCACCTTGGTGATCAGCACGGTCGACGGCTTGACGGCCAGGTTCGGCTCCAGCACCGCCAGCAGGCTGGTGTGCCCCTTCGACTGGTTGGCCAGCGCGTTGGCGAACGCGGCGCCGACGGGGCCGGTCTTGGTGCCGATCAGCAGGTCGATGTGGGCGACCTCGTTGCCCTCACCGACGAGGGCCTCTCCGACGAGCAGGGTGTGATCGCTGGCCATGGGGGGTCGATCTCCGAGGCTGGGGCGTGGCATGGCAATCGGTCGGTCCCCGGGGGCCGCACTCACTCGGCCCTGGGGCGCTCGGCTCGCATGATAACAGGCCCGGGCCGACCCGCAAGGGTGCGGCGGCCGCGGCCAAAGGCCGACACCCAGCCCTCGCTCCCCCGGCGCCGCCCTCTTCCCTGGTCAGGGATCACCCGCGCCCCACCGAACCGCCCCGATCCCGGCTCCCGGCCTCCCCGTTCCCGAGGTCAGTCCCGATTGTTCCCCAGCAGGCCCGACCGAAACAGGAAGTACAGCAGAGTCAACACGCTCGACAGCGTCGCCGCCACGTAGGTCCAGGCCGCGGCGTTGAGCACGTTGGCGACCACCGGCTCCTCGTCGGGGGTAATCAGCCCGGTGGAGAGCAAATGCGCCCGGGCTCGTCGGCTGGCGTCGAACTCGACCGGGAGGTTGACCAACTGGAACAGGACCACGCCCGAGAACAGGGCGATCCCCGCGATCACCAAGCCGGTCCAGCTCATCAGGAAGCCGGCGAAGATCACGATCCAGGCCACGCTCGACCCGAACCCGGCGACCGGCACCAGCAGGTTCCGGACGGTCAGCGGCGTGTACCCGTGGGCATCCTGGAGCGCGTGCCCCGCCTCGTGGGCCGCGATCCCCAGGGCCGCCAGCGACCGCTCACCGTACACCCCCGGCGAAAGCCGCAACACCTTGTGCCTGGGGTCGTAATGATCACTCAGGTAGCCCTCCACCGGCTCGATCGCAATCCGAGTTAGCCCCTCCGACCGCATCACCTCCGCCGCCGCCTGGGCCCCGGTCACTCCCGAGGAGGCCCGGTACCGCGAGCCCTCGGCATAGGCCGACTGCACCCGCATCTGCGCCCAGGCGGCGAGCAGCATCGCCGGGGCCAGGAACACGAAGTAGACCGGGTCGATTCCGAAGAACATGGACAGACTCCCCTCGATCACTCCAGGAGACAGACTCCTCGACGGTATTCTTCGACACCCGTCGCCGTTCTGATCCTACGACGCCCGGTCCGATTGGTTCTCTCCCCCCACCCTCAGGGCAGGCCCCTGGCCCACCGATCCAGCCTCCTCCGCCAGCCGAGCAGCCTTCGAAACAGCCGTCGCCGGCATTCCCCCGCCGACCTCCCCCGCTCCAGAAGCGTCAGCACCGGCTGACCGGCCCGGAACCGCGATCCCGGCGCGGGCAGGTCCGCCAGCCGAGGGAACCTCCCGGCCGCCAGGTCGTCGAGCCTCCAGCGAACGTTCTCCGGGATCGAGCCGTCCCTCCTCGCGAAGACGATCAGCTTCCCGACCCGACGGCTCGGAATCTCCACCCTGCAACTCGAATGCCGATCAATCGCTCCGTCGAACACCGCCGCATGCTCCCGCAGCAACGTCCGGCCCGTGGCCCATTCCAGCACCTCGACCGACGCCGAGTACCTCGGGTTGACCTCCGTCGGCCAGGCCACTCCCCCCTCGCTCACGAAGTCGATTCCGAACAACCCCCTCAGGCCGAACGCTCGGGAGAGCACCCGCCCCGTCCGCTCCAGTTGCTCCCGCATCTCCCCCGGAATCCCCACCGGGCCCACGCTCCCCAGGTACCCGAACGGTCCGGCTCCTCCGCCGATCCACTGCCGGGTCACCCCGACCAGAACCCCCGACCTCCCGTCCGCGAGGAACACCGCCGATCCGCTCGGCCCCCGTTTCCTGCGCTGATAGTAGGACGGCAGGCCCCCCCCGGCCTCGCTCCCGATCCCCAGCCAAGGCCGGATCCCCATCCCCCCGGCCGACCGCAACGGCTTGATCAGCCACGACCCGTCCTCGGGCAGCCCCGCCGGGTCGAGGAGCACCTCCAAGGCCGGAAGCCCTCGGGATCGAAGGACCTCCGCCATCGCCATCGGATCGCGCACCGTGCGCGTCGTCGCTCCGTCGTTCCCCCACAGCGGACGCCCGGCCGAGATCCGGTCGATCAGCTCGGGGTGGTTCTCCAGCGCCCCGGTGTACATCCAAGGGCCCGCCGGCTCCGCTTCCGCCAGGCGGACCAAGCCCCCCGGATACGATCCCGGCTCGACCCGACGCGACCGGGCCATCGCCCGGAGATCCTCGTCCGAGAACAGGTCGACCCCCACCGGCCCGAACCCCGCCCGGAGCGCCGAGCCAGCCGCCGCCCTCACACTCGCTCCAACAATCAGCAGGGAGACGGTCATGCTCGCCTCGGGTCCCCTCCCCCGGGAGCCCGGGACCTCCTCCCGCCCCCCGACGGCCCGGCAGTCTACACCGCCCCCGGCCCCCTCCTCCAGCCGGACCGCCGGACCGCCGCCCCACAACCTCTGCTTGATGATTCGTTCAATCTCGACTAAAATTTCCGACGAAACGGCCCCCCTCACGACTCACCCCGAATGGCTGGACCCATCGCATGGCGACCGACGCGCATCGGCTGCTGGAGATCCGGGAGAAGGTCGAGGCCGGCCAGCGGCTGAGCTTCGACGACGGCCTGGCGCTCTACGAGACCAACGACCTGTTCACCCTCGGAGAGCTGGCCAACCTCGTCCGCGAACGGTACAACGGCGATTACACGTATTACAACGTCAACACGCACATCAACCCAACAAACGTTTGTGTCTACAAGTGCGACTTCTGCGCCTTCCGCGCCGACCTGGGCGAGGACCGGGCGTACACGATGAACGAGGCGCAGGTGAAGGCCCGCGCCGAGGAGGCGCACCGCCGGGGGGCGACCGAGCTTCACATCGTCGGCGGCCTGCACAACAAGCTGCCGTTCCAGTACTACGTCGACGTTGTCCGCTGGGTGAAGGAGGCGGCGCCGGAGATCCACGTCAAGGCGTACACCGCCGTCGAGTACGAGTGGTTCCGCAAGATCGAGCGCGCCCCGCTCCGCGACATCATGCAGCGGCTGATCGACGCCGGCCTCGGCAGCCTCCCCGGCGGCGGTGCCGAGATCTTCCACCCCGAGATCCGAGACCAGATCTGCGGCGCCAAGGCCTCCACCGAGGCCTGGCTCGAGTGCCACCGCACCGCCCACGAGCTGGGCCTGCACTCCAACGCCACCATGCTCTACGGCCACATCGAGCGGCCCGAGCACCGCATCGACCACATGATCCGCCTCCGAGAGCTCCAGGATCAGACCGGCGGCTTCCAGACGTTCATCCCGCTGGCCTTCCACCCCGACAACTCCCGGATGAGCGACATCCCCAAGCCCTCCGGCGTGATGGACCTCAAGACGATGGCCATCAGCCGCCTGATGCTTGACAACTTCCCGCACATCAAGGCGTACTGGATCATGCTCGGCATCAAGACGGCGCAGGTGGCGCTGTCCTTCGGCGCCGACGACCTCGACGGCACCGTCGTCTACGAGACGATCTACCACGAGGCCGGCGCCGAGACCCCCCAGGAACTGACCATCGCCGAGATCCGCCGCCTCATCGAGGAGGCCGGCCGCATCCCCGTCGAGCGCGACACCCTCTACCACCGGATCGAGCGAGACGGCGCCCGCTGGTGGCCCGGCGAGCACATCGACGTGCCCGCCCTCGCCGGCGTCGTCCGCTGATCCTCCATCCGAGGCGACGGCCGGTCCCGCGCTCCCGATCGGCGGCCGGCCCTCCAGCCTCCGGTGAGAGGCGACCGCCGATCGGGCTCTCCCCCGACGTCTCGTCCTCGGATCGCCGATCCTTCGAGGCTCGGAACGGCCGGGGAGGCGCCTTCCCCGGCCTCCCCGGCCCAACGACTGGCCATTCTCGATCGAGCTCCGGAAGCCGCCCTCGGCTATTCCGGAACCGCCAGCTTCCACCCCTCGTCGAAGTAACCCGACTCGACCACCTCGCCCCCCTCCCGATCGATCCGGATGACCGCGAAGTCTCCCAGCCGGGGGAAGAGCAGCGCGTTGGTGCCCCGGAAAGCGTCGGCCCCGAAGGTGTGGCCGCTGTTGACCACAACGTAGCGCCCGACGTTCAGCGGGTTCGGCGCGATCAGCACCGGAGCGTGGCTCTCCGCCGGATACGGCGATTGGAATCCGACCCGGCCCCGGACCCATCCCACAGGGAGCCGAGGCAAGAGCCGATCGATCAGCAGGTTCGACCCCGGGTCGCCGAACAAGACGAGGTGGAACCGACGGATGTCCTCATCCGTCACATCCACATCATCCTTGATCGGCAGCTCCCCTCGCATCCATTGGTCCCACTCCTCGGCGAAGCGGTCGAGCCGCTCGACCGCCCAGCGGTGGATCCCCGGGTTCCACGGGGTTCCCGTCCCCCTCACGCACAGAAACGGGCCGGTAAAGGCGTCGTCAACCGGCCCCTGCAGGCCGGGGTGCTTGCGCGTCTCGGCGTTGGTCTGGATCGCCCGAGACTGCTCGTAATCGAGCACCTCCCACGAATCCCCCCGCCTTCGATAGAAGACCGACGGCAGCAGCCCCCCGGCCGCGTCCGCCAACGGCAGCTCGACCCCGTCGATCCGGGCCGTCTCCGCCACCTGGCGCTCGACGGCCAGCACCGCGACGTTCTCCGTGGCGATCGCGACCACCGACGGATCCTCCGGGTCGACCTCGGCCTCGACGGTCGCCCTCCGGTAGTGCTCGATCAGCTCGGGAACCTGGATCCACGCCGCCCGGTGGTACTTCGTCGTGTAGGAGACGAACCGCACCCGGGGGCGGTCGGCGTCGACCCCGTGATCGGCGTTCTCGTCGAGGAAAGCGTCGATGACCGCCTTGCTCTCCTCGTCCACCCGGTGCCCCATCCCGGCGCCGACCACTCGGAGGAACTCCAGCCCCTCGGCCCGGGTCTGAAGCCCCTCGGTCGTCGTCTCGATCCCAAGCGACCGCAGCGCCTCGACGATGTTCTCCGACGCCTGGAGCTGCGGGTCTTCCTCTCCCCCGTAGCCGACGATCGGCACGCCGAATGCGTTGAGGGCATAATCGACGGCATCATAGATGTGCAGTGCCTTGCGCTGATACTCAGGAAGATCGTCGAGCTTCGCATACCGGATCGTCTCCGAGAACCCGGCCCCCGCCTCCACGGCGGCCCATTCGCTTGGGAAGTGCAACCCCAGGTGCCAGGCGCCCGCCCCCCCCATCGAGAAGCCCCTCAGAACGATCCGGGCCGGGTCGATCTGCTCGGTGCGACGAACTGCGGCGATCGCCTCGAAGACGTCCGTTTCCCCCGCCCACCGGTAGGCGTTGTTCCCCCGGCCGTAGACGTGCAGCACGATCCGATCGGTCGGAATCCCCTCGGCCGGCTTCCCGTCGTGATCCCGGATGAACCGCACTTCATTCAGCCGAGCATTTCTCCCGTGCAAGACCACATCCAGCCGCACCCGGCGCCCCCGGTCCAGCCCCTCCGGCCGGTACACCGCATACGGCTGCACCGATCCGTCGACCTTCGACACGAACCCCCGGACCACTCCCCCCTCGGCCGTTTCCCAGGGGCGATCGCCATTGAGGGCCTGCTCGGCCCGGGAAAGCCCTCGGTCGAGGGCGTCGATCGTCCACTCGGCGGAGCGTTCCTCGAAGAACTCGCCGTGGCGAACGATCCACTCGGCCGCCTTGTGGAAAATGGCCACGTCGGCGAAGGCGTCCCCCACCGCGCGCTGATCGGGGCTGAGCGCCCCATCCAGCCGATCGAGCCGTTCGGCCAGCTCGGCCGACTTCTCTCGGATGGCGGCGAGCTGCTCGTCGCTCGGCGGGTGACGGTCGTCCTGGGCGGTCGCCGAGGCGAGCGGCAGGAGGGCGAGGGCGAGGGCGAGGGCGAGGGCGGTCGGCGTCGCGATCCTCGGTCGAGGCGTTCTCTCGGTCATCGTTGCGGCTCCCGGCCATTGAGGAGGGGCGGCAGCAGCGGCGCCGGCCGTCCCAGAGGGCCGGATTCTACCACCTCCTCCCAGGCCGCCCTACCCGCCGCCGCCGGCCGGGAGGTCGTCTCCGGGCCGCGATCAGCCGGACGACCGCACCCACGGAAGAGAACCGCCGCGTCCCCGACATCGCGAGCCGGACGGCGACCACCCCCGAGACGAGGCCGAACAGCAGCCCGCCTGCGAAGATCGGCAACCGCTCGAACATCTCGACAAGATCGGAGTGGTCGGCCAAGGGCCCGCCCCTCGTCAGATCGCCAGGTCGAGCAGGCCGATCGCCAGCAACCCCAGGCTGATGCCAATATTTACGTAAAAAAACGCGACATTGACACGCCCGAGATCGTACTCGCGAACGATCGCATGTTCATACGACAACAGCACTGCCACCGTCGCCACGCCCACCCAGTAGACCAGGCCGAAGGCCGGATAGCTCAGCCCCGTCGCGACCAGGCAGACCACCATCGCCGCGTGGCTCGCCGCCGCCAGCCGCAACGCGCCGCCGACCCCGAGCCGGGCGGGGATGCTCCGCAGCCCGCTCTGCCGGTCGAACGCGGCGTCCTGGCAGGCGTAGATGATGTCGAACCCGCCGACCCAGCAAAGCACCGCCAGGCCGAGCAGCACTGGAGGCCAGGCGAGGTCCCCCCGAATGGCGATCCAGGCCGCGATCGGCGCCATCGCCAGCGCCGCGCCGAGCCAGTAGTGCGCCAGACTCGTGAATCGTTTCGCATACGAGTAACCGAGCAGCCAGAGCAGGACCGGCACCGACAGCACGACCGGCCACGGGTTCTCCGGGAGGAACAGGGCCGTGCTCGCCACGAACAGCGCCGCGTTGGCGATCGTGAACAGGGTCACCGCCCGCACCGAGAGCCGGCCGCTGGGCAGGTGCCGTGTGGCGGTCCTTGGATTGCGGGCGTCGAGGTGCCGGTCGACCAGCCGGTTGAAGGCCATCGCCGCCGAGCGGGCGGTGACCATGCAGAGCAGGATCCCCAGCCACGGCTTCGGCCCGGTCCGATGCCCGGCCGCCGCCATCGCCGCACCGAGCAGGGCGAACGGCAAGGCGAACAGCGTGTGGCTGAACCGGACAAGCCCCAGCAGCTCCCGGATCGCCGCAAGGGGTTTCAGGGGTTTCGCTTGCTCCGTCGTCATGGTCCCGCCGTTGTCGAGTTTCCCCCCCAATCGGGGCGGAAGGGGCATGCCCGATCGCTCCCTTCGCCCCTAGAGTCTAGTCATCTCGGGGCCGATCCGTTAGGCCCCGCTTCCCTTCCTCTCACCTCGGCCCCGAGCGGCCGGAGGGACGACCACAATGCCGGAGACCGAGGCCACGATGATCGGCAAGACCTGCCTGGTGACGGGGGCGACGTCCGGCATCGGCGCCGTCACGGCCGAGGAGCTGGCCCGGAAGGGGGCGACCGTCGTCCTGGTGGGCCGCGACCCGACGAGATGCGAGGCCGCCCTCGCCCGCATCCGCCAGCGGACCGGCAACCCGAGGGTCGAGGCCCTCGTCGCCGACCTCTCCTCCCAGGCCGAGGTCCGACTCCTCGCCGAGGAGTTCCGCCGCCGGTTCGACCGCCTCGACGTCCTTGTCAACAACGCCGGCGCCCTGTTCCTGGAGCGTCGGGAGACCGTCGACGGCATCGAGCGGACCTTCGCGCTGAACCACCTGGCCTACTTCCTGCTGACGATCCTGCTCCGCGACCTCCTGGAGGCGTCCTCCCCGTCCCGGGTGGTGATCGTCTCCTCCGAGGCCCATCGCGGGATGACGCTCGACTTCGACGACCTCGAAGGCCGGCGGCGCTACCAGGGCATGATGGCCTACGGCCGATCGAAGCTGGCCAACCTACTGTTCGCCCGGGAGCTGGCCCGACGGCTGGAGGGGACGGGGGTGACGGTCAACGCCCTGCACCCCGGCTTTGTGAACTCGTCGTTCTTCTCCGGCCACGGGACCGGCTACTGGGCGATGCGGCGGCTGGCCGGCGTGTTCGCCATCTCCCCCGAGCAGGGGGCGCGAACCTCGGTCTACCTGGCGAGCGCTCCCGAGGTCGAGGGGGTCTCCGGCCGATACTTCATCAAGAGGACGCCCGCCGAGCCCTCCCGGGCCGCCAAGGACGACGAGGCCGCCCGCCGGCTCTGGCGGGTCAGCGAGGAGCGGACCGGCCTGGCCTCTCCGAGCCCCTGATTCCTCCCGGTCTCGGAGCCGACGGGCCGGGCCGGTCGCCCTTGTCGGGAAGGGGAGCCCCGGGAAGAATCCAATGAGCGACCTGAGACGACCCGGAGCGGGGACGACCTCCCATGACGATCCTCTTCCTCCACGGCTGGCATTCGGTCCCCGGCGGCGTGAAGCCGACCTACCTCTCCCGGGCCGGCCACACGGTTCTCAACCCTCAGCTCGACGACGACGACTTCGACCGCGCCGTCCGCCAGGCCCAGCAGGTGTACGACCGCCATCGCCCGGACGTGATCGTCGGCTCCTCCCGGGGAGGGGCGGTGGCGATGAACCTCCAGTCGGGCTGGACCCCGCTGGTGCTGCTTTGCCCGGCCTGGAAGCGCTGGGGATCGGCCTCGACCGCCAAGCCCGGCACGGTCATCATCCACTCCGAGGCCGACGACGTGATCCCCATCGCCGAGAGCCGGGAGCTGCTCCTCGCCAGCGGCCTGCCCGACTCCGCCCTGGTCGTCGTCGGCACCGACCACCGCCTCGCCGACCCCGAACCGCTCCAAGCCATGCTGGAGGCGTGCGAGCGGGCAAGGCCGGCCGATCAGCCGGTTTGATCAGCCTCCCCCGGCGGCGCTCCGTAACCCCATCGCCGGATCAGCTCGTTCCCGATGCCAAGCTGGTCCAGGATCCGGGCCACCACGAAGTCGACCAGGTCGTCCAGCGCGGTCGGGTGGTGATACCAGCCCGGCATCGCCGGCAAGACGACCGCCCCGGCCCTGGTGACGCTCGCCATGTTCTCCAGGTGGATCAGGCTCAGCGGCGTCTCCCGGGGGACGAGGATCAGCCTACGACGCTCCTTCAAATGAACATCCGCCGCCCGAGCGATCAGGTTGGTCGTCATCCCGCTGGCGATCGACGCCAGGGTGCTCATGCTGCACGGGCACACGACCATGCCGGCGGTCGGGAACGAGCCGCTGGCGATGCCGGCCGTGAAGTCGGCGTGGTGGTGGTAAACGACTCGGCCAGGGCCGAGGGCGCCGAAGACGGCCGGGTCGAACCGAGAGGATGACTGCGCCGGGGCGATCCCTGTCTCCTCCCGCAGCACGTGGGCGCCGCTCGGGCTGATCGTCAGGTGGACCGTCCGGCCCGAGGCGCAGAGCACCCGCAGCAGCCGGACCGCGTACGGCGCCCCGCTCGCGCCGGTCATCGCCAGCACGACCGGCCGATCGTCCGGTCCTGCCGCCCGGCTCAACGGGAAGCCCCCGGCTTGGTGCCGACGTACAGCGTGGCGATGCCGAACGTCAGCGGGTGCTGCACCGCGTCGACCAGCCCCCGAGCGGTCATCAGGTCGAGCATCTCCTGGCCGTCGGGGAACCGCATCACCGTCTCGGGCAGGTAGCGATAGGCGTCGTACCGGTTCGGGGCGATCGCCTGACCGACCCTCGGCAGGAGGTGTCGGAAGAAGGCCAGGTACATCCTCCCCAGCACCGGTCCTCTCGGCCGGGAGAACTCCAGGATCGCCACCTTGCCCCCCGGCCGGGCGACCCGGATCATCTCGTCCAGCCCCCGGACCGTGTCGCTCACGTTCCGGAGGCCGAAGGCGACCGTCACGACGCCGAACCCGTCGCTCGGGAACGGCAGCCGCTGGGTGTCCCCCTCGATCAGGGTCACCCTCCCGGTCGCTCCCCGCTTGCGGGCCTTCTCGTTGCCGATGAGCAGCATCTCCCGGCAGAAGTCCGAGCCGATGACCGTCGTCTTGCCCCCCGCCGCCCGGTCGTAGGCCAGGGCGAGGTCAGCCGTCCCCGTGCAGCAGTCGAGCACCGGCACGCCTGGCTCGGGGGGGACGGTTCTCACGGTGAACGACCGCCAGAGCCGGTCGATGTTCAGACTCAGCAAGTGATTGAGCAGGTCGTACTTGCCGGCGATGCTCGCGAACATCGAGCGGACCCGATGTCCGGACTTGTCGATCTCCGGCTCGGCCTTCGGGGCAGGGTCGGTCTGAGTGGCCACGGCGAGCGGTCCGTTCGAGGGGGAGGGTTCGGGGCGGGAGGGACGGCCGTCCTCTCCGCGATGATAGCGGCGGCTCGTCCGAGTTGTCCACGACGGCCGCCCTCGCCCCCGGCTCTCCCGGCCGCCGACCCCCGCGGCGATGGACAGCCGGGAGGGGCGGGAGGATAATGGCCCCTCCGATCCGAACCGATTCGAGTTCAAGCCGCGGCCCGACGCCCCGAGGGCCGCGACCCTCGCCGAGCCGTCGCAGACGCGATCCGAGCCGACATGCCCACCCCATCGCCCTCCATCCAAAGCCTGCTGGCCGGCGACGTGCCGACCGGCTCGACCGTCATCCTGAAGGGCTGGATCCGCACCCGACGCGACTCGAAGGCCGGCCTGTCGTTCCTCCAGGTGCACGACGGCTCGGGCTTCCACCCCATCCAGGTCGTCGCCGAGGCAACCTTGCCGAACTACTCGGACGAGATCGCCCACCTGACGACCGGCTGCGCCGTGATCGTCGCGGGAGAGCTCGTCCCCTCGCAGGGCAAGGGGCAGGCCGTCGAGGTGAAGGCGAGCCGGGTGGAGGTCGTCGGCAAGGTCGACGACCCGGACACCTACCCCGTGTCGGCCAAGCGGCACTCGTTCGAGTTCCTCCGGACGGTCGCCCACCTCCGCCCGAGGACGAACACCTTCGGCGCCATCGCCCGGGTGCGGCACTCGCTGTCGATGGCCGTGCACCGCTACTTCCACCAGCGCGGCTTCTTCTGGGTCCACACCCCGATCATCACCGCCAGCGACGCCGAGGGGGCCGGCGCCATGTTCCGCGTCTCCACCCTCGACCTCGCCAATCTCCCTCGGGACGAGCAGGGAGGCGTCGACTTCTCCCGCGACTTCTTCGGCAAGCCGAGCTACCTGACCGTCTCCGGCCAGCTCAACGTCGAGGCGTACTGCCTGGCCCTGAGCAAAGTCTACACCTTCGGCCCGACCTTCCGCGCCGAGAACTCGAACACAACCCGCCACCTGGCCGAATTCTGGATGATCGAGCCCGAGATCGCCTTCGCCGACCTGAAGGACGACGCCGACCTGGCCGAGGACTTCCTCAAGACCATCTTCCGCGCCGTGCTCGACGAACGCGGCGACGACATGGCCTTCTTCGCCGACCGGATCGACAAGGACTGCGTCCGCCGCGTCGAGGCGTTCGTCGAGTCGAGCTTCGAGCGGATGGACTACGGCGACGCGATCAAGGCCCTCGAAGCGGCGGTCGCCCGGGGCAAGTCGTTCGAGTTCCCCGTCTCCTGGGGGACCGACCTCCAGTCCGAGCATGAGCGGTATCTGACCGAGGAGCTGGTCGGCCGCCCTGTGGTCGTGATGAACTACCCGAAGGACATCAAGGCCTTCTACATGAGGCTCAACGACGACGGCAAGACCGTCGCCGCGATGGACGTCCTGGCCCCCGGCATCGGCGAAATCATCGGCGGCAGCCAGCGCGAGGAGCGGCTCGACGTCCTCGACGCCCGGCTCGACGCCCTGCACCTCGACCGCCGCTCCTACTCCTGGTACCGCGACCTCCGCCGCTACGGCACCGTCCCCCACGCCGGGTTCGGCCTCGGATTCGAGCGCACCATCCAGTACATCACCGGCATGGCCAACATCCGGGACGTCATCCCCTTCCCCCGCACCCCTGGTCACGCCGACTTCTGATCCCCGACCCCGCTCGGGACGATCTCCCCCCTCCTCGACAGGACTCCCGGGGGAGGCTGGGCAGGGTCGGCTCCGCGCGGTCGCGTGAAGGGCCCCCGAACCCCCGCGCCGTCGACTCGCCGGCCAACCGGGCGGTCGAGAAGATTCCAGACGGCACAGGCCGAGACAACGAGGCAACACGCCATGCCCACCATCCTCGACGAGATCGTCGCCACCAAGCGCCGCGAGGTGCTGGAAGCCCGCAAACGCATGCCGATCGACGAGCTGGAGGCCCGGGCCGCCGAGGCTCCCCCGGTACGAGACTTCCGGCAGGCGCTGATGGGCCCCGGGCCGATCCGGCTGATCGCCGAGGTGAAGAAGGCCAGCCCCTCGGCCGGAGTGATCCGGGCCGACTTCGACCCCGTCGCCATCGCCCGCACCTACCAGGCCCACGGGGCCGACTGCCTCAGCGTGCTGACCGACGTGCCCTACTTCCAGGGGCACCTCTCGTACCTCGCCCGCGTCCGGGCCTCGGTGGCGATCCCGATTCTCCGCAAGGACTTCCTGATCGACGAGTATCAGGTGGTCGAAGCCCGCATGGCAGGGGCCGATGCCGTGCTGCTGATCGCCGAGATCCTCGACGATCCGACGCTGGCCGCCCTCCTGGCCCGAGCCCGGTCGCTGGGCATGGCCGCGCTGGTCGAAATCCACGAGGACGCCAACCTCGACCGGGTCCTCTCGGCCGGCGCCGATCTCGTCGGGATCAACAACCGAGACCTCACCCGGTTCGTCACCGACCTGGAGCACACCTTCCGCCTCCGCCCCCGAGTGCCCGAGGGGGTGCTGCTGGTCAGCGAGAGCGGCATCCGGGACCGGGCCGATGTCGAGCGGCTGGAGGCTGCCGGGGTCGACGCCATCCTCGTCGGCGAGTCCCTGATGCGTTCCCCGGACATCGGCCGAGCGGTCGACGAGCTGCTCGGCCTCCCCACAACGGCCCCCGAGCCATCCTGAGCCCTTCCGGCCCCCCTCCCGACGGCCGCCCCCCCCCTGTGCCGGCAGTACGCTCCGGTGCGCTGAGCCCGATCGACGCAACCTGTTGCAACAACCGCCTCTTCGCGATGAGTGATGGGTTCGCTCCGCGCCAGCGCGCCATCGCCCGACGTGTTCCTGACGACGCTCCCGCCCGAAGCCTCGGCCCACCCCTGGAACGCCGAGGACTCCTCGGCGGACGACGCCTCGAACGCGCCTCGAATCGACACGGTGCGCCGAATTCACGGGCTTCCGGTTCGACGATCTCCGAGATCCAGAAACAACTTGTGCCGATCGCGTTGGGTTCGTTCCGCGCCGGAGGGGCGCAATGCCCCCCGATCCGGCATCGCGTCGTCCCTGCGATCCACAACCTCGCCGGACGGGAGCGTCGGCAACGTGGGAGCTCCCAAATTCGAGGCGGGATCGGTGTGCGTCACGTCGGTCGGCCATGATTGGTCAGGGGCCGCCGGCCCCGGTCGATCGATCAGTTTCGGTGCGGGCGGACGAGGGACATCCCCGGAATCGCGATCGGGTCCTCGGCCAGATCATCGGGAATCGGGCCGATCGCAGTGATCGGATTCGAGAAGCGAGGAGCGTCGCTCGGGACAGGAATCGCCCGCAGCCGATCCGACGCGAGGGAAGTGAGCAAGGGAAGAAGAAGTCAGCGCGCGAAGACGCCCCGCATCACGGGGGTGATGCAGGGCGTCTTCGGGAATGGGACCCGGCGATGACCGACGTTCGCGCCGAAGCACTATCATGGGCCCCGCGAGCTTAACGGCCGTGTTCGGGATGGGAACGGGTGTGACCTCGCGGGTCTGGTCGCCGGGAAGGCGTCCGTCCCGC